>CAZEWR010000027.1:0-57381 GCA_964516175.1 uncultured Fimbriimonas sp. | reverse complement strand
GCAGCTGTTTCCGACCTGCAGCAGCTCCCCATACGGCTCCGCGCCCTCGTCCACGAGCTTCCCTGGCACGGCGCCTACGGCGGCGAGGCCTACGACTCCGCGCGGGACGTGCGCGCCTTCTCCGCGATGCAGACCGCCCTCGCCAACGAGGCGTCGGTGGAACGCGCCCTCGGCGCCTCGTCGATGGACCTTCCCGGCTTCGCGCGCCGGTGCCGGGTTCTCTGGGAAGCCGCCGACGTCAGCGTCCCCACGCCGGACGTCGGCGTTCCGGTCGCGACCCACGCCGCCGCGCTCACGGGGGTCCACACCCTGTTCGTCCTCGGGATGCTCGAGGGCTCGTTCCCGCGCCGGGCCTCCCAAGACCCGATCCTCGGAGACGAGGAGAGGCGCCTGATCTCCGAGGCGCGTTCCGGAGAGCCGCCCCTTCCCCTCTCCCAGGACCACGCCGCCGAGGAGCGCGACGAGTTCTACCGCGTCTGCGCCGCCGCCACCCACCGCCTCGTCCTCAGCTATCCCGAGGCCGACGACGCGCGCGACAACGTGCCCGCCTTCTACCTGGAGGCCGCCGCCCTGGCGGCGGGCGGAGCGACCCGGACGACCCTGGCCCGGACCCTTCTCGCCCCCCCGGCGGACGAGTGCCTCTCCGCCGCCGATCGCGCGATGCGGGCGGCCCTCGACGCGCCCCGAGAGCGCCCCGCCCCCACCGCCCTCGCCAACGAGTCGGCGCGCGCCCTCGTCGCCTCGCAAGGCGGCGTCCGCACCGCCGCCGAGCTTCGGGACGCCCTGCGCTGCCCCTTCCTCTACGCCGCCCGGCACCGCCTGAACCTGCGCCCGAACCGGAAGGAGCAGCGGTGGCACCGCCTGCGCGCCCTTCCCCAGTCGGCGCGCCTGCTCGCCGCGCCCGACCACGAGACCGCGAAAAAGGCCCTGGAGGACGCCCTGGAGGCGGAGCTGGACCTGCTCGCGAGCGAGGTGCCCGAGTGGGAGATCCCGCTGCTAAGGGCGGGTGGCAAGCGCCTCGTCGCCGAGTGGCTCCGGCGCGAGTTCGCCGCCCGCCGCTACTGGCCGACCGACGAAGGCTCCCTGCGCCTGAACGTGGCCTTCGGGGAGGAGGGCGTCCGCTCCGCGATGCCGCTCGGCGTCACCCTCTCCGGCGTGGCTCCGGGCGTGACGCGCCACGGCGCGACGAAGACGATGCACCTGTACGGCGGGTCGGTGCCGCCGGTCAAAGACCTGACGGAGGCCGACCGCCTCTTCTACGGCCTTCACCTCCTCGCCCTCTACGAGCCGGGCGCCTCGGTCCAGCTGGAGGTCGAATCGACGGGCGGGCGGCGGACGCGTCTGCGGCTCGATCGGGGGGCCGTGCGCCGCGTCGCCGCCGAGGGCCTAGACATGGAGTGGCTCGTGGACGAGGACACGCCGGACCTCGCGCGGCGCGTGTTCTTCGAGGGCGTGAAGGAGTCCCTGCGGCACGCCCTGCGCACGGTCGAGACGGGCGACATGCGACCCACTCCGGGCGACCCTTGCGACACCTGCGAGTTCGGCGAGCTGTGCCGCCGCTCCCGCTCGTTCGGCGAGGAGGACTCGCCGTTCGGAGCGGACCTGCGAACCTTGGGAGGCGGCGATGCCTGACATCCGCCTGACTCCCGAGCAGGAGGCGGTCGTGCTCTCCACCGATCCTCGCCTCGTCGTCGTCGCCTCGGCGGGCGCGGGCAAGACGCGCGTCCTCGTCGAGCGCTACCTTCGGCACGTCGTCGAGGAAGGCGTCGGGCCGGAGGCGATCCTGACGATCACCTTCACGAAGAAGGCGGCCGCCGAGATGAAAGGCCGCATCGTGGGGGCCCTGAGGGAACGGGGGCTTTTCGACGCGGCCCAGACCGCGGAGACGGGTCCGATCCAGACGATCCACTCGTTCTGCGAGCGCCTGCTGCGGGAGAACGCCCTCGCCGCCGGGCTCGACCCGGCGTTCGAGGTGATGGACGACGCCGCCGCCCGGCGGCTCACCGCCGCCTGCGTCCGCGAGGCCCTCGCCTCGGACCTGGAAGAGGAGCCCTTCGCGGAGCGGCTCGTCGCCCACCTCGCCGGAAAGCCGCCCGCCGGTTCGGAGCGGGGCCGCTCGCCCTACGCGCGGCTGGAGGAGGAGGTCGCGCGGGTGCTGGGCGAGCTGCGCGGGACGACCGTCACCGCCCTGGAGATGCGCCAGCGCTACGCCGATCCCGCCGCCCTGATCGCCTTCTGGGAGGACTCGATCGTGGGAACGCTCCCGCCGGAGACCGCCGCCGTACTGGCGAACGTCGACGCGCCGTCGTTCCAGGAAAGGCTGTTCCAGGCGCACAAAGCGACCGGCGTCCGAGCCCCCTGGTGCACGGGCAAACCCGATCCGGCGGCCGAGGCGGAGGCGCTGGAGCAGGCCTGCGGCCTCGTGCAGCTCGCCTGCGCCGCCTGGTGGCGGCTCGACCGCGAGATGGCGGCGCGGCAGACGCTCGATTTTACGAAGCTGGAGTCCGAGGCGGTCCGCCTCCTCTCCCGGAACGCCACGGTGCGCGCCCGCATGGCGACCCAGTACCGCGTGGCGATGATCGACGAGTCGCAGGACGTGAACCCCCAACAGGACCGGCTGTTCAGCGAGCTGGGCGTCGCGCGGACGATGGTCGTCGGCGATGCCCAGCAGTCGATCTACGGCTTCCGGGGCGCGGACGTGGAGCTTTTCCAGTCTCGAACCTCAGAAGGGGCGATGCCGCTCACCCGGAACTGGCGCTCCGAGCCCGGCATCCTCCGGTTCGTCGACCACGTCTTCGGCTCCGTCTGGGGCGAGGCGTACGCCTCGATGGCCCCGCCCCCCGCGCCGTTCCGCCTCGACGACGAAGCGACCTTCGCCGGGTACGAAGGCGTCGAGCTCTGGCGCCACGCCGCCCCCGATCCGAGCGCGACCGCCGCCTACGTGCGCGAGATGCTGGAGGAAGGCGGGGTTCGCCCGGGCCACGTCGCGATGCTCGTACGTTCCGCCTACGCGGCCCAGCGGCTTAAAGGGGGGCTCGACGGCGAAGGCATCCCGGCCCGGATCGCGGGCGGCTCCGAGCGCTTCTACACGCGCCTGGAGGTTCGCGACCTCTCGAACGCCCTGCGCGCGGTGGCCGATCCGTACGACGACTTCTCCCTGCTCTCCGCGCTCCGCTCGCCCGTCGCCGGGCTCTCGCTCGACGCCATCGTCCTTCTCGCCTCCGACGGCTCCGGGGTGGTCGAGCGGCTCGACCCGGAACGGTTGCCGTCCGAGGACGACCGGCGACGCATGACGGAGTTCCTGGAGTGGTACACGCCCCTTCGCCGCGTGGCCGACCGGCTTCCGGCGGGCGAGGCGCTGGCGGAGATCTTCGCCGCCTCGCCCTTCCTCACGAACATGGCGCGCCGCGAAGACGGCGCGCAGTCGGTCGCGAACGCGCGCAAGCTCCTCGCCCTCGCCCTCGGCGAACCGGAACTCGGTCCCGGCGAGTACGCCGAGCGCATCTGGGAGATCCAGGAGGTTCGGCACAAGGAGGGCGACGCCCCCGCCGACGCGGCAGAGGACGTGGTGACCCTGATGACGATCCATAAGGCGAAGGGGCTGGAGTTTCCGGTGGTGGTCCTCCCGGACACCATCCAGGGCTTCCGGGGCGGACCGCGCGAGTCCTTGGTCGATCCGCGCCTCCACATGGTCGCCGTCCGCTCCGGACGCGTCCAGCCGCTCGCCCACCGGTTCCTCGACGAGCGCCGCGCGGAACGCGACCAGAAAGAGGGACTTCGACTTCTCTACGTCGCCCTCACCCGAGCCCAGAAGCGGCTGTGCGTCTGCCTCTACCCGCAGAACCCGAAGGTCTCGATGAACTCCGTGCTCAACGCCCGGCTCCGGGACGGAGCCCTGCCGGGCATGGTCGTCCGGGACGCGTTCGGACGGCCGGTGGCCGCCTGAGGGGAGCGCCTTTCCTCGGTCTGCCCCCCTCGCCGACGATCCTTACAGGATCTCTTTTCCGAGCACCTCGCCCGACTCGCTCAGGTCGTAGACGAGGGGGACGGCGGTGCCGAGGTTCAGCTCCAGCACCTGCTCGCGGCTGAGCTTGTCGAGGGCCATGACGATCGAGCGGTTCGAGTTGCCGTGGGCGACGACGAGCACGTTCTTGCCTTGGGCGACGTCGCCCAGGATGCAGCGCTCGAAGAACGGCAGGGTGCGCGCGGCGGTCATCTCCAGGGACTCGCCCTCCTCGCCGGGAGGCGGCACGTCGTAGGAGCGGCGCCAGATCTTGACCTGCTCGTCGCCGTACTTCTCGGCGGTGCGGGCCTTGTTCAGGCCCTGGAGATCGCCGTAGTGCCGCTCGTTGAGGGCCTTGTTGCGGATCGTCGGGACCTCGATCCCCATCGTGTCGACCATGATCGCGAGGGTGGTCTGGGCTCGCGTGAGGTCGCTCGTGTACGCCACGTCGATCTTCGTTCCGGCGAGCTTCTTGCCCGCGTTCGCCGCCTCTTCGCGCCCGAGCGGCGTCAGGGGCACGTCGATCCACCCGGTGAAGCGGTCTTCGAGGTTCCAGAGCGACTGTCCGTGGCGGACGAGGATAAGCTTCGGCATCGGAGCAGAGGGTACCTCTCACCTCGCCGGCCCTTCGAAGGGCCCGTCCTACCCTCCGAAGCTCAGCATCTCACCTTTCGGCCCTTCCACCAAGGCGCCGCTTTCCAGGGCGACCTTCCCGCCGACGAGGACGAGTTCCGGCGCGGCGGCGAGCGTCTCGCCTTCGTAGGGACTCCAGCCGCACCTCGACTGGACCATGCTCCGATCGAACACGATCGTCCGCCCCAGGTCCCAGAGGGCGAGGTCGGCGTCCATCCCCACCTCCAGGCGGCCTTTGTTCGCGATGCCGTAGAGGGAGGCCGGGCGTTCGCAGGCCATGTGGACGACGGTCTCCAGGCCGAGACGACCTTGCTGGACGAACCGGAGGAGGGCCATCATCAGGGTCTGGACGCCGGGCATCCCGCTCGGGCTTCCGGGGAACGGCTTCGCCTTCTCCTCCAGGGTGTGCGGGGCGTGGTCGGAGCCGAACACGTCGAACACGCCGTCTTCCAGGGCCCGCCAGAGTCCTTCCCGGTGCTCCTTGGACCGGATGGGCGGGTTCATCTGGAGATGGGTCCCGAGCCGCTCGTAGTCGTCGGCGGCGAACCAGAGATGCTGCGGGGTCACCTCGGCGGTCGTGCCGAGGCCCTGCCGCTTCGCCTCCGCGATCAAGGGCGGCTCGTCGGCGGTCGAGACGTGGAGAATATGGATCGGCCTTCCGGTTTCCGCGCTCAGCCTCAGGATGCGTTCGGTGGCGAGGCGCGCGCTCTCCGCGTCGCGAAGGAAGGGATGCTCGCGCGGGTGGGGCGACTCGCTCACGAGGCCCTTGCGGGCGCGGTTGCGCGGTTCGTCCTCGGCGTGGATCGGGCAGCGCTTACGGCCCGCGCGCAGGACGCGCCGCAGCTCGTCGTCGTTTCCCACAAGCAGCGGGCCGGTGGAGCTTCCCATGAAGATCTTGATGCCGGGCGTTCCAGGAAGGGTCTCGTACTCGGCCAACCGGTCGACGTTGTCCGTGCTCGCGCCGACGAAAAAGCCGTAGTGGGCCCACGAGCGCCCTTCGGCCCGCCGCAGCTTGTCCGCGAGGGTCGCCGCGTCGGTGGTCGTCGGATCGGTGTTGGGCATCTCCAGGTAGGCGGTGACGCCGCCGAACAGCGCGGCGCGGCTTCCGCTCTCGAGATCCTCCTTGTGGGTCAGTCCCGGCTCGCGGAAGTGGACCTGGGTGTCGATCGCCCCCGGCAAAAGGGTAAGCCCCCGCCCCTCGACCGTCCGCTCCGCGTCCCCTTCGACCCTGCCGAGGGCCGAGATCCGGCCTCCGCTTACCGCCACGTCGGCCTCGTGGCCGGAAGGAAGCCGGACGTCGCGGAGCAGAAGGTCGTGGTGCACGGATTATTCTAGAGCCTCCGGGCGCTTCCCCGTGCGTCCGGCGGGCGCGTCGAAGCGGTGGGCGGGCACCGCGCTTCAGAATAGCCGTATGACCATCGCCACCTACAACGCCGCCGGGATCCGGGCGCGGCTCGACGGCCTGCTCGACTGGATGGCGACGAACGAGCCGGACGTGTTGGCGGTCCAGGAGACCAAGGTGGAGGACGGGAAGTTTCCCCTCGAGCCCTTCGCCGAGCTCGGCTATCACGCTGCCATCAACGGCCAGAAGGCGTGGAACGGCGTCGCGACGTTCTCGCGATCCGTGCCGACGAACGTACGGAAAGGGTTCGAGGACCCCGCGATGCCCGAGGACGCGCGGCTGATCGCCTGCGACGTCGATGGCCTCACCGTGATCAACACGTACGTTCCCAACGGCACGTCGGTGGGGTCGGACAAGTTCGCGTACAAGCTGCGCTGGATGGAGCGGTTCCGCCGCTATCTCGATGATAGCTACCGCCCGACCCAGCCTCTGATCTGGCTGGGAGACGTCAACGTCGCCCCGACGCCCGCCGACGTCTACGATTCGCCGCGCTTCTTCGGGGGCATCGGCCACCATCCCGAGGAGTTCGAGCGACTGTCGACGATCGTCGATTTCGGGCTCACCGACCTTTTCCGCCGGCACCATCCCGGTCCGGGCCTCTACAGCTTCTTCGATTTCACGATCCCGAACGCCGCCAAGCGGAACCTTGGCTGGCGCATCGATCACATCTACGCGACGGAGCCGCTCGTGGGCAAGTGCGTCGAGTGCACCATCGACCGGGACGCGCGGCTGGGCGAGAAGCCGAGCGACCACACGTTCGTCGTCGCGACCCTCGATCTCTAGCCGAACCGGACGACGAGGCGGGCGGGGCGAAAGTCCCTCTCCTCCTAAACCCCACAGGTACCTTGGTCCCCCTATGGAAATGTACGGTGACATTCCGGTTTGCGGCGTCCCGGTGGATCTAGGCGCCTTGGAACAGATTGAGCGCGCCCGCGCGACTTGTGAATACGCCGCTCTCATGGCGGACCACCACAAGGGGAACGGGGTCCCTATCGGGGGCGTCGTCGCATCCCAGGTCGCGGTCTCTCCGACGGCGGTCGGCTACGACATCGCCTGCGGCAACCTGGCCGCGCGTCTCGACGTGGACGCCTCCAAGGTTCGGGGAAACATCGCGTCGATCATGGACCGGATCGCGGGCACGATCTCGTTCGGGCTGGGCCAGAAGAACGGCGTGACGGTCGAGCACGCGCTGTTCGACATGCCGGAGTGGAACGAGCTTCCGGCGTTCCAGCAGCGGACGAAGAAAGGGGAGTCCCTGAAAGACATCGCCCAGAGCCAGCTCGGAACCGTGGGCGGCGGCAACCACTACGTCGACCTTTTCACCGATGAGCAGGATCGGGTCTGGGTCGGCGTCCACTTCGGCTCGCGGGGCTTCGGCCACAAGACGGCGACCTGGTTCCTCGACGCGACGAACGCGCCGGAGAACATGGACGCCACGCCCGTGTGGTTGGCGGTCCAGTCCGACCTAGGCGAGCAGTACGTGAACGCGCTGGACGTCGCGGGGCGCTACGCCTACGCGGGTCGCGAGGCGGTGGTCGACCGGGTCGCGGCGATCTTGGACGCGCCGATCGTCGAGACGGTCCACAACCACCACAACTTCGCCTGGAAGGAGACGCACAACGGGCGCGACTACTGGGTCTGCCGCAAGGGGGCGACCCCGGCGATGCCCGGTCAGAAAGGCTTCGTCGGCGGCTCGATGGGCGACGACGCGGTGATCGTGGAAGGGCTCGAGTCGGCGGCGTCGCGCGAGCTGTTCTACTCGACGGTCCACGGCGCGGGCCGGGTGATGAGCCGGACCGCCGCGACGGGCCGGAGCCGCTGGGGCAAGAAGAAGGGCGAGGGCCGGATCTCCAAGGAAGCGATGATGGCCTGGGTTCGCGAGCGGGGCGTCGAGCTTCGCGGGGCCGACGTAGACGAGGCCCCGCAGGCCTACAAGCGGCTCGCGGAGGTCCTTCCCCAGCAGGGACCGACGATCCGCGTCGTGCATACCTTGCGCCCGATCGGGGTGGCGATGGCGAGCGACGATATCGTGGATCCCTACAAGGACTAGGAGGGCAAGGGGCAGAGGGCGACGCCCCTTTCCTCTGCCCCTTGCCCTCTTCGGTACACTCTCGCGAACCAATCCGTTCGCGCGGGCGTTGAGAACGGCAGGACTACTATGCGCGTCTCGACCTCTATTCTCCTCACGGCTCTGGCCCTCGGCGGGGCGGCCTGCGTCGGCAAGGTGGCTCTGTCCAACCTCCTGATCGGAAACGCGAGCTTCAAGCCGATCGCTCCGGGCCGGGTCAATCTCATCGGGATCACGCCGGGCGCGGGCTATCGGATCATCATCGCCAACGACGTCGCCCAACTCGTCGAGACCCAGGGTAGCGGGTTCGGCGGCAAGGAGGAGGCCAACCAAGGCGCGACCGAGGGCTCGATCAAAAAGCGCGTTCCGATGCGCGAGCTGCTCGGGGTACTCCGGGGCGACTCGAAGTCCCTCGGCGCGTTCGTCATGAAGATGAACAGCATCAACGAGAACGACGATAGCTGGCCGACGACCCGCGTCGTCTGGACGAAGGAACGAATCGACAAGGCGATCGCGGGCGATCCTAAGGAGAAGGCGGCGCTGGAGCGCGACCTCAACGTCCGTCTCGACGGGACGCCGCTCACCCGCCTGAACCGGAACTCGCTGGAAAACGGCATCGTCGTCGCGGCCCCGGTCGAGCTGACGGTGAACATCGACGGCAAGCCGAGGGTGGTTCGCGGCGAGACGCTGGAGCCCTACAAGCCGGGCTTCATCAAGGCGGTCGAGGCGCACTACAAGGATAAGGCGGCCGACAACGCGATGGTGGCCGGCTACTACGCCGATGAGGCGAGCGGTCTCCTCAAGAGCGCGGGCAAGCGTGAGAACGTCGCGAGCGCGCTCCAGCACATGACCTCCCAAGCGGTCATGAACGACCGGCTCGCCATCCCCCGCCGCCTGCTCTCGAACGCGACCGTCGTCGTCAACGAGTCCTTTATCGACGATGCCCGCTACAAGAGCTACAGGACGTCGGACGGCCATACTCTCTCCGACCTTTCCGTGGATCTGAGCGACGAGGGGCGACGGCGCCTCTGGAAGTTCACGAAGGACCGCGTGGGCGACCAGATCCTCCTGGTCGAGAACGACGTGGCCGTCGCCGCGCCCCGCATCGAGCACGAGCTCGCCCTTAGCGAGTTCACCGTCACCCAGATGCCCGACGAACTGCTCGTCCGTGAGACCGTGGACACCATCAAAGCCGCCAAGGGCACGGCCTCCCGTTAGACCGAACGCATGAAACAAACCCTCCTCGCCTTACCCTTGCTGACGCTCGTCGGCTGCCGTTCCGGCGCTTCCGGGTACACGCCCGTACCCCCGCCGAAGGTGGAAGCCGTCTCTCTGGATCTGAAGAGCGCGGGGGATCTGATGCCCCTGGAGGTCGGCAACGCCTGGACCTACGCGATGAAGGTCCAGGCGACCCAGAAAGGCAAGGCGACCGGGGGGAACCAAGGCTCGCTCACGTACCGCGTCGACTCGAAGCGCGGCGACGGCGGCGCGCTGCTGGTCCTCGAACAGGACGGCATGGTGCAAGACCGTCAGATCTGGCGATCCTCCCCCGACGGTCTCTACCAGCTTTCCGGCGGTCCGAACCAGACGCCCTACACCCCGCCTCAGCCGGTGGCTCCTTTCCCCTTGAAGGAAGGGGCGAAGTTCCGCTGGAGCGGAAAGGGCCTTATGGCCAACGGCAAGGTGGCGCACGGCGAGGCGACGAGCGACGTCGCCGCGCCCCAGAAGATCGACACGGCCATGACGGGAGCCGACGCGACCATGTCGGCGATCCCCATCACGACGAACACGACCTTCCCCGGAGGCAAAAGCGTCAACACGACGTGGTTTAAGCCGGGCGTCGGGATGGTCCGATATCGTCAGGAAACGACCGGCGACGACGGTCGCAACGTGGTGATCCTTCTGACGCTCACCGGCTACACGCACAAAAAGTAGATGATCAAGGCTCTCCCACTTCTCGCCCTCCTGCTCGCCGGCTGCACCACCGCCGCCCCCGGCGGAGGCGCCGCGTCCTACCCTTCGGGCTTCCCGAACGACCTGAAGAACGACGCGTACGCCTACTACGGGCTGGGCAACGACAAGCCCATGCGACTCGAGATCCTCGACGGTACCGGGATGGGTTCCAGCGTCGGTACGCGGACCATCCGCCTGGACAAGATCGAAGACGGCAAAGCCGTCTACGTCCTGACCCAGACGGGCGCGCTTTCCAGCGAAGGCGACATCACTCTCTCACTCGAACCGGACGGGCTCTACACGATGAAGTCGAGCGCGAACAAGATCAAGGCGCACTCGCTCGAGATGCCGGCGAAACTCGAGGTGGGCGGCGGCTGGAAGGACCACACGGAGATGGCCGACCAGAAGATCGTGCTGGACAACGTCCTGAAGATCGTCGGCAAGGAGCGCGTCTCCACTCCCGGCGGCACCTTCGACGACGCCCTTCACGTCACGAGCACCGGCGAAGGCACGATGCAAGGCGGCCCGGTGACCCTGGAGACCGAGAGCTGGTACGTTCGGGGCGTGGGAGCGGTGAAGCAGATCCTAAAGATCACGCCCAAGACGAAGGGCTCCCCGGCCCGCAACGTGACGGTGCAGCTCGCCGCCCCGGAGAAGCCCGGCGCGGCTTCCGCGACTCCGGGGGCCTCGCCAAGCGGATCGGCCCCGACTGGATCGACGTCGCTACCGCCCGGAATCACCCTTCCTCCCGCAACGAGTCCTTCCGGAACGAAGAAATGACCCTTCTCGCCCTCCTTCTCACGACGCAGGCGGCGGCCACCGCCGCCGACTTCTTCCCTCTCGTTCCGGGCGAGCGGCGAATCTACGAGTCGAAGAAGGGCGACGACAAGATGACCTACGTCGACGAGGTCGGCGCGAGGCCCGCCGCCTTCGACGGCGCCGAAGCGACGCCCATTCTCCAGAAAAGCCAGTTCAACCAGGTTCTGGGCACCCAGTACTACCGCGTCGACGGCGCGAGCGTGCTTCTCGTGGGCTCGTCGGAAGAACGCAGTTCCGACGCGAAGCAGGCCGATGGCACGGTGGACTTCTCGAAGCCGCGGGTAAAGCGCACCGTCCTGATGCAGCTGGTGCCTGCGATGCCCGTCTTCAAGTACGACGGCCATCCGACGACCTGGCTCTACGGCGAGATCCCGATGCTCAAGTCGACGGAGGACAAGGAGCCGGTCAAAACCGACGAGACCTCGATCAAGGGAACGTCGAAGCTCGGGGCGATCAAGACCGTCCTGGGCCGCAAGGTTGAAACGCTCGAGGTGCGGGCGGAGGTCCAGCTTGGCTCCGGGGCCTTGGCCCAGAAGATCGTCGAAACGTCCATCTATGGACGGGGCATCGGTTTGATCGAGGCCGTCCGGAAGGAGTCGGGCGGCGGCAAAAAGGCGAGCGAGACCCGAACCACGCTGATCGGACTCGACAAGAAGGAAGGCGGTTAGCTCGGTGGGTTCCGGGGAGCGGCCCCGGCCAGGGCGATCCGCGCCGGGCCGAGGCGGTTTCCTCTTGGCCTTGGCCGCTCTCGCGGGATGCCACGCATCGAAGGCTGAAAGCGGCGGCGCGGTTCTCTCGCCGTCCGCCGCCGACCTCGCACCGGAAACGAGCCCCGGCGAAAAGGCGATCCTCCGCCTGGGAGCGAGCGCCGCGACGGAGTTCGAGGTCGGCCTGGAGACCCGGAAGGAAGGAGCGTCCCTCGAGATCGATCTGACCGCGAACGGAGAGTCCTTGGAGCGCGAGGCCTACGAAAGCACGGGATCGGAGTTTCGGGTCGTGACGGCGGGTGTCGACTCCTTCGCGCCCGGGATCGATCTGCTTCGGTATCCCGTCCGCGAAGGAGGCTCTTGGCGGTGGGACGGCAAGGTCGCGTACGCGGGAGCCTCGCGGCCCGCCCACGGACAGGTCTCGGTCCGCAAGGAGGGCGCGGAGATCCGAAGCGAGGTTCGCCTCTTCGTGAGCGTGGACCCCGGTCGCCCCGAGATCGAGCGGCGGATGACGTTCTGGTTCCACAAAGAACGGGGCGTCGTCCGACGGGCGTTCGGCGACGTCTCGTCCCGTCGTCCGGTGGAGGACGCTTGGCGACGTTAGGCGCTCCCCTCCCGCTGACCGACGAGACGCGCCGGGAGGTTCGCCGGATCGACTGGCCGCTCCTGTTCGCCACCCTCCTGTTGCTGGTCTTCGGCATGATGTCGATGTACAGCGTCAGCGACTCGGGCGTCGGCCCGCCCAAGCCCTATTTCTCCAAGCAGGCGGTCAACGTCGCGATCGGCCTCGTTCCGATGGCCCTCCTCGCCCTCGTCCATCCGAAGGTCTGGCGACAGAAGATGGGCGCGCTCTACACGCTGGATCTCGTCCTGTTGGTGGCGGTGCTGATCCTGGGCAAGCACACGAAGGGAGCCGAGCGGTGGATCCCGCTTCCGGGAGGCGTCCAGTTCCAGCCCAGCGAGCTTGCGAAGCTGCTCATCGTCCTGACCCTCGCCGCGTTCTACGCCCACCGGCAGGATCGCATCGACCGCTTCTCGACGTTCGCCCTGGGTCTTCTGCACGTGGCCGTCCCTATGGGCCTGATCCTGCTCCAGCCCCATCTGGGAGCGACGATCGTGGTAGGCGTGGCGTGGTTCGCCGTCTCGCTCGTCGCCGGCGTCCCGATGCGGTTTCTCGGCGGCTTCTTCGCGGTGGTCGCCCTCCTTGCGGGGACCGCGTTCACCGTTCCCGCCGCGCGCGACCGGTTTCTGCACGGCTACCAGGCGGAACGGATCGAAGGGCTCCGGTCGGGAAAGAAGGACGTACGCGGCAAGAACTGGCAGACCGACCGCGCGGAGATCGCCTTCGGCGTGGGCGGCGTGACGGGAGCGGGCTTCGACCAAGGCGGGCAGAAGAAGGCGGGGTTTATCCCGGAGCAGCACAACGACTTCGTGGTCACGGTGATCGGCGAGGAGGGCGGCCTCGTCGGCTGCCTCCTCCTGTTGGGAGCGTACGCCTTCTTCTTCTACCGGATCTTCCTGGTGATGCTCCACACGAGCGATCCGTTCGGTCGCATGGCGGCGGGCGGCGTGTTCGCGATCATGGCGTTCCACACGTTCGTGAACATGGCGATGGTCCTCCAGCTCGTGCCGGTCGTCGGACTCTGGCTTCCCTTCTTGAGCTACGGCGGCACGGCGATGTGGCTCTGTCTCGCTTCGGTGGGCCTTCTTCTCGGTATCGGGCGGCGGGAGAGGGCGAGCCAGTTCTGAGCCGACGGATCTCTTCGGAGACCTCGGGCGCGAACCAGGAGACTTTAACCTGGGAGACGGAACCCGTCCCTTAAAGGTCCCGTCCAACCTCGTAAGCCGAGCCTCCTCGCGGGGCCGGGCAAACCCAACGAGAAAACAAAATGGCCGAAGACGTTAAGCACCGTACTCTCCGTTACCTTCAGGACGCCCATGCCGCGCAGGTCGGCATCGAAGAGGCGCTCGGCTCCTACAAGGAAGACACCGACGATGCCGGACTCAAGGCTCTCTTCGACGGTCTCGCGACGCAGACGCGTTCGCAGGCTCAGCGCATCGAGGCCCAGATCAAGGCTCTTGGCGGCGACACGAGCGGCGGCAAGAACTTCTTCAACTCGATCCTCGCCAAGGCGAGCGAGCTAATGAACAGCGGCCACGACGATTACGACAAGAACACCCAGAATCTGATCAAGGCTTACACCGCCGCCCATGGCAACCGCGGCCTCTACGAGTCGCTTATCGCTTGGTCGACCGCCATCGGCGACGCGCAGAGCACCGAGTTGGGTCGCCAGCTTCAGCAGGAGAACGTCTCGTCCGCGGAGCAGATCTTCCCGCACATCGCCCGCTATGCCCAGACCGCTCTTGCGGGAACGGTCGGCGCGACGACCACCACGACCACCTCGCCCGGCTACGTCAACTGAGGCAAGATAACTCAGACCGAGAGGGATCCGCGACAACGTCGCGGATCCCTCTTTCTATGAGTGCCAAGGCCGTCTGATCTTCCCTTATGGAAAGATGCCGCGGCGGATCGTGGCGTCGGCGACACGTTTGACGCCGATAATGAGGGCCGCCGTGCGCAGGTCGGTCTTGTGGGCCTTCGCCATGCTTTCGACGGCCGCGTAGGAGCCTCGCATGATCCGCGTGAGCCGGGTGTTCACCTCGTTCTCCTCCCAGAAAAAGTTCTGCAGATCCTGCACCCACTCGAAGTAGCTGACGACGACGCCCCCCGAGTTGGCGAGGATGTCGGGGACGACGTAGACGCCCTTGTCGTCGAGGATCCGGTCGGCGGTGGGCGTCAGCGGACCATTGGCGCCCTCGACGACGATCTTAGCCTGGATCCGGTCCGCGTTCGATTCGTCGATCACCGCCGAGATCGCCGCCGGGATCAGAAGGTCGCAGGGCAGTTCGAGCAGCTCCGCGTTCGAGACGCGCTGGGCGTCCTTGTACTCCTGAAGACCGCCCTCGCGACCGGCGTAGCGGGTGAACAGCTCACGGATCGGGAGACCGTTCTCGTTATAGACGCCGCCCACCGCGTCCGAGACGCCGACGACGATCGCTCCCGTCTCTTGGACGAGTTTCGCCGCGGTCGCGCCGACGTTGCCAAAGCCCTGGACCACGACCTTCGCGCCGTTAAGGTTCAAGCCGCGCGACTTGGCCGCCTCCTCGGCGGTGACGACGACGCCGCGTCCCGTCGCTTCCACGCGGCCTTCGGAGCCGCCCAGTTCGATCGGCTTACCCGTGACGACGCCCGGTACGGTATGGCCGACCATCATGGAGTAGGTGTCCATGATCCAGCTCATCACCTGGGCGTTGGTCCCGATGTCCGGCGCGGGGATGTCGCTTCGTTCCCCGAACATGGGGCTGATCTCCGCCGTGTAGCGGCGGGTGAGCTTTTCCAGCTCGCGCCGCGATAGCCGCTTGGTGTCGACCTTGACGGAGCCTTTCGCGCCGCCGTAAGGGATGTTGGCCACCGCGCACTTCCAGGTCATCCACATCGCGAGCGCGCTCGTCTCCTCGACGTCGACGTGGGGATGGAAGCGGATCCCTCCCTTCGTGGGGCCACGGCTGGCGTTGTGCTGGACGCGGTAGCCCTCGAACACCTCGACCTCGCCGTCGTCCATCACGACCGGAAAGCGGACGACGAGCGTCCGGGCGGGAGAGGCGAGAACCTGATGGAGGCCGCGATCCAACTCCAGGTAGCGAGCGGCGACGGCCAGCTGCTCGCGGGCCATCTCAAGGACGTTCGTGTGGATGCTCATCGGTCGTTCGGTGAGTCGATCAGGCGGCGCAACAACGCGTAGAGGGGCATCGCGAGAGCTCCATCGATCATCGCCGAGAAGAGCGTACCCCCGAGAAAGGGGAGTACCGGAGCCCGGTGCGCCACGACCATCACGACCAGTTGCGCGAGGATCGTGCCCGCGAAGGCGGACACCCCCGCCGTCGGGGCGTTCGGGACGAGGCCCGCGTGGCGAATCCACCCCAGGGCGAAGCCCAGCACCGTCCGGCTCGCGCCGTAGACGGCGAGGTTCGTTCCCGCGAGAACGCCTCTTAGGAGGCCGGCGGAGAAGCCGATCACGGTCCCTGAGCGCCGCTCGCCCAGGAGGGCCAGAGCCGAAAGGGCGACCAGCGGAAAATCCGGCGCTCCGAAGGGCACGCGCGGGGCGACCGCCATCTGCAAAGCCCCGGCGATCCACAGGGTCGCGAACGCTGTCGCCGCGTACCTCACCTTAGGATCTGGACCTCCTTGAGGGTTCCGGGCGAGAAGAACGGGGCGACGATCGCCCGGCGCAGCCCGTACTCCCGGTCGTCCTCGATGGAAACGATCTTGCCGACCCTCAGCATCCGGGGGATACGCTCCGAGTGGCCGGAGGTGACGACGGTGTCGCCGGTCTGGGCGGCGGCGTTGGGATCGAAGAACGTCAGGGCGAGCGTCGCCGGATCGCGCCCTTTCATCAATCCTTCCGTCGGCGGCTTGCGTGAAAGGTCGATCCCGCCGACCTGGACGCCCGCGTTCGTGATCAGCGTCGCTTGACATCCGCCCGTCCAGGCGACCTGGACGATACCGACGAGACCGTCCGCGGAGATCACCGGCATTCCCGGTGCGATTCCTTCGTCCTTCCCGGCGGAGAGCGTCAACCGTCCTTCGTACTGGGCGAAGTCGACCACGTCGGCGGTGATCCGCGTCCGTCCCGGAAGGGGTCGCAAGCCGGCCAGGGTTCTGAGGTTACCGACCTCACCTTCCAAGCGACCGATCCTCTCCGCGTAGAGATCCAGCGCGTTCAGACGCGTCCGCAGGATCTCGTTCTCGCGCTCAAGCCGGTCGCCTTCGGAGAGGCGTCGTCCGAGCTTGCCCGCGCCGTCGAGCCCTTCGCCCAGCGGGCGGCCGAGGACGCCCACGAGGCTTCGGAGGAGCCCCGAGACGGGATCGAGCGAACCCTTGGCCGCCGCTCCCGACTGGGCCCGCCCGAGCAGGAGGGAGAGGGCCAGAAGTCCGGCGAAGACGCCGCCGTCCACGCGGCCCTTCGCGCGTCGATCGTCTAGGCGCGTGACGAACGCTCCAGCATCTTGCGGATCATAGGCCGATCGTGGAGCGACTCCACGACCACGCCCGTACCGATGGCGACGCAGCTCAGGGGATCCTCCGCGATCCGCACGGGCATCTGCACCTCTTCGTGGATCAGGCGGTCGAGCCCACGCAGAAGCGCCCCGCCGCCCGCCAGAACGATGCCGGAGTCCATCAGATCCGCCGAGAGCTCCGGCGGAGCGCCCTCCAGGGTGTCCTTGACGGCTTCCACGATGGCCCGCAGGGGCTCTTGGATCGCCATGCGGACCTCGTCGCTCTTGATACAGGCGCTCCGAGGGAGGCCCGTGACGAGGTCGCGACCCTTGATCGTCATCTCCCGCTCGATCTCCAAGGGGTACGCGCTGCCGATCTCGATCTTCGCCTGCTCGGCGGTTCGGTCGCCGATCGTGAGACTGTAGGCTCGGCGCACGTACGCGGCGATCGCCTCGTCCAGCTCGTCGCCCGCCACCCGGACGGAGTTCGAGTGGACGATGCCGCCCAGGGAGATCACCGCCGTCTCCGTCGTGCCGCCGCCGATGTCGACGATCATCGAGCCGTTGGGCTCGTCGACGGGAAGACCGGCTCCCACGGCGGCGGCCATCGGCTCGGGGATCACGAACGCCTGGTGCGCCCCCGCGCCCCGCACCGCGTCGAGGACCGCGTGGCGCTCGACCTCGGTGATGCCGCTCGGGATGCCGACGACGACGGTCATCCGAAGCAGGTTCCGGCGACCGACCCGACCGATGAAGTATCGAAGCATCGCCTCGGTCTGCTGGAAGTCGGCGATCACGCCGTCCTTCAGCGGACGGAGAGCGACGATGTTCGAGGGCGTTCGTCCGAGCATCCGCTTCGCCTCCTCACCGACGGCTAAGACCCGACCGTCGTCCTGGTCGATGGCGACCACGCTGGGCTCCCGGATGACCACGCCCTTGCCCGAGACGTGGACGAGGGTGTTGGCCGTTCCCAGGTCGATCCCGATGTCCCGTGTGAACCGATGCTGGAGCTGCGCGAGGAAGCCGCGCTTTACCGGCATCGAAACTCCGCCAAGGGATCGGACATAGGCAAAGGGAGTGTACCGTTACGGGGTCGGCGTCCCTCCCTTTGCGGATGTTCATGTTTTTTTCATAAAAAAGGGGCTCGGCACTAAAAGGGGGACCCTTTTAAGTCTTCGAAACGTCCCATAATCCGGCGCGATGTTTCTCTACGCACGGAACGTTCTGTCCGACGATGTGGAGACCATGTTGCGCCTCTTTCTGCCGTCCTCGCGACATGGGTCGGAGCGGATCGAACGCGAGCGCGTTCGCTGGAACCGCCTCTGGGCGGCGGGGCTTCCCCGAGGCGTGATCATGGAGGACCTCAGTCGTCGGGAAGGCGACCGAGCGGTCGGCCTGATGGTCGCCTGCGCGGTGATGCCCGAGCTTCACGATCGGATCATCATCCCCGGTGGCCCCCCCCTTCTCGACGGCATCGCCGACGCCGTCGAGAAGAGTCAGGCTTCCTGGATCGATGAGTCGTCCGTCGGACGCGCGAACGCGGAGGACGGCCTCGATCTGGTGATCTGCTGGATCGGCTACGGCGACGCGCTCTACTCCATCCCGACGGTCACCGGGCTGCGAAGCCGCATCGTACGCGCGTTCCAAGATCAGAACGCGGGCAACCGCCTTCGTCGTTTCACCCTCGAATCGGAAGAGAAGGCGGTCGTCGAGCGATTCGAGCAGTACGGTCTGGAGCCGATCCGCGAGGAGGCAGGGCGCACGACGCTCAGTCTCCACCGGGAAAAGGCGCTGTCTCTACCCGACCTGTCGACCCAGAGGTTCTTCTCCTACGACCCTCCGGTTCTGGGATTCACGCCCGCCCAGCGCGCGATCCTCCTTCTTGCCCGTCAGGGGTACACGGACCAAGAGATCGCCACCGCCCTCGACAAGACGACGGATTCGGTCAAAAAGCGCTGGTCCGGGATCTACGCGCGCTTCGCCCAAACCTTCCCCGGCATCTTGGCTTCCAACCGCGACGGCTCGCGGGGCGCTGAAAAGCGGCGCACCCTGCTGGCCTACCTTCGGGACCGTCCCGAAGAGTTGCGGCCTTACGGGAACGAAGGGTAACGGACGAAGAGGAAGGCTCAGCCTTCCTCTTCGCTTTCGCCCGTCCGGCCTCTAGCTCAGGCCCTTGCCGTAGAAGAACTCGAAGCTCTCCCGGACCGCGTCCAGGGGATCGCCGGGGGATTCGTCGAGCTCGATGGCTCCGAACTGGACGCCCGCCTCGGTGCAGGCGGCGAGGCACGCATCCCAATCGACCACCCCCTGCCCCGCCGGCTTCCAGCGCGGCGTCGCGTTCGGGTCGAAGTCCTTGAGGTGCACGAGCGGGGTGCGGTTCGAGTACTTACGGATGTATCCCGCCGGGTCCTGGCCACCGATCTGGACCCAGGCGAGGTCGAGTTCCGCCTGCACGAGGTTCGGGTTGGTCTTCGAGTAGAGCACGTCCAATCCCGCCTCGTCGTTCTGCACCTGGAACTCGAAGTCGTGGTTGTGGTAGCAAAGGGTCAGGCCCTTCTCCTTGAGCTTGGTGCCGATGGGCGTGAGGATGCCCGCGAGCTTGGTGTAGTCGTTCCGGTCGGCCTCGACGAGGTAGGGCACGATGACGAAGGGGATGTCCATCGTCTGGTGCTCTTCGATCACCTCGTCGAGGTGGTGCTGGAGCCGATCGAGGCCGACGTGGGAGCCGCTGGCCTTCAGGCCGAGATCGTCGAGGATCGCCTTGCCTTCCGCCGCCGTCTCCGCGCCGTAGTTGCCCGCGCCTTCGACGTACTCCAGACCGATCGCCTTGATCTTCCGGAGCGTGCCGACGTAGTCCTGGGCGAGGGCCTCACGGACGGTGTAAAGCTGGACGGAGAGTCGCATCCGCCCTAGTCTATCCGTCCGCGTCCGAGCGGGGCACAATAGGGAGGATGCGGCCTTCGCCCCCTCCTCTCGCCTTCGCGCTGGCGGCCCTCCTGGGAGCCTCGGCGGCGGCGATGCAAACCGGGCGCCATCGTTCCCGTCTCGTTGAGGCCCCTCTCCACCGGGCCATCGGAAAGGGCGACGTCGCCGCCGTACGTCGCGCGCTCGACGCCGGGGCCCCGCCCGACCTTCGTACCTACGGCGGCATGACCGCCCTGGGGATGGCGGTTCTTCAGGAACGTTGGCCGATCGCCGAGCTTCTGCTAGCGCGCGGCGGCGACCGGGAAGCCGTCGTCTACGACATGCCCCTTGTCCGGGTGGCCGCCCTCAGCGGCGAATGGGGCGGGTACGACTGGCTGATACGCCATGGCGCCAAGCACGACGCCGAAGCCGACGCGCTGGCCCGAAAGCGACCGGCGCGCGTCGTACGCTAGGCGCCTCTTCTAAGGGGAGCCGTGGCTAGGGACAGCGGTCGAAGGAGCGGCCGCGCCGGAGGTCGTCTCCGTCCCGCCGGCGCTCGCCCCCAAAGCCGCTGATCCCGAAGGGGTCGTTCCTGGTGTGATCGTTCCCGTGGTGGTCGTTCCGCCCGTCGCACCCGTGCCGGGCTCCGAACCGACGGTCGCCGGCGCCTCCGTGGTCGCGGACGGCCAGACGTTCGTAAGCGGGTCGATCGACTCCATCGTGGCGCGCGAGATGTCGGCGGTGAAAACGAGGGCGCCCGATCGAACGGCTCGCAACGTGACCGTCGTGGCGGTGGGAGCGATTCCCAAGGCGGCCTTGCCGAGCGCGAGGGCGATCGACTTCGGGTCGTCCGTATCGGCGAGTTCGAAGGTCACGTCCAGCCTTCCCCGAGGGTCGGTGACGACGCTTTGCGCGCGCGCGCCGTCGGGGAGCTTCTGAAGGTCGGCCAAAAGCCGGTGATCCTGCTCCGTGCCGCTGTTCGGCACGACGGCGGGATCAGTCGTCACGGCGGTCGCGGGATTCGAATTCGGCGCCACTACCGACGCCTCGGAAGCGGGCGCGACGACGGTAGCCTGCCGGATTCCCGGAGCGGGGTTTCGGGGCCAGGCGGCGACCAGGATCGCGAGGACGAGGATAGCTCCCGAAGCGGCCAGCGGCCACCAGGCGACGGAAGGGGCCGCGGGCGGCAACCCGATCTGCTCGGCGGTATCGGCGGTCTCTCGCTCGTCGAGCCGGTCGCGCGTCTCGACGAGCTTCCGGCGTACGTCGGGCGTGTTCGGCGCGAGATCGAGGGCCAGTTCGTACCACTCGACCGCCCGCGCGCCCTCGCCCCGGTCCGCGCAGACGTCGCCGAGCATCTCATGGGCGTGGGGGTCGTTGGGAAAGCGTCGCAGGACGGTGAGCAGAGCCTTCTCGCTCGCGTCGAACTCGCCCCGGAGACGGAGGAGGTTCGCCTGGGCCAGCTCGCCGTGGACGACCGATTCGGCGGCGGGCGTAGCCTCGCCGATGGGAGCGCCGCACTCCGGACAGTAGGTCTCCTCCTTGCCTACCGGCGCGAAACACCGCTCGCAGAACGTCCCTTCCCTACTTGCCCCCTGTACTGCCAAAGCCTCCCTCTCCTCTCGTCGTCGCGTCTAGATCCGTCGTCGGTCTCAACGCCGCGCGGACGACCGGACAGATCACCAACTGTCCCAACCGTTCGCCTTTGTCGAATTGGACGACTTCCGAACCCAGATTGATCAGGATCATTTTGACCTCGCCTCGGTAATCGGCGTCGATCGTGCCGGGACTGTTGACCATCGCGAGGCCGTGCCGCAGGGCGAGCCCCGACCGGGGCCGCACCTGCCCCTCGTACCCTTCCGGGATCGCGAGGCGAAGACCGGTCGGCACCGCCCGCCGCTCGCCTGGCCCCAAGGTCACGTCCTCCGTCGACCGCAGATCCATGCCCGCCGCTCCCTCGCTGGCGTAGTGGGGGAGGACGGCGCTTTCGAGAAGGACGACGGGAATCTCGATCATGCCTCTATTCTGGACAGCGGCGAAGGCCCCGCGCCTTTCAGAATGGCGTCATGCTCGTCGCCCTGGCCCTTGTTCGAACGGGCTTCTCCCCGGTTGCCTCGCTCGATCGGCTCGCGAAAGAGTACGGGATCGAGATCGCGGTCCAGCGGACGGCACTCCGCGCCTCACGCTACGATTACGACGTGATCGCGCATCCGGTCCCTACCGCGACGCTCGCGCGCTATGCCCCCGTCTTCGAGGCGGAATGGCGACGCTATCCAGTCTTCCTGATGCGACGCGTGGGTCTCCGGCGGATCGTGATCGGAGACGACGTTCGCGTGCAAGGACAGCCTCGGGCCGTCGTACCGGAGTTCCGCGAAGGCTGCTTCTGGCTTGACGCCGGGGTGGCGGCGCGCAACATCGAGTATGGAAGGCGCGCCTTACACCACGACTTCTTCCACATGATCGACGAACGGGACGATCCTGACGGACGGATCGATCCGGCTTGGGCGAGCCTGAACCCGCCGGGAACGCGCTACGGCTCCGGCGGCTGGTGGATGCAGACGAAGGGGGTCGGCACGCTCCGCGAAGACCTTCCAGGCTTCCTCACCGCGTACTCGACATCGGCGGTCGAGGAGGACAAGGCCGAGGTCTACAGCCACCTGCTGCTCGACCCCGCCTTCGTCGAGAAGCGGGCCGCCGCCGATCCGGCGATCGCGGCGAAGGTCGCCCGGATCAAAGTCCTGCTGGCGACCTTCGAACCGGCGATGGACGCGAAGTGGTGGGCGGCGAACGGGACCAAGCCTTGATCGTCGAGCCCCTGGGCGAGTCGGCCCTGATCCTCCGGGAGCTTCCCTTCCCGGCGTCGGAGGCGGCGGCGCGGCTGACGGGAACCCCCGGCGTCACCGAGGCGTGGGCGGCGTTCGATGCGGTCGGGGTCGCCTTCGAAGGCGAGATCGACCTTGAGGCCGCCTTGCAGCGTCCCGCATCCGCTCAACCGAGCCGTTCGCACACGATCCCGGTATTGTACGACGGACCGGACCTGATGGAGGTCGCGGCGCGTTGCGGCCTTTCGACCGAGCGCGTAGTCGAGTTGCACGCGCGGGAGGTCGAGTGCCGGGCGGTGGGATTTTGCCCCGGCTTCGCCTACCTCGCTCCTCTCGCTCCCGAGTTGGACCTTCCCCGCCGCGACGAGCCCCGCCCGCGCGTGGCCCCCGGCGCCGTGGCCCTCGCGGCGGGCATGACCGCCGTCTATCCCCTGGAGCGGCCCGGGGGCTGGTGGCTCGTGGGGCGGACGCCCCTGACGCTCGTGGACGAGGCCGAAGGCTACTTCCCCATCCGGGCGGGCGACCGAGTCCGGTTCGTGGCGATCGGAGCGAGCGAGTACGCTGGACGCATGGGTGAGCGGCTTTGAGGCGGATCGACCTCAACGTGGACATCGGCGAGGGGTTTCCGTTCGACCGGGAGTTGCTCAGGTTCGCGACGTCCGCCAACGTCGGGCTCGGCGAGCACGCCGGAAGCCGCGAGCTCACGAGCGAGACGGTCGCCCTCTGCCGCGAGGCGGGCGTCCGCGTCGGCGCCCACCCAGGCTATCCCCACCGCCCCAGCCTGGGGCGCGACCCGATCCCGTCGGGCGAGCAGAAGCGGTACTTCGACCGCGTGTTCGTCCAGATGCAGTGGTTTATGGCGGTCCACGGGGCGGACTACCTGAAGCCCCACGGGGCGTTCTACAACGACACCGCCGTCGTCCTGCCCGAGGGCTGGCGCACGGAGAACGACGCGCCGACGCCCTACGGCCAGGAAGGCATCTTCCTCGCCCAACACCCCGGCCTCCAGTTTCTGATGATGCTTCTCCGGGTCCACAAGCTCCCGCTCATGGGACTCGACCGCACCGCGCACGCGGAGATCGCGCGGCGGGCGAACAAGGCGTTCCTCCGGGAAGGGTTCGCGGACCGCGTCTACCGGGACAACGGAACCCTGATGCCCCGCAGCCGCCCGGGCGCGGCGATCACGGATCCCGAGCGGGTGGCCGAGCAAGTCCGCCGCCTCGCGCCGCGCGTCGACTCGATCTGCCTTCACGGCGACGGTCCCGATTGCCTGCCTTTCGCGGAGCGGGTGCGCAAGACCCTGGAGGACGAGGGCTACGAGGTCGGGATTTAGGATCGTCTCGGCGTTCGGAGAGCGCCGGATCGTCGGGTCGCCGATCGCCCGTCGCGCCTTCGGCGTGCCGCCCGGCGGGCCGTTCGACCGACTGGGCGCCGCGCTGGCGAACGCCCTCGTCGGCTCCCCTGACGACGAGCCCCTGCTGGAGATCGCCCTCGGCCCGGTCGTGCTGGAGGCGACGGAAGCCGTCACGGTGGCGGTGGTCGGCGGTCCCGACGGCGCGTTCGCCCTCGTTCCGGGCGAGCGGATCGAGGTGCGACCCGTGGGAGCGCGGGCCTACGTGGCGGCGGGATTCGGGCCGACGCGCCGCCTCGCCGAACCACCCCGCCGGGGGGGCGGCCCTTTTCGGTTCGTCCCCGGCCCGCAGTCTGGCCTTCTTCCAGGACTCACAGGTGGGTACCGCGTCGGCCACGCCTCAAACCGGGTGGGGCTGCGCCTGGAGGGCGCCGCCGCTCCCCACGACCTCAGCCTGCCCAGCGAGCCCGCCGTTCCTGGCGCCGTCCAGCTTCCGCCCAACGGCCAGCCGATCGTGCTTGGACCGGACGGACCGACGATCGGGGGCTATCCCAAGATCGCGGTCGTGATCGGCGCGGATCTCGACCGCCTCGCGCGGCTTCGGCCCGGCGATCCCGTGCTTTTCGAGAGGGTCAGCCTCAACGAGGCGCGAACCCTCCTTGACGAGGCTCGTCGAGAACGGGCGAGAAGGGTGGCGGAACTACGCGCCACCCTGTAAAACGGTCCCCGGTTCGGGCATGCGGGCGCCCTCACGACCGAATATCGGCGCCCTCCGCGACCTCACGGAGTTTTGAAACCGGCGGGAGTCTTTGCCGGTCGCGCCGCTCTCCAGGGGGAACCGGAGTGAGACGGGTACAACCCTAGGCTCGGATGAGCGCCTACCACCGTGTCTATAACTTTTCCGCCGGGCCGGGAACGCTGCCCGTCCCCGTTCTGGAACGCGTTCGCGACGAGCTGCTGAACCACGGCGGGGCGGGGATGTCCGTGCTGGAGATGAGCCACCGGGGCGGGCCGTACGACCGGATCCACGCGGAGGCCCAGGCCGACCTGCGGACGCTGCTGAACGTCCCCGAGGGTTACCACACGCTGTTCCTCCAGGGCGGGGCCAGCCTGCAGTTCACGATGGTCGCGCAGTCGTTCGGAAACGGCGACTACGTGATCACGGGCGCCTGGGGCGAGAAGGCGCTGGAAGCGGCGCGGATCGAAGGGCGAGGGAACGTCGCCTGGGGCGGCCGGGAGGAAGGCTACGCCTGCATCCCGCGCAAGGACGAGATCGCGCTCCATGCGGACGCCGACTTCGTGCACATCACGAGCAACGAGACGATCGGCGGCGTGCAGTGGAAGGAGGACCCCGCGTTCGAAAGGCCGCTCGTCTGCGACATGTCGAGCGACATCCTCTCGCGTCCCGTCGACGTGGCCCGTTACGGCCTGATCTACGCGGGGGCGCAGAAGAACATGGGCCCGGCGGGGGCGACCGTCGTTCTCATCCGCGAGGACCTTCTGGAGCGGGTTCCGACGGGACTCGCGCCGATGCTCGACTACCGGGTCCAGGTCGCGAACGACTCGCGCTACAACACGCCGCCCACCTTCTCGATCTACGTCTCGGGGCTCGTCTTCAAGCACCTTCTGGAGACGGGCGGCTTGGAGGCCGCAGCCGAGCGGAACGCGCGAAAGGCGGGCCTGCTCTACGACGCGATCGACGCCGGGTTCTACCAGGGCCACGCGGTGCGCGAGGATCGATCCACGATGAACGTGGTCTTCACCCTCCCCAGCGAGGAGCTGACCAAGGCGTTCCTCAAGGAGGCGGAGACGAACGGTTTCGACGGCCTGAAGGGCCATCGCAGCGTCGGCGGCGTCCGCGCCTCGATCTACAACGCCTTCCCCGTCGAAGGGTGCGAAGCCCTCGCCGCCTTGATGCGCGATTTCGCGGGACGGCACGGTTAGGACCTTCCCACCGCCTCGCCACGCCGCCCCCATCTCCGACGCGGCCCGGCGAGGCGTCGAAGCGGTGCGGCACAACCTCCGTCCGTTCCTCCTGGTCCAGGGGATCGCTTTCGCTCTCGCGGCGGCGTACTACCTCGTGCCGGGCGCGCCGACGGCTCTCGGGGGCGTGGCGGCGGTCAAGCGGGCGGGCGGCCTTCCCTTCGCCGCCCTGAGCACCGCCTTCGCGGGGGCGATCCTTCCGGAGTTGGCGCGGCTCGCGACCGGGCGGGGACGCACAAAGGCGGCGGAACTCGTTTTCCAACTCTTGTTCTTCGGCTTCCTCGGAGTCACGGTGGACCTGCTCTACCGCGGTTTGGCGCACCTCTTCGGGAACGATGCCAGCGTTGCGACCGTGGGCAAAAAGCTCCTGGTCGACCAGCTCCTCTACAGCCCGTTGGTCAGCATCCCGATCTCGACCTTCGCCTTCGTCTGGCGAGACGGCGGCTACTCGCTGGCGCGCACGCGCAACGGCTTCCGGGCGCACGGCGACTCCGTTCTCGGCGGCTTCCTCGTCCGCTACCTGCCGAATCTGATCACCTGCTGGGGCTACTGGCCGCTCGTCCTCATGGCGGTCTACTCGATGCCGGGCGACCTCCAGTTCCCCTTGTTCCTCGCGACTCAGGCCGCCTGGAGCCTGCTGCTGCTCCACCTCAACGATCGGTGAGGGCGGAAAAGGATTGGGTTTCTCCCGTGCTATTCCGGCGCGTCCGCGACCCACAGGCCGTCGTAGTCCTCGGGCGACTCGGCCAACTCCTCTTCGACCGGAGCGTCGAAGATCGCCTGCCACCGTTCCTCGAGTTCGGCCTCGTCCCGCACGATGCGGTCGTAGCTCTCCTCGTAGAACGGCGGCCATCGCTCTTCCGTCTTCTTGACGATCTGGCGGCCGACCTTCGTCTTCGCCTTTTCGACGACGTCGCTCAGTTCATAGGGTCGTCCCGTCGCCATCGCCTCGCGCACCTTGAACAGCAGCTCGGTGCGCTCCGGAAGGACGACGACGATCAGCAGGTCCCACTTGCGCCCGTCCGGCTGCAGAAGCGCGCGCAGGAGGGATCGGCGCTCGGACTCGTCGAGCGGTCGACGGTGGCGGAAGGTGACGAAGTAGGTTACGTCATCCGCCCGCCAATGCGGCAGCTTGCCCTGCCACGTTTCGAAGTTCTCCCAGCGCACGATCTATTCTGAAGCCTGGACCAGCCCTCTTGGCCCTAATGCGCCGAGAGGGCTTCCTCGACGGTGCTGGTGACGCGGAAACCGTCTGACGTAAACTCGCCGCACGCTCCGCCGCCCTCGTTGGTCTCCAACTCGACCGTCGTTCCGTCGAAGCGGTGGACCGGGAAGTAGTAGCGGGCGACCTTCTGGGCCTCGCCGACGATGTAATGGCCCACGAGGATACGTCGAAAACGGTCGTGCGAGTCGTTCGGCCCGGAACCGTGGACGAGTTGGCCATTGAAGAACACCACATCTCCCGCCTTCATCGGCAGGTCCCGAACCTCACAGCCGGGCGGAACGGGCACCGTCTCTTTCGTGAAAGAGCGGGATCGGTCGCTCACGATCGGGCAGAGCAGATCCATCGTGTGGGTGCCGGGAACGACCTGGAGGCAGCCGTTCTCCGCGTCGCAGTCGTCCAGGGCGAGCCAAGCGGCCATGCAGGTTCCGGGCTCGACGCGCAGGTAGCGCTGATCCTGGTGCAGGGCCTGCCCCCGCGCCCCGGCGGGCTTGAAGTACATCATCGTCTGCACCGCATAGGGCTCCGACCCGAGGAGTTCGATCAGGACGCCCCGCAGACGCTCGTCCAGCAGGTAGGCGAGACTCACGGGATCGACCCGGTGCATCTGCATCAGGCGCGGGTAGCGGCGCAGAGGATCGGGCGATTCGGGCTCGATGGGACGTTCGGTCCAAGAGCCGATGGCGTGCGCGTCCATGAAGTGGTCGAGGAAGGCCGCGACCTCCTTCGGGGAGAACAGGCTCCGGGCGATGAGGTAGCCGTCGTTGGCGTAGTCGTCGAGCCGTGACATCGTCCTATTATAAAGGAGAAGAGGGCGGCGACCAAACGGTCGCCGCCCTCTTCTCTCCGGTCTCCTCGAGCGCGGGATCAGCCGTTGTAGACGGCGACGCGGCGCTTGTCCTTCGGACCCTCGAACGTCACCACGCCTTCGCGCAGGGCGAACAGGGTGAAGTCGCGACCGAGACCGACGCCCTCGCCCGGATGGAACTTGGTGCCGCACTGCCGAACGATGATCGATCCGGCCTTGGCGACCTGGCCGCCGTAGAGCTTGACGCCCCGCATCTTCGGCTTACTGTCGCGACCGTTGCGTGAAGAGCCCTGTCCCTTTTTATGTGCCATCTTACTTGCTCACCTCGGTGATCCGGACGTGCGTCTGCGGCTGGCGGTGACCCCATCGCTTTCGCTCGTTCTTCTTCGCCTTGTAGTTGAACGCGTCGATCTTCGCGCCCTTGCCCTGCCGGACGATCTCGCCCGTGACCTTCACGCCCGAGACGAACGGCGCGCCGACGGTGTGGCTGTCGCCGTCCGCCAGCAGGAGGACCTCGCCGAATTCGACGGCCGTTCCCGGCTCGCCCTCGATCTTCTCGATGATCAAGACGGCGTCCTTCTCCGCCTTGAACTGCTTTCCGCCGGTTTTCACAATCGCGTACATCGTCTAGCCTTACGCCCACCGGGCGCAACGGAAAAGTATAGCACGGGGAGTCGTGAAAAGGAAAGAGCGGCGTCTACATGTCCCGAAGCTTTTCCAGCATCGCCGCCACCTCCGGGTCGGCCATCGAGTCGTCCTTCGCGAGCAAGGCCTGGAGCAGACGGGTCGCGACCGGCTCGGGCATTTCCGGGCGATGGGGCCGCGCGATGGCGTCGAGGGCGGGGATCAGCCGCGCGAGCGAAGGTTCGTCGCGCAGGGGCTCGGAGTATTCCTCCCACGCCTTGGACACCACGATGAGCGCCTCCATCTCGGCCCGCTCGTTCGCCGTGAGGCGCAGGGCGAGCGACACGCCGTCGAGATCGGGAGCCAGCTGCTCCAGGCGCGCGGCGCCCGCTTCGTAGGCGCCGTCGCCGAGGACGGCGCGCAGGTCAGCCATCGCGGCGCTCTCCTCGAGGCCCGGGCCGGCCACCTGGTTCCGTCCGCCACGCTTCGCCTCGTACAGGGCCACGTCGGCCGCCTTGAGAAGACCGGGAGCGTCCGGCCCCTGCGCCGGATAGACCGCGCAGCCGACGCTCACCGTCAGGGGGACCTCGCGTCCGGAAAGGGTCACGAACGGGCGCTCGGCGACGCGAGCCCGGAGACGCTCGGCCAGCGTCCGGACGCCGGTGGGCGAGGCTCCGGGCACGAGGACGGTGAACTCCTCACCCCCATAGCGCGCGGCGAGGTCGTAGGGGCGCACCGTCCCCTTCAGGGCCTGCGCGACCTGGCGCAGAGCCTCGTCTCCCGCGTCGTGCCCTTCCTCCTCGTTGAAGTTGCGAAAGTGGTCGACGTCGATCATGATGCACCCCAGGCTTCCGCCCGTCCGATCGCACTCGACGATGCGAAGGTGGAGGAAGTCCTGGAGCGCGCGGTGGTTCGCGAGGCCGGTGAGGGGATCGTGGGAGGCGAGCCGCTCGAGGTTCTCGTAGAGGGTGGCGCCGTTGAGCGCGAGCGCGAGATGCTCGGAGACGGTGCGGTGCAGCTCCTCGTCCTCCTCGAACCGGTCGTCGCCCCGACGCCCGACCAGCTCGATGACGCCGAGAAGGCGCCCGGAGATTTCGAGCGGCAGAGAGCGCACGCCGCCCGGATCGAGGTAGCAGTAGCGTCCTTCGACCTCGCCGGTGAGCGCGTGATCGAGGACGCTCGCGGTGTAGAACGGACGGCGCCCCGCCGCGACCATCTCGGCGGCGCAACGCGCCTCGCCCTCGGGAGCCAACCGGCTCAAGGCCGCGACCCCCGGGCGCGTGACGCCAACGCTCGCGGCCAGCTCCATCGCCCCGGTCTCGGGCACGTGGCGCCAGATGAGAACCGCCGCCAACTCGGCGGTCGCGGCGATCTCGTGGACCGCCGCGACGCACAGGGGGCCGAGGTTCTGGTTCATGCTCAGCGCCTTGCCGAGCCGCTTGAGTCCCTGGGCGAGCCTTCCCAGCCGCTCGCCCCGCTCTTGGGCCACCCGCTCCGCCTCGCCGTCCACGACCAAAAGCCGCCATCCCCCGTCCTCGGGCGTTCCCAGCGCCCGGACGCTTCCGTGCCGCGCCGAGGCGGCTAGAAGAGCGAGAGCCGCGCCGAAGGGACCGCTCCGAACGTCCGTCCCGACCCGGAACTCGGCGAGCCGAGCGGCGAGGCCCCAACTTCCCCGGACCCGTCCGTCGGGCAGCACGTCCACGAGGCCGGTCGTCGACGGATCCAGCCCGAGGGCCTCGACCGGTTCCGGCACGTCCGCCACGATTCCGGGTCCGAGACGCAGAGGCAGGCCGTCGGCGACCTCTCCGGGCGCCAGAAGTCTCGTGCCTCGGGCGGAAGGCGACGGATCGTGAGGGAAATTGTTCACAGGGGAATAAATAATCGGTGAATCGCGCGACGCCCCCCGTATAGAGAGGCGTAAATCTTCCAAAGTAGTAGTGGGACCCATGAACCGAGTTCACAGTTTCTCCATCCTCGTCGCGGTAGCGACCCTTGTCGGGTGCGGCGGCGGGGGCGGCGGCAAGTCCAGAGGCGGCGGCGTTCTGGCGCTCAGCTTCGTGGCCGATGCCGGAACGGCCTCGGGTCCCGTGGGCGCCTCCCACCGTATCGTTGTTTACCGGAATGACGGCACGATAGTCGATACCAAGACTGTCGACACATCGTCCGGAACCGCGAACGTCAGCCTCTCCGGCCTCCCCGCCGGGACCCTTCGCCTCCATGTCGGCCTGAGCGCGACGGCGGGCGGCCCCGAGCTGGGGGCGGTCGACACGACCTTCCAGGGCGGCTCGGCGCCGGCGCCGATGACGTTCACGATGCGCCAGACGCCGGTCAGCGTCGCCGTGACCCCGACCGTCGGCTCGGTCGCCGTCGGATCGACGTTTCCCCTCTACGTCGCCGCGAAGGACTCGAGCGGCGCCTACGTCTACGAGGCGCCGTCGGACTGGACGTGGTCGAGCTCCAACCCGGGCTTCGCCACCGTCGACGCGTCGGGCGTCGCGACCGGCAAGGCGGAAGGGAACGCGACGATCAGCGCCGCCCTCGCGGGAACCTCGCTTTCCGGCTCCTCGAACCTCGGCATCCTCGCGAACGGCGTACGCCAGGGCAAGTGGACGGTGATGGTGTTCCTCAACGCCGCCAACAGCCTGTACACCGAGGCGGTCAACAACATCAACCAGATGGAGCGGGCGGCGAACAATCCCGACGTCCGGTTCGTGGTCCAGTGGAAGCAGACCGCCGAAACGGGTCAGGCCTTCAATCAGGACTGGAGCGGGACGCGTCGCTACCTCGTGGGCTACGACACGAGGTCGGCGGTCGCCTCGACGGTCGTCCAAGACCTCGGAGGCGGCGTCGACATGGGCTCGGCGAGCGCGCTGTCGAACTTCGTCTCCTGGACGAAGTCGAAGTACCCGGCGGACCACTACGCTCTCGTGGTCTGGAACCACGGCGCCGGCTGGAACACTCCCTTGCGCAAGATGAGCCTGCCTTCCCGAGGCGTCTCCTACGACGACGAGACGGGCAACCACCTCGATCTGCCGGACGTCGCGAGCGCGCTCCGATCGGCCAACCTCGACGTTCTGGCCTACGACGCCTGCCTGATGCAGGGAGCGGAGGATCTGATGGAGATGGCGAGCGCCGCCAAGTACATCGTGGCGAGCGAGGAGAACACGCCCGGACCCGGCTTTCCCTACGACAAGGTGTTCGCCCCGATCGTCGCGGATGCCGACACCTCGGCCCGAAGCCTCGTGGCCGCGATGCCCGCCGCGTTCACGAACTACTACGCGACATCGAGCGACTACCGGGACTGGGCCCTGCACCTGAGCGCGCTCGACACCTCGAAGATCACGTCGTTCCGCACCGCCCTGGACAACTTCAGCCTCGCGCTGACGAGTCCGACGGCGAACCTGGGCTCGCTGATGACGAACGTCCGCGCCGCCTGCAACCGGATGGATCCCTCGGGAACGTACGACGCCTACTACGATCTCGACCAGATCGCCGAGAAGACGGCGGCTCTCACTCAAACGGTCAGCCCCAACGTCTCGACCACCGCGACCGCCCTTCGAACGGCCCTGACGAGCCTCGTCGTGGCCTCGTCGACGAGTCCGAGCGGAACCTACATGCACGGGCTTTCGATCGAGTTCGGAAAGTCGAGCAAGTACGCCACCTACGCGAACTACTACGAAGCCCTGCAGCTCGCCCAGCTCACGAACTGGGACGAGTTCCTGGCGAGCACGACCGCGAACCCGTAACGATGGTGGCTTAGGGGTCCGGAACAGGCCAGAGGGCTTCCCTCTTGTATCCTGTTCCCAGACCCCTATGTCCTTCGTTCGAAGCTCCGACCTTGACGGCTTTCGCGCCGAGCTGCGCAAAGCCCTCCGCCCCCTCGACCACAAGTCGTTCGAGGCCCTACGCGATCGCGTCGTCGCCGCCCTCGACGCGGACGGTCGTCTCGTCGTTCAAAAAGCGCGCCGTACCGAAAAACCCGAGGCCCTCCTGGAAGTCGTCTGCGCCTGGACGGGCATCGATCCCGACCCGAGAGCGGTCGTCGCCGCCCTCAAGGAAGCCTGGCCCTACGCCGAGGCGTCCCGCGAAGAGGAGCGGCACCTCGCGGAGCCCCGCGACGAGACCGCCGTCCTGCTCTCCGCCCTGCGCGAGGGCGAGCGCTACGCGACGGTGCGCATCCTCGTGGTTCCGTAGGATCGGGCGCCGTAGACTCTTCGGTATGAAGTCCGTCGTGCTCCTTTCCGGTGGCCTCGACTCGGCCACCTGCCTCGCCCTCGCCCGCGCCGACGGAACCGAGCCCTACGCGCTCTCCGTGCTCTACGGCCAGCGCCACCTGGAGGAGATCGAGGCGTCCAAGCGCGTGGCGAGCGCGCTGGGGGCCAAGGCCCACAAGTTCGTGCGCGTCGAGTTGGACGCCATCGGTGGCTCGGCTCTCACCGACGACATCGAGGTCCCCAAGGACCGCGACGAGTCGCAGATGACGGACATCCCGAGCACCTACGTGCCCGCGCGCAACACCGTCCTCCTCGCCCTGGCCCTCGGCTACGCGGAGGTCGTGGGGGCGGAGGCGATCTACGCGGGCGTGAACGCCGTGGACTACTCGGGCTACCCCGACTGCCGCCCGGAGTTCGTCGCCGCGTTCCAGGAACTGGCGCGCCTCGCGACGAAGGCGGGCGTCGAAGGCCGCCCCATCGAGATCCGCACGCCCCTGATCCACCTTACCAAGCCGGAGATCATCCAGAAGGGCCTCGCCCTCGGCGTGGACTACGGGATGACCCACTCGTGCTACGACCCGGTGGACGGAAGGGCCTGCGGACGGTGCGACGCCTGCCTCATCCGGAAGAAGGCGTTCGAGTCGTTGGGCATGACCGACCCGGTTCTCGTCTGACGGCGCGGTGGACGCGAGTTCCACCACGCCGCCGAAAAGCGAAGACTATCCTCGGTTGTGGCCCACGACCGACTTGTTCGGATAGGGCGGGGGAACGAGCTTGGGCGGCGTGTAGGATGCGAGACGCTTGTTCAGCTCCTCGATCGCCCGCATGAGCTGGCTGTCCTGCCCCTTGCGCCAGAGGTAGGGGTCGAGATCGACCTCGATGTCGGGATCGACGCCGTGGCCCTCCACGTCCCAGGTGCCGTTCAGGTTGAAGAAGGCGTCGTTCGGGGCGTTGATGCGTCCGCCGTCCGCGAGGCCGAAGCCGAACGAGGCGACGAGGCCGCCCCAGGTCCGCTTGCCGATCACGGGACCGACCGCCTCGTGCTTGAACAGCCACGGGAACATGTCGCCGCCCGAGCCGGACATCTCGTTCGCCAGCATCACCTTCGGACCGAAGATCGCCGCGCCCGGCGTGGGCCAAGCGAGCCCGTCCCGCCCGACGAACGCGCCGTTCACCGTCTTCTTCATCTCGCGGACCATAAAGTCGTTGATGAGGCCGCCGTGGTTGAACCGCTCGTCGATCACCATGCCGTCCTTGCCGACCTGGGCGTAGTAGTAGCGCGTGAACGAGTCCCAGCCGCCGACGTTCGTGTCCGGCACGTGGACGTAGCCGCCGCGCCCGTTCGTCAGCTTCTCGACCAGGCGGCGGTTATCCTCCGCCCAGGCGCGGTTGCGCAGACCGAACTCGCTGGCGATGGGAACCACGACGACCTCGCGGGCGAGCTTCTCGTCCGTCGCCGGCCCGATCTTGATCTTGACCTGCCGCCCCGCCTTGCCTTCCAGGGCCTCGTACACGTCGTTCGAGTCGAGCAGGGGCTTGCCGTCGATGGCGAGCAGGTACTCGCCCACCTTGGCGTTCACCCCCGGCTGGGCGAGCGGCGCGTACAGCTCGGGGTTCCAGCGCTCGCCGTCGTACACCCGCACGATCCGGTAGCGTCCGTTCTCGAACGCGTAGTCCGCGCCCAAGAGCCCGCCGGGAACGCCGCGCACGCCGGGAATGTCGCCGCCCGCCGCCCAGACGTGGCCGATCGACATCTCGCCGAGCATGTCGGTGAACAGGTAGTTCAGGTCGTCGCGCGAGGCGACGCCCGCGAGGAAGGGCGTGTAGCGGCGGTCCATCGCGTCGGCGTCGATCCCGTGCAGGTTCGGCGCGTAGAGTCGCGTTTTCTCGTTGCGCCAGATCTCGTGGAGCATGTGCGCCCACTCTTTCTTCGGGTCGATCTTCAGTCGCAAACCCGAAAGGTCGACCGGCGCGGCGGTGGGCGGCGCCGCTGGAGCGGCGGCCGGGACGAGGGTGATCGCGGAGGCGCCTCGGACGAGGGCGACCTTACTCCCGTCCGCGGTCGCCATGACGGCGGAGTAGCCGCTCGCGAAGGGCGTGGCCGCGCGTTCGGCCATCGTGAACTTCCAAACCGTCCGCTGGGTGGCCGGGCTCGTGGGGGTCGTCTTCCCCGCCTGCGAGACGGCGAAGAAGCTTCCGGCGGGACCGGCCTCCAGCATCGTGTAGTCCAGGGCGGGCATCGGAAGGGCGACGATGCGGCTCTCGATCGCGTCAAGATCGACACGGAACGGGACCGGGGTGGCGGGCTTGGGCAGGGCGGCGGGGGCGCCCGCCTCCTCGTCGCTCTGAGGTTGGAGGGGGTTCGGGAGGTCGCTCCGCAGGACCACCGCGTAGACGCTGCTCGTGCTGAGCGGCGCGTTGTAGCTGGACATATCGAGCCAGCTCGATCCCTGGCCGGTGTTGGTGCTGGCGTAGAAGTAGAGCCTCTGGCCGTCGCGGTCGAACACGGGCGAACGCGCGCTCGCTAGGCTGTCGGTCACCTGGGTCGACTTGCCGCTCGCTAGGCTGAAGAGGAGCACCGCCTTGAGATGGCTCGGTAGGTCGCGGACGTAGGCGATCCACTTCGAATCGGGCGACCACTTGGGAGCCATATCGAGGCTCGGATCGGTGTAGAGCGCGGTGGCGACCTTCACGTTCTTGCCGCTCGTCACGTCGAGGGTCCAGAGGTTGTTCCGGTAGTCCGTGTAGGCGAGGGACTTCGAGTCCGGCGACCAGACGAGGCCGTCGTAGGCGGTGGGTCCTTCGCCCGGCTCGACGTGCCGCTCCCCGTTCGTGGCGAGATCGTAGAGGGCGATCTGCTCGTGCCCCTCCGCGTCGGTGACGAACGCCACCGTCTTGCCGTCGGGCGACCAGGCGGGCGCGCGGCGATGGACGCCCTGCGCCTCGCCGAGGAGGTGGACGTCGCCCTTGCTCGCGGGGACGGTGAAGATCGAGCCGCGCGCCGCGACGACGAGCCGCTGGCCCGAGGCCGAGACGTTCACCCCTTCGACGTTGGGGCGCAGGTCCTTGAAGGCGGACCGCACCTCGGGAAAGTCGCCCTTCACCTCGATGGGCACCCGTTCGAACGTCTTCGCCTTCAGGTCGTACAGCCAGATCGAGCCGAGCTTCTCGACCACGATCGCGCCCGGCCCCGCGTTCGCGGCTTTGAGGTCGAAGCCCTCGCCCTTGACGCACTCCGTCACGCTGCCGTCGTTCACGCCGTAGCGGTAGAGGCCGGGGACGCCGCCTTTGTCCGACAGGTAGAAGAGGGCGTTACCGACCCACATGGGGTCGGTCAGGTTCTCCTTCTCGCGCGGGATGGGCTTGACCTTCGAGTCGCTCAGGTCGCCGATCCAGATCGGGGTCGCCTGTCCGCCTCGGTACCGCTTCCACGCCTCCTGCCACTTCGGGTTCGGCACGTAGGCGAGGCGCGAGCCGTCGGGCGAGAACGCGCCCTGCGTGCCCGCCGGGAACGGCAGCGCCTTGGGCACGCCCCCGGCGACAGAGACGGTGAAGAGGCGGTCGTAGTCGTTGTTCGAGAGCGCGTTGGAGACGAAGAGGACGGAACGGCCGTCGGCCGACCAGCCCCGGGCGTAGTCGGCGGCGGGGTGGTAGGTGAGCCGCTTGGGAACGCCGCCGCCCGCCGGGACGGTGAACACATCCACGTTTCCGTCGTACATGCCGGTGAAGGCGACCGTCGAGCCGTCGGCCGAGAAGTAAGGGTCCATCTCCAGGCCCGGCGCGCTGGTGAGACGCGTCGCGGCGCCGCCCGCGCGGGGCACGGTCCACAGGTCGCCCGCGTAGCTGAACACGATGGCCGTCGCGCTGAGCGTCGGATGGCGCATGAGCAAGGGGTTGGGCCCGGCGTCGAACGGATCGGCCTTGGCGTGCGCGGCGAACAGCAACGTGGCAGGAAGCATCGCGCCATTTTAGCGTCATCCCGAAAGCTCGCGGCGAAAGGTCCTGGGACGTGTTAAGCTAGGCGCGTGCTTCGCGACGCGGCGCGGCGAAATCTGACGGGCTACCTGTTCATCGCCCCCTGGCTGATCGGGTTCCTGGTGTTCACGCTGGGCGGCTTCGCGGCGAGCCTCGGGCTGTCGTTCACGCGCTGGAACGTGGTGACGTCGCCCCGCTGGGTCGGGATCGCCAACTACGACGCGCTCCTGCACCGCGATCCGCTCTTCTGGACCTCGCTCGGGGTGACCCTCCGTTACGCGGCGGTCGCGGTCCCGCTCGGCGTCCTGGGGGGCGTGGGGCTGGCCCTGCTTCTGAACTGCAACGTGCGGGGGATCGCGGTCTACCGGACCGTCCTGTTCCTGCCGAGCATCGTGCCCGCCGTCGCCTCCTCCGTCGTGTTCGTCTGGCTTCTGAATCCTCAGATCGGCCTCATGAACGTGCTCCTGGCGAAGTTCGGGATCGTCGGCCCCGCTTGGCTGTCGGACACGAAATGGGCCTTGCGAAGCCTGATCGGCCTCGCCCTCTGGGGCGTCGGCGGCTCGATGGTGATCTACCTCGCGGGTCTCAAGGACATTCCGGTCCAGCTCTACGAGGCGGCGACCCTCGACGGGGCGGGGCCTTGGCACCGGATGCGGCGCATCACCTTGCCGATGCTCACCCCCGTGATCTTCTTCAACGTGGTGATGGGCACGATCGGGGCGTTCCAGACCTTTACCCAGGCCTTCATCATGACGAACGGCGGGCCGGAGGACAGCACCCAGTTCTACGCCCTGTATCTCTTCAACCGAGCTTGGCGCTACGGCGACATGGGCTACGCCAGCGCGATGGCCTGGATCCTTTTCGTCCTCGTCGTCGGCATCACGGCGGCCCTGTTCCGAACGCAGAAGCGATGGGTCCACTATGAGAAGTAACGATCCAAATGGGCGGAGGGGCCTTTGAAAGCCCTTCTTCAGAAGCTGGGCGTGGCCCTCGTCCTCCTGTTCGTCGCGGGCTTCTGGCTCGCGCCCGCGTTCGGGGCGGGCGCCCACCCGAAGGCGCGCAAGCCGGTCCGGTTCTGGCACATGTGGACCGCCGAGTGGAAGGACGTCGTCGACAAGATCGTCGTCCAGTACAACGCCAGCCAGGACGAGTACGAGGTGGAGGCGCTCTCCGTCCCGTCGGCGGGGGCCGACTCGAAGTTTCTCCTCGGCGTCATGGGCGGCGACCCGCCCGACGTCATGGCCCAGTGGAACCCCGTCATTCCCGTCTGGGCCGACGACGGGCTGATCGTTCCCCTCGACGACCTGATGTCGCCCTCGGAGAAGGCCACCTTCGACCGTGAGGCCTATCCCGTGGTCAAGAAGATCGGCGGCTACAAGGGCAAGCTGTACGGGATGTCCATCGGGGTCAACATGACGGGCATCTACTACCGTCCGGACGATCTGCGGGCGGCGGGCGTCGATCCGGCGACGGCGTTCCGATCGTTGGAAAGCCTCACCGAGGCGGGCAAGCGGCTGGATGTGTTCGACCGTTCGCACAACCTCAAGCGCATGGGCTGGGCGCCCGCCGACATCCGCTTCTTCGCCCCGCTGTTCGGCGGCGGCTTCTACGACGAGCGGACGGGCCGCCTCACCATCGACACTCCCGCCAACCGCCGCGCCCTCACCTACCTCGTTCAGGAGCGCAGGCGGCTCGGCTACGACCAGGTCGTCCGCTTTAACGCGGGACTCAACACCGCCTCCTCGGCGGCGGGCTGGCCCTTTATCGACGGGGCGTTCGCGGCGACGCCCGCCGGTCAGTGGTACGTAAAGCAGGTCGCCGACTACGCGCCCCACCTCGACTACGCCACCGTTCCCGTTCCCCCGCCTGCCGGGGGCGTGGCCCGCGCGGGCATGTCGGGCGGCAACTTCATGATCGTTCCGCGCGGGGCGAAGGAGGCGCGCGGCGCGTGGGACTTCGTCAAGTTCTGGTCCGGGCTGAGCGATCCCGAGCGCGCCGCCCCGTTCTACGTCATGGGCGGCTGGCTTCCCCTCACCCCCGCCGTGGCGAACGCGAAGGCCTACCGGGAGTACATCCGCAAGCATCCGCAGTTCGAGACCTTCGTCGACCTGATGTCCAGCGACGCGATCCAGGTCCTGCCGCCCGTGCCCTACCAACAGTTCCTCAACGACGCGATCGGCAAGATGGAGGACGCCGCCCTGCGCGGCACCGCCTCTCCCGAAGGGGCCCTGAAGGATCTTCAGGCGACGGTCGACGCGGAAGTGAAAAGGAGGCGCGAACTCGGTGAGTAAGACCCAACGTCTCCTCGTCCACCTCGCCCTCCTCGCCTTGTGCGTCCCGGCGATCCTGCCCTTCCTCTGGATGCTTTCGACGTCGCTCAAGCCCGAGAGCGAGGTGTACGTCCAGTCGGCGCAGACCACGTTGCGATCGCTCGTTCCCCACCATCCTTCCCTCTCCAACTACCCCGCCGCCCTCTCGACGGTTCCGTTCGCGACCTACCTCGTCAACTCGCTCGGCCTCGGCCTCACGACCGCCCTCGGTGCGGTCCTGTCGAGCGCGGTCGTGGCCTACGGCTTCGCCCGGCTTCGGTTCAAGGGCCGCGATTTTCTTTTCGGGGCGATGGTCGCGACCCTCGCCCTGCCGGGACAGGTCACCCAGATCCCGCAGTTCGCGATCTTCCGCGCCCTCGGCTGGTACGGCACCTACCTGCCGCTCGTCGTGCCCGCCTTCCTCGCCTCGCCGTTCTTCGTGTTCCTGATGACGCAGTTCTTCCGGACGCTGCCCGAAGAGACGGCGGAGTCGGCGCGGCTCGACGGCGCGGGCGACTGGACGATCTTCACCCGGATCGTCTTCCCCCTCGCCAAGCCCGCCCTCGCCACCTGCGCCCTTTTCCAGTTCCTGGGCTCCTGGAACGACTTTATGGGGCCGCTCCTCTACATCAACGACCCCTCGAAGTACACCCTGGCCTACGGACTCCAGCAGTTCTACTCGAGCTACGGCGGCAAGTGGGGCCAGCTTATGGCGGGCTCGGTCCTGTTCACCCTGCCGATCATCGTGCTGTTCTTCTTCGCCCAGAAGACGTTTATCCAGGGCATCGCGACGACCGGCGGAAAAGGCTGATTCCTGCGCTTTCGAATCGCTCGCCTCCTGCACGAAGCTCGTACAATAGACCCATGCACGAAACGGTCGATACGGCCTTTCCCAAGCTGTCCTGCGATCAGATCCACTCTCTCGAGCGGTTCGGCGCCTGTCTGAAGAAGTCCCAGGGCGAGTCCGTCTGGCAGGCCGGGCAGGCCAACATGTGCATGTTCGTCGTGATCGAGGGCGAGATGCGCGTCTTCGATCCCCGGACCGGCTCCACCATCGCGGTCCACGAGGAGGGCTCGTTCTCCGGCGACGTGGACGTGATCAACGGTCGCCCCGCGCTGATGTCCGCCGAGGCGGCGTCCGACCTCCGCCTGATCGAGATTCCCGGCGAGCGGGTGCGCGACATCGTCGGCGAGATGCCCGACCTCGGCGAGACGATCCTGCGCGCCTTTCTGCGCCGCCGGGCCCTGCTCCAGGCGAGCAACGCCGTGGGCGTGCTCGTCGTCGGCTCCCGCTACTGCCCGGATTCCCTCCGCCTGCGCGAGTTCCTGGTGCGGAGCCGGATCCCGATGCACTGGGAGGACGTGGAGGGCAACCCCGACGCGCAGCGGATGTTGGACGAGTTCGGCGTCTGCGTCCCGGACACGCCGCTCGTCGTCACCCCCAAAGGCGACGTGCTGCGCAGCCCGTCGAACGCCGAGGTCGCCTCTATCCTCGGCATCCGGGGGACGGTCGACGGCGAGGTCGTCGACGTGGTCATCATCGGCGCCGGACCGGCAGGACTCGCCGCGGCGGTGTACGGCGCGAGCGAAGGCCTGAAGACCCTGGTGGTGGACGGCGAGGCGCCGGGCGGTCAAGCGGGCACGAGCAGCCGCATCGAGAACTACATGGGGTTCCCGTTCGGAATCAGCGGCCAGCAACTCGCCGACGGCGCGATCACCCAGGCCGAGCGCTTCGGGGCACGGCTGATGGCCCCCGCCTCCACGATCTCCCTGACCTGCGGCGAGGCGGGCCTGCACGACCTGGAGATCGCGGGCATGGGCAAGATCGCCACTCGCTGCGTCGTGCTGGCGACGGGCGCGCGGTACCGCGAGATGGGCGTCGATCGGCAGGACGAGTTCGAAGGCCGGGGGGTCTACTATGCGGCGACGAACGTCGAGAGGCTCCAGTGCGGCAAGGCCCCGGTCGCGGTGGTCGGCGCGGGCAACTCGGCGGGCCAAGCGGCGGTCTTCATGGCCGAGCACGCGGGCCACGTCTACATGGTGGTGCGGGGCGACGATCTCCGCAAGTCGATGTCGAGCTACCTCGCCAACCGGATCGAGGTCCTGGCGCGCGAGGGCAAGCTCTCCCTCATGCTGGACTCGGAGATCTGCGAACTCAAGGGCGACCGATCTCTCAGCGGAGCCGTCGTCCGCAACGGCCGTACGGGCGAGGCCAAGGAGGTCGCGATCGAGGGCGTGTTCGTGATGATCGGCGCGGTGCCACGCACCGAGTGGCTCCGCACCGCCTCGAAGGTCGCGCTGGACGAGAAAGGGTTCGTGCTTACCGGCGCCGACGTGGTCGCCCGCGGCCTCTGGGCGAGCGGACGCTCCCCCTACTTCCTCGAAACCTCCTGCCCCGGCGTGTTCGCGGTCGGCGACACCCGCGCGGGCTCCGTCAAGCGCGTCGCCTCGGCGGTCGGTGAAGGCTCGATGGCCATCGCTCTCGTCCACCAGTACCTCGCGAACTCGTAGACTCTCCGCGTGGACGCAAACCTGGAAACCCGTCTCGGCGAACGGTTGGCGGAGCGGATTCCCGCCGCCTTCGGACTGCACGTCCGGCGTGGGGACGAAGGCCTCGAGATCGTCGCCGAAGACGCCTCGATCCTTCAGATCGACTCTGGGCGAGGTGAGTGGACGGTCTGGAGCTCCGACGGCCACGCCCACCGGGACTCGTTCGAGGAAGCCGCGGAGCTGGCCCTGAGCCTTCTACAGGGGGAGGCCCGCTTCGCGAGGGAGTACCGGAGCGACACGCTCGCCTCGACATGGATCGAGATCTGGGACGGCGATGCGTTCGAGGTCCACGACCAAGCCTGCTTCCTTCCGCCCTTCGACGCGGTCGAGTGGGAGGTGTGGCCGGACGACCGCTGGCGGGTCGTCCGAAAAACGCTCGCCCTGGGCACGACCGAGGGCGAACAGACCTTCGAGAGTCCCTCCGACGCGCCCTCGATGGCGGACTCGCCGATGCTTGGTTGGCTGGAGACCGCCCTCGGTCCTCCCGCCGAAGGGATGCGCTGGACGGTGGGCGGACAGAGCCGATTCGTGTTCCAGGTTCCAAGGGGGTGGCGACGCCGCCCCGTCGAGCCGACGGACCAAGCGCATAACCTGATCGACTTCCTCAGCCCGGAGCCTGGCCTCCTGCTCCGGGCCCGGACCTACTTCCGCGACGCGGAGATTCCCACCGCCCATCCCGAGGTTCAGGCGATTCTCCCCTACTCCGTCGAGCCCTTTGCCGACGACTCGGAGGGCGAGTGGTCGAATCTCACCTGGACCTTGCTCTTCTCCGACGGCGAGGGGGAGATGATGGGCGTCCTCGAACTCTTCTTCATCGCCTCCGAAAAGGACGCGGCGATGGCGATGCGGGACTCGATCGAGGCCTCCGCTCGGAATGCCCGGTTCGTTCCGGGCGAGTGGGACATGGGTGCGGATCGAGACTAAGCAGAAGAAACCAGGGTTGGCGGGGCACTTTTTGGGCCGTCGCCTGCGGTCGAAACCGCGTAGTAGACATCGCCCACATGCCGAACGTGCCGCGCTACGATCGTCTCGCCCGCGAAGGGTTGCTGACGGTGCCCACCCTCACCGCTCTGGCTCGGAGGGCCGAGGTTCTCGACGGCGAACCGCGTTTCCTCTCACCCGAGGAGTTCACGACCCTCACCGCCCTCTGCGAAACGTTGCGTCCGCCCTACGAACGCCCGATCGCCCGCGAGATCGCCCTGCGGATCGACGCCCGTCTGGCGGACGACGCCGGAGACGGCTGGCGCTACGAGGAGCTTCCGCCCTTTCGGGAGACGTACCGAAAGGGCCTCGCGGCCCTCCTGGCCGAAGGGACGCTCGACGCAAGCCGCGTTCAGGCCCTGTGGCGGAACCAGGGGCAGGCGGACTGGCCGTTCTCGTCCCGGCGGTTCGTCGAGGAGGTTCTGGCGGCGGTCGCGACCCACGCCTACTCGCATCCCGTGGGGCAGGACGCCATCGGTTATGTGGGCTTCGCCGATAACCGAGGTTGGCAACGCATCGGACTGAACGAGCGGGAGACCTGGGAATGAACCGCTTCTCCCCGGACGAGACCGTCGAAGCCGTCGTGATCGGCCTCGGCGCGGGCGGCGCGCCCATCCTGACGCGGCTGGCCCAGGCGGGCATGAAGGTCGTCGGACTCGATGCCGGACCTTGGCACGACCCTGCGCGCGACTTCGCCACCGACGAGGTCGCCCAGGGAAAGCTTTTCTGGAACGACGAGCGGCTGAGCGCGGGCGACACCCCGCTCCCTTTCGGGAAGAACAACTCGGGCACGGGCGTCGGCGGCTCGACCCTTCACTTCACCGCCTATACGCCTCGCGTCCAACCCGACGATCTCCTACTGCGGACGGAGTTCGGCGTCGGCGAAGACTGGCCGGTCGGCTTCGATGAGATCGTGCCGTATTACGAGGAGGTCGAGCGGTTCCTGGGCGTTTCCGGGCCGACGCCCTATCCGTGGGGACCTGCCCGCCGGGAGGGCTACCCTCTGCCGCCGCTTCCCCTCAACGGAGCGGCCCAGCTGATGGAACGGGGCTGCGCCTCCCTCGGCATCCGGACGTCGCCCGCCGCCAACGCGGCCCTGAGCGAGCCTTACTACCAAGAGGGGATCGGCTGGCGGGCGAAGTGCGCGAACCGGGGCTTCTGCCAAGCCGGTTGCTCGCTCGGCGCGAAGGGCAGCGCGGACGTGACGTTCGTGCCCGTCGCGGTCGGCGCGGGGGCGGAGATCCGGCCTCATTCGTTCGTGACCCAAATCGAGACGAGCGGCGGCGAGGTCTCCACCGTCGTCTACGTGGACGCCGACGGCAAGGAGCGCCGCCAGAAGACCCGGAGCCTGTTCCTGTGCGCGGGAGCGATCGAGACCCCGCGCCTCCTGCTCCTGAACGGGCTCGCCAACGCGAGCGGGCAGGTCGGACGAAACTTCATGGCCCACGTCGGGGTGCAGGTCTGGGGTCAGTTCGAGGCGGAGGTCCGCCCCTGGAAGGGCGTCCCCGGCGGCCTCATCTCCGAAGATTTCCACCGCCCCAAGAACGCCGACTTCGCGGGCGGCTACGTGCTCCAGAGCATTGGAGTGATGCCCGTGACCTACGTCCAGCAGCTCGTCCGGGAGCGCGGCCTTTTCGGCAAGGAGCTGGCCGACCACATGGCGGGCTACCTTCACACCGCCGGGATCAACGTCCTGGGGGACTGTCTTCCGGACGCCGGCAACCTCGTCGAACTGAGCGACGAGAAGGACGCGCGGGGGCTGGCCAAGCCGCGCGTGCGGTTCACCGCGGGCGACAACGAGAAACGGATGACCGCCCACGCCGAGCGGCTGATGCGGGAGGTTTGGGGGCTGGCGGGCGGACGCGACCTCTGGTCGATTCCCCGCTACGCCCACACCATCGGCACCTGCCGCATGGGAACCGACCCGGACGGATCGGTCGTCGATGCCTACGGACGCTCGCACGAGATCCCAAACCTTTGGATCTCGGATAACTCCACGTTCCCCAGCGCGCTGGGGGTCAACCCCGCCCTCACGATCATGGCGCTCGCCCTCCGTACCGCCGACCGATTCCTAGGAGCCCGCTGATCGAGGGCTTCATGCAGGTCGCGGATCGACTCGGCTTTATGCAGGAGGCGATCGGCGACACCCACGGCGGCGCCGCCGGACGGAACGGCAGCGGCCTTCCCACCGGCGGACGCGGCAACTTCATGTTCGCCACCGGGATCGAGTGCTCATATCCGATGACGAAGGACGGGCGCCGCGACCTTCTCGAGGAGACGAGCCACTACGAGCGCTACAAGGAGGACCTCGCCCTCGTCCGCGAACTGGGCCTCCGTTGCCTGCGCTACGGCCTTCCCTACCACCGCATCCATCTCGGTCCCGGGCGGTTCGACTGGAACTGGGCCGACGACGCGATGAACGAGCTGCGCCGCCTTGGCATCACGCCGATCCTCGACCTGCTCCACTTCGGACTTCCCGACTGGCTCGGCGACTTCCAGAACCCCGAATTTCCCTCGCGCTTCGCCGAGTACGCCGACGCCGTCGTCCAGCGCTACCCCTGGGTGCGCTTCTGGACGCCGGTGAACGAGATCTACATCACCGCCAAGCTCAGCGCCCAGGACGGAATCTGGAACGAGCGCCGAAAGGACCCCACCGCGTTCGTCACCGCCCTGAAGCACTGCGTCGCCGCGAGCATCTTCGCCAACCACCGGATCGCCCAACACCGGCCCGACTGCGTGATCGTGCAGAGCGAGAGCGCGGAGTTCGTCCACGATCTCCAGAGCGAACCCTGCGCGGACACCCTGCGCCAAAACCAGCTGCGCTTTCTCTCGCTCGACCTGCTCTACGCCAACCAGCCGGATGCCGACACGCTCCTGTACGTCATGGACAGCGGGCTGCGGCGCGAGGAGTTCGAGTGGTTTATGCGGGGCGAGCCGCCGGGTTACCAAGTGATGGGGAACGACTACTACATGACGAACGAGCGGGTGCGCCTTCCCGACGGCTCGTGGGGCCGCTCGCAGGACGTGTTGGGCTGGTACCTCCTCACAAAGGAGTACTACCAGCGCTACGGCAAGCCCGTGATGCACACGGAGACGAACCTCATGGACGCCGAGCGAGCTCCCGATTGGCTCTGGAAGCAGTGGGCCAACGTGCTCCAGATCCGTCGGGACCGCGTTCCGGTGCTGGGCTTTACCTGGTACTCCCTGCTCGACCAGGTCGACTGGGACGTCGCCCTCGCGGAGCGACGCAACGTCGTCAACCCCTGCGGCCTCTACGACCTCGACCGGAAGATCCGGCCCGTTGGAACCGCCTATCGGCAGCTTTTGGAGACCTTCGGCCAGATTTCGATCGTGCCCGAAGGCGAACTCCTCGAGATGTCGGAACGGCCCGCGACCCTGAAGACCGAAGCCTGACCAACGATGCCGAAAACCCTCTTCCTCCACTCCTGGGGCTCGTCCCGGCATGACTGGGATCGGATCGCCCCCGCGTTTCCCGAAGGCCATTTCGTCGATATGCGCGGCTTCGGAGACGCGCCCGCGCCTTCGGGAGCGTACGACGTGGCCTCCTACGCGGACGACGTGGCGGCCCTCGTGACCGGATGGACGGGTTACACGATCGTGGGCCACTCGATGGGCGGCAAGGTCGCCCTCGCCTTCGCCGCGCGGTGCCCGCCGGGGCTCCGAAGGCTCGTGCTCGTCGCCCCGTCGCCCCTCATTCCCGAGCCGATGACGGAAGGCGACCGGCAGGCGAACCTAGACGGCCACGGAAGCCGCGCGTTCGCGGAGCGAACGGTAGAGACGATCACCCGCGCGCCGATCCCCGAGCCCTACCGGACCCAGGCCGTCGAGGACTACGTGCGAACCTCGGAACGCGCTTGGCGGGCCTGGATGGAAGGAGGGTCGAAGGAAGACCTCGCCGCCCTGATGAACCGGATCGAGGTCACGGTAAAGGTGGTCGTCGGCTCGGAAGACCCGGTGATGCGGCCCGACCTCCTCCGGCGCGAGCTGGTCGCCCGGCTTTGGGACGCCACCTTGGACGAGATCCCGGGTTCGGGCCACCTGCTCCCGCTGGAGAAGCCGGACGAGCTGACGGCGTTCCTACGTCGCTGGCTTTAGGGGGCCGGTCGGGGTCAGGTGTTCCGTCGCCCGCCGCTTCCCCGCCGGAGCCGGGATGAATCCGAAGCGGGAGACGACGACCTCGACGGACTTGCCATCGGTCGGGGGCTTGCCCTCGTTCAGCCAGAGGTTGATCATCGTCCGCTCCTCTCCCGGCCGGGGAAGGCCGTTCACAAAGATATGCTCGGCCAGAACGCGTCCCTCGCGGGTACGCGACGAGAAGGCGACGGACTCCGGCAGCCACTCGAACTGGTGAACCGTTCCCGTGACCGGAGGCAGTTCGTAACGCACGAGATTCCCGAACGTGTCGAACGGTTGAACCACCATCTGGCCGTTCGAACGTAGGGGGTCGCTCCAGCGGGAGAACTCGAAATCGAGCTCCCGGTGCGCGTCGGCTTCGTCGTCGTCCCAGGTGAAGAGGCCGAGCACCGCCTGCGGGTCGAGCGCGTCCACCCGGCTTCCGAGGGTAAAGCGGTAGGTTCCGTAGCCGAGGGAGCGATCGAGCACGACCTGGCTGCTCCGCCAGACCCCGCCCCGATGGGAAAGGGTCAGGTGGAGTCCCTTCGCGTCGACCCAGACGTCCCGAGAGTCCGGCGAGAAGAGGTTCGGCCCCGGCCCCTGACGTTGGCCTTCGGAGTCGCGAACCTCCCAGCGGTAGCCACCGAACTGGACGAAGCGGGGCGCGGCGAGGACCAAGGCGATCATTGCGGTGGTCACCCGTGTAGTATGCAGAGAGCATGACCGCCTTCGCCTCGCCGACGACACGACCCAACCCGAGAGGACGCGCGTGATCCCCCTGGTCCTCCTCGGCCTCCAAAACGGCCGGACGGTCCTGACCGACGGCGTCGGACCCTTGTCCGCGCCGGGGGCCCTGCCCGGCGCGATGGTCGCCTCGAAGACGGCGTTCGTCGTCCTGGCCGCCGGCGGCAAGCCGGTGGCGGTGGCGGGACCGGTCGGTTCGGGAAGAGCGCTCGCGGTCGGCCACGAGTCGTACTTCGGCGCGGGGCCGCTGAGGGAACGGAGCAACGCGCGCTTCCTCGCCAACGCCGTCGCCTGGCTGGGTGGCCGCGCGGCCCGACCGCGCGTCGGAACCCTGGGAATGCCGGGGATCGACGGACTCCGGCTCGATCGCGGACAGCTGGAAGCCGGGCTGCTCGGCATCGACGTCCTCGCGATCGACCAGGGCGAGCTGGACGGCGATCCGACGGCCCAAGCGGCGGTCGTCCGGTGGGTGGGGAACGGGCACGGGATCCTGGTGGCCGGTCCGGGGTGGGGCTGGCAGCAGGTCCATTCCAGCAGGTCGCTCCGAACGGACCACGGCGGCAACCGGATGCTCCTCCCGTTCGGTCTCGGCTTCTCGGACGAGACCGTCGACGGCTCGCCCGCACCGAGCGACGATCCGCTTCTCCAGACCGACGCCGCCCTCGCCGCCCTCCGCCGGGGCGAGACCTCGCCCGTCGCCGTCGGCGCGGTCGCCCGCGCGCTCGCCCTCTCGCCGCCGGACGAAGGGCTCGCGAAGGAGATCGGAGGACTCGCGGCGGCGGAAGCGAAGACCACCTCGGCGATCACGGCCAAAACGCCCTTCACCCGCCTGCTGACCATCCTTCGCTACCGCGCCTGGGAAGAGGCGGCCCCCGACAAGGTCAAGCCGATCCCCTCGATGGGCTTTCCGGGATCGGTCGACCCGGGCGCGAAGCCGACGACGCGGCGCGTGAGCGTCGATACCCGCGTCTCGGAGTGGCACGGCACCGGGCTCTACGCCGCTCCGGGAACGGTGGTGACCGTCACCCTCCCGCCGGAGGCGGCGGCCAAGGGGTTGGGCGTCCGGATCGGAGCCCACACCGACGAGCTGTGGGGGCTGGGCGAGTGGGACCGCTTCCCCGCCATCAGTCGCCGCTGGCCCCTCGCCCGAACGGAGACCCGCGTCGCGAGCCCCTTTGGCGGTACCGTCTTCATCGACGTTCCCGGTAGCGACGTTTCTGGGGACGCGAAGCTCGGCTCCATCTCGGTGACGATCGCCGGAGCCGTTCCCGCCCCGCGCTTCGTGCGGGGCGAGACGAGCGCCGCCGAGTGGCAACGGCAGCTGGCCGAGCCGGGCGGGCCGTGGGTCGAGCTCGAGGGCCGCAAGGTGATCCTCTCCCTGCCCCGGACGGCGGTGAAGGACCTGAAGGACCCCGAGCCCCTGATGGCGTTCTGGGACGAGACGTTCGAGGCCGCCCGCGAGCTGTACGCCGCCCCGCCGCGTCTCCGACCGGAGCGGTACGCCGCCGACCGCCAGATCTCGGCGGGCTACATGCACAGCGGCTATCCTATCATGACGGGCCTCGACGTGGCGAACACCTTCGCGGACGTCGTCAAGCTGCGCGGCAAGGGCGCGACCTGGGGCTTCTTCCACGAGCTCGGCCACAACTTCCAGGAAGGCGCCTGGACCTTCGACGGCACGGGCGAGGTCACGAACAATCTCTTCTCCCTCTACGGATCGGAAAAGCTGAACGGGATCACGCCCGCCGAGTACGGCGTCGCCCACCCTGCGATGGCGCCCGAAGCCCGGAAAAAGCGGCTCGACGCCTACCTCGCCAAGGGCGCGCGGTTCGAGGACTGGAAGTCCGAGCCTTTCCTCGCGCTGACGATGTACGCCCAGGTTCGCGAGGCGTTCGGCTGGGAGCCGTTCACCCGCGTCTTCGGCGAGTACCGCCGCGAGAATCTCCGTCCGCAAGGCGAGACCGCCCAGCACGACGTCTGGATGGTCCACCTCGCCCGTGCGGTCGGTCGCGACCTCGGGCCGTTCTTCCAGGCCTGGGGCGTCCCGACGAGCGAGACGGCCCGCAAGTCGATCGCCGGCCTCCCCGCCTGGATGCCTTCCGACTGGCCCAAGCCCTAGCGCTTCTACGCTTCTACGCCGCAGGCGTGTAGTCGGAGGCGGAGCCTTCGGGCAGCGTCACGTTCTCGCGAAGGCTTCGCCTCCGACTACAACGCTTCGCGTTTAGTAGGAGCCCCGGCGTCGCAGGGAGGCGAGCGCACGCCCGGGATCGCCTCGGTAGATCGGATGGCGGTCGACGTAGAGGAAGAAGGCTTGCGCCTGCCGATGCGGGTTCCAAGAGGGACTCAGCCCCACGTCGCGCCAAGCCCGCCGCCGCATCCCCGCGAGCCCCATCGCCCCCGAGCGGCGGTTGCGGGCGCGCGGGTTATAGGAGCTCTCTCGCCACCAGAGTTCCATCACCTCCCGTCCGCCCCGGCGGCGCACGAGACGGGCGCACTTGGTGCGAGACCGACGGGCCGCCTCCCTCAGAAGGCGTCGGGCGTAGGCTCGACGAGAAGCGACGGAGTGGCGCGGGTGATGCGAGGGGGCGAACTGAAGGAGAGCCGGTAGGGGAATCAAAGATAGACCTGGGGGTACGCCGACACGCGGACGCCCCTAGATTCTACGCCGCGCGCCCTTCTCCGCTTCCGATCGCTCGGCGGAAGCCGTCTAGGTAGGCTAGACGACGCCCATGGAACGCATCGACTACCTCGGCCACAAGGACTGCGTTCGCCTGACGAACGGCGAGATCGAAGTGATCGCGGCGACCGGATTCGGCCCCCGCGTCCTCCACTACGGCTTCGTCGGAGGAGCGAACCTTTTCGGGATGTTCCCGGACGTGGAGGCCGAGACGGAGATGGGACGTTGGCGCGCGGTCGGCGGCCACCGCCTTTGGACCGCCCCGGAAGCGAGCCCGCATTCCTACGCCCCCGACGACCGTCCGGTCGAGGCTCAGGAACTCGGCGCCCTCAACATCCGCCTGAACGGGGCCGCCGACGCGGCGGGGCTGGAGAAGTCGATCACCCTCGGCCTCCTCCCGAAAGGGAGCGACGTCGAGGTGCGTCACCGCATCGTGAATCGGGGTTCCGCGCCCGTCGAGATCGCGCCCTGGGCCCTCACGATCCTCGATGGCGGCACCATCGTCCTGCCCCTGGAGCCCTACCGCTCGCACGGCGACGCCCTTCTCCCGACCCAGCCCCTCGTGCTCTGGCCCTTTACCGACCTTACCGATCCGCGCCTCTCGTTGGAATCGCGGGCGATCCGAGTCTCGGCGGAGCCGCTGTCGAACGAGCCTCAGAAGATCGGCCTCGCGAACAAGCGCGAATGGGCGGGCTACCTAAACGAGGGCACCCTCTTCATGAAGCGATATCCCTTCCTCGAAGGCGAGACGTACCCGGATTACGGCGTGAACACGGAGGTTTTCGTCAAGGGCCGCTTTATGGAGCTGGAGTCGCTCGGCCCCGTTCGCCGTCTCGCGCCGGGCGAGGCGGTCGACCACGTCGAGCGCTGGCGCCTCGTCGCGAACGTCGGCAAGGACGAGCTGGCCGCCCACCTCGAGGGCGGTTAGGGACAGACCCCGCAATCCTTCTAGGCGCCTAAATAGGTTTTTCATGCGATAGAAAGGCTCGTGGACGCCCGCGCTTGGGAACTCTTCGATCCGGCCCTCGCCCCGACGGGCGAAGACCTGGGGCCTTTCCTGCGGGAGGCCCTGGGAAGGGCGGTGCGCTGGTTCCGGGCCGATTCCGCCTCGGCCTTTCTCGCGAAGGGACCTGAGGAGTACGTCCTCGCCGCCCAGTTCGGCGGCCACGCGCTTCCGGTCGGCGCGACGCTCCGCAACGGCGTCGCCCAGGCGGCGATCGATGCGCGGGAGCCGCTCCTGGTGGGCGACCCGGCGGACCATCCGCGCCTTCGCGATTCCCGCGTCTCGCGTCGCAACGACGTCGCCTCGGCGATGGTCCTGCCGCTGATCCTGCCCGACGGCGAGCCCGTCGGCGTCTTCAACCTCGCCCGCAAGCCGGGCGAGGAGCCCTACGGCGGGGACGAGCTGGAGCAGGCGCGACACATGGCGAGCCACTTCGCGCTCGCGGTGGGACTGGCCGTCCGGACCTGCGCCGCCGCCCGGCTCGCCCGTCGGGAGGCCGATGGCCGCCACCTCGCGGAGATCGGTCGCATGACCGCGATCCTCGCCCACGAGATCCGGAATCCGCTCGCCGCGATCCGCGCCGCCGCCCAGGCCGCCGAAGATTCGCCGGAGCTGCTTTCTATCGTGATCGAGGAGGCGGACCGACTCGATTCGATCTGCGAAGGGTTTCTCGACGTCTCTCGCCCTCTGCAGGTCCGGGCGCTTCCCACAAAGCTGCCGAGGCTTCTACGCGACCTTGCGGCCCGCGAGAACGAGGCGTTCCGGGCGGCGGACGTCACGCTGCGGGTCGACGCCGAGGCAGGCGGAACGGTGGCGATCGATCCGCTCAAGATCGAGCAGGCCTGCCGAAACCTCCTGAAGAACGCGCGGGAGGCGGCGGGCGCGGGCGGGCACGTCACGCTACGCGTATGGGAGGACGGCTTCGAGGTCGCAGACGACGGGCCGGGACTGCCGGACGAGATCCGGCAGGAGCTGTTCACGCCGTTCGTGACGGCGAAACCGCGCGGCACGGGCTTGGGCCTGACCGTCGTCCGACGGGTCGCGGAGGCGCATGGGGGACGGGTGGTCGTGGGCGACGGCAAGGGCGGCGCGTCGTTCCGGGTGGAACTGAAAGGGACGGAGATGAGGAGAGCATCGTGAAAAAAGAGCTTCTGGTCGTCGACGACGAGCCGAACCTGCGGCGCGTGCTGCAGGCGGCCCTGGAGAAAGCGGGTTACGCCGTTCGCACGGCAGAGGACGCGCGGCTCGCCCTGAAGGCGCTCGAAGAGCGGCCCGTCGACCTCGTGATCACCGACATGACGATGCCGGGGATGGACGGCCTCGCCCTCAACCGCGAGATCGCCGCCCGCTGGCCCGACACGGGCGTCATCCTCATCACCGCCTTCGGGACCATCCCGACCGCCATCCAAGCGATCCGCGAGGGCGCGCTGGAGTTCATCACCAAGCCGTTCGACCTCGAGGTTCTCAAGCGCACCATCGACGGCTGCCTGCGCGGCGCGAAGGCGAAGAAGGGACCTCGCGAGACGAAAGCCTGCTTTATCGCGGAGTCGCCCGCGATGCAGGACGTCGAAGCCCTCGTGCGCCAAGTGGCCGATTCGCGAGCGACGGTGATGATCGGCGGCGAGAGCGGCGTCGGCAAGGAGGTCGTCGCCAAGGCCCTCCACACGCTCAGTTCCCGAAGCGGCGCGCCGTTCGTGCCCGTGAGCTGCGCGGCGATCCCGGAGACCCTGCTGGAGGCGGAGCTTTTCGGCCACGAGAAGGGCGCGTTCACCGGCGCGACGGGCGCGCGGGCGGGCCGTTTCGAGGCGGCGAACGGCGGCACCCTCTTCCTTGACGAGGTGGGCGAGATCCCGCTGGGCGTCCAACCCAAGCTCCTGCGGGCGGTGCAGGAGCGGGAGATCGAGCGGCTGGGCTCGAACCGATCGACCAAGGTGGAGCTGCGCCTCGTGACCGCGACCCACCGGGACCTCGACGCGGCGGTGGCGGCGGGCCAGTTCCGGCTCGACCTCCTCTACCGCCTCCGCGTGGTGGAGATCTATATCCCCGCCCTTCGCGACCGCGAGGAGGATCTCCTGCCGCTGGCGCGGATGTTCCTCGCCCGCTCCGCCGAGCGGGAGGGCCGCTCGGCGCTGGAGATCGGGCCGGAGGGCGAGCGCACCCTGCGCGCGCACCACTGGCCGGGCAACGTCCGGGAGTTGGAGAACGCGATGGAGCGGGCGACCGTCCTCGCCCCCCTCAGCGAGGACGAACTCCGCTCGCGTCTCCTCCCCAACTGGGGCCGGCTCAAGCTCGCGGCCTAGAGGACTAGGCCGCGTGGACGGCGGGGCGTGCCTCGGGATCGGGCTCGACGCGGCGCAGGATCTCGCGGGTGAGAGGGGCGATGTCGCCCTTGCCGGAGAGGAGGTACTTGACAAGGAAGAGTCCCGGATGGTTCTCGCCCCAATTGAAGTAGAGATGGGGCCGTTCGCGGGTGAGATCGCGGACGCGGAGCGAGACGGCGGCGAGGGCGTTGGGAACGGCGGTGCCGGTCACGCGCAGCACCTGGTACTTCCCGACCTGGACGCCCGCGACCTTCACGACGCCGGAGAACTCCGACGCATCGGGAACGGTCACCTCGACGAACAGGACGCACTCCTCGGGCAGGAGCTTATGGTCGCGCCGAGCCTCGTAGTCCTGGCGGGCGTACTCGTCCTCGTCCATCGTCTCGGGCCGGTTCGGGACAAGACAGATGCGCGCCTGTCCCACGTCCACCGCCTCGCGCACGAAGTTCAGGGCGGGCAGATCGAGGTCGACCCGGTCCACCCGCAGCTCCAGCGTCCGCCACACTCGGGAGACGAGGGAGAGGGCGACGATGATGAGGATGAAGAGGCTCGCGATGCGGATGCCGTCGGGCCGCTCGAACACGTTCGTGGCGGTCGTGTAGGCGAAGACGAGGGCGATGAAGCCGAAAATCCACGCCGAGGTCTTCGCGCCTCGCTTGCGGGCGGAGATCGTGACCGCGACGGCGGCGCTGGTCATCAGGACGAGGACGCCCGTCGCGTAGGCGCCGCCCTGCGCGTCCACGTCGGCACGGAAGATGATCGTGATGAGGAACGCGATGCCGGTGAAGACGAGCACCAGGGGACGGGCGGCCTTCGTCCACTCCGGCGCCATACCGTAGCGCGGCAGGTAGCGGGGAACGATGTTGAGCAGCCCCGCCATCGCGCTCGCTCCCGCGAACCAGAGGATGAGGATCGTGCTCACGTCGTAGACGGTGCCGAAGCCCTCGCCCAGGTACTTATGGGCCAGGTAGGCGAGAGCCCGGCCGTTCGCAGGGCCGCCCTTCGCGAAGGCGCTCGGCTCGATCAGGAGCGTGGTCACGAGCGAGCTCGACATCAGGTAGACGCTCATGACGACCGCCGCCGTCCCTAGGAGGCGGTGGGTGTTCTTGATGCGGCGTACCGGGTTGCGCTCGCTCTCGCCGGGCGCGCCTTTCACCAAAGGCATGACCGCCACCCCCGTCTCGAATCCCGACAGACCCAGGGCCAAACGGGGAAAGGCGATCAAGGCGAGTCCCAGGAGCACGAAGGGATTGCTACCGTGATCGTGCGCCAACCGGACGTTCCAATCGTGAAACACCCTGGGGTTCTCGAACACATGGATAAAGCCGACCGTCACGACCACCGCGTTCAGCGCCAGGTACGTCGCGACGAGCACGACCGCGATCCCGACCGCTTCCCCGAACCCCTTCAGGAACACCCCGCCGAGAAGCGCGACCAGAGCGAGGGTCACGATCACCGTCTTGCCCGCGAGGTACGGCGCGAAGAAGGGGTTCTCGATCAGGTGGGCGGTGGCGTCCGCCGCCGACAGCGTGATCGTGATGATAAAGTCGGTCGCCACGAAGCCCAGCAAGGCCAGGACGAACAGCTTGCCCTGCCACCAGGGCAACAGCTTCTCGAGCATCGCGATCGAGCCCTCCCCATGGGGGCTCTCGATGGCGACCCGTTTGTAGATCGGGAGGGCTCCGAAGAGCGTCAGGAGGATGAGGATGAAGGTCGCGACGGGCGAGAGGGCTCCGGCGGCGAGGGCGGCGATGCCCGGCTGGTATCCGAGCGTGGAGAAGTAGTCCACGCCCGTGAGGCACATGACCTTGAACCACGAGCTTTGCGGATGGCCGCCGTGTTCGCCCTCGTAAGGACCTTCGGGCTCCTTGTGATAGCCTTGGAGAAGCCACTTCTTAAGCGGGGAAGCGGCGTTGGTGGCGGCTGGCATCGATTGCTTGAATGCTACCCAGGTAGGCGGTGAGGGCAGGCGGGCCTTTCGTCCCTACGCGGCGACAGAGTCTCCCCCGAGCAGGTCCGCGGCCGGTATGTCAATTCGCGTTCGGTATCGGTTTTCCAGCCCCCTCGCGCCGATGCGCCACAATAGAGCCCATGCGCGTCGCGCTCCCGCTGTCCTTCCTCGCCCTGGTCCTCGTCGGCTGCGCCCCTCAGCCTCAGCGCGTGGGCGGGACGCCCCGCCAGGGCGCGCCGCCCAAGGTCGTCAGCCTCAGCCCGAGCGCGACGGAGGTCGTCGCCTCGACGATGAACTCGTCGCCGCTCGTAGGACGGACGTCGAGCGACAACTACCCCGCGAACGTCGCCTCCGTGCCGGTCGTCGCGGAGACCAAGCCGGACTTCGAAGCGATCCAGAAAGCGAAGCCCGACATCGTCGTCTACGACGGCGACCTCTTCAACGAGGCCGACATCAAGCGGATCGAGGGAATGGGCGCGAAGTCGTTCGGGTTCAAGGACCATACTGTGGAGGGCTTCGAGAAGGAGCTGTTCACGCTCTCCGGCCTGCTGGGCAGCGAGACCAACGTGAACGACTACGTGACGCGCATCGAACGGGAGCGCAACGCGGCCCAGGCCGAAGGGCTCGCGACCAAGCCCAAGGTGGCCGTCGTCATGGGCAAGTACGTGGCGGGTACCGATTCCTTCTTGGCCGACGTGGTGAGGATCGCGGGCGGCGAGCCCGTCGGGCCGCCCACGGGCAAGTTCGACGCGATGAGTCCTGAGGCTCTCGTCTCCGCCGCGCCGGACATCATCGTCCTGCCGACGACCAAGGAGACCGGGGCGAAGGACTTGGCCGCCCTGCGCGCCGACTCCGCCCTCGCCGCCACCCCCGCGATAAAGGCCGGGCGGATCGTTCCGCTCATGCAGGACGTCGTCCTGCGGCGCGGCGCCCGCGTCGACCAGCTTATCCGCGACCTGCACCGCGGCCTCGTGCGGGCGACCCAGGCTCGGAAGTAAATACCATGCAGACAGCAGAGATCGGAGTATTCGGCGGTTCGGGCTTCTACAGCCTTCTCGACGACGTGCGCGAGGTCAAGGTGGACACCCCCTACGGCCCACCCAGCGACAGCGTCTTCCTCGCCTCGGTGAACGGCCGCAAGGTCGCCTTCATCCCGCGCCACGGTCGGCATCACACCCTGCCGCCCCACAAGGTGCCCTACCGCGCCAACGTCTGGGCCCTGAAGTCGCTCGGCTGCGGATGCGTCATCAGCCCTTGCGCCGCCGGTTCGCTCCAGCAGGAGGTCGAGCCCGGCCACTTCGTCGTGTGCGACCAGTTCGTCGACCGCACGAGCGGCCGCGCCGACACCTTCTTCGACGGCCCCATCGTCACCCACGTCTCCCCCGCCGACATGTACCACCCGCTCCTGCGGAAGCTGGCCGTCGAGACGATCCAGGACCACGGCATCGTCGCCCACGACGGCGGCACCGTCGTGGTCATCCAAGGGCCGCGCTTCTCCACCAAGAGCGAGAGCAAGTGGTTCCACGACCAGGGCTGGGAGGTGATCAACATGACCCAGTACCCGGAGGCGTACCTCTGCCACGAGATGGGTATGGGCGTCGTCAACATCTCCCTGATCACCGACTACGACAGCGGCGTCCACGCCGGGACCGAAGCGGTGACCGCCCACGACGTGCTCGCCGTGTTCCAGTCCAACGCGGAAAAGATCAAGGGCGTCGTGCTCGACCTGATCGGCCGCATTCCGACGGACCTTTCCCAGGTCTCGACCGTCCGAAACCTGGAGTTCACGCGCGGCGACGGCCACGCCGCCACGCCCGAGGACGTCCGGCTTTTCCAGACCTGGTCGTAGAACCGAGTCTCCCCTAGCCGCCGGAGCCCTTGTGCCGGCGGGAGGGCGCGGGTCGCCGCGGCCTCCCGCCCGTCCTCCAACCACCCATGATGCTCTCTCTCGTCGCCAGCTTTCTGCTCGGCCAAGCCGCCAGCCAGACCCCGGTCGGCCAGGGCGGGCCGGTCCTGCCTCTCCCGACTCCGCTCACCACCGTGCCGGACGAGGTGCGGGACTGGGCGGGTTTCAAGTTCCTCCCTGCGGGCGGGCGCACCCTGCCCGCCGCCTTCCCGGCGGTCGGCGACTGGTCCGGCGTGAAGGGCGACTCCCTGCCCAACGC
>CAZEWR010000026.1:0-76680 GCA_964516175.1 uncultured Fimbriimonas sp. | reverse complement strand
CCGCCGGAGCCTGGACTGTCAACCCCCTGGGAAGAAAAGTCGAAAATTAGAGGCGAACCCCCTTCCTCGCCCGTATAGAACCTTTTGGGGACGTTTGTTGCAGAGGCCCGTCCTTCGAACCTGCGGCGCAAGGGCTAATCCCCGGCTCGATCTCGATCCGGCGGGCCGCAAGCCTCTAGGCGGCGGTCGTTCGGAGCCGTTCCGATCTCTTCAGCGGCGTTTTCGAGGAAAGGTCCCAGGAAGCCCTTCGCCTCAGGCGGATGAGGGCCGTCACCGAAGGCGGCGCGACCTTCTAAACTAAGGCGGTGCCCCAGGGCCTCTCGTATCTGCGCGCGCCTTTCCTCTTCGCCGCCTTCCTCTCCTCCGCGCTCCTGTTCGTGGTCGAGCCTCTCGCGGCACGGTTGGTCCTTCCCATCTTCGGCGGCGCGCCTGCGGTGTGGAACGGCACCCTGCTCTTCTTTCAAGGCGCCCTCCTGCTGGGCTACTGGATCGCGCACTTCGTCGCAACCCGGCTCTCGCCCCAAGCCCAGCGCGTCGCGCAGCCCGCCTTCCTCCTGCTCGCCCTTTTGACCGTTCCCCTCGCACGAGACTCCAGCGTTCAAGACTGGGTGCGCGACCGGGCTGCCCAAGGCGGCGCGGGCGTCGGCCTCCTTCTTCTGGCCCTCGCCGGGCTCGTCGGCCTTCCCTTCGTCGCGCTCTCGGTGAACAGCCCCCTCCTCCAACGCTGGTACGCCGCCTCGGACGCGCCGGACGCCGACCGGCCGACCTTCCTCTACGCGGCGGGAAACGTCGGTTCCCTGCTCGCGCTCCTGGCCTATCCGCTCTTCGTCGAGCCCCACCTCGGTCTGACCGGCCAAGCGGCGGCATGGCGGTGGGGGCTGGGTCTGCTCGCTCTCCTGGTGGGAGGATGCGCGCTTCTCGCCCGGCCTCGACTTCGAACGAGCGGTGAGGCGTCGCCCGCGTCCATCCCCGATACGGTTCCCGAAGGGGAAGAGACCTCGGCGCACTTCCCGAAGATTCAGAGGCTCCGCTGGCTCGCCCTCGCCGCCGTGCCGAGCGCGCTCCTGATGGGGTGCACGACCTACATCACCTCGAACGTCGCGCCGATTCCCCTCCTCTGGGTCGTTCCGCTCGCGCTCTACCTGCTGACCTTCGTCCTCGTCTACGCCGCCCGTCCCCTCGCGCCGACCGCTCTGCTCGGGAGGATCTATCCGATGCTCGTGGTCCCGCTGACGATCACGGTCCTCCTGGCCGCCGACCAGCCCTTGATGGGTCTGTTCCACCTCGCGGTGTTCTTCGTCGCCGCCTGGATGTGCCACGGGCTGCTGGCCAAGGAGGCTCCTCGGGCGGACCGTCTGACCGAGTACTGGCTCTACGTCTCGCTCGGAGGGGCGCTTGGGGGAGCCTTCGTCGCGATCGTGGCCCCGCTGCTCTTCAATACGCTCGCGGAATATCCCCTCGCCCTCGTCGCGGCGGCCGCCCTTCGGCCACCCATCGTTGGCAGGGCGCGTGGGTTCTGGGGAGAGCGTCGCTTCGACGCCATCTATCCGCTCGCCGTCGCCATCCTCGCCGTCGTCCTGATCTTCGTCGGCAAGCCGCTTTTGCCTCCCGGCATGGCCCGCACGTTCCTTCTGATGGGGGTGCCCGCCGCCCTCGCCTTCGTCGCGATCGACCGTCCCGTGCGTTTCGGGCTCTCGCTCGGGGCCGCCTTCCTCGTTCCCACCGCGCTCCAGGCCGCGAGCGACGGTACGGTCCTGCTGACCGAACGCTCGTTCTTCGGCGTCCATCGCGTCGTGCGCAAGCCCGCCGTGACCGCGACGGTCTGGGACATAGGACGGCATAGCGAGTCGCACGAGACCACCTTCGGCCCCTTCAACGAGCTGCTCCACGGCAACACGGTCCACGGTCGGCAGGACCTCGCCCATCCGGGCACCCCGCTGACCTACTACTATCCCACGGGACCCATCGGCGGCCTGATGTCGACCGTCCATCCCGCGCGCGTCGCCTTGGTCGGGCTGGGCGTCGGCTCGCTCGCGGCGTACGGCCAACCGGGTCAGTCGTTCGACTACTTCGAGATCGATCCCGTGGTCACGAAGATCGCGAAGGACCCCCGCCTCTTCACCTTCCTGCGCGACAGCCGCGCGGACGTGCGAACGATCCTCGGCGATGCCCGCCTGACGCTTTCCCGCGCCCAGCCGGGTTACGGTCTGGTCGTTCTCGACGCGTTCTCCTCGGACTCCATCCCGATCCATCTGCTGACCGTCGAAAGCCTGCACATGGCCGTCTCGAAGCTCGCCCCGAACGGCATCCTGGCGATCCACATCAGCAACCGCTACCTACAACTCGGGCCGGTACTCGCCGCCAACGCCCGTGCGCTCGGCCTTGCCGCCCGTCAGGCCGAAGACGGCGCTGTCGCGGAAGAGGTCGCGGCGGGCAAGCAGTCGTCCCAGTGGATCGCCCTGGCCCGCGTAGCGCAGGACCTCGACGCGGTCCTGCCCTCTCGCGATTGGAACGATGTGGATTTCGAGTCGAGCGTTCGCCCTTGGACCGACGACTACAGCAACGTTCTCGGAGCGTTCCACATGGACGAATAGCGGCCTCTCCTTTGTAAGAGGCTGCCAACCCGTCTAGCCGCCGATCGTCCCCGTGGTTCCGGTCGTGCTCGTCGTTCCGGTACTGCCGGAGGTGGTGGTTGTCGTGCCGGTCGCGCCTGAGGTCGTTCCCGTGGCTTCCGACGTCGTGGCGGTCGTGCTGGTCAAGCCCGATCCATTGTCGTCGTCGTTACCGCCGCAACCGATCGCGAGGGCGCCTGCGATCACACAGGTCACGGGAACGAGCTTCTTGAGATGTCTAAGAGAGGACACGCTCGGTTCGGTCCCAGGGAAAAGTACATTTTTCGGGCCGAAAAGTGATTTAAACCGTCAAGTTTGGCCTTGCTTTCGAGTAGCTGGTTTCAGGGATAGAGGCTCTGACCAACACCTCTCCCGCCCTTCGACTAAGGTGCTTGGTGACGGCGTAAGATAGGGATACCGGGATCGACGACGACACGCTCTACGAATCGGGACGCCTTTACGACGTCGAGATCTCTACCCTTGAGGCGACCTTCGCCGATCTTCCCCCGGACCCTTACGCCCCAGCGGGGCTTCGGTCCCGCCGATACTCGCGCTATCGGCTCGACGAAAGGGGAGCGCCCACTTCGACCATCGGGACTTCAGGCAGACGAAGGCGGTCAACAAGGCCGTTGGAGACGTCGAGCGCCGCTTCGAGGAGATCGAAACGCGGGTTGAAAAGGACCCCGCCTTCGTCGCCATGATTCCGGCCTTCTCCCGGAAGGCCGGAATCGCGTCCGGAAACGTCGTAGAGGCGCACCAGATTCGCTGGCGCTGCGGCAACTGCATGGCGCTTCCCGCCCCCGAAGGCGCCCATCAGGATGGGTTCGACCGGATCGCCATGTTCATGGTCGAGAGCGCCAACATCACGGGCGGCGAGGTTCTCGTCTACCCGGAGATCGACGCGGCGCCGCTCGTGCTCGAGGCCAACGCCGACCCGGGCCATTGGGACCTGATCGTGCTGACGGCGAACCGATAGGACCGAGGCGCCGAGGCCCATCGAGCGAGAGGATGAGTTCGATGGGCCTCGGCGCCCGACGCGATACTCCAGCCGTGAGGCCCCTTGGGTTGTTCTCCCTCGCTCTGCTCGCCACCATCGCGCACGGCGCGTGATCAGCTTTTAGACACGAGCAACGAGGGGTGAACTGGTAGGCCCCCGCCGCCGCAAGAACGAGCGATAGAAACCCCCTAAGGCCGGAGCTCTCTTAGAATCCCCTCGATCTGGGACTGGAGCTGAGCGTCGGTTCCGGCGTAGGCGCGCGCCTCCTGAAGCTGGGTGTAGGCGGTGCGCATGGCGGTACGGTCGCCGGACTGCTGGGCGTTCAGGGCCGCGAAGTAGGCCGCCTGGGCTCCATTCCACCCGTCTTGCGCCTGCTGGTTGCGGTCCCCCTCCTGAATCCGGGCGTCCAGGTACTTCTCGCTCGCCATCCGAAACCGTTCGGACCGTTCGGGGGAGCCTTGGATCGAGACCTCGGCCTGGGCCTGGTAGAGCTGGCCGTACTCGAAAAGGAGCCGGGGGTCGTGCGGAGTGTACTTTTCCGCCGCCATGTAGTCGCGCTCGGCGAGATCGTAGCGGCCACCCTGCATCTCCTGGAGCGCGAGGCTTCGGTAGCGTCCGCCGAGGGCCGCGTCGATCTCCGTCGTGTCGGCGTTCGCGGGGATCAGCGCGCGCTTGCCGAGGAGCAGCTTGATCTGCTGTTCGAGCGGCAGGCTCGAAGGAATGTCGCTGATCGTGCGGACGATCGGTTCGCTGGTCCGGGTCGCCTGCATCCGCCCAAACTGGGTGAATAGCGCCCACACCCCGACGAGGATCAGCGCGAAGAAGGTTCCGAACACCACGAAGGCGACGCTAAGCCGCTTGATGAACGCCGCCGTCTCCGGCTTGAGGAGCGGCTGCCGGGGGGGCGGCGGATAGTAGATCGGAACCGGGGTCTGCGGTGGGGCCATCGTGGGGCCGGGGCCACCGTAGGGAGCCTGGGTGTACGGGTTGTAGCCGTAGGAGGCGGGCGCGGGAGCCGAAGGAACGGGCGCGCCGTAGGGCGATGGGGCTCCGTAAGGATTGTAAGGCGCGTTCACGACCGGCGGCGCGCCGTAGGGGTTGTAGCCCTGAGGAGCGGGAGTGGAAGGAACCGGATCGTAGGCGGGTTGGGGAGGCGGCGGGCGAAGGGCGTCCGTAAGCGCCTCGGCCATCGCGTCGGCGCCGTCGAAGCGGAGGTGGGGCGTCTTCTCCAACGACCGCCGCACGGCGTCGGCGAGCGCGTAGGGCACCGTGTCCGGAAGCGGGTCCGGTTCCCGATTCATGATCGCGTAGGTGATCGCCACCACGCTGTCGCCCGCGAACGGCTTGGAGCCCGCGAGCATCTCGTAGAGCATCACGCCCACCGAGAAAAGGTCCGAGCGCGGATCGATCTCCTTCCCGACCACCTGCTCGGGGCTCATGTAGGAGGGCGTACCGAACACCTGCCCGTCCATCGTGAGATTGGGCTGGAAGGTGAGGCGAGCGATGCCGAAGTCGGTGATCTTGATCGACCCGTTGGAGAGGATCTGGACGTTGTCCGGCTTGATGTCGCGGTGGACGACCCCCTGGGAGTGGGCATGGGCGAGCCCCGCCAGGACCGCGTTCGCGATCTCCACCGCCCTTTGGGGCTCAAGCTTCCCCTTGCCGTCGATCTCGGCGCGCAGGGTTCCCCCGTCGAGGTACTCCATCGCCATGAAGAGGCGACCGCCGTCCTCCTCGACGTCGTACACCGTCATGATGTTGGGATGGTTCAGGCGGCCCGCCGCCTGGGCCTCTCGCTTGAACCGGCTGATCCGGTCCTCCGCCTGCTGAGGAGTCGCCCCGCCGGGCATGTTCAGTTCCTTGACGGCGACGCGACGGGTCATCAGCGGGTCGTACCCCTCGTAGACGATGTCGTTCGAGCGGGCGATCTCGCGGATGATCTGGTACTTACCGAGGGCGGTGGGAGGGGTGGAGCTCACTCGACGGCCTTAATACTACTATTGGAAGACGCGATCCGGGTCTGAAGCATTCGCCTTTGGGGCCCCAATGCCCTTTTCGACGGGGCGGCCTCCCCGAACGTTCGCCAAGCCGCGTAGAAGGGTCATGCGACCCGTTCCGCTTCCCATCGGCCCCGGGCAGGAATCCGCGTGGGACTATCCCCGTCCGCCGCGCCTCGAACGCGTCGAAAAGCCCGTCGAAGCCTTCTTCGCGGGCGAACGGATCGTCTCCACGATCGGCGCGTACCGCGTCTTGGAGACGAGCCACCCGCCCGTCTACTACCTACCGCCGGAAGACGTACGGATGGATCTCTTCCAACCGACTTCGGGCGGCAGCTTCTGCGAGTGGAAGGGGGCGGCGGAGTACCTCGACCTCATAGTCGCAGAGCACGTCGCGGAGCGGATCGCCTGGCGCTACCCGCGCCCGACCGAGACGTTCGCCCCCATCGCGGGCTACCTCGCCTTCTACGCGGGGCCGCTCGATCGCGCGACCGTCGGCGGCGAGAGCGTCACGCCCCAGCCGGGCGGCTTCTACGGCGGATGGATCACGCCGGAGATCGTCGGGCCCTTCAAGGGTGGCCCCGGTTCGATGGGTTGGTAGCCCGGTATCCTCCTGCCCATGATCCGCACGACGCTGGCGTCCGGCTGGGAATTCGTCCAAACCGACCTAGAAGGAGGGAAGATCGGCTTCGCCAAGGCGGAGTGGCTGCCCGCCGAGGTTCCCGGCCACGTCCACCTCGACCTCATGGCGAACGGCGCGATCCCCGACCCGTTCGTCCGCATGAACGAGATGGCGGTCCAGTGGGTCGACGAAAAGGATTGGAGCTACCGCACCACCTTCGACTGGTCTCCCAAGGACGGCGCGCCGAGGCGCGTCCTGCGCTTCAACGGCCTCGATACCGTCTGCACGGTGTTCCTGAACGGCGAGGAGGTCGCGCGCCACGACAACATGTTCGTGCCGCTGGAGATCGACGTCACCGACCGGCTGAAGGCGACGAACGAACTCCGGGTCGATTTCCAAAGCGCGCTGAAGGTCGGCAAGGAGCGGCAGACGCTCTACTTCGAGGCGGAGGGGATCAACCCGAAGTCGATCGACCGGTTCGAGGAGCGCTCGTTCGTGCGCAAGGCGCAGTACATGTACGGCTGGGATTGGGGTCCCCGTCTCGTGTCGTGCGGCGTCTGGCGCCCCGTCGAGCTCCTTGAGTTCGCCGCGCGGCTCGTCGACGTCCACGTCGTCCGCACGCCCGACGGCGAGGGCGGCTGGGATCTGGAGATCGCCTCCGTCGTGGAAGGCGAGGGCGTGGCCCTCCACACGATGGTCGACTGGGAGGGCGAGCCGTTCCTCGCGCCGGACGGGGTCTACGGCATCGAAGGCTCGGACGAGTCGGAGGAGGGCATCAAGCCCTGGACGCCCGACGATCCCGACGAGTCGCGCCTGGAACTGGTCACGGTCGTCGTCTCGTCCGAGATCGCCGAGCGCATCCTGGATCGCATCGACGAGGCGGCGGGAGAAGAGGGGGACCAGGAGGTCGACTGGAGCGCCGAGAGCACGGTCCTGGACGACGACCCCACCCCGGCGGGCGCGGCGAAGATGATCGAGGCCCTGATCGGCGAGAAGGCGGAGGTCCAGGACTTCAAGCTGACGCGCTGCGACGTCGGCACGATCCGCCTTCTGCGGGAGCGCGATGAATACGGCGAGTCGTTCGAGTTCGAGCTCAACGGCCGGAAGGTCTGGGCGCGCGGCGCGAACTGGATTCCCGACGACAACTTCCCCGCCCGGATCACCCGCGCCAAGCTCCGCAAGGGGCTTGAGCGGTGCAAAGCGATGAACTTCAACATGCTCCGCGTGTGGGGCGGCGGGCTCTACGAGACGGACGAGTTCTACGACCTTTGCGACGAGCTGGGCATCATGGTCTGGCAGGACTTCCCCTTCGCCTGCGCCTACTATCCCGACGGCCACGAGCATCAGGAGATCGTCCGCGCCGAGGCCGAGGTCAACATCCGCCGGCTCCGCAACCATCCGTGCCTCGCGCTCTGGTGCGGCAACAACGAGAACCACGAGATGCACCATAACCAGTGGGGCGGTCCCGAAGGCCTTCCGCACTGGTTCTGCGGCGTGAACCTGTACGAGGACACCCTGCCGAAGATCGTCGAGGAGACGGACGCGGGCCGCTCCTACATCGAGAGCTCGCCCATCGGCACGCCCGACGAGGAGCACGTCACCGATCCGAAGCGGCGCGGGCCGAACGCCGACCTGTGGGGCGACCAGCACAACTGGGACGTCTGGCACGGCCGCGGCGACTGGAAGCACTACACGGACAGCCAGGGCCGCTTCTCCTCGGAGTACGGCTTCGCCTCGGCCTGCGGCCTCGCCGCCTGGAAGGCGGCGGGCGTCGACCGGCACGAGCCGTTCCGCTCGCCCGTCGCGCGCTGGCACGACAAGACCGGCAAGGGCTATGAGACCTTCATCGGCTACGTCGAACTCCACTACCCCCCGTCCAAAACGATCGAGGACTGGACCTACTACAGCCAGCTCAACCAGCGCGACGCCCTGCGCCACGGCGTGGAGCACTATCGCCGCTCGCCCTTCTGCCGCGGATCGCTCATCTGGCAGGTCAACGACTGCTGGCCCGTCCAAAGCTGGGCCATGGTCGACAACCTGGGCCACTTCAAGGCTCTCGCCTACGAGTCGACGCGGCTCTACGCCGACCACGGTATCCAGATCGTGAAGGACGACGAGCGGATCGGCCTCGTCGCCTTCAACGACGGGCGGGAAGCGGTGCGGGACACGGCGCTTCTTCGCGCCTGGCACCTGACGACGGGCGAGATGCTCCAGGAATGGCGCGCGGAGGTCACGATGGAGCCGGACGCGCGCGACTCGGTCCTTCAGGCGAACGTCGGCTCGTTCCCCGCACCGGACGTCCTGATCACCGCCGAGTGGGCGGGGGACAAGACGTGGCGGCTGCTGAGCGAGCCCAAATCGGCCCGTTTCGCTCCGGCGACGGAGCTTCTCGTCTCGAACGCGGCGGACGGGCGGATCTCGATTCGGACGAGCACCCCGGTGGTCGACCTCTGGCTGACCGTCGACGGTTCGACCGCCCCCCTCCTGGAGAATTTTGCGACCTTCCCCACCGCCGGGGTCTACGAGTTGGAGGTCGAAGGCGAGATCACGGCCCTGGAGGCCCGTTCCCTCGCCGGCCGGCATCCGGTACGGATCACCCGGTCACCCCTCTAGCCTGACGGCGCGCTCCGACCTATCGGGGCGCGCCGTCGATGCTTATTCGCCCTTGATCTTCAGCGTCTCGCCGTTGCGGACGATGGTGATCTCGACCGTGCCCTTGCCGTCGAGTCCCGCCATCTTCCGCTGGTCCGCCGTAAGGTCGGAAGGCTTCAGGTAGCCCTGCTTCTTCTGAAGCTCCTTCTGCTCGGGGGTAAGGCTCTTGAGTAGTTCGCCGAGCCCCCTCCCGTTCAGCGTCAGGCTTTTGAGGTCGAAGCCCTGGATTGGGATCGTGTGCGTGTAGGATCGGGAGAGCGCGTCCTTATCCATGTCCCGGATGCGCTCCATCGCCTTGCGGAACTCCTCGTTGTCCTTGGGGCTCAGGTTCTTGAACCCTTCGGTGCTCTTGAAGTCGTAGACGCCCTTCGGCATCGTGAAATTGAAGTTGAAGTTCTGACCGGCCAGGTTCTTCTGGGCCTCTTCGAGCGCTTTGAGGACCGTCTTGCGCTGCTCCTCGTTCATGCCCTTGGCGTCCGCCAGCTCCTTCTGCGCCTGCTCCAGGGCTCTCAGGGCCTCCTTCTGGCCCGCGCCGTCGAGCTTGGGGAGGGCGGGCATCGTCGGCAGCGTGAAGTTGCGGAAGGCGTTCCCGTCGAGTGTCCCGAAGCCGCTTCGCGCGCCTTTCTTCAGCACCCGGACGGAGCCGACCGTCTCCCAGTGCGCGTCGAGGGCCGACCCGATCGCGTCGAGCGCGGCGCTCAGCGGCACGTCGGTCAGGCTGAGCGTCACCTTCCGGTCCTTGAACGAGTCCGCGTCCACCGCAAAGTCGATCTTCTCCTTCTGAAGCCGTTTCAGAACGTCCTTGAGTGAAGCCCCGTCGAAGCGCAGGGTGACGCGCCGACCCGCCTGGACCGTGGCGAGCGGCGTCACAGACCCGCGCCGAATCTCAAGGGTCGGCACGGGAGCGGGCGTTTGGGCGAGAGCGAGGGCGGCGAGGATCGTCGTAAGCGCCATAGCAATAGGCTAACGTTCGGGACCCGCACGGGTTACGAAACTTTGTCGGCGTCCAAGGGGTCCAAGGTGGCGAAATGGCACTACCGGTACGCACCGAAGGGCGAGAGATCAACGCCTCGGACGTCGAACACATCGGCGCACTGACGATTGGCGGGCTCCTCCTGCTGAAGGGCCTGCTCAAGGGAGGTCCCCTGGGATTCATCTACAAGGCGGGCGGCGCCGCTCTGCTCTACCGGGGCGCGCAGGGCTACCGGCCGCTCTACGACGCGCTCGGCGTTAAGATGCCCGAGGCCCCGACCGGCGTCGGCAAGCAGAACGCCCGCGTCGAGCACGACATCGTGGTGGACCGCCCGCGCGAGGAGCTGTACCGGATCTGGCGCAACCTGGAGAACCTGCCCGTGTTCATGGAGAACCTCGTCTCCGTCCACGAGGTCGACGATAAGCGGTCCCTCTGGGTCGCGAAAGGACCGGCGGGCACCGTCGTCAAGTGGGAAGCCGAGATCATCAACGACATCGAGAACGAGATGATCGCTTGGCAGACCCTCGAAGGATCGGGCGTCGATAACGCGGGCTCCATCCATTTTGAGCCCGTGGGCGACGACTCGACCCGCGTCCACGTCGTCCTGCGCTACGATCCGCCCGCCGATAGCCTCGGCATCTGGGTCGCTAAGACGCTCGGTCGCGATCCTCAGCGAGAGATCGAGGAAGACCTCGCGCGTTTCAAGGCGATCATGGAAGTAGGCGGCGCCCAGTCACGCGCCGAGGCGAAAGCCGCCTCCCTGAAGTAGGGATATCGTAGGGGCGCAGGTCTTTGGGACCGGCGCCCTTCCGGGTTCAGGGTAAACCCAAACCGTGCTGCTCGCGCCCGATCGCAAAATCGTCTTCGTCGGCGACTCTATCACCGACTGTGGGCGCGCTCGCCCCGTTGGAGAAGGCAACGGCCTTGGCAACGGCTACGTCCAGTTTATCGACGCCTTCCTCGGCGCGACCAAGCCGGAACTCAAGCTGCGCACGATCAACATGGGCGTCGGCGGCAACACCGTGCGCGACCTCGAAGCGCGCTGGCAGACGGACGTGCTGATCCTCAAGCCGCAGTACGTCTCCTTGATGATCGGCATCAACGACGTGTGGCGGCAGTTCGACTCGCCCCTCCAGAAGGAGATCCACGTCGGCCCTGAGGAGTACCGCGACACCCTCGACCGCCTGTTGGCGAAGACCACGCCCCATGTTGAGCGGACGTTCGTCGCCTCGCCGTTCTACATCGAGCCGAACAAGCACGATCGGATGCGCGCCCGGATGGACGAGTACGGCGCCTACGCCCAGGAGGTCGCCATCGAGCACGGTGCGGTCTGGGTTGATGTTCAGGCCGCTTTCGACGCGGTCCTGCGTCACGTCCATCCCAACGCCCTCGCCTGGGATCGCGTCCACCCCAACGCCACGGGGCACGCGATCATCACCCGCGCTTGGCTCAAGTCGGTCGGCGTCCAGTGGCCTTCCTAGCGCCCTGTGAGGCCAACAGAGAGCGCCGTCGCTACAGCTCGACGCGGCGGACCCGGATGTTCGGAGCGGGGAGCAGCCCCTCGTCGCGGCGGACGGGGATCGAGGGGTTGGTCGGAATCATCGCGGCGAGGCGGCGTTCGACCTCTTCGACGTAGTCGCCCATCTGCCGCTCCATATCGCGCCGCATCTCCTCCATGTCGTCGAGAAGCCGAAGGATCAGTTCGACCCCCGCGAGGTTGACGCCCATCTCCTGGGTGAGCCGCTGGATGCGCCGCACGCGACGGATGTCGGCCTCGCTGTAGAGCCGGTTCTTGCTGCCCACCCGACTCGGGGCCACGAGACCGAGCCGCTCGTACTGCCGCAGGGTTTGCGGATGGACGCCGCAGAGCGACGCCGCCACCCCGATCATGTAGACGGGCTGGTTTTCGGGGTTCATAGGTCACGAATCTGCTCCAGCAGCCTCCTCTCCTCGTCCCGGAGCGGCTTGGGCACGGTGATCCGCACCTTCGCCATAAGGTCGCCCTTCCCACCGACGTGCTTCGACAGACCTTGGCCCGCGAGGCGGAAGGCGCGGCCACTCTGGGTGCCCGCCGGGATCGTGACCGAAAGGTTCCGGGTCAGGGTCGGAACCGTGACCTCGCCACCGAGAGCGGCGACGACGTAGGGGACGTCGATCTCGACCTCCAGGTGATCGCCCGCGAGGTGGAACTTCGGATGCTCAGCCCACCGGACCGTGACGTAGAGGTCGCCCGCCTTCCCGTTCGAGCCCGCCTGTCCCTTCCCGGGAACGCGGAGTTTCTTACCGTCGGGAATGCCCGCCGGGATGGTGATCTCGACCTTTTTCGTGGTCGGGACCGTCGCCACCTCGCCCTTCGAGCGCTGGGCGTCCATCGTCTGGTAGGTCAGGGTCCGCTTCGATCCCGCGTCGATCTCCTCTAGGCTTACCTCGACCGTCTTCTCGATATCCTTAGGCTGGTTCTGCTCGAAGTCGCGAAAGTCGACGCCCACGCGTCCCCCACGCCCGCCGCCGACCGCCCCGCCGAACATCTGCTCGAAGATCGAGCCGATATCGCCGAAGCCGCCTCCACCCCCTCCAGGGATGTGGAAACCGCCGAAATCCTCGGGGTTCACGCCCGCCTGGTTCGCTTGGTCCCAGTTCGAGCCGTACTGGTCGTACAGCTTCCGCTTCTCAGCGTCGCCGAGCACGTCGTACGCCTCGCTGATCTCCTTGAACCTCGCCTCGGCGGCCTTGTCGTTTGGATTGACGTCCGGATGGTACTTGCGCGCCAGCTTGCGGTAAGCCGACTTCACGTCCTTCTCCTCGGCTCCCCGAGACACGCCTAGAATCTTGTAGTAGTCCGTCGCCATGATCGTCAAAGGCTCAATGCTATGAGTCTATAACGCTCAAGGGCGACGGAAAGTTTCAGCTTTCCCTTAGCGAGAGCGAGGAAGTCCTCGCCACGGCTACTCCTCGTTCCCCCGGTGCTTCGCGAACTCCGCGACGAGCTTCGCCTGCTCGGGGTACGGAACCTCCTCGTAGTGCGACACCCGCGCCCGGAAGCGGCCCCGACCCTTGGTGATCGAACGCAGGTCGAGCGCGTAGCGGTTCATGTTCGCCATCGGCACCGTCGCCCGGACGACGGTGTGGCCGGCCGCCCCCGGTTCCATCCCGCCGAGGCGGCCCCGGCGGCCGTTCAGGTCGCCCACCACATCGCCGACGGCGTCGTCCGGCACGTTCACCTCGACCTCCATGAGGGGCTCCAGCACCGCCGCGTTGGCCCTCTCCGCCGCCGCACGCAGGGCGAGCGCCCCGGCGGTCTTGAAGGCGGCTTCGCTCGAGTCCACGTCGTGGTACGAACCGTCGTAGACCGTCACCTTCAGGTCGACGGCGGGAAAGCCCGCGACGAGTCCACGCTCCATCGCCTCGCGGATGCCTTTCTCGATGGCGGGGATAAAGTTCTTCGGGATCGCCCCGCCCACTACCTTGTTCTCGAACACGAAACCCTCGCCCCGATCGAGCGGATCGAGCTCGATCCAGCAGTCGCCGAACTGGCCCTTGCCGCCCGTCTGCCGCTTGTGCCGCCCCTGAGCCTTGGCGTGGCCGCGCACCGTCTCGCGGTAGGGGACCCTCGCCTCTTCGGTCGTCACCGTCACCCCGTAGCGGCCCTTGAGCTTCTCGATGGCGGCGTCCAGGTGGAGGTCGCCCATGCCTTCGAGAATCTCCTGGTGGGTCGCCGGATCGCGGTAGTAGTGGAGGGTGGGGTCCTCCTCGACCAGCTTGGCGATGGCGCCGCCCATCTTGTCCTCGTCCGTCTTCGTCGCGGGGCGGATCGCCACCCGGTAGATCGGCTCGGGGAAATCGATCCCCGGCAGCATCACCGCGTCCTTGCCCGTCGAGAGGGTGTCTCCCGTCCCGGTGTGGCCCAGCTTGATCGCCTCGCCGATGTCGCCCGCGCAGATCTCAGGCGTGCCCTCCTGCGACTTGCCGTGCGGATACGCTAGGCCGTGGACCCGCTCCTCCGTCTCCCTCGAAACGTTTCGGTAGGGACTGTCCGCCTTGAGACAGCCGGAGAACACGCGGAAGTAGTTGACCTTGCCCACGTAGGGATCGGCGGTGGTCTTGAAGCAGAACGCGGCGAGGGGGCCGTCGATCGGTAGGGGTTCGCCCTCGTGCTTGCCGCGCACCGCCGAGATGAGCGTTCCGCCCTCGATCAGCTTCGGCGCGTCCACCGGGGAGGGAAACTCCTCGACGATCCGGTCGAGCAGCGTCGCCACCCCGATCCCGCTCGCCGCCGAGCCGAGCATCACGGGCACGACCTTGCCCGTCTCGATCCCGATCATCAGCCCGTGGGCGATCTCGTCCTCGCAGACGTCCTCGCCCGCGAGGTAGCGCTCCGCCAGCGCGTCGTCGCCCTCGCAGGCCGCCTCCAGCATCTTCTCGCGCCGTTCGTCGGCCTCCGCCGCGTAGCCCGTCGGAACATCCTCCATCTCCAGGCCCCGGTCCCGGCCTTTGTAGACCTTCATGTTGAGCAGGTCGAGCACGCCGGAGAAGGCGGCCTGATGGCCGATCGGGATCTGCGTCGAGACGACCATCCGACCGTACCGCTGGTGGAGCGTGTCCATCAGGCCGTCGAAGTCGGCGTTGTCGCGTTCGAGCTTGTTGACGAACACGCCGCCCGCCAGCCCGTGCCGCTCCGCGACCTCCCAGGCCATCTCGAAGCCCACGTCGAGGTCGCGCTTCGCCTCGCAGACGATGATCATCGACTCGACGACCCGCGCGACCCCGTGCAGGTCGCCGCTGAAATCCGGGAAGCCGGGGACGTCGATCAGGTTGATCTTGCACCCGTTCCATTCCAGGGGAACCACGCCCGCCCCTAGGCTCATCCGTCTTCGCACCTCCAGGGGATCGAAGTCGCTCTGCGTGTTGCCCTGCTCCACGCTGCCGACCCGATCGATCGCGCCGGCGGTGTAGAGGAGGTGCTCGACGAGCATCGTCTTTCCCACACCGCCGTGGCCTACGATCGCCACGTTTCTGATGTTATCCGCCGTGTACTTTTTCACCGTGTCATTTCCCTCCGTTGGGATTTTCGCGGCGTCGTCGCCCCGACCCTTCGGGGCGGCGGCGTCAACCTACACTATACGAGAGTTTTGGAGGACGCGCGAACTACTCTGTTCGCGCGTCCTTGCGGCGGCCGTCGGTGGGGGAGGCGAGGTCCTCGCGTTGCCACACCCGAACGTAGTCGATGACGAAGTCGGCGGGAAGCTGGGCGTCGTCCAGGGCGTCGTTGTCCCAGCCGCCGGAGGGGAGGGTGAACATGAGGATCGCGGGCACGTTCGAGACGCGGGGACTCTTCCAGCGCAAAGCCTCCTTGCCGTTAAGATAGTAGACCGCCTCGCCCGGCGTCCAGAGCAGGCCGCAGGTCACGAAACCGTCCCGATCCGTCTCGAAATAGATCCTGTCCGACCCCAGTTGCTTGTGGTCGGTCCCGTAGCCGTCGTAGTGCATCGCGATGTTCGTGCGGTGCGGCCCCCAACGGGTGAGGGTCTCGAAGACGTCGAACTCCATACCGCCGTTCGCGGTGTCCTGCCGCTTCCACTGCTCCGGCCCGGCCTTGGAGCCCCGGTCGGGCATGGTCCAGAACGCGGGCCAGAGGCCGGGCGCGCGCGGCGCCCGGATGCGCGCCTCGAAATAGCCGTACCGTTGCTTCCAAAGCCCGTACGTGTCCAGGTAGCCCGCCGCGTAGGGGGTCGAGTTCCGCTTTGGGTCGTCGTTCTGGAAGCCCGTGCGTTTCTTATACCGCAGCCGCGCCATGCCGTCCTTGACGATCACGTCGTCCTTCGACCAGTGCGACACCTTGTCGTAGTAGTTCTCCCCCGTGACCTTCCAGACCGTCGGGTCGAGCCGTGTGCCACCGAACTCCTCGCTCAGCGTCTTCGTCCACGCGCCCGGCACGGGCGGTCGCTTGCCCAGCCAATCGGGCGTCTTCGCGACGACGCTCACCGCCCGCACCGATTCGATCGCGAGCAGCGCTCCCGCCTCGCCCGGCCCCGCGATCCCCACGGCGACCGCCCGAACCGAGTCGTTCGTGACGCCCTTCCGGGTTTCAGGTTCGTTGAGATCGACGAGGCACGCGAAAGGCATCGCGATCTCCCGCGTCTCGCCGGGCGCGAGCGTCGGTGCGATCATCCAAGGCGAGTCTCCGCCGTTCGTTTCCAGGCGTACGCGTGGCGCGACCGGTTTTGAGCCGACGTTGCGTACGGAGACGCGCGCCTCCGTCGCTTCGCGCAGGTCCCACCGCCCGACCTTCGGCCCGACGCGCGCGATCCCCGCCCCCGTTTTGGGATACGCGACCGCCGTGCCCGCCACCGTCCCTCCCTCCTGGCCTGTGATCCCAACGTGGCCAGAGGCGTAGATCCGGGCGTCGAAAAGCATGCCGTCGGTGGGCCTCACCCGCACGTCGTCGGACGCGACGGGCGGCGTCTCGTGAGCGGGGCCGCCCGCCATCAGCGACTCGATCCGGAACGCCTGCGGCCCGTCCGCCTTCGTCGTGAAGAGCAGCACGTTCACGACCTTCGACGGGTCGAGCCGGAACCCCTTCCTCATCCCGTACTGGTAGCCGAAGACGGTCCGCACCGTGCCCGCCTTGCCGGGATCGAGGGTCACGCTCTCCGTGTTCCAGGGGTCGGCCTGCCAGTCCCCCGCGTTGTCGACGCGGAGACTGATCGTGATCGGCTTCGCCCCGAGGTTCACCAGTCTCGTCTCGACGTGGCCGAACTTCGACAGGTCCCAAGATCCCGCAGGGGCGACGAAGCCCACGCCGGGATAGCCGTTCGCCCCCGGCACGATCTTGACCTCCACCCCCGCGCCACTTTGGGTCGCCGTCACCTCCGAAGCGTTCGGCTTGGGGATCGCCTCCGCCAGCAGCGATCGGTCGGGGCTCTGGACGAAGGCGAGCAGCGGAAGCAGCAGGGGAGCGATCAGGCGTCGGCGCATGACGCTCCCAGTATGCCGCGCCGACGCTTACGGATTGAACGTCGCGTCCGGCTTGACGATCTTGAACGCGGCGAAGTCGTTCTTGCGGATCGCGCCCCAGCCCATCGACTTGGCGTGGCCGTCGGCGAAGGCGTAAGGGGTCTGCCCCGCGTAGCCCGTCGTCGGCGTGAAGTTCTGCCAAGCTCCCGCGCAGCCCGGCACAAGCTGGTCGCCGGGAGCGGTCGAGGGGAGCTTCCGGCCCGCCAGCTTGGCGAGGTCGCACCCTTGGAAGCCCGCGCCCGCCCAGGTTCCCATCGACCAGTTGACCGAACCTTGGCCGTAGGGCCAGACCTCGACCAGGGCGACCGTGTTCGCCACGTCCGACATCGACGTCATCGAGCGGGCGTTGTTGCCGTTCGACATGCCGGTGTTGGGGTCGAACACGTCGCCGGCGGCGTTCCAGCGCTCCTGGGTCGCCAGCGCGACGGGATACGCGAAGGAGCGCTTCTTGTCCTTGAGCTTCATGTCGAACATGTAGCCCGGCGTCGCGTAGGCGGCGTTCACCGCGGCGCTGTCGGCGGGCGAGTGGAACACGTCGTAGCTCTTCGTATAGGGGTAAAGCTGGACCTCGAACGGCATCTGGGGCGCCGTGCCGCCGTTGACCGGGTTGCCGAGGGCCCAGAGCAGGGGCGCCATGTCGTCGTAGTCGCCCGCGTACAGGAACATCGCGGTCGAGGCCTGCTTCATGTTGCTCACCGCCACGGACTTCTTCGCCGCCATCTTGGCCTGCGCGAACACGGGGAACAGGATCGCCGCCAGGATCGCGATGATCGCGATCACGACGAGCAGCTCGATAAGGGTAAAAGCCTTGCGGCGGAGGACGAAAGAGAATCGCATCGGCGTCACAGCCCATTCCTTCCTCTCTTCATGAAAGGCGAGAACGCTAAGATTGCCGGATAACGCGCCCTCGATTGGAAGGACGCGACGGTTGAACGAGCCGGTCTCGCAAAGACTCTAACCTCGATCCAATGGACGTCGAGGCGAACCCTCCGGCGTTCAGGACGAAGAGTCCCGCCGACCCAGAGATCGGCGGGACTCTCGGACGAATCGCCCAGAGAACGCGGGAGGAGGCTCCCGCGACTCCGAAGCCTACGCGTCGGCGTAGAGGTAGAACTCGTACGGATGCGGGCGCAGGTCGATCGCGTCGCACTCGTTCAGGAGCTTGTACTCGATGTAGCTCTCGATCAGCTCCTTGGTGAACACGTCGCCCTTGAGGAGGAACTCGTGGTCGTTCGCCAGGGCCGTGAGGGTGGCGCGGAGGGAGCCGGGGGTCTGCTCGATGCCGGCACGCTCGATGGCGGGCAGCTCGTACAGGTCCTTGTCCAGGGGCTTCGGCGGCTCGATGCGGTTCTGGATGCCGTCGATGCCGGCCATCATGAGCGCGGAGAACGCCAGGTAGGGGTTCGCCATGGGGTCCGGCGCGCGGAACTCGACGCGCTTGGCCTTGGGGCTCTTGCTGACCATCGGGATGCGGATGCAGGCCGAGCGGTTGCGGGCCGAGTACAGCAGGTTGATGGGAGCCTCGTAGCCGGGGACCAGACGGCGATAGGAGTTCGTCGTCGGGGCGCAGAACGCGAGGAGGGCCGGGGCGTGCTTGAGCAGGCCGCCGATGTACCAGCGCGCGGTGTCCGAGAGGGCGGCGTAGCCGTTCTCGTCGAAGAACGTGGGCTGGCCGTCCTTCCAGATCGACTGGTGGACGTGCATGCCGGAGCCGTTGTCGCCGAAGATCGGCTTGGGCATGAAGGTCGCGATAAAGCCGTTCTGGTACGCCGTCTGCTTGACGATGTACTTGTAGCGCATCACTTGGTCCGCCATCTTGAGCAGCGTGTCGAACTTCATGTCGATCTCGCACTGGCCCGCCGAGGCGACCTCGTGGTGGTGCATCTCGACGTCGATGCCGGTCTCGATCATCTTGGAGACCATCTCCGAGCGCAGGTCCTGGAGCTTGTCCACGGGAGCGCAGGGGAAGTAACCGCCCTTAGGCTTGATCGTGAAGCCGGTGCTCGTCTCCTTGCCGCTGTTCCAGAACGCCTCGTCGGAGTCGATCTTGTACATCGCGCCGGAGGGGCCGTTCTCGAACAGAAGGCTGTCGAACACGAAGAACTCCGCCTCGGGACCGACGAAGATCGTGTCGCCGATGCCGGTGGACTTCAGGTACGCCTCGGCCTTCACGGCGGTGTAGCGCGGGTCCTTGCCGTAGGGCTGGCGGGTGAGGGGATCCTCGATGTTACAGATCACGACGGCCGTCGGCTCGGCGGCGTAGGGATCCATGAACAGGGTGTTCGGGTCGGGAATGAGGAGCATGTCCGACTCGTTGATCGCCTGGAAACCGCGGATCGAAGAGCCGTCGAACGCCAGGCCGTCCTCGAAGCGGTCCTCACCGAAGTGGTGGACCGGAACGGTGAAGTGCTGCCACGTTCCCATAAGGTCGGTGAAGCGGATATCGACGAATTTCGCGTCGTTTTCGGCGACGAAGCTCACGGCTGCTTTTGCGTCCAAGATAATTCCTCTGTTTCTCCCGGCCCCGCGCCGTTGCGGAAAAGGATTGCCGCATTATCGCCCATCGCGCGAAGGTTTTGTTAAGCGGGCGTCCTGGCGCTCCTACGATCCGCAAAAAGCGCAGGGGTGGGGCGTGGATCGCCCGTCGTGCCCCCCCCATGGGCCGCGCGACCAGCCTGGCGCCGCCGCCAGACGAAACCTCCCCCGCCCCGACGGACCGAAAAGAGGGCGCGGGCGGCTCCCCGCCCGCCTCGCCGGGGGTAATCTCGCGACGACCGGGCCTGTAGCTCAGGGGTGAGAGCAGGTGGCTCATAACCACTTGGTCGTGGGTTCGAACCCCACCGGGCCCACTCCTTATTCCGCGACGCAGGCCATCGTCGTGCGGTTCCTTCCCCCGTGCTTGCTGGCGTACATCGCCCGATCGGCGGCCTCGATCAGATCCTCGCGCCGCGTCGAGGCTCCCAGGCAGGCGACGCCGAAACTGGCGGTGACCGTCCTTCCCTCGACCGTGATCCCCGCGACCGCCCTCCGCAGCCGCTCGGCCGACTCGAACGCCGCCGACGCGGCCACCCCGACGAGGACGAGGGCGAACTCCTCGCCGCCGTAGCGCGCGACGACGTCCACCTTCCGCGCGGCGCCCTCCAGGGCCGCCGCGACCGAACGCAGCGCCTCGTCTCCCGCCTGGTGTCCGTGCTCGTCGTTGAACGCCTTGAAGCGGTCGACGTCGAGCAGCGCCAAGGCGAGCGGCTCGCCCGTCCGGCGCGCGCGCTCGATCTCCGTCTGGAGCCGGTCCTGGAACGCCCGGTGGTTCAGGACGCCCGTGAGACCGTCGGTGGTCGCCAGCGCCTCAAGCCGCTCGTTCGCGCGCTCGAGCTGGTACCGCTGGGCTTCGAGAAGGACGTTCATCTCGGCCGTCTCCGCCAGCCGCGCGTCGAGCAGGGCCTGCTGCCTCAGCAGCGCCGCGTTCGCCCGCTGGATCTCCCGCTCGGCCGCCTTCCGTTCGGTCAGATCGTGCCAGACCACCAGCAGTACGGGACGACCGTCCAGAGTGACGTGCGTCAGCGACACCTCTACCGGGAACTCCTCGCCATCTGTCTTGCGATGGGTCCATTCGAAACGGTGGAAGCCGTTCTGCCGTGCCAAGCCGTCCATCTCCACGCTCTTCTCGTCCGAGCGGCGGCCGTCGGGCTGGAACTCGGGTGAGAGGACGGCGGGGTGCAGGCCGAGCAGCCGGTCGATGTTCTCGCACCGCAGGAGCGACACGGCGGCGGGGTTGGCGTCGATGATGCCGCTTTCGTCGAAGAGGAGGTGAGCGTCCGAGGATTGTTCGAAGAGGACGCGGAACCGCTCCTCGGAGCGCACCCGGTCGGTGACGTCGAGGCACACGCCGATCACTCCCGAGGGGGCGCCGTCGGTGCCCCGGACGGGCCGCAACTCGGTCTGGAGGCAGAGACGTCCGTATCGCGCCTCGAAGGAGACGGCCTCGCCCCCGAGGGCGCGCCGAGTGAACTCCGTAAGGACCGGATCGTCGCCGCTGAATTCGAACACCGAGCGCCCCACCGCCTCTCCCGCCTTCAGGCCGAGGGCGGCCAGCCCCATTCCCTCGGACAGCGTTACCGTGCCATCGGCGCTCGTGGCGTAGAGAACGACGGGCGCGCTCTCAAGCACCACTCGGCGCTCCTCGTCGCTTCTCCGAAGCCGCTCGGCACGATCTTTCAGCTCCGCCTCGAGCGCCTTCCGCTCATCGACGTCCATTAGGGTGCCGAAGAGGCGCACGATGTCTCCCGCAACGTTCCGCTCCGCACGCCCGACCGCGTGCGCCCACCGGAACGTCCCGTCCGATCGAATCAGGCGAAGGTCGATCTCATAGGGCGTTCCCTCTTCGAGCGCCTTCGTTACGACGGACGTGAGAGCCTCTAGATCTTCGGGGTGGTAGCGATGGGCCTGCGCTTCGAACGAAGGCGCCCCAGCGGTGGGATCCAGATCGAACATGCGGAACAGTTCGTCCGACCACGACACCGCTCTCGAGGCGAGGTCCCAGCTCCAACTCCCGATCTTCGCCACCCGTTGCGCTTCGGCGAGCCTCTGTTGGCTTTCCCAGAGGGCCGCCCGCGTCTCGTCGAGCCTTCGATCGGGAGCGTCGCCGTGGACACGGCGTCCCCGGTCGCCGTCCTCCGTTCCGCCCTCCGCGCGAAGAGGGTCTCGCTGCCATTGAGCGTCGTTCATCGTCGTTTCGCGATCCGTGTTCCTATCCGCCGTGTCTTGCCTAACGTTGTTCCATGCGAGAGGGACCGCACGTGTCATCGGCCGGGTTCTTGCCGCCCTATTCGCACTTCTGGCCCATCCGCATCGGACGGCGCCTTCGGGATTCTCGGAGCGATGGCGGTCTAGGCCGCCATCGCGGCTTCCCGGGTGTCGGTGGCGCGCAGGGACGCGGCGTCGAGATACCGCTCGACGATGCGCTTGAGGCGCTGGCCGTACTCGTCGAAGTCGATGGGCTTCACCACGTACTCGCTCGCTCCGAGGGCGACGCATTCCTCCCCTTCGCCGGGGAGATCGGCCGAGGAGAACACCACGAACGGAACGTCCCGCAGGCCGTTGGCGGCGCGGACGTGACGCAGCACCTCGTCGCCCCTCAGCTTCGGGAGTTTCAGGTCGCAAAGAACGAGATTGAAGCCGCCGATCCCTTCGCCGCCGTCCAACCCGAGGCGCTTCAGCGCCTCCTCGCCGTCCCGCGCCACTTTCACCCGGACGGCCGGCGCGTGGCGCCTCAGCGCGCGCAAGGCGATCCGCTCGTCGTCGGCGTTGTCCTCCACGAGCAGGATCGTCGCCGCGCCGAGAAGGCTTTCCATCATTCCTAATTAGGACGGAAGTACCGCCCCCGATCCTTAGGGGAGCATCCCCGAAAACACGGTATCTTGCGGACCCGCCCGCCCGAATCCGTAAGCGGGGCGGTCAGGCCACTGCGAACCCACCGCAGGATCGTCCTCCTCCGGCATCGCCGGTCGGTCGCTATAGGCCCACCCGCGCTACGATTTACAGAGCGTTCGATCTTTCGTATCCTTCAGGGATCGGAAGCCCTATCCGTCGGCGTAGAATGGAGGGAGATGAGCGAGACCATTGGTGGCAAGGACGCGCCCCCCTTCGTGCGAGCGGTGGCGGTGTTGCAGGAAAAATGGTCGCTCCTGATCGTCGGCTCCCTTCTCGAAGGCTCGGTCGGGTTCAACGAACTGTCGCGCAAGGTGGCGGGCGTCTGCCCCGCCACCCTCTCCCAGCGCCTTTCCCTCCTGGAAGACGCGGGGATCGTCGCCAAGACCGTTCACTCCACCATGCCTCCGCGCACGAGCTACGTGCTGACGGCCTCCGGAGAGGATCTGCGCCCCGTGGTCGACGCCATGGCTGCCTGGGCGGAACGCCACCTGAATCCCAAGAAGCCGTGCCCGCTTCTAGCCGCCGAGTGCGCCTAGAGACCTCCGCCTGCCGATGACCGTTCTCGTCCACCGTGAAAGCGCGGGTCCCGAAGACGGGCCGCGTCCCCGGATGTTCGAGATCGCCGACGATGCCTCGCTCGGCGATCTCCTGCGCCTCGTCGCCAAGTCCTCCTACCTCCCGGACCTTCCCGGCGGGCGGGCGACCTGGCTCTTCGAAGGCGAGCGCCCCCTCGCCGTCGCGACCCAGGAATACCGCGAGCCCTGGCCCCTCGTCGCGCTCGCCACGCCGCTCTCCCAGGTTGCGGGGTGCCTCCCCCGCCCTCACTTCCGCTTCCGCGCCTTTGGGAAGCGGTCGCCGGAGGAGATTTTCCGCGAGTTCGGTGGCGATCCCGTCCACCTCCCCAGGGAAGCCTGGGACGCCTCCGCCGAGATCACCTGGAGCGAGGCGTTCCGCCGCTTCTTCACGCCCCCGCGCCGCTAGGATCGTACACTGCGACCATGCTTCTCCTCCTTCCCTCCCTGCTCCGGGTCGGCGTCGGACTCCCCTTCGCCCGGATCGAGGACGCCGTCGTCGCCGCCAAGCCGGGCGACACGGTCGAGGTGGGCGCGGGCGACTACCCGCGCACGGCGGTGCGGATCACGACGCCGAGCCTCACGATCCTCGCGGTCGGACGGGTCCGGATCGACGGCAAGGGCTTCGACTATTCGGGAGCGGGCTCCGTCCCCCGCGCCGCGTTCCAGATCGAGGCCGATGGGACGACCCTCAGGGGCTTCGAGATCACGGGCGCCCACAACGCGAGCCACAACGGGGCCGCCGTCCGCATCGCCGCCGCCCGGAACGCGACCGTGACCGACTGCGACCTCCACCGCAACGACATGGGCGTGATGTCGAACGGCCGCGACGGCGATCCCCACGCCGCCGAGAACCAGACCTTCGAGCGGTGCCACGTCCACCACAACGGCGATCCGGGCGAACCCGGCCAGAACCATAACCTCTACCTCGGCGGCACGAGCGCCACGTTGCGCTTCTGCGAGATCGACCACGCCCTGACCGGCCACGACCTCAAGAGCCGCGCCCACCTTCTTCGCCTGGAGCACTGCTGGCTCCACGACGCCGCCAACCGTGAACTGGACCTTGTGGACGCCTGGGACACCGAACGCCCCGGTTCCGACGCCGCCCTCGTCGGCTGCGTCGTCCAGAAGGCTCCGTCGGAAGCAGGCAACCACAACGTCGTCCATTTCGGCCACGAGAAAGGCCGTCGGCTCGGGACGTTGCGCTTCGACCACTGCACGATCGAGTCGCCCTTCTCCGCGCCGGTCGTCGCGCTCGAAGGCGGCACGACGGCGGAGGCCGTCGACTGCCTCGTTCAGGCTTCCCATCTCGGCGACGTGGGCGTCCGAACGGGCGCCCCGGCTCCGACCTACCGCTGGGCGGGGGAAGGGCGCTGGACCAAGGCGACGGGTTCGTTCGTCGGAGCCGGTTAGCCTCTGCGTCGATCCTATCGCGTCCAAACCCGACGTTCCTCATAATAGAGATCCATGTCCGCTCTCCTTTTCGCCCTGCTCGCCCAAGCCCAGGAGGCGCGCTACGACGTCCTCGCGGGCGGCAAGAAGGCGGGCGTGGCGACCTATTCCCTCGCGCCCCGTCCGGGCGGGGGGCGGGTCACCCGGCTCCGGCTCGTCCTCGTAGGCGGCGAGACCACCGAAGAGGTCTCCGAGACCGACGCGAACGGCGCGCCCGTCCGCGCGAGCACCCAACTGCTGCGCGGCAAGAACCGGTCGGCCGAGGTCGTCACCTACACCCCACAGGGAGCTGCGACCGTGACCCGCGACCACGCGCTTCCCTTCACCGTGCCCGCCCCGAAGGCGAGTCGCCGCGATCCCAGCGAAGCCTGGTTCCGCCCGACGCCGCCGAAGCCGGGAACCACCGCCCGCTTCGTCGCCCTCAACCCGCGCAAGCGGACCTGGGAGGAGGTGAAGGTCAAGTACGTGGGCAAGACGCCGGAAGGCCACCTCGTGCGCCAGAGTCGGAACATGGGCGCGTCCACCGCCTTCGTGCTGGACGATCGGGGGATGCCCCGGTCCATCGAATCGGGCGGCATGCGGATGGTGCGCCGGTGATCCCCCTCGCTCTCGTCCTGCTCCAAACGACCGCCAACTACCGCGTGACCCTCGACGGCGGCGCGGAAGGAACGGCCCGCCTGACCCAGACGCGCCGCCCCGAGGGCGGCAAGACGGTTCGCCTCGTCGCCACCCTCCGACGCCAGGGCTCGAGCGTCGAAGTGCGGAGCGAGTCGACCTTCGACGCGCAGGGCAGTCCTCTTCGCAAGGTCCAGGGCTACGGCCCGCCCGGCAAGCCGCCCCTCCACGAGACCATCGTCACCTTCGACGCGCAGGGCGCCCACGCCGTGGTGCGCGAGCGCGGCGTGCCGAAGGCGACCGACGTGCCGCTCGCTCCCAAGCTCGTCCGCGCGAACGCCGCCGAGACGTGGTTCGTGCTCGTCAAACCCAGTCCCGGCGACGTCGCGAAGGCCTGGACCTTCGACCCCGACGCTCTGGAGTGGGTACCCAACCAGACCACCTACGTCGGCCCGGCGAAGGGCGGCCACCTTCTCCGCACCGTGCGCCGCGAGAAGACGGGCGAGACGATCGTGGACGACGCCGGCCTTCCGGTCCAGGTCGAAGAGGGCGGCATGAAGCTGGAACGGAAGCCGTGAAGGCGGCGTTCGAGCGGTTCGAGAAGATCCTCGGCGCGAAGGTCGGTGACCGGGGCTTCCCCATCGCTCTCGCCTGCGCCCTGGTCGCGATCCTGACGCCGACCCTCTCGCTCGCGAAGACCCTTCTCGGCGGCCACGTCCAGCACCTCGGCTGGCTCGTCCTCACCCCGATCTTCGCCCTTCTGGCGAAGCTTTTCGCCGGGATCGACTGGATCGTCGTCCATCGTTTCACGCACATCCTCCTCGTGAGCGCGCTGCTGGTCGCCGCCACGCTGGAGGTTCTTTTCCTCGGTCACCTGCTCGGGGTGAAGCTGGCGCTGTAGAAACCCTGAGAGACGCCGAAGAATATGATCGAAAGATGATGCGAACCCTTCTCCTCGCCGGTCTCGCTCTCGCGCTCGCCGGTTGCACCCAGCGGGCCGACGTCGCCCGGCGCGCCGGATCCCCCGAGGCGAAGAAGGGGCTTTCCGCCCGCACCGCCGCCGCGCGGATCAACCCGGCGGTCGTCCTCGACGCCGACCCGGACTGGAAGGAGGCGAACACCGAGATCTACCGGGAGCAGGGGACGCTGGACGTCCTGGAGTCGCGGCTCGCGGGCACGGGCCTTGAACGCTTCGTCCTGCGCCGGGGCGCCGGAGACGCCCGGCGCGTCGCCCTCACCTTCGACGACGGCCCCCACCCCGCCTACTCGCCCCAGCTGCTGGACATGCTGAAGGCCAAGAACGTGAAAGCCACTTTCTTCGTGATCGGCCACATGGCGGACAAGTACCCCGACCTCGTCAAGCGGATGGCCGACGAGGGCCACGAGGTCGCGAACCACACCTACAGCCACGTCACCCTCACGAAGATCCCCGCCGAGGAGATCGACGTGGAGTACCAGGCGAACAACGACGCGATCCGCCGCATTACGGGCAAGCCCGTCCGCTACTGCCGCCCGCCCGGCGGCGACCACAACGCGGAGGTCCTGCGCCGCGCGGGAAGCCTCGGCCTCACCACCGTCCTCTGGACCGACGACCCCGGCGACTACCTGAACCCGGGCGACGGCGTGCTGTTCGGCCGGGAGACCAAGGCCCTCAACCCCGGCGGCATCATCCTTCTCCACGACGGCTCCAAGGACACCCTCGACACGCTGGAGAAGTTTATCGACGCGACCCGCGCGAAAGGCTACGAGTTCGTCAGTCTCGACGCGCTGCGACGGACCTGACGCCGCGCCCCGAGGGCTCCGAGGGAACCAACCACGCGGTGACGCCCGCGAAGAAGCCCGACGCGATCCAGAGCCAAGCCCCGACTTGAGGCCGGTAGGGATAGAGGGTGCAGCAGCCAAGCGTCGAGAGCGCGGTGACGATGGGAGCGACGAGCGCGTCGCGCCTACGAGTGGACCGCCCCGTCAAGACCCGGAACCAGAGAAGAACGATAAAGAGGTTGGGCGACCACAGAAGAAGGGGCAGGCCGAGCCAACACAAGGACAGCCCGCACAGGAAGCATTCAAAGCCGGCCATGGGGGGCCCACCCGTCGTCGAGGCCAACGCGGGCGACAAGCAGGCCGCCGTGTACATGCCGATCGAGCCGAAGAGGAAAGCCCACATAGACGATCTCTCAAGAGGCTTGAGCATGCCCCATTTTACTTTCAATCTATTCTGAAATATTGATATCGGTTTGGGCGCTGCGGAGGCGGTGCCAACTCCGGTGCCGGGCGCTTGGACCCCGCACACGCTCGGCTCGGCTCGCGGTCTCGGCGACCGTCGTTTTCGTGCTGAGTTTCCCGCTCAGGATCGCCGTCGCCGGCGTGGGAGGTCCTAGGCCAAGGTCCCTTGAAGCGCTACCCTAAGGATCGTTGAAAGCGAGCTTTCCTTGCGTCGTCGCTCGAGGCCCGGTTGGGCCTTGCGAGATTCTCCACGCCGAGGCGCCGTCTCTTTTCGCCGTCGAGCTCAAGACGGGCTGGCAGATCGTCGCGGGCGACGCGGCGGGCTTCCATCGCCTCGCCTTTCTCGCGGGTCTGGTCGCGACGCGCCGGGACACGGGCGTCTACCTGACCGCCCGTCGAAACGCGGACCCGGCGTGGGTACGGGAGGACGCCGCGAGCCCCGGCCTGCTCGATCTCGTTCTCGCCCCCCGCCACCTTGCGCTCCGCCCGAAGACGTGGAAGGCCCTCCGGGCCCGGAAGGCGACCGAGAGCCGCCGGGTCGTCCTGCCTCCGCTGGCTCGCCTCACGCGGTTTCCCCGATACCCGTTCGGCCACTTCGACCGTGAGACGCGGGGCATGGATCGCCACGTCGGCGCGTCGACCCTGATCCTCAGCGGCGAGCGCACCGCCTTCCTCGGCCTCGCCGCCTTCGCCGCTCACATGGCGACCTGCGAGGCCAACTGGGACGGCGCCCATCTGGATCCGATCGCGCGCGGCGGCGATCCGACCCTGATGCTCGACTTCTGGGATCCGAGGCGCGATTGAAGGCGAGCTTTCCCTGCACCGTCGTCGAGGGTCCGGTCGGGCCTTACGATATCCTTCGGGCGAACCCGATCCCCGGCCTCTACTCGTTTCGGGCGACCTCCGACTGGACGTCGCTCGCGGGCGACCCGGACGGCCTTGAACGGCTGGCGGCCTTCGCCGATCTCGTCGGGACGCGGATCGACACGGTCGTCTACCTGCCGCTTCGTCAGAACGGCGTACCCTCACCCCTTGCCGACTACGTTCTCGATGACGGCGTGCTCGACCTCGTTCTCGCCCCCAAACACGTCGCCCTCACGCCGAGAATCTGGAAGGAGGTCCGAAACCGGAAGCCGACGACCACGCGCCGGGTAACGCGGCCGCCGCTTGATCCGGACGGGACGAGGCCGACCGACCGCCTTCGCTACTGCCAGGCGACGCGCGGCATGGATCGCCATATTGGCGCCGCCACCCTGATCCTCAGCGGCGACCCCACCACCTTTCGCGGTCTGGCCGCCGCCTGCGCGTTCGTCGCGGAGTCAGGCTGGCGCGATTGGGAAGAGCTTCATCTCGACTGGCTCCAGCGCGACGACGAGCGGGACGTGGCGATCCAACTCTACGATCCGCCGTGTGTGCCAGCGTAGCTAACGCGCTGAAAACGCGCTTCGACCCGTTGCCGGAACGATTCGTCGGTCGAGTGGACGAGCCAGAACGAGGAGTCGATGGCCTGGAGGAGAAAAGGATAGCGGGCCAGCGTCTCCGGAGCGATTCGGTCGAGGTAGTCGCCGGGAAACGCGGCGAGAATCGCATCGTCGACCGCCGCGACGTAGGTTCCCCAGACCGTCTGGTGAACGCCTTTCCAGAACCGTTGCATCGCCTCAAAGCAGAGGGCGCCCTCGGGTTCGACGTGCTCCATCGCGGGGCCGAGAATCCAAGCCGCCTCGTGAGCGTCGGCGAGAGCCCAGCGCAAAGCGCGGGCGGACTCCGGCAGAAGCGGTTCCAGGTCGTCGATGTCGATCGCGAATCCGTCGAGCGTATCCGCGATCTTCAGAACGGTCGGCATCACGCCTCAATCTAGCGGGGCGCGACGGGAGCCGCGACCCGCAGCGAGGTCAGCTTGCGCGGACCCGTCTTCGGGGTGCGCAGGGCCTTGGCGATCAGGTCGTAGGGCTCCGCGCCGGTGACCCGCGCCCGCACGAACTCGCCCGGCTTCGCCTCGCCGTCGACGAACACGAAGCCGTCGATCTCCGGGGCGTCGCGGTGGGAACGGCCCACGAGCCAGCCGTCCTTCACGTCCTCCACCAGCACGTCGATCTCCTTGCCGATCCAGCCCTGGTTGACCTCAAGCGAGACCTCCTGCTGGAGCGTCATCAGGCGGTCGTAGCGCTCGCGCTTGACCTCGTCCGGCACCTGGTCCGGCAGGTCGTACGAGGGCGTCGAGGGTTCGCGCGAGAAGGTGAACGCGCCGACCCGGTCGAGCTCGGCCGCCTCGCAGAACTCCAGCAGGTCCTCGAACTCCTCCTCCGTCTCGCCGGGAAAGCCCACGATAAAGGTGGTGCGGATCGCCACGTCGGGCATCGCGGCGCGGACCTTGTCGAACAGGTCGAGGTACCGCTCGCCGTCCCAGGGCCGCCGCATGCGCCGCAGCACGTCCGGGTGGGTGTGCTGGAGGGGGATGTCGATGTACTTCACCACCTTCGAGAGCGAGGCCATCGTCTCGATCACCTCGTCGGTGAGCAGGTTCGGATAGAAGTAGAGGAGGCGAATCCAGTCGATGCCGTCTACGCCGTTCAGCTCGCGCAGGAGCCGCGGCAGGGTGAACGCCTTGTAGAGATCGAAGCCGTACTGGGTGACGTCCTGGGCGATGAGGTTGATCTCGCGCGTCCCGCCGAAGGCGAGATGGCGGGCCTCCGCCACGACGCGCTCGATGGGCTTGCTCTGGTGCGCCCCCCGGAAGCTGGGGATCGTGCAGAAGGTGCAGCGGTGGTTACACCCCTCGCTGATCTTCAGGTAGGCGCTCCAGGGCCGTCCGGCCCGGGCGCGGGTCGGGACGTCGGCCCAGCGGTGGTGGGGCGGCGCCACGTCGAGCACCGTCTCGCGCTCCCGCTTGACCGACTCCAGGATGTCCGCGAAGCGCGCCATCTGCCCCACGCCCACGTAGGCGTCGGCTCCCGGCGCGAGCCGCATCAGTTCCGCCCCCATCCGCTGGGCGAGGCACCCGGCCACGATCACGCGGGTCGCGCGGCCCGCCTCCTTCTCCGCGACGGCGGCGCGGATCGTCGCGATCGACTCCTCCTTCGCCGACTCCAGGAAGCCGCAGGTGTTGATGACGATGGTGCCCGTCTCCTCGGAGGCGCCGTCCACCGCGTAGCCCGCCTTGCCGAGCACGCCCGCGATCTCCTCCGAGTCCACCTCGTTCTTGGCGCACCCCAGGGTGACGATGCGGACTTTCTCGGCGGGCATAGAGTTCTATTATGACGCCCGGAAGGTTGCCGTTATCGCCTTTACGGGCGGGCTTCGGTCCGCGCGTTCACGATCTTGTCTCCCTGACGGAGCGCGTCGACCGCCGTCTGGCCCGAGAAGACCCAGCCGAACTCGGAGTAATCCTGGGCGGACTCGTCGGTTGGGGTCGCCGGGTTGTCCTCCTGATGGTTCAAGAAGGCGTTGTCCACGAGGTTGACGAACGCCTGGGCTACGCGCGTCGTCCTCCACCCGCGCCTAGCCCAGGGTGGACTTCGCGTTGAGCAGGTCGTCGATCTCGAGATCGACGTTCGGAAGGGCGCCGGCGGACGGCTCTTTCCTGGTCGGATCACCCCATTGGGGCACGATGTTCGCTTCGTGCCGCTCCGCTTTCGCCACCGCAGTCCGCGAGAGTCAGGGCCACGAAGACGAGGGCGAGAGGGGACGAACGGACCACGCGCCGGATACGACCCGCCGCACGGCGGTAAACTGGCGGTTAAAGAACCGGCAATGCGGCGGGTTCGACAACGGAAAAACAGCAATGGCCACGCGAATCGGTATCAATGGCTTCGGGCGCATCGGTCGCCTTTCCCTCCGCACCATCCTGGAGCGCTACCCCGACGAGCTGGAGGTCGTGGCCGTCAACGACCTCACCGACCCCGCCACGAACGCTCACCTCTTCAAGTACGACTCCACCTACGGCCCCTTCCAGGGCACGGTCGAGGCGGACGACTCGATCCACGTCAACGGCAAGGCGATCAAGGTGTTCGCCGAGCGCGATCCCGCCGCCATCGACTGGAGCAGCCAGGGCGTCGACATCGTCGTGGAGTCCACCGGCTTCTTCACCGACGCCACCAAGGCGGTCGCCCACAAGCGCGGCTCCGTCAAGAAGGTCGTCATCTCCGCTCCCGCGAAGAACGAGGACAAGACGATCGTGCTCGGCGTGAACGACGACGCCTACGATCCGGCGAACCACCACGTCGTCTCCAACGCGAGCTGCACCACCAACGGTCTCGCCCCCGTCGCGAAGGTCCTCCACGACCGCTTCGGCATCGACAAGGGCCTCCTGACCACCGTCCACGCCTTCACGAACAGCCAGAAGACCCAGGACACCGCCGCCAAGGACCTGCGCGACGCCCGCGCCGCCTCCCAGAACATCGTCCCCAGCTCCACGGGCGCCGCGAAGGCGGTCGGCCTCGTCATCCCCGAGCTGCAGGGCAAGTTCACCGGCATGGCGTTCCGCGTGCCCGTCGCCACCGTCTCGGTGGTCGACTTCACCGCCGTCCTCCTCAAGGAGGCCTCCATCGACGAGATCAACGCTGCGATGAAGGAATACGCCGAGGGCGCGATGAAGGGCTACCTCCAGTACTCGGACGAGCCGCTCGTCTCCTCCGACCTCAAGGGCAACCCGCACTCCTCGATCTTCTCCGCGCTCGACACCGTCGGCGTGGGCAACCTCGTGAAGGTCGTCTCCTGGTACGACAACGAGTGGGGTTACTCCAGCCGCATCGCCGACCTGCTCCACTTCCTCGCCGGGAAGGGTCTCTAAGCCCGAACCTCCCCTCCCTTCTCTCGCGAGAGGAGGGGAGGGGAGGTTCGCTGGCGTCGCCTCCTGAGTGGATAGGGGCAGGAGTCTGAAGATGTCGCTCGAAGGGTAAAACCCGCCCTATGGAACGGGCGCTGTGGCCCTCGGGCAATCCCGGCGGTTGGACCCGCCAAGACGTCGAGCGGACCGAACGCGCCGAAGACGGGGATTTCGATCTCGTCTTCGGCGTCTCGCGTCCGACCCTCACCCTCTTTCCCGGACCCGATCCCACCGTCCCGACCGTCGTCGTGCTGCCCGGCGGAGGCTACGGAGTCCTCGCCATCGAGCACGAAGGGACGGAGGTCGCCCGGTGGCTGAACTCGATCGGACTCAACGCCGCCGTCCTCAAGTACCGCCTTCCCAATCCGGAGGACGTGCGCCACGCCCCCGCTTTGGAGGATGTCCAAGAGGCGCTGCGAACGATTCCGGGCGTGATCGGCCTCCTCGGCTTCTCCGCCGGAGCCCACCTCGCCGCGACCGCCGCCAACGCCTCGGACGGCCCGCGCCCCGCCTTCACCGCCCTGATCTATCCCGGCTACCTCGCCGATCCGGCGACCGCCCCGACGGTCGGCCCCGAGACGCCGCCCGCCTTCCTCGTCCACACCGCCGACGATCCCATTCCCTGCGCGAACAGCCTCGCCTACGCCGGAGCCTGCGCGGCAGCGGGCGTCCCGGTCGAGTTGCACCTCTTCCCTAAGGGAGGCCACGGCTACGGCCTCCGTTCGAGGGAGCCCGGCCTTGAGGGATGGCCCGACCTCCTGGCCGATTGGCTGAAGCGGCTCGGATGACCGAACGCACGATCGAGGGCGTCGAGATCCTTCTTTGGTCCCACTCGCACGGCCTGAGCGCCGACGCCGCGCCATGGGCCTTCGACCTTGAGTACGGCGACGCGGGACGCGCGACGATCGCGCGGCGTCCACCCGACTCACGGACCACCCGATGTTCGTCGATCGCTACCGCGCCCTCGGCCCATCCGAGTTGGCGCGGGTCCTGAAGGCCGCGCTTCGACGCCAAGACGACTTCCGAAGCTTCCCACCGGGAGCGATGTCGGGCTATGCCGTCCGAATCGGACGACCCGGCATCGACGAGGTGGAGTAACAGGCTCGCAGAACAGTCCCGAGGGAACCATCGGGCTCCCCCTTTGGCGTACTGTAGAGGTTCATGCGACGTTCCGCCGCTCTTCTCGCCCTCGGGCTCGCTTCCCTGGTCGCCGCCCAGTATCCCGGCGCGGTCCCGCCGCCCAAGGAGTTCAAGAAAGGATTCGACTCGATCAGCGAGTACGACGCCCGCTCGATCCTCGGCTATCTCGCCGGACCCGAGACGGAAGGACGCGGAACGGGGCAGATCGGCTTCCAGCGGGCCGCCGAGTTCGTGGCCGCGCAGTTCAAGGCGGCGGGCCTGAAGCCGCTCGGCGACGACGGTGGCTACTTCCAGTACGGCGGGACCTACTACCGCCCCGTGGCGGAAGACACGAAGCTGACCACCCCCGACGGAGCCGTCCTCGACGACCGCATGCTGGCCCTTACCCCGACCGGGAAGGACCTGAACATCTCCGCCGCCGTCACCGTGATCCGGGCGGGCGCGACCGACGAGCTGACGCCCCGCCAACTCGACGCCATCGACGGCAAGATCGTGATCCTGGACGTCCCCGAAGGACGCGTGAGGGCGCGAAGCCAGGTCAACCTCAAGAGCCCGGCGATCGTGCTGACCGTCGCCGACCGCGCCCGCACGATCACGCCCAACCGGATGGGTTCCGCGACCCCCTCGGGCGCGACCCCGCGCGGCCAGATCTCCCGCGAGGCGGTCGATGACCTGAGCCCCGCCATCGGCGCCTTCATGGCCCAGGCAGGGACCGGCGCGCGGATGGCCGAGCTCGCCCGCAAGGCCACCCTGGTCTCCAAAGGCCGCGTCGAGGCCGTTCGCGTCCCGAACGTCGTGGGCATGATCGAAGGCTCCGACCCCAAGCTCAAGGCGGAGTACATCGGCGTCGGCGGCCACCTCGATCACCTCGGCATCGTCAACGGGGTCGTCAACCCCGGCGCGGACGACGACGGTTCCGGCTCAACCGCCGTGTGCCTCGTGGCCCGCGCGATCGCCGCCAACCCCGTCAAACCCAAGCGCTCGATCGTCTTCATGACCTTCTACGGCGAGGAGCTCGGCCTCCTGGGCTCGCGCTACCTGACCGACCACCCGCCGGTCCCCTTGGACAAAATGGTCGCCGAGCTCCAGATGGACATGGTCGGGCGCGACTCCGACGGCGTCCAGAACGGCGACGAGAGCCGGGTGGACAAGCGCGAGGAGAACGTCGACACGATACGCCTCGTCGGCTCCAAGCGGATCTCGACCGAACTCGACTCGACGATCCAGAGCGTGAACAAGTACGTGGGCTTCCGCTTCAAGTACGACGCCGAGGACGTCTACACGCGGAGCGACCACTACAACTTCGCGCGCAAGGGCATCCCGATCGCCTTCCTCTTCGACGGCTTCCACCCGGACTACCACCAGCCCACGGACACCATCGAGAAGATCGACTTCCCCAAGCTCGCGAACGCGGCGCGGCTCTACTACCTGACCGCGATGACGATCGCCAACCAGCCCTTGCCGCCCAAGAAGGACGTTCCCCAGAACGGGGGTTAGAGGCCGGGGGACAGGATCGTCGGTCCTGCTCCCTCTTCCCTAGAACCTCACCGAGTAGCCCGCCCCCACCACCTCGTGCGACGCCGCTCCCCCGAGGCCGACCGCCGCGTGAACGTCGAACTGCGAGGTGCGGTGAACGATCCACTGCAGGCCCAGGTGCGCGTAGTGCTCCGGTTGGTCGAACCGGTCGAGGAACGCGGCGTATTCCACGAAGCCGATTCGCGACGGGCCCAGCGCGTGGGTGACGACGAGCGAGCCCTGTCCGGAGAGATCGGCTCGGCCCTGGTCGCGCCCGTAGGCGGCGGCCAGGGTCGCCGCGACACCCGTCTTGCCGAACGATCGGCCTAGGTTTAGAGATGCGTTCGGCGTGAGCGTTTCGTCGCGGTAGGGGCGCGCCCCGCTAGGAATCTCTACCCCCGGAACGACGCCCACGTCCCAGCCGCCGACCTGCCCTAGGTAGAAGGACGCCGCCAGGATCGTGTTGTCGAAGCCATCGACGCCCTGCCGGGGAAGCACGTCGTTGGGAAGCTGAAGCCGCAGCTCGGCGCGCGGCGCTAGGCCGTATCGGAAAAGCGCCTCGCCCAGTTCCCACCGCTCGACCTCCCGCCCGCCCCGCCGGTAGAGGCTCAGTCCCGCCTCGAGTTGGAGGCTCCGCACCGGAACGATCTGCGACGTGTCGCTGAAGCTGGGCCGGGACGTGCCGATGGGGTCGCCCTGCGGCGTCGCCTGCCCGAAGGCGGATGCGGCGAAAAGGGCGAGGAGGGTGAGGGCGAAGGGCTTGAACGACATCGGGCCGTTAGGAGCATAGCCTTTACGCCCCTCCTCGCTCGACAAGCTGGCCTCTTTTTAGTCTGAACTCTAGGAGGAGCCTCGGTGTGCCTTCCCGATAGCTCAGAGTTCCCCACCGCGCGGGTAGATTCTCCCCCATGCGCGTCGCGGTGCTCGGTTCGGGAAGCTGGGGAACGGCCCTCGCCATCCTCCTCGCCCGGAACGGCCACGACGTGGATCTTCTCGGACGCGACACCGAGGAGATCGAGTCGCTCGTCCGCCTGCGCGAGAACCTGCGCTACCTTCCCGGCTTCGCGATCCCGACGGAGGTGCGCCCCGCCCTCCTCGACCGTCGCTCCGAGGCCGAGCTGGCCGTGATCGCCGTACCCAGCGGGGCGGTGCGCGAGACGGCGGCCTTCGTGCCCCTCGGCGCCCCCCGGATCGTGGTCGCGAGCAAGGGCCTTGAGCCGGTGACCGCCCGCTTTATGGTCGACGTGATGGCCGAGCTCCATCCGGGCGCCCGCGTCGGCGTTCTCAGCGGCCCCAACCTCGCGGTCGAGATCGCGCGGCGCATCCCGACCGTCGCCCTCGCCGCCTTCGCCGACCAAACCGACGCCCAAGCCGTCCAAGGCGCCTTCACCTGCGCCACCTTCCGCGTCTCGACCACCGAGGACGTGGTCGGCGTGGAACTCGCGGGCGCCCTCAAGAACGTCCTGGCGATCGGCGGCGGCATGAGCGACGGCCTGGGCTTCGGCGACAACACCAAAGGGGCGTTCCTCTCGCGCGGACTCATGGAGGTCGCGCGCCTGGGCGCGGCGATGGGAGCGCGGGCCGAGACCTTCTTGGGACCGGCGGGCGTGGGCGACCTTTTCGCCACCGCCAACAGCCGCCTCTCGCGGAACTACCGCGTCGGCTACGCTCTGGGTCAGGGCCATAGCCTGGAGACCGCCCTCAATGAGGTCGGACAGGTCGCCGAGGGCGTTCCCACGAGCGAGGCCGCCCTCGTTCTCGGCCGTCGCCACGGCGTCGAGCTTCCGGTTCTCGCCGCCGTGGACGCGGTGCTCCGGGGCCGCGTGGCGCCGGGCAAGGCGGTCGCGATGCTCATGGACCGCGCCCCTCGGGCCGAAAGCTTCCGGTAGGCTCGCCCCCGCCCCCGCCCCGCCTACGCCGCCTCGATCGCGGGCCTGAGCTCCCGTTCGCACCACGCGTGGAACGACGTCGGCGTGGTCGACGCCGCGGTGCGCGGCTCGGCGTCGTCCAACCCGTCGTCCTTGGCGGCCATCATCTCCAGGTAGCCCCGGACGAACGCGTCGGAGGCGCCTCGCTCCCGGAACTGGGCTTCGAGCGCGTCGGGGGAAACGCGCGCGTACCGGACGGGCCGCCCGAGAACCGCCGTGATAATCGCGGCTTGGTCGTCCGCCGACAGATCCTCCGGGCCGAGGACGGCGACGTGGCCCGCGCCCGTCCAGGCGTCGTCGAGCAGCAGCCGCGCGGCGGCGGCGGCGATGTCCGCCGTCGCGCAGGTCGGGTGCTTCGCCGCCCCGTCGAGCGGGCCGTAGAACGTCCCCTGGGTCCGGATCGCGTCGACCTGACGAAGCACGTTGTCCATAAACGACGGGCAGGCGAGCGCCCGGAACGCCGCTCCGGCGCTCGCGAGAAGCGCGTCCATCTCGAACGAGGCGGTGACGAGCCCGGCCCGCCGCTCGCGCGGCGTGCCGTGGCCCAGAGCCGAGACGGACACGACGCGCCTCACCCCCTGCCTTCGGATCGCCTCGGCGGCGGGGCGGGCGAAATCGACGTACGCGGCCGCCAGACTCGGAGCGACGGGGTTCGGAGGGGCGACCCAGAGCGCCGCGTCCACACCCGCGAACGCCCGCTCGACCACCTCGGGATCGCCGTGCGATCCTTCGACGACCTCGACGCGCTCGCGAACGGTGGTGGGCAGCCGCGAAGGATCGCGGGCGACGACGCGGACGGGCGCGCCCGCCCGGAGAAGACCCTCGACCACCCGGTGGCCGATGTCGCCGGTCGGAGTGGTGACGACGATGGGAAGGAGACTCGGCATAAGTAAACTATACCGTACCGTTTACTCTTTCGTTTGGAGGGATCATGGAAGGCATGTCGAGGCGGGGCGAGAAGTTGCGGGACCACGTCCTCTGGACCGCCAAGGCGACCTTCCTGGAGCTTGGGTTCGAGCGTGCCTCGATGGACGAGGTGGCCGCCCGCGCGGAAACCTCGAAGCGGACGCTCTACGCCCATTTCGAAAGCAAGGAGAACCTTTTCCTCGCCGTGGTCGAGCTCGCGCGCGAGCTGTTCCTCGATCGGATGCGGGAGCCCTCCGACTACGGCGACGACCCGAAGGAAGCCTTGGTCCTTTTCCTGGGCCGCTATCTGGAGGCGATGGTGAGCGACTCCTTCGTTCGGATGAGCCGGGTCGCGATCGCGGAGGCCGAGCGTTTTCCCCAGGGGGCGTCGCGCTACTTCGAGGTGATCTTCGACGAGTTGCGGACGCGGTTGGCCGCCTACCTCGGGAAGGCGTTCGGACTTGGTCCGGCGGATCGCGAGGCGGCCGCCGAGCGACTGCTTGGCGAGATCCTCCACCCGCGCTGGCCCCGCGTCCTTCTCGGCGTCGAACCGACGCCCCCGCGCTACGACGGCGAGGGGGTCTCCGAGGGTTTCGACCTCTCCCCCGTGCGGCGGGCGGTTGAGGCGTTCGCCGCCTCGCTCTAAGGTCCGCCCGTGACTCGGGCTACGAGGGGTCGAGCGCCTGCTTCAGCCGCTCCCGCATCGCCTCCGCCGCCTCGCGCGTCGGGGCGTAGAAGCGGTATGCCTCGACCGGGTTGGGCATCACCGAGCGGGGATCGCGCCGGTCGGTCGAAAGGACCACCGCGAACGCACGGCGCACGATCCCAAGGGGACGGCCGGGCGCGGCGGCGATCACCGATCGTTTCTCCTCCTCGATCCGCCACGCGTACTTGCCGCGCGGGATCGAAAGGTCCCGCCGAGTGACGATGTCCGAGCGCGCCGCCTGGCGCTCGACGTAGACGCGCGCCCCGTCTCCCGTCTCGACGATGCGGGTTCGCTCCAGATCACCGCTGGGCAAGGTGGCGACGAGGATGCGCAGTCCCACGACGTAGGGCGCGATGCGGAGAATCGAAATCGGGAACACAGGTCGCTCTAGGTTATCCCGAAGAACGCGTAGGGGCCCGCATCGTAGGCGGTCCCCTCAGTCCGTTCCGTCGACGGTGGCCCTTGCCGCACGGGCCTCCAGCGACCTAGTCGCTTCGGCCTTAAGGTCCGGCATCGGGGCTCCGCAAGGGCTTTCGCCGTCGTTTGCAGCCTCGGGGCCTCGCCCCGTGGGCCGCGTCCTGCGGTCCGACATAGTTATAGACGTCGGCTTTCCCTGCGACGTTCTTCAGTGGGCCAGAGGGCCTATGCCTGTTTTTTTCGGAAGAAGGCGTCGGCGCTGTAAAGGGGTCCGACCGACCCGGGCTCGGAGCCATGATGTACAGTCGAGGCTTGACCCTCCTCATCGTCGCGATCTACGGCGTTCTCGCCCTCGTCGCCCTCCTGAACCTGATCCTGATGCCCCGGCCTCGCCCCGGCGCGGGTGCGGACGAAGGGCCGGAGACCGTCGTCCTGATTCCCGCGCGCGACGAGGCGGCGAATCTGGAGCGGCTCCTGCCCGCCCTGGGCGGGGTTCCCGTGATCGTGTACGACGACGAGTCGTCCGACGGCACGGGCGACGTCGCCGCGCGCCACGGCGCGACCGTCCTGCGGGGCGGTCCCCTGCCGGAAGGCTGGACGGGCAAGAACCGCGCCTGTCACAACCTCGCCTCCGCCGCCCTCGAGGGAACGCGCGCCGAGTGGCTCCTCTTCCTGGACGCCGACGTGCGGCCGTCGCCCGGCTTCGTCGCCACTATGCGCGGCGTGGCGGCCAGCGCGAAGCCGAACGTCGGCGCCGTCACCGGCTTCCCCACCGTCCTCCCCGGGCGGGGCGTCGAGCCGCTTTTCCTCGCCTGGGTGGGCTGGGTCCTGCTCGCGACGAACCCTTACGGCCTCGTCCACCGGAGCGGCATGGGCCACAATCGGTTTCTGAACGGGCAGGTCACCATGTGGCGGCGCGACGTCTACGTCCGGCTTTGGCCCAACGAGCGCGTCCGCACCCAGGTGATGGAGGACGTCTCGATGGGCCGCCTGCTCGCCAAGGAGGGCGTCGGGGTCGAGGTCGCCAACCTCTCGCGGGTTCTCGCCGTCAAGATGTACGACACCTGGCGGCAGACCCTGGACGGCATGAGCAAGAACAGCCACGAGGTCGCGGGCTCGACCCCCGGCACCCTGGCCCTCGCCGCGCTCATGCTGTTTCTCGGCTGGGGTTGGCTGCTGGCCGGCTCGGCGATCGGTCTGGCCGCGGGCCTCTTCTGGGCGAGCGGCCTCTTCGTCGCCCTGACCTGCCGCACCGTCCTCTGGCCCATCCTCCTCGCGCCCCTGGTCCCCACCATCGGGGCTTTCACCCTGCTCCGCTCCCTCGTCTGGCACCGGCAGGGAAAGGTGGTGTGGAAGGGCAGGACCTACCGGGGATCGTAGGCCGAAGGCCGACGATCCCAAATGCCGACGACCTTAGTGCGCGAGGCCTTCGGAGTCGAGTTCCCGCAGCTTGGCCGGAACGTAGACGAACGTGACGCATAGCGCGAAGATCAAACCCAGAACGAGGCCGCCCAGCGCGTAAGGCAGGGCCAAGATGAGCTGGTCGATATTCAGATCGACGTGGCGCAGACCCTCGGCGGGATGGTTGTCGTGGCCCACGATCGTCCCGATGTAGAAGCCGGCGAGCGTAAAGATCACGAGGCCCAAGGACCAGGCGCCCAGGGTCGCGAGCAGGGTGTCCTCGCTCTGCGTGAAGCGGAATCGGCGCAGGGCGCCCAGCGGGCGGGAGGTCTCGTGTTCGACGGGGTGCATCGCTAACCCCTATTTTGCCCCATAATCGCCCCACGCCATGACGCTTCGCGCCCTCCGTCCCGGCGATCGGGTCGCCCTGGTCTCCCCCGCCTCCCCCCTCGACGGCGACAAGCTCGACTTCGTGACCCACCTGCTGGAGGCGGAGGGCTACCGCGTCCGCGTCTCGCCCCACGCCCTCGACCGCACCGATCACCTCGCAGGACGCGACGCCGACCGCGCCCGGGACCTGATGGACGCCTTCGCGGACGACGACGTCGCCGCCGTCCTCTGCACCCGCGGTGGCTATGGCTGCGCCCGCCTCCTCCCCTTCCTCGACCTCGACCGCATGGCCGCGAGCGGCAAGCCCCTAATCGGCTTCAGCGACGTCACCACCCTCCACCTCGCCCTCAACCGCCGGGGACTCGCCACCCTCCACGCGCCCATGGCCCTCACCCTCCACTACCCGCGCCCCGACTGGGTCGTCGATTCCTTCCGCCGCGCCCTGCGGGGCGACCACGCCGCTCCGGAAAGCGCGCCGCGCGCCGAGACCCTGGTCTCCGGCGTGGCCGAAGGCGAGGTCGTCGGCGGCTGCCTCTGCCTCCTCTGCGACTCCATCGGCACCCCGAACGCCCTGGAGACGGAAGGCCGCCTCCTCCTCATCGAGGACGTGGACGAGGCCCCCCACCGCATCGACGCCATGCTCACCCACCTCCTCAACGCGGGCCTGCTCCAGCGGTGCGCGGGGATCGTCCTGGGCGAGATGACCGGAACCGACGAGCGCGTCGATGAGAGCATCGGCGGCCGTCCCTGGCGAGACATCGTTCGCGAGCGGATCGCCCCCCTCGGCATCCCCTCCGTCGTCGACTTTCCCTTCGGCCATGCCCCCCGGGGCATGCTCACCCTGCCCCTCGGCCTGCGCGCCCGCCTCGACGCCGACGCGGGCGCGCTCGACTACGCTTCGGGCGGGTAGGACTTGCCGCCGAGCCGGTCGGGAAAGCGGCGGCGGTACAGCTCGGCGGCGAGAAGCGTCGCCAAGCATGGGGCGACGAAGTAGATCCAGAGACCGGGACGCTCGCTCGCCCACACCGCCGATCCCGTCGTGCGGGCGGGGTTCAGGCTCATCCCCGTAAATGGCGTGGCGGTCGCTAGGTAGAACCCGAGAAGCAGGGCCATCGCCCCGCCCGAACGCTTCGCCAGCCGCTCGTCGTTGGCCATCCACAAGGTCATCGCCATGAGCCCGAACGAGATAGCGAACTCCACCCCGAAGGCGACCCAGACGCCGTCCGGGCCCGGCTTGGTCGACGCGAAGTCGACCGCCGGGTGGGTGTAGAGCGGCCCGAAGATCCAACCCATGATCCGCGCGATCGCGATCGCCCCCAGAAACTGGAACGCCATGTAGAACAGGGCGTCCACCCCGGAGATCTTGCCCAACCGCCAGAAGGCGAGGGTGACCGCAGGATTGACGTGCGCGCCGCTCCGCTTCCCCCAGGGCGCGTTCACGATCCCGAGCCACACGACCGGCGCCATCCCCAAACCCAGGGCGAAGTAGCGCGCGGGCGGCTCGAGCGCGCGCCCCACGGGGGAGTCCGGGTGGAACAGCAGGACGGTCAGCCCGCCCGCGAACGCCATGAACACCGCCAGCCCCATCGCTTCCGAAAGGTACGCGCTCCAGGGGCGGCTCACAGACGTTCGACTCCTTCCAAGGCGTTCAGGATCGGAGCGCTTGTGGACGAAAGTCGTCGAACGCCCTTGAAAAGGGATGACCTTTTCCCGCGAAGCCTCTGCCCCAAAGGGTTTTGCGGTACCACGCGTGGAACCCTCCCGAGAGACGATGCCGTCCCTGCTCACCGCCCTTCTCCTCCCCCTGTGCCGAGGTTTCCTGCGCGGGGTTTCCTGCGGGGCGGCGATCCTCCGAGATTCCCGAGGTGGAGGCCTCGGGCGCGGCCTACCGCTACCGAGGGCGGAAGACCGACCCCTTGTCGCGATGCGCGAGGCCGGGTGGAACCTCGTCCGCTTCCGCGTCTGGAACGACCCGAAAGACGGCTGGTGCGACAAGGCTCAGGGTCTGCGGATCTCGCTCGACTTCCACTACTCGGACGGCTGGGCCGACCCCGCCAAACAGCGCAAGCCCGCCGACTGGAAGGATCTCTCCTTCGACCGTCTCGTGGCGGCCGTCCACTACACCACGAAGGACGTCGTGGGCGCCATGGTCGCCCAAGGGACGCCGCCCGTCATGGTGCAGGTCGACAACGAGATCACGCCGGGGATGCTCTGGCTTGATGGAAGCAACGACACCCCCGAAGGCTGGCGCCGCCTGGGCCGCCTCGTCAAGGCGGGCTGCGCGGGGGTGAAGGAGTCGGGACGGGGCATCCGAACGATGATCCACCTCGACCGGGGCGCCGACAACCGGGGCTGCCGCGGGTGGTTCGACCACCTGAAGGCGGAAGGCGTCGACTTCGATCTCATCGGCCTCTCCTACTACCCCTGGTGGCACGGGCCCCTCGACGATCTGCGAACGAACCTCGTCGACCTGTCGACCCGCTACCGGAAAGACCTCTACGTCGTCGAGACGTCCTATCCCTGGGAGCCCGAACCCGGCGCCGCGCCGGGAATTTACAAAGGCGGCAAGCTCCTTCCCGCCTACCCCGCCTCGCCCCAGGGTCAGGCGGCCTACCTGCGGAAACTCACCGGGATCGTCCGCGACGTTCCCGGCGACCGGGGCAAGGGCCTGCTGTACTGGGCTCCTACCTGGATCTCGACGCCGGGGCGGCTGGAGCGGCCTCGTCCTGTTCGACCACGCCGGCGACGCCCTCCCGGGATTCGACGCCCTCGGCGGGCGGTGACCGTCCTTCGGGTAGGCCACGGGATCGGAAGCTCCGCCTGTGAACGGCAGAATGGGCGTCCTGGCCCACTTCGCCCGGATCGTGCGGACGCCGATCGTTTTTACGACCGACGGCTGAAGGCGAACCAGAAGCGACTTGAAGGGGTCATCAACCACCGGATGGACAAGGGCGAGAAGGGCAAGGGGACGATCGAGCGGTGAGCGATGGCCGGATCAAAGTGGCGCTCGTCGGCGCCGGAGGCTGGGGACGCCAACACGCCCGCGTGTTCGCCGCCCATCCTGACGTCGAGTTCGTCGCCATCGCAGGCCGCACGCCCGAAAAGACCCAAAGGCGCGCCGACGAGTTCGGCGTCCGGGCCTACACCGACCTCGACGCGATGCTGGAGACGGAACGGCCCGATCTGGTCAGCCTCTGCCTGCCGAACCAAGGCCACTTCGAGCCCACGATGCGCGTCGTCCAGGCAGGCTTTCCGCTCCTCGTGGAGAAACCGCTCACCTTCGAGACCGCAGAGGCCGAGACCCTGCTCAAAGCGGCGGGCGACCGGTTCTTCGCGATCTGCTTCAACCATCGGGAAGCGAAACCCGTACGCCTCGCGAAGGCGGCGATCGAGGCGGGACGGCTCGGCGAGATCGTGTTCGCGACGTGGCGCTTCGGCGGCGAAGGATCAAGCGACCATCCCTACGCGAACCTGATCGAAACCCAGTGCCACGGCTTCGACATGCTGGAACACCTTTGCGGCCCCATCGCCGCGATCTCGGCGGAGTTCACCGACGCGCGCTCGACCATGGTCCTCGCCCTCCGCTTCGCGAGCGGCGCCGTCGGCAGCCTCGTCGGCTCCTACGACACCTCCTACGCCTACCCCGACACCCAGCGGATCGAAATCAGCGGCACGGCGGGACGGGTCGTGATCGAAGACACGGTGCGCCGCTACGTCTACCACGCCGCCGGAGACGAAACGGGCGAGACGTGGCAGGCAGGCTACTTCAACGACCTCGACCGCGAGTTCCACCGCACGTTCGACCGCTACATCGATGCGACGCTGAAGGCGTTCCGGACGGGCGAGGCGCCGCCCGTCCACGCCCGCGCGGGCCTGCGCGCCCTGGAACTGGCGCACGCGGCCATCCGGTCGGTCGAGACCGGAAGCCGGGTCGAGGTCCCGCATTGATCCTCCCCATCCTCTTTCCCGCCGCCCAGATCGTCGTCGAGCCGGATCGGGTCCTCAACCGGATCTCGCCCGCGATGGTCGGCGCGTGCCTGGAGGACGTCAACCATGAGGTCTACGGCGGACTCTACGCCCAAAGGCGGTCGGCGACGTCCCCAGCCGCCCCCCGGCCTAGAGGCAAGCGTGAGGCTCGCAGACGGAGGCCATGAGCACCGCGACGCCCTCGCGCGACGACGCCTGCGTGGTCAGGGCGACGGTGCGCACGAGCCGGTCGTAGTGGCCGGGCGTGCCGGCACGGCACTCGAACGAGGCCATGGAGCGAGCGTGGGGACTCTGAAGGAGGAACCGGCGAAACCGGTCCTGGTCGGGAGTCCAGACCGTTTCCAGAAGCTCGTCGGGAGTAAAGACCTCGCGATCCCCGGGAAGCCCGAAGGCGCGGCGCGTTTCCGGGTCGACGAGGACACGCTGGTGGGTCGCGTTCCAGACCCAGTAGGCGAGCGGCGCCTGCTGGAACGAGGCGATGGCCGTCTCGCTCGGCGACGAGGGCCGCACGGACGGACCGTCCCGGAGAAGGATGGCGACGGCGTGGGAGCGGTTGAGGACCCCCAGCTTGCCCCGAATCCGGCCCCAGTGGGTACGGACGGTGGGCATCGCGATCCGGAGCCGCACGCAGATCTCCTTGTCCGTAGCCCCGTCGGCGGCGAGCCGCAGGATTTCCCCCTCTCGATCCGACAGTCTTCCGTTCAAGGCCTTGACCTCCTCGCGACAGGACCATTGTCCCCGCGCGAGGGAGGCTCGCGGAAGCCTCGCTCTTGCGTAGCGCCTTCTTACGACAGGCGGGCGGCTGCGGTCTTACGCCCGTGCCGCTCGGGCGCGTTCCACAAGCGCCAAGCTCCACCCCACGAGAGCCAAAGCCGCGCCGAAAAGGAGAAAGCCCAGGTCCCAAGCGGCCTTCGCCCCGGGGGGCGCGGACTCGGCGACGTGGTGCAAGCCCAGGATCTGGTGGTCGATCGCCCCCTCGACGAGGTTGAACAGGCCCCATCCGGCGAGCAGACCGCCCAGCAGCGTCCGCCCGGAGTGGGGCACGTCGGCGCGTCCGGTCGCGCTCCAGAGCAAGGCCAGCCCGCCCACCGTCATCGTCCACACCCCCGCGTGGAAGTAGCCGTCCCACATCATGTTGGCCTTCGCCCGCACGAGGGTGTCGGGCGGCATCCGCGCCGAGAGCATGTTGTGCCACTGGAGGATCTGGTGGAGCAGGATGCCGTTGACGAACCCGCCGAGCCCCGCGCCCAGCACGATCCCCGCCCCGGCGAGCGGCCCGAACCTAGGCTGAACGTCCATCGCTCCCGAAACGATCGCTCCGGTACACGAAGGTTCCGATGGCGGCCACCACGAGCAGGGGCGCGGAAAGCAGCCCGAGCGTCGGCAGGAACCGTCCGTCGTACACCGTTGCCCGCACCAGAGGGCGGCACGTCTCGCACGCGGGGGCGGGAAGCGCGACGAGGGCTAGCAGGACCGCGGCGACGGATCGTTCCATGTCGCGGAAGACCCTTCCCGGGGCGAACGGGTTTCATCACGATCGCGTCTCTCCCAAGCCCGATCGGGCCGGGGTCGTACAAAACGACGATACGCCGCCTCTGCCGCGGCCCGGCGAAAGGTCGTAGCCTTCGGCATGGCTGCGCGAGTCCGCCTTCCGGAAGGAGATCGCCCATGAGCGTCGAGGCTCCGATCGAGCGCGGAGCGCCCGCCCCGGCTCCCGGTCACCGCGACCTGAACTATCTCAACGCGCGGCACACGGTCGCGTCGTGGCTCCTGACGGGCGACCACAAGCGGATCGCCTGCATGTTCCTGATCGTGCTGACCTCCATGTTCTTCATGGGGTCGCTCTTCGCGGGGCTGATCCGGGTCGAGCTGATGAGCCCGACGGGCGTCGTCCTCGAGAGCGAGACCTACAACCGCGTCTTCACCGCCCACGGGATCACGATGGTGTTCTTCTTCCTCGTGCCCGCCATCCCCTCGATCCTGGGCAACTTCCTCCTCCCGATCATGCTCGGAGCGCGCGACCTCGCCTTTCCGCGCCTGAATCTGTTCAGCTTCTACCTGTACTGCGCCGGGGCGTTCCTCTATCTCTGCGCCCTCTGCGACGGCGGCACGGACACGATGTGGACGTTCTACACGCCCTATTCGTCGATGTACTCGAACGGCCAGGTGACCCTGACGATCGTCGGCATCTTCCTGGCGGGCTTCTCGTCGATCGCGACCGCGATCAACTTTATCGTCACGACCCACAAGATGCGCGCCCCGGGCATGACCTGGTTCCGCCTGCCGCTCTTCGTGTGGTCGCTCTACGCGACGGCGGTCGTGACCGTCCTGGGAACGCCCGTGATCGCTATCACCCTGCTCCTGGTCGCCCTGGAGCGGGCCTTCCGCCTGCCGTTCTTCAGCCCCGAGCTCGGCGGCGACCCCGTGCTGTTCCAGCACCTGTTCTGGTTCTACAGCCACCCGGCGGTCTACATCATGATCCTGCCCGCGTTCGGGATCATCTCCGAGGTCATCGCCAACTTCGCCCGCAAGCGGATCTTCGGCTACCACTTCGTCGCCTTCTCCTCGCTCGCCATCGCCGGACTCGGCTTCCTCGTGTGGGGCCACCACATGTTCGTGTCGAGCATGTCGATGTACCAAGGGCTGGTCTTTTCCCTGCTCTCGTTCCTGGTCGCCGTTCCCTCGGCCATCAAGGTCTTCAACTGGACCCTGACCCTCTACAAGGGCAACATCCGGCTCCAGTCGCCCATGCTCTACGCGATGGGCTTCCTGGGCCTCTTCACCGTCGGCGGCCTCACCGGCCTGTTCCTCGCCTCCGCCGGGACGGACGTCCACCTCACGAACACCTATTTCGTGGTCGCGCACTTCCACTACGTCATGGTCGGCGGCACGATCGCCGCCCTCCTCGCGGGGCTCCACTACTGGTGGCCCAAGATCACCGGGCGCCTCTTCGACGAGACGGCGGCCAAGATCTCCGCCCTTCTCGTGTTCATCGGCTTCAACCTGACCTTCTTCCCTCAGTTCGTGATGGGATGGATCGGGATGCCTCGACGCTACCACTACTACTATTTCGCCCCCGAGTTCCAGCCCTACCACCTCATGAGCACCCTGGGCGCGAGCGTCCTCGCGCTCGGGTTCGCGATGCCCGCGATCTACCTGACGCGCTCGCTGTTCAACGGGGCGAGGGCCGCGGCCAACCCCTGGGGCGCGCACGGCCTGGAGTGGGAGACGACCTCCCCGCCCCCGACCTTCAACTTCCACGAGACGCCCATCGTCCAGGACGAGGTCTACGACTTCGACCCCGTCGCGGAGTACGAGCAGCGGCGCGCGACGTCCGAGATCTTCGAGCCGGGCCGCCCCGGCGAGACCGTCGACAAGGAAGGGACGCGGAGGCCCGCCGAACGTGATCGACCCTAAAGGGAGGGCGGGCGCGCCGGGTCCGATCCGGCTCGACGGGCGGCGCGACGACGCCGCCGCCCTCTGGGTCGGCGACCGCCATCTCTCCGAGAACCCACCTGCCGAGAACCCGCTCGCCCTGCCGCCCTCCCCGCCGCCTCCTCCGCCCCCTGGGGCCGTCCCGCTCCACCTGTTCGCCCGCACCGCCTCCGGCGAGCCCGTCGCGGGACTCTTGGGCCACCTCCAAAGGGACCTCGCCTGCCTGCGGATCGACCTCGTGTGGATCGAGGCGGCCTACCGGACCGAAGGGTTCGTCGAGGGCCTGCTCGACTGGGCGGAGGACCGGGCGCGCACGGAGGGCTGCGCGCACGCCCTCCTGCGCGCGGGCGCCGTCCGCGCCCCGGGACTCTGCCGCAAACTGCGCTACCTACCCTGCGCCGTCGCGAACCCCGCCCTCCCGAACGCGGACGAGCGCGCCCTCTACAAGCGGCTCTAGCGGAGGGCCGCGTCGCCTGCGGTCTCGTCCAGCCGCACGGGCGCCCCGGTTCGGCGCGAGCGCTCGGCGGCGAAGACGATGGCGTGGCTCTGGAGCGAGGCGTACGTGGAGGTGGAGACCGACGAGGGATCCTCGAGCTGCACCGCCTCGATCAGGCGGCGCATCACCAGATCGTCCGCCCCGCCGTGCGCCCCCTGCGACTCCGGCAGCTCGACCCGCGTGTGGCGGTTGCCCTCCCAGAACTCCCACATGTCCAGGGTGCGCTTGCCGACGCGCGCCTCCAGGTAGCCCTTCGTGCCGTGGATGCGCAGGACGCGGTCTTGGAACGGCGTGAAGGCGGTCATCGTAAAGGTCGCCGTCACCCCGCCCTCGAACCGCATCGCGACGACCTGATGGTCCACCACGTCGTTGTCCGTCTTGAAGACGCACCGCCCGAAAGGACTCGTAGCCAGAACTTGTAGCAATTGGCGATGGTCGAGCCCGGCTAGCCCCGCGTGGTTCGCCCAGCCGTTCGGGTTGCCGTACACCTTGGGCGCGTAGTAGGGGCAGGCGTTCTGGACGGGGCAGCCCTGGACGCAGAAGTCCGGCGCGTCGGCGGGCGCGTGGTCGCGCCGGAAGTACTTCAGGTCGCCGTACGACGACACCTCCTCGCAGGGAAGGTCGACGAGATCGGCGATGATGTCGAGGTCGTGGCAGCTCTTGGCGAGCAGCATAAAGGCGCTCCGCGATTCGTTGCCCCAGTTCCCGCGCACGAAGGAGTGGGACTGGTGGATGTGCTCCACCCCCTCGAGCTGATCCAGCGACACGATCTCGCCGATGGCGCCGGAGCGCAGAACCCGGCGCACCTCCGCGTAGAGCGCGTGGTAGCGCAGACTGTGGCACACGCTCACGATACGCCCCGTCTCGCGGCGCACCCGGTCGATCTCCACGCAATCCTCCAGGGAGGTCGCCATCGGTTTCTCCAGCAGCATGTGGTACCCCCCACGCATCGCCGCGACCGCCGAGCCGATGTGCTCGCGGTCCATCGTCGTGTTGATCGCGACGTCGGCGAACCGCGGCTCCGCGACGAGCTCCTGCCAGCTCGCGTACTGGCGGGCGGGCTCGATGCCGTGCGCCTCGGCGATCCGCGCGCGGCGCGCGGGGTCCGGCTCCGCCACCGCCACGACGGAACCGGGGCCGACGTGGTCGCGCAGCCAGTCGGCGAACATGCGGCCACGTCCGCCCGCGCCGAGCAGGACGAAAGAAAGGGAGCGTTCCATGGGGGCTGGTTCCAATGTAACACGCCCTTGGCCCCCGTTCGATGGTCAATCGATTGACCATCTTTTCGGCAAAAAATCGGAGGGCTTAAAGGAGAAAACCGCCTTACCATACGGAGCAAGCCCATGTTCCTGGCCCTCGCTTCCCTCCTCCCCCCGAAAATCGACGTGCCCCTGCCCGTCGGGCCGGGACCGGTGACGAACCCCCTTAAGGGCTACGCCCCCTACATGGAGGCCACCCCCGCCACGGACGTGCCGACGACGATGGCCTTCTACGAGACCTCGTGGCGGGAGCTGGAGCCGAGCGAGGGCGATTACCGCTTCGCGGAATGGGAGGCCAAGACGATGCGCTCGCCCGCCGCAAAGGCCAAGCGCGTCGTGCTGCGCGTCTGGATGGACTACCCGAACCAGCCCGTCGGCGTCCCGCCGTACCTGATCGACGCGGGGGTGAAGATGAACCCCTACGACGACAAGGAGGTCGGTAAGGGCCTCTCGCCCGATTACGCCGATCCCCGCCTGCGCGCCGCCCTCGCGCGGCTGATCGCCGCCATGGGCGCCCGCTGGAACCGGGACCCGCAGGTCGCCTACGTCCAGCTCGGCCTCCTCGGCCACTGGGGCGAGTGGCACACCTGGCCCCGTGCCGAGCTGTTCGCCCCCGACGCCGTCCAGCGCGAAGTGATCGACGGGATGCGCGCCGCCTTCCCCGACAAGCCCTTGATGGGTCGCACCGCATCGGGCTACCTAAGCCAGCCGGGCATGGGCTACCACGACGACATGATCCCCGACGACACCCTCGGGCCCGAGGATTGGAAGTTCCTCCCGAACCTGAAGGCGGGCGGACGCGCGGACAACTGGAAGGTCGCCCCCACCGGCGGCGAGATGGTGCCCGGCGCCGCCGCCCGCTACCTCGGCGCGGACTGGCCGCTCATGCTCCGCGCCGTCCAGGAGGGCCACCTGAGCTGGATCGGGCCGTACGGCCCCACGATGCTCGCCGGGAACGACCCCGCCTACCCCGCCCGCGCCGCCGAGCTGTCGCGCCGCATGGGCTACCAGTTTCGCCTGACCCGCGTCCGAGTATCCAACGGGCGCATCCGCCTCGACGGCGTGAACGAGGGCGTCGCCCCCTTCTACGGCCGCTGGCCCCTGCGCTTCGCGCTCCTCGACGCGAAAGGCGCCGTCGCCGCGACCTCCGACGCCGCCTCGGACGTCCGCACCTGGCTTCCCGGCACGTTCGCCGCCTCCGCCGCCCTGCCCAAGGCGCCGAAGAAGGGCGTCTACCGCCTCGTCGTCGGCCTCGTCGATCCCTGGGTCGCGAGGCCCACCGTCCGCTTCGCCAACCGCCTCGCCGTCGTTGACGGCTGGACCGTCCTGACTTCCGTTTCCCCGTAAGGAAAATGCCATGAACCGCAAAGCCTTCACCCTCATCGAGCTCCTGGTCGTGATCGCGATCATCGCCATCCTGGCCGCGATCCTCTTCCCCGTGTTCGCCCAGGCCAAGGCGGCGGCGAAAAAGTCCGTGTCCCTGAGCAACCTCAAGCAACTCGGCACGGCTCAGCTCATGTACTCGTCCGACGCGGACGATCGGTACACGTTCGCCTTCAACAAAACCTCGATTCCCGTCTCCGTCGCCAAGCCGCCCGACTACAAGACCAACGGCTACGGCTCTTGGACCTGGACGGGCTCGCCCGACGACGACAACCCCACCGATATCTTCTGGACCTGGGGCCAGCTCACCTATCCCTATCACAAGTCGATCCAGATCTTCCGCGATCCTTCCGGTCCCAACGCCAACGGCAACCCCGGCCTTTCGAACTACGGCGCGAACTTCAACCTGATGGGCACGGACGTCTTCGACAAACGACACCCGATGCCCGCCAGCCAGACCGAGCTTGAGGACGTGGCGGGCACCGTCCTGCTCAGCTCGGCGGGCCATTCCTGGATGTGGCAGTACGACCTGATCCAGCCCGGAGCCTACGGCGCCTTCAACTACGTGCCCGGCGGCTGCCCGGCGGGTAAGCCGGCGGGACCCGACTTCGACTGTTCGTTCCTGACCTCCGACACTTCTGCCGATATGGGCAAGGTCAAGGGCGACATCACGGCGGGGCGCAACCAGAACGGCGTCATCGTCTCCTGGGGAGACGGCCACGCCAGCTACATCAAGTCCTCCGCGCTCGCCGCGAAGAAGGGCAAAGCCTGGTGCGCCTCGATGCACCCCACCGACCCCTGGGCGTGCGCGTGGCAGCAGTGATGCGCCGCTGGGCTCCCTGCGCCGTCCTCGCGCTCCTCGTCCTCGCCGGTTGCGGCGCGGGCGGGGGCGACAAGATCGAACCGGAGTCCAAAGGGGCGTCCGGCTCCCCCATCCTCAACCAGGACAAAGCCCCGAAGGCGCCGACGGACAGGTAGAAGACGGACGCAGGACCCTAAGCGCGAAGCCCCCGACGGAAAGGGTCCCGGTCAATCGATTGACCGGGACCCCGCGTTCAAAACGCCCCCGCGCGGGGGCGAAAACGCACTATGATAGTCTCAACGCCACCGAAGGGTCTCCCCCCTTCGGCGTCGACCGATCTCACCCCATGCAGAACATCAAGGTTGCCCTCGTCGGAGCCGGCTTTATGGGCCGGATGCACGGCGAGGTGTACGGCGCCCTCGAAGGCGTCGATCTCGTCCACGTCGTCGACAAGGACCCCGCCCGCGCCCAGGAGGTCGCCGCCCCCCACGGAGCCTCCGTCTCCGCCTCCCTCGACGACATGCCGGACGTCGACGTCGTCGACGTCTGCCTGCCCACCGACCTCCACGCCGACTTCGCCGTCCGCGCCCTCGAAGCGGGCCGCCACGTCCTCTGCGAGAAGCCCATGGCGATCTCCCTCCCGGAGGCCGACCGGATGATCGAGGCCGCCGAGCGCGCGGGCAAGCGCCTCATGATCGGCCACTGCATCCGCTTCTGGCCGGAGTACGTCGAACTGACCCGCCTCGTCCGCTCGGGCGAGCTGGGCCGGTTGCTGTCCCTAAGCCTCACCCGCTACAGCCAGTTCCCCACCTGGGGCTCCGACAACTGGCTCGCGGACGAGTGCCGCGCGGGCGGCGCCGCCCTCGACCTCCACATCCACGACACCGACTACGCCCTCCACCTGATGGGCGGCGCCCCGGACACGATCGCCTCGGCGGGGAACGTCGACGCCCGCGGCGTGAGCCACGTCTCCACCACCATGACCTTCGGCGACGTCGTCGTCCACACCGAGGGAAGCTGGAACCTGCCCCCCGGAACCCCCTTCAAGATGGCGTTCCGCGCCACCTTCGAGCGCGGGGCCGCGATCATGGACGGCGGCCCCCTCACCGTCTACACCGAGGACGGCGCGCGGATCCCCGAGATGCCCAAGATGGCCGCCAGCGCGGGCGGCAACATCGCCGACCTGGGCGGCTACTACTACGAGCTGCGCTACTTCTACGAAGCCCTGCGCGACGGCGCCCCCACCGACCGCTGCACCCCCGAGTCGGCCCGCCTCACCCTCAAGACGGCCCTCGAAGAGATCGCGGCGGTCAAGACCGCCCGGGCGGTGGCGGCGTGAGCCTCCTCAAAGGCCTGAACGCCTGGTCGCTTCCCGGCGGCCTCGAAGGGACCCTCGCCCCCGAGGACGCCATCGCCAAGGCCAAAACCCACGGCTTCGAGGCCCTGGAGCTTTGCGTCGCCTCCGAAGGCGCCCTGGGCCTGGAGACGACCGAGGCTCGCTGCCGCGAGATCGTGGAGGTCGCGGCAGACGCGGGCGTCGCCCTCCCCAGCGTGGCGAGCGGCACCTACTGGGGCCGCTCGATCGGCGATCCCGACCCCGCGACGAGCGCCGCCGCCCTCGAAGACCTGCGACGGCTCGTCCGCATCGCGGGCTGGCTCGGCGCGAAGACCCTCCTCACCATTCCCGGCGCCGTCGATGTGTTCTTCGCCCCCGACCGCCCGGTCCAGCCCTACGAGGCGGTCCACGCGAACGCCCTGAAAGGTCTGCAGGCGGTCGCCCCGGAGGCGGAGGACGCGGGCGTGCGCCTGGGCGTCGAGAACGTCTGGAACCGGTTCCTGATGTCGCCCCTCGAGATGCGCGGCCTGATCGACGAGGTCGGCAGCCCCGCGGTCGGCGCCTACCTCGACGTGGCGAACGTCCTGCCCTTCGGCTACCCCGACCAGTGGCTCCGCGTCCTGGGGCCCCGCATCGTCGGCGTCCACTTCAAGGACTTCCGCCGCGCCGTCGGCACCGCCGAAGGCTTCGTGGACCTCCTCGAAGGCGACGTCGACTGGCCCGCCGTGATGGCGGCGATCGAGGCGATCGGCTACGACGGCCCCGTGGTCGCGGAGATGATCCCCCTCTACCGCCACCATCCCGAAGTGCGGGTCGCCAACGCCTCGCGCGCCATGGACGCCATCCTGGGACGGGCGTGAGCGGGGCCGCGCGCGTCTGGCGGCAGAACCGCGCGGGGCTCCTCTTCGTCTCGCCGTGGCTCGTCGGCTTCCTGCTCCTCCAGGTCTGGCCTTTCCTCGGCTCCGCTTGGCTCTCGCTCACGAGCTACGACCTCGTCTCCCCCCCGCGCTACGTCGGGATGGAGAACTACCGCACCCTCGTCGCCGACGACCCCGCCTTCTGGAAGTCGCTCGGGGTCACCCTGCGCTACGCCCTCGTCTCCGTCCCCCTGAGCGTCGTCGCGGGCGTCGCGCTCGCCCTCCTCCTCAACGTCGAGATTCGGGGCCAAGCGATCTTCCGCACCCTCTTCTACCTCCCTTCCGTCCTCCCCCAGGTCGCCACCGCCGTCCTCTTCACCTGGCTCCTCAACCCCGAGCTCGGGCTCGTGAACGGCGTGCTCCACCTCGTCGGCGTCCAGGGACCTGCGTGGCTCCAGGACGCCCGGTGGGCCCCCTGGACGCTCGTCTTCCTATCCGTCTGGAGCGTCGGCGGCGGCATGGTGATCTACCTCGCGGGCCTGAAGGACGTGCCGGCCTACCTCTACGAGGCCGCCCTGCTCGACGGCGCGAGCGCGTGGCAGCGGCTTCGCGCCGTGACCCTGCCCATGCTCACGCCCGTGATCTTCTACAACGTCGTGATGGGCGTCATCGCCTCGTTCCAGACCTTCACCGAAGCCTACGTCATGACCAAGGGCGGCCCCGAAGGCAGCACCACCTTCTACGCCCTCTACCTCTTCCGGCGGGCCTGGGACAACCTCGACATGGGCTACGCCTGCGCCATGGCCTGGGTCCTCTTCCTCGTCATCGCCGCGGTGACCCTCGCCCTCTTCCGGGGCCAGAAACGGTGGGTGAACTATGACCGCTAAGACCGTCCTCGGCGCCCTCGTCACCGTCGCCGTCATCGCCGTCCTCGCCCCGCCCGCCCCCTCGGTCCAACGTTTCCCGAAGCGGGAGCGGGTCGTCTTCTGGCACATGTGGGGCAACGAGTACCAGCCCGTCGTCGAGACCATCGCGCGCCGCTTCAACGCGAGCCAGACCCGCTATGAGGTCGTCCCCCTCTACGTCCCGGCGGACGGCGCCATGACGAAGTTCCTCCTCTCCGCCTCCGGCGGCAAGGCCCCCGACCTCGTCAGCCAGTGGAACCCCGTCCTCGGCACCTGGAGCGACCGCGGCCTCGTCCTGCCCCTCGACACCGTCATGACCCCGGCGGAGGCCGCCCGCTACCGCAGGGAGGCCTACCCCATCATGAAGGACCACGCGACCTACCGGGGACGCCTCATGGCGATGATCGCCGGGGTCGACGTCACCGCCGTCTACTACCGCCTCGACCAGTTGAAGGAGGTCGGCGTCGACGCCGACCATCTCCCCAAGACGATGGAGGAACTGATGGCCCTCGCGCGAAGGCTCGACCGGCGCGACGCCTCGGGACGGCTCCGGCGCGTCGGCTTCCTGCCGTCGTCGTGGAAAGCCCTCGCCCCCACCTTCGGCGGAGACTTCGGAACGAGTGAAAGGACGACGTTCGATACCCCCGCCAACCGCCGCGCCGCGGAGTTCGTCGTCGCGAACCAGAGGCGCCTCGGCTTCGAGAACGTGAGCCGCTTCATGGCCTCCCAGGCCGCCGACACCGGCATGACCATCCCGCTGATCGCGGGCAACCTCTCCATCATGCTCGACGGCCAGTGGCGCGTCAAGCAGGCCGACGACGTCGCCCCGAACCTCCCCTACGCCGTCGCCCCCGTCCCGCCCCCGGCGGGGGGCCGCGCGAACGCCAGCATGACCGACCCCAACTACCTGATGATCCCCCGCGCCTCGAGCTGCCCCCAGGGCGCCTGGGCCTTCATGAAGTTCTGGATCGGCATGGACGACGCCGAGGCGGGCGGGCGCAACACCTCCGACATGGGCTGGCTTCCCTACTGCGACCGCGTCGCCCGCTCGAAGGCCTACCAGGCCTACCTGCGCCGCTACCCACGCTACCGGACCTTCGTCGACCTCGTCTCCAGCCCCAACCTCCAGAAGTTCCCCGTCACCGCCCTCCAGAGCTTCGTGACCACGGAGATCGGCAAGGCCGAGGAGTCCACCGGACGCGGGACCCTCGCCCCCGTCGCCGCCCTCCAGGGCCTCGACCGCACCCTCGCCGACGAGACCGCGCGCCAAAGGAGGCTCGGCAATGTTCGCTAGAGGCTGGAGCAAGACCGCCGTCTTCCTCCTCCTCGTCCTCCTCGCGATCCCCACCGTGCTGCCGCTCGTGTGGATGGTCTCGACGAGCCTGAAGACCGACGCCCAGATCTTCCCCACCGGCGGCCAGGCGGCGGCCCCCTTCAGCCTCGCCTCCATCGTCCCCCACCCCGCGCGCTGGGCGAACTACGCGGACGCGGTCCAGAAGGTCCCCTTCCGCGTCTACTTCCGCAACACCGCGATCCTCTGCGCGCTCAACGTCGTCTTCGCCGTGCTCTCCTCCGCGATCGTCGCCTACGGCTTCGCCCGCCTGCGCCTCGTCGGCAAGGGCTTCCTCTTCGGGCTGATGCTGGCGACGATGGCGATCCCGCCCCAGGTCACGATGGTGCCCCGCTTCGCCCTGGTGCGCGCCCTGGGCTGGTACGGCACCATCCTCCCCCTCACCGTCCCCTCCCTCTTCGGCGCCGCCCTCTACATCTTCCTCCTCACCCAGTTCTTCCGCTCCCTGCCCGAAGAGCTCGCCGAGGCCGCCCGCCTCGACGGCGCCGGCGAGTGGAGCACGTTCTGGCGCGTGATGCTGCCTCTCGCCAAGCCCGCCCTCGCCACCTGCGCCCTCTTCCAGTTCGTCGGCACCTGGAACGACTTCCTCGGACCGCTGATCTACCTGAACGACCCGAGCCAGTACACCGTCGCCTACGGCCTCCAGCAGTTCATGGCGAAGAACGGCAGCCAGTGGGCCCTCCTCATGGCGGGCTCCACCCTCTTCGTCATCCCCGTCGTCGTCGTCTTCTTCTCCGCCCAGAAGAGCTTTATCCAGGGCATCGCCACTACCGGCGGCCGAAACTAGACGCGACGATGGGCTTGGCGGCCGAGACGAGACGGCCCGGCCTCTACGGGGCGGGCGGCGGGACGAGGCTGCCCCGCACCACGAACTCCGGCTCCCCGCCCACGACCTCCCCCTCGAACGCGCCCCCCGTCCCGTCGATCGTCGCGCTCAGCCGCTCGACCGCGCGCCGCCCCTGCTCGCGCGACGGCATCCGCACCGTCGTCAGCGGCGGACGCGAGGCGTGCGCCGTGGGCGGATCGTGGTACCCCACCACCCCGACGTCCTCCGGCACCCGGACGCCCCGCGCGACCAGCGCCTCGATCAGCCGCGCCGCCATCTGCATGCTCCCGCACGCGACCGCCGTAGGCCGGGGCCGCATCCCCAGGATCGCCTCCGCGACCCGCTCCGCGTCCTGACCCTCGAAACTCCCGCCGACGATATGGCTCGGCGCGAGCGGAAGGAACAGGCCCGCCATCCGCTTCATAAAGCTGTGACGGCACAGGCGGCTCACGTACGAGGCGGGCTCGACCTCGACGAACGCGACCCGGCGGTGCCCCTGGGCCACGATCCGCTCCGCCTGCACCCGGAACCCCGCCTCGTCGTCCAGACACACGTACGGCCCCGGCCCCGCCCGAAACCGGTTCAAGGTCACGAACGGGATGCCGAGGGCCAGAAGCTCCTCGAAAAATCCCTCGCACGGCGCCTCGTCCGCGAAGATCCAGCCGTCCATCCGCCCCTGCCGGATCGCCGAGAGCAGCCGGTCGGCGTGGTCGCTTCCCGGCTGCTTCACGAGGAAGAGGCTCGTCCCCAGCCGCTCCGCCGCCTCCTCCGCCCCCTCGACGATCTCCGGGAACACGTGGTTGGTGGTGTTCCGCACCGCCATCGCCAGGGCCCCCTTGCGCCGGAGCCGCAGCCCCTGGGCGTAGGCGTTCGGCGTGTAGTCGAGCGCCCGGGCGGCCGCCACGATGCGCGTCCGCGTGGCCTCCGCCACCCGGATCTTGCCGCCACCGAGCACCTTCGAGGCCGTCGAGACGTCGACCCCCGCCCGCGTGGCCACGTCGCGCAACGTCGCCATCGGTTCCGCGTGATGGTATCACATCGCCCTGCACGGGCTCTCCGGCTATCGCAGATCCGAGCCCGAAGCCTGGACCCTCGCCCGCTTTCGGTAGGCCGACGGACTCTCGCCGAACCGCGCCCGGAACCGCCGGGAGAAAAGGTTCGCGTCCGCGTAGCCGACCGCGTCGCCCACCTCGCCGCAGTTCATCTCCGAGTTCCGAAGCAGCGACGCCGCCCGCTCTGCCCTCAGGATCGCCAAGTAGGCCATCGGCCCGACCCCGACCTGGGCCTTGAACAGCCGCGAAAGGTAGGCCTTGTCCAGGCCGACCGCCTGCGCGAGATCGTCCGCCGTCCACGCCCGGCCCGGCCCCTCCTCGAACTCCCGGACGGCCCGCTCGACCGCCGGGTGGAGCGACTTGCGCTCCGGGACGGTGGCGGCGAACTGGTCCAAGGCCCAGATCACGAGTCCCAGGTCGCCGGTCGAATGCCGCTCGACCCGCTCCAGGAGATCCAGCGCCGCGACCGTCGGCTCGGAAAGCCGGGTGATCTGAAGCCCCTCCCGCGACCGCAGGGCCGAGCGAACCCGCTCGTGGAGAAGGTGGCGCCACTCGTCCCGCGCCAAGGCCGCCGGGAAGCAGAAGTTCATCACGTCGAGATCGACGCACCGGTGGTAGGCGTGCCAGGTGCCGGGCCGGAGCAGCACGGCGGAGCCCTTGCGGATCGGAACCTCGCCGTCGCGGCAGACGTGCCGCGCCTCGCCCCCCAGGACCACCGCCAGCTCCATAAAGTCGTGGTCGTGGGCCGAGTTCTCGCCGTTGAGCCGGTGCCGGGAAACGATCGCCCGGTCGATCGGGCTGAAATATTCCGACCACCGAAGCCGAGGAAGCGCGGATGTCACGATTAGCCTACTATTTTAGGCGATTCCGGCTAGGTGGTGGCGAGGAAAGGCGACTATGATCTCTCTGTGGACGCCCACTAGGACGCCGAAGTCCCTCTCGATCCCATGAAGCCCTCGACGCCTCTGTTCTCGCTCTCCCTGGCGATCTTCGGATACGCCGGGGTCGCCTCGCAGGGCGCGCCACCAAAGGCCCAAGAGGTCAGCTTCGGGCGGGACGTGCGGCCGATCCTCAGCGAGCATTGCTACAAGTGCCACGGCCCCGACGTCGGGACCGCCGCCGCCGGGCTGCGCTTCGACTCCTTCGCCCACGCGACCGCCAAGCTGGCCGGCGGCGGGGCCGCGATCGTCCCCGGCGACCCCAAGGCGTCCCGGATGCTCGATCGCGTCTCGGAAGCCGACCCGGACATGCGGATGCCGCCGTCCGACGCGGGCGTCTCCGCCCTCACCCCGGCCCAGATCGCGACCTTGCGCGCCTGGATCGCCCAGGGCGCGAAGTACGAGAGGCACTGGTCGCTCGTGCCGCCCCAGATGCCCAAGATCCCGGCGGTGAGCGATTCCAAATGGGCCAAGAACCTCGTCGACCGCTTCGTGCTGGAGCGGCTGGACGAAGCCGGGCTCAAACCCGAGCCGGAAGCCGACCGCGACACGCTCGCCCTTCGTGCCGCCCAGACCCTCACCGGCCTGCCCCCCACCCCCGCCGAACTGGAGCGGTTCCGTGCGGACAAAGGGCCCGGAGCCTACGAGCGGTACGTCGATCGGCTCATGGCCAAGCCGGAGTACGGCGAGCACGAGGCCCGCTACTGGCTCGACGCCGTGCGGTACGGCGACACCCACGGCCTGCAGCTCGACAACGAGCGGTCCGTCTACCCCTACCGCGACTGGGTCGTCCGGTCATTCAACGACGACCTTCCGTTCGACCGGTTCGTCCGCTGGCAGCTCGCGGGCGACCTTCTGCCCCACCCGACCACGGAACAGCTCGTCGCCACCGGCTACGTGCGCATGAACCTCACCTCGAACGAGGGGGGCGCCATTGCCGAGGAGTTCCTGGCGCGCAACACCTTCGACCGGGTCGACACGACCGCCACCGTGTTCCTCGGCATGACCGTCGGCTGTGCGAAGTGCCACGACCACAAGTACGATCCGATCAAGCAGGCGGACTACTACGGCCTCTACGCCTACTTCAACAGCACCCAGGACGAGCCGCTCGACGGGAACGTCGCGCTGCCCCCGCCCTTCGTCCGGGCCACCTCGCGGGAGCAGGAGGGCCGACTTCAGGCGATCGGCGCCAAGCTCTCGGAACTGACCCTCGCCGTCGATCCCGCCCGCGCCGCCGCCTGGTTCGCCCAAAACCGCCAGCCCGTTCCGGCGACGCGCGACTGGGCGATAAGTCCCGTCTACACCGCCCCGAACTTCGACCGGGCGTTCGACGAGGCTCAGCCCGGCGAGCCGGGAGCGGGCGCCGCCCCCTGGAAACCCTTCGAGTTCGAGCTCGGGAAAGACTTCCCCGGCATCATCGGCAAGGACAACGCCTTCGTCTACGTGCGGGGAACCGTCACGCTTCCCGCCGCACGGTCCCTGACCCTGCTCGTCTCCAGCGACGACGCGGTAAAGCTGTGGCTGAACGGCAAGCCGATCCACGCCCATAAGATCGGCCGGGGCCTCGCCTCCGGCTCCGACGTGGTCAAGGCCGACTTCAAGGCGGGCGACAACGAGCTGATCGCCAAGGTCGTCAACGGCGGCGAGCCGGACGGCCTGAACCTGCGGTTCGCCCGCCCGGACGACGCGCGGATCGACCAGGCCCTGGCCTCGTACCGGGCGAAGCCCCAAGACCCGAGGGTTCAAACCGAGCTTCGCGAGCTGTTCCTCCTGACCGGCCCCGACTCGGCGGACGCCGCGTACCGCAAGCTGTCCCAGGAGAAGGTCGACGTCGTCGAGTCGGCTCCGATGAGCCTGATCGCCCGCGAGCGGGCCGAGCCGCGCCCGACCTTCATCCTCAAGCGGGGCGAGTACGACCAGCCGGGCGAAAGGGTCGCCCGCCACGTCCCTCCGGCGTTCGGCGTCCTCCGCAAGGATCTTCCCAACGACCGCCTCGGACTCGCGACCTGGATGACGGAACCCTCGAACCCGCTGGTGGCGCGCGTCTTCGTCAACCGCCTCTGGCAGCAGCATTTCGGCGTCGGCATCGTCAAGACGGTGGACGACTTCGGCAACCAGGGCGAGTGGCCGACCGACCAGCCGCTTCTCGACTACCTCGCCGTGAGCTTCGTCGAAAACGGCTGGAGCGTGAAAAGGCTCAACCGCCTCATCGTCACCTCCGCCGCCTTCCGCCAAGGCTCGCGCATCGCCCCCGCGAAGCTCGCCAAGGACCCCGAGAACCGCCTGATCTCGCGCGGTCCCCGGTTCCGGCTCGACGCGGAGGTGATCCGCGACAAGGCCCTCGACGCGGGCGGCCTCCTCGTCCGGAAGGTCGGCGGCCACGGCGTCAAGCCCTACCAGCCGGACGGCCTCTGGGAGAACAGCTCCGACCCGGCGAGCGGCACCCACGTCTACGTTCGCGATCACGGGATGGACCTGTACCGCCGGAGCCTCTACCTCTTCTGGAAACGGACGAGCCCACCCCCGGTCATGGTCACCCTGGACGCGCCCCTGCGGGACATCTGCATCGTCCGGCGAAGCTCGACGGACACCCCCCTGCAGGCGCTCGCGATCCTCAACGAACCCGCCTTCCTCGAAGCGAGCCGGACGATGGCGGCGCGCGTCCTCCGGACTCCCGGAAACGACGAGCGGCGACTGGGCCGCCTCTTCGACCTGACCTTGGGCCGGGCGCCCCGTCCGGCGGAGACGAAGCTGCTTCTCGCCGCCCTCGCCCGCTACCGAGGGACCTACGGCGCGAACGTCCCGGCGGCGCGACGCCTCCTGAAGGTCGGCGACGCTCCCCAGGAAAAGGCCATCCCGGCCCCCGAGCAGGCCGCGTGGATGATCGTCGGCTCGAGCCTGATGAACACCGACGAGTTCGTCACCCAACACTAGCCCCTAGACCCTCATGGACCCGATCGAAGAAGCCGAACTGATGATGACCCGCCGACAGCTGTTCGGCAAGGCGACCCTGGGCGTGGGTACCGCCGCCCTCAGCCGCCTGCTCGGCGTGGGCGGCCTGAGCTCGATCGCGGGCCTGGCCTCGTCGGCGGTGGGCCAGGCGCAGGCGGCGCACGGCATGCCCAGCTTCGCCCCCAAGGCCAAGTCGGTCATCTACCTCTTTATGAGCGGCGGCCCCAGCCAGCTCGACCTCTGGGACTACAAGCCCAAGCTGGCCGAGATGTTCAACGCCGACCTTCCCGACGAGATCCGGCACGGCCAGCGCGTCACGACGATGACGAGCGGTCAGGCGCGCTTCCCGATCGCCCCCTCGAAGTACCGGTTCGCCAGGCACGACAACGGGGACGACGGCGTCTGGGTCAGCGAGCTTCTTCCGCACACCGCGGGCGTGGTGAACGAGCTGTGCGTGGTGCGCTCGATGTGGACCGAGTCGATCAACCACGATCCCGCCACGACCTTCATGCAGACCGGAAGCCCCCTGCCCGGAAGGCCGAGCATGGGCGCCTGGATGAGCTACGGGCTCGGGAGCATGAACGAGAACCTGCCCACCTACGTGGTCCTCCACAGCAAGGTCTCCAGCGGCAAGCCGAATCAGCCTGTCTACCCCCGCCTTTGGGGCAGCGGATTCCTCCCGAGCCAGCACCAGGGCGTGAGCCTCCGCTCTTCGGGCGACCCCGTCCTCTACCTGCAGGACCCGGACGGCATGGACCGCAAGACGCGCCGCGCCATGCTCGACGACGTGGCCGCCCTCAACCACGGATCGCTGGGCGCGTTCGGCGACCCCGAGATCTCCGCCCGCATCGAGCAGTACGAGCTCGCCTACCGGCTCCAGTCCAGCGTGCCGGACCTGATGGACCTGAGCAAGGAGACGCCCGAGACGTTCGAGCTCTACGGCGAGGAGGCCCGCGAACCGGGCACCTTCGCCGCCAACTGCCTCCTGGCGCGCCGCATGGTGCAGCGCGGCGTGCGCTTCGTCCAGATCTTCATGCGCGGCTGGGACATGCACTCGGACGTGGGCGTGGACCTGCCGACCCAGACCAAGGACGTGGACCGGGCCTGCGCCGCCCTGGTCAAAGACCTGAAACGGACCGGCCTGCTCGACGAGACGCTCGTCGTCTGGGGCGGCGAGTTCGGGCGGACCGTCTACAGCCAGGGCCCTCTTAGCCACGACAACTACGGTCGGGACCACCACCCCCGCGCCTTCACCGTCTGGATGGCGGGCGGCGGCGTCAAGCCCGGCATCGCCTACGGCCACACCGACGACTACGGCTACAACATCGTCGACAAGGACGGCCACCCCATCGAGCCCAGCGTCGACGCCTTCACCCCCGGCGCGGTCCACGTCCACGACCTCCAGGCGACGATCCTGAACCAGCTCGGCGTCGATCACACCAAGCTGACCTACCGCTACCAAGGCCGCGACTTCCGCCTCACCGACGTCCACGGCCACGTCGTCAAAGACCTGCTTCGATAGTCGGCAGCGTCTGTGACCCTCTCTCCCCTTCCGGGGAGAGAGGGTGTTGGCTTCAGCCCCTGGTCCGGGATGGTTCCCCTTAAGGGGAGGAAGGACTGAAAGGGGGAACTGCGGGAGGGCCCGCCGAAGGAGGCGACGCGAAGACCGTAGAGATTGAGTCCTTTGGCGTCATCTCCTTAGGTGGAAGGGGTCCGCAAGAGCCTCGACGAACCATTAAATTTAACGCCAATGTTTTCTGAGTGGAGAGTGGCAGGGGTGAAGGGCAAGAATTTGCGGAGAAGCAACGACGCTTTACGCAAAGCACCTGCTGGCATCCAGGTTATCGACTCCCAACACGATCCCTGTCACCGCGTGCCCTCCTCCCACTCAGCGCTGTCATGGGCACTGCGCTGTTTACAGTCGGAGCAGTTCCCCGAACACGGGGCCACGTCAGAGGCGTCGGTTCTGACTAGACGGAAGTGTCCACCGGTTCGAGAGGCGGGGCCTATCTCTCTGGCACCGACACCTTCTTTGCTTTCCTGGGTACCTGTGTACGTCTTGTAGGTAGAGGTAATTACGGAGAGAACGCGTCATGGGTACTATCAGCTGGCGCAGATAAATCGATGAGGCTCCAAAACACTAATGAAGATAATGACGAAGGTCTTAGTGGGGTTGAATTCAACCCTGATGAACAGCCATTGTCAGAGACTTGGCATGAAGGCCTTGAAGGGCAAGCCAAAGACATCGTAGAGTCAGAAAGCTTGAAACAGTGCGTCCAAGCTGGCCCGGGAACAGGTAAGAGCTTTTGTATGACTAGGCGGCTTCTACGCCTTATCCAGCAGAAAAGAGTAAAGCCTGAGCAGGTACTTGCGGTTACTTTCACCAGAACGGCGGCGAACGATCTGCGCAGAACCCTCGAGAAAGTACTTGGCGAAGAGTATCGCTCGTTTTGGGCCACTACGCTTCACAGCCTGTGTTTTCGTGTTGTCGAAACGGAAAACTTTTTAGAAGTCCGCAACAGACATCCACGATTTTTACTTGCCGCATCAAAGAGTTCTAACCTAGGATTCGAAGCAGCACCGATGCTCGCAGATCTCAAGGAGGAAAATGACAACTTCGGTACTCCAACTGAGCAAAGTCGCCGTATCCGAGACTACGAGTCAATGTGGGCAAGACGTCAACAGGACGCGCTCGGAGTTACTACGGCAGGTGTTGATGCTACTTATCAGGGGGCACTTCTATCTTGGCTCAGATTTCATCGAGGAATGTTCGTAGGGGAACTTGTGGCTGAAGCTTATCAGTTCCTTGCCGCTGAACCGGACAGTCCGTGGCGCTCTAGATTCAAGGCGATCCTTGTCGATGAATATCAAGACCTCAACAAACTGGACCAGACGGTTGTAGATTTATTTTCTTCTGACAACGGAGCTATGTGCTCTGTCGTAGGCGACTTCGACCAATCGATCTATTCCTTCCGCAACGCTCACATGGATGGACTTCAGGAATACTCCCAGAAAACTGGTGTGGACTCTCGTAGCATGGAGGTTAGCCGACGATGCCCTACTTCACACTTAGGACCCGCTCAGTCTCACATCCAGCAGAACCAAAGACGCGCTGTTGCCTACCCAACCGCTCTTGAAACGGCGGCCACCGGCGAGATATCAGTTCGAAGGTTTCGAGATCGTGCTTCTGAGGTCAAAGGAGTTGTAACGTACGTTCAATACTGCTTAGATCAGGGTATAGCTCCGGGGGAAATCTTGATCATGGTGCCTTCCAGGTTAATCGGACAGGACATCCGACGGGCACTTGGGGCTTCTAACGTGGAGGCACAGAGTTACTTCGCTGAAGAGCAGCTAGAAGAGGTTGAAGCTCAGAGAGCATTTACGATTCTCACATTGCTCCGAAACAAGTACGATCGAGTTTCACTTCGGTGTTGGCTCGGAGGCTGGAGCAGTAGCCAGAGACCTGCCTCATATAAGAAACTCAGGGAATATTGTGAGGTCCATAACTCAGAGCCTTGGGACACCATGGAGCAGGTCCTAGATGGCAAAGTAGACATTCAAGGTATTGGAGTTTTCACTGAACCCTTTGCTGAGATCAAGCGGTTGGTCGCAACGTTAAAAGAAGTTACTGGACAGCAACTGTTAGAAGCACTATTCCCTGCTGGGGAAGAGTGGGCTGACGATATCAGAACACTGGTTGAGATTTCTGTCAGTGAGGGTACAAGCGCAAGCGAACTCTACGATGCATTAATCCAAGAGATTACGCAGCCGACTATGCCGGATGAGGTAGATCATGTCCGGGTGATGAGTCTTCATAAGTCCAAGGGCCTCACCGCGAAAGCTTCGATCATTGCCGGAGCAATCGAAGGGTTGCTTCCTAGGCCGCATAACCCGAAGAAGTCCAGCATCACGGAACACGAGCATCTTGAAGAGCAACGACGGTTGTTTTACGTTGCGATGACAAGAAGTACGGATCGGCTGCTGATTTCTTCGGCACAGTACGTCGATTCGCAGTTCGCAAGAACATATCAGCTTCCAGGCATACAGTCAGGACACCAGTGGAAAACTGTGTCTAGCAGTTTCGTTACAGTTTTAGCGCAAAGCCTTCCGCCCGTGTCTAGCTCACTCTTATATCCATAATTACCTTTCAAAGTAATTTTAGGACTTAAGCTTCTAGGCTCTGTCTTTAAATCCACATGAGGATGGCGGCGAGAGTGAGCATGGCGAGATAGCTTTTGGCCAGCTTCTCGTGGCGCGTGGCGACGCGTCGATGCTCCTTGAGCCTGCCGACGCATCGCTCGACGAGGCTGCGCTCGCGGTACGCCTCACCGTCGAAGCGCGGTCTTCTCGGCTGGTTCGACTTGGTCGGGATCACCGCGCCGACTCCGCGCCCTCGCAGGTAGGCCCGCAGGCTAGGGTGGCTGTAGGCCCTGTCCGCCGCGACCCGCCTGGGGCGAAGCCGCCTTCCCACGCGCCCCGCCTCCATGAGCGGCCTGAGGAACGGCGCGTCGTTGGCCTGCCCGCCGCTCAGCAGGAACAGCATGGGCCTGCCCTTTCCCTCGACCCTCAGGTGGAACTTCGTGCCCCAGCCGCCTCGGCTCCGACCGAGCGCCTGGTCGCCGCCCCCTTTTTCGCGCCCGCCGCGCTCCTTTGGGCGCGCACGACGCTGGAGTCCACGTGGTGGAGGTCCCAGTCGAGGTCGCTCGCCGCGTGGGACTGGGACTGAAGTTCGCGCAGGACCCCTTCGAGCACGCCCGCGTCCCGCCAGCGCGAGAAGCGCGTGTAGACGCTCTGCCAGGGGCCGAACTCGCCTGGGAGGTCGCGCCAGGGCGTGCTCGCCTCCAGCATCCAGAGCATGGCGTCCAGCATGAGGCGGTTGCCCTTGGAGGGGCGGCCACGGCGTCCTCGCTCGGGCGGCAGGAACGGCGCGACGCGCGCCCATTGGTCGTCGGAGAGGCCGTGGCGTGGCACGACGTTCCTACGCGCGAGTCAGGATTTTGAAGACAGAGTCTAGTTCCTTTGATTTATGTTTTTATTACAATTTCAGCTATAAGGCTAAGCGCCTTGGATGAACTGGGGCAGGACAGTGGGTAAGGATCGGCATATCGAGAAGTATCGTTCGCACGGAGCCGAACGACGACCCAGGGGTTAGGCCTTTGTGAATCCGGAGGCGCGGACACGAATGAGGCGGTCGAGCGGGATAAGAGAGGGTCGCGGCGGCGGTTAAGCATTCGTCCTCATGTCCGTTTCGACGTTCGCCCTCGCCTCGACTTCGCGCCGCCCGACGCCCCATCCTCGGCGCGCACGAAAGCGCGCTTATCCCGCCGTTTTTCTCGTTGGAAGGGGATGGGTGACGCTCTCTCTCCGAGGGAGCGAGGCCGGGGTCAAGGGGTCCGAACGGCTTTCCGTCGCGAAACGCGTTCCCCAAGATCGACCGCTAAGGGTCGAAAGTCGCCCGAAGCTTTCACGAACTCGGCCCCTGTCCCCTCGCCACGATCTCGACTACCGGAACAGTCCCGCCTGGGGGCGGGGCCGAGGCCGGGGCGGGATGGGGCGGCGCGAGCCGTGACGCGCCCGGACGGCCAGGGCCTCCTCCTGGAGATCGGGCCGGTCGCGGAACTCGGAGAGCCGGGCGCGGGCGAACGCGTGGGCGTCGGAAAGCTCCACGATGGGCGGAGGGTAGCCGACGCGCCGCCGAAGCTCGGGGGTCAGCAGGCGCGGCTCCAGGCGGTAGACGGGCGGCAGTCCCGCGAGCTCCGGCACCCAGCGGGCGACGAAAGCGCCCTTGGGATCGTGGTCCGCGCCCTGCTTCGTCGGGTCGTAGACCCGGACCGCCCCCACCCCGATCGTGCCGCTCTGCATCTGGGCCTGCGCCCAGTGGATGCCCGGCTCGTAGTCGACGAACAGACGGGCGAGATGCAGGCCGGGCTCACGCCAGTGGAGCCAGAGGGAGTAGGAGGAGAACGACTGGAGCATGGCCCGCATCCGGAAGTTGATCCACCCCGTCGCGGCGAGGCACCGCATGCAGGCGTCGACCATGGGAAAGCCCGTGCGCCCCTCGCACCACGCCGCCAGCCGCTCGGCGTCCGGCGCGGGGTCGCGCATCCCGTCGAAGCCCCGCACCATGTTCTCAGACTCGATCGCGGGCTCCGACTCCAGCTTCTGGAGGAAGTGGTCGCGCCACCGGATCCGCGTGGCGAGCGCCCGGTACGAGCCGCGCCACGCGGAATCCTCCGTCGTCTCGATCCGTCCGTGGAGCACGCGCAGCGCCTCGCGGCCCGAGAGGGTGCCGAAGGCGAGGTGGGGACTCAGCCGGGAGCAGGCGTCGAAGGCGGTGACGGGGCTGGAGAGGGCGCGCGGGTAGTCCCTTCCCCGCTCGTCCAGGAACGAGGCGAAGAGCGCCAGGGCGACCTTCCGCCCGCCCGGCTGCCCCTCGGCGGGGTCGAACGGCAGCTCAAGCTCCGGGACGGCGGTGGGCAGCTCGAGCAGGGGATCACGCAGGGCCGTCGGCGGGGCGAGCAGCGGAAGGGCGAGGCGCGCGTCGAAGATCCGGTCCCAGTCGTCGCGGCTCCCGAGCCTTCGCACCACGCCGCCGCTGGGGAGCTCGCGGAACGGGACGCCCCGCGCCCGGGCCCAGGCGCGCACGGCGCGGTCGCGCGCGTAGCTCGGCCCGTTGCCCGTCTCCTCGTGCGCCCAGAGGGAGAACGCGCCCTGCCGCCTCAGCCCCTCGAAGACGTCGACCGCCTCGCCGACGACGATCCGCAGGGGCGAGCCGAGACGGGCGAGCCGCTCGCCCAGGTCGCGCAGGGAGTCCGCGACGAAGCGCCACTGCCGGGCGCTCGCGTCCGGCGCGGCCCAGAGGCTCGGCTCGACGACGTAGAGCGGCAGGACCGGCCCCCGCGCCGCCGCCTCGACGAGGGGCGCGTGGTCGTGGACCCGCAGGTCGCGCTTGAACCAGACGACTTCCACCCTTTAAGGTACGTAGAGAACGGGGATGCGAAAGCCGAAGGAGACGAAGATCTGCGCGACTTGCGGCAGGCCGTTCGAGAACCGCAAGAAGTGGGCGAGCCGAGGCGTGTGGGACCAGGTGAAGTACTGCTCGGACCGGTGCCGCAACGCCGCGAAAGGCTGACCGGCACGATCGCCGCCGGTGGCCATCCTCGGACGCCTCCGTCATGACTCGAACGTATAGATGCCCGACCCGAACTCGGCGGCCCATTTCCCGCGCGCTTTCCCCACGGGAATCCTCTTTCCCGAATCGGAGGTGACGGCGCCTTTGCCATCCGGCAGGACGAAGGTCGCGGAAGCGTTCGGAGGCACCTCGATCGTGAACCGATACCTTCCGCTCTCCAGCCTCTTCCACTCCGAACGGATGGTCCCGTAGAGGCTTTGGTAAGAGGCCTTGCAGTAGTCGATGCCTCGGACGGTCTTCGGCTCGATCAGGAAGCGCTGCATCCCGGCGGAATCAGGATCGGTCCGGATGCCCGCCAAGCTCCCGTAGAACCAGCTCACCACGCTGCCGAACATCGGATGGCAGTGGGAGCCGCCCCCGTCCCAGAACTCCCACAGCGTGCTGTTCCGGTCGTCGAGCAGGTACCCGAAACCGGGAGCGTCCTTCTGACTCATCAGATCGAAGACGACGTCGTCCCGGTCGTTCTGGGCGAGGACGTTCGCCAACAGGGGCGTGCCCAGGATCCCGGTGTCGAAATGATAGTGGAGTCTTTTCAGCTCGTCGAGCAAGGAGCCGAAGACGAGGGCGTACCGCTCCTTAGGGACGAGCCCGAAAGCCAAGGCGAACGCGTCGGCCCCCTGTCGGCCCTCCCAGTAGCGATGCTTCGCGTCGTCGTAGTACGCCGCGTTGAAGTCCCTCTTGATCTTTTCCCCCAGCGTCACATACCGGTCACGGTCGTTCTTCTCGCTGAGAACCCCCGCGACTTTCGACAGGATGTCGACGACGTGGTAGAAGTAGGCCGTGTTGACGAGAGGCTCGGGAATCTGGACTTCGGTCGGCGTGCCCCAGTCTCCCAGGCACCAGCCGTTCGGCTCCTCTCGGATCACGAGGCCTTTCCCGTCCGTTCGGGTCTGGAGGTAGGAAACCCACTGCTTCATCCCCTCGTAATGCTTGCGCAGCAGAGACGCGTCCCCGTAGCGGCGGTAGTACAGCCAAGGCATGATCACGTACGCCGACCCCCAGGCGGGACCGCCTCCCCCTCCCCCGAAGGGAGCCGTGTGGGGCACGAAGCCCGTCTTCTTGTTCCGGGCGCCGTCGATGTCGTCGATCCACTTCCGGTAGAACTGGAACAGGTCGAACGTGTCGAGAGCGCTCTCCATAGCGACCTGTCCGTCGCCGGTGTAGCCCAGCCTTTCCCGGTGGGGACAGTCGCTGCTGATGCTGCCGTGGAAGTTCGCCCGTTGCGTTCGGAGGTACGCCTCGTGGATCCGGTTGAACAGGGGGTTCGAACATTCGAAGGTTCCAACGCCGGCCACGGCCGTATGGACGTCCTCCACGAGGACGCTCTCCACCTTGACGGACGCGTCGCTCGCGGTGACCTCCAAGTCGCGGAAGGTGTGCCAGGTAAAGCGCGGCTTCCAGCTCTCCACGCCCCCGCCCTTCAGAATGTAGGTGTCGGTCTGCCCGTAGTCCTCGCCTTCTTCGCTCACGTAGCGAAGCTTGACCTGGCTTCCGGCCTTTCCTCTGACGCGGATCGAGGCCCAGCCCGACACGGTTTCCGCCAGGCGGTATTTGGATGTCGTTCCCTTTCTCTCCTGGAGGACCGGGCTTAGCGTCCTCATCACCTTGTCGAAGGGCGCGGTCTGCGCCTCGAGCCTTCCCGTTGGGGGTCGCACGAGCAGAGCGGCTTTCCAACCCCCGTCGTCGTAGTCGGCCTTCTGCCAACCGCCCAAATCGAGCCTCGCGTCGTATCGCTCGCCGCTGAAGATGCCGTCGTGGAGCAGCGGCCCCGTGTTCGTCTTCCAAGAGCCGTCGGAAACCAACTTCTGGACGCTGCCGTCGGTGTAGGTGATCTCCAGTTGGAGGATAAGCCGAGGGACGTCGTACCACAGGTTGCCCTCGACGGTCCGGTCGCGCTGGTTGTACCAACCGTTGCCGAGCAGGATGCCGACGCAGTTGGCGCCTTGAACCACCTCTCGGCTCACATCGAAGCTGTTGTAGAGCACTCGTTGCGTCGACTGGTCGTCGTAGTCGTACAGCAGCTTCTTGAGCGGTCGTCGGTCGTAGTTGGTGACGGCAGGGGCCAGAACCTGGTCTCCGATCTTCCTCCCGTTGATCGACAGCTCGTAGAAGCCGAGTCCGCTGACGTAGGCCGTAGCCTTCTGGACCGTCTTCCCAACTCGGAACGCCTTACGGAAGTGAGGAGCCGGAAGGGTGGCGGTCGACTCGGGCGCCGGATCTTCGGAGGCTCCGATCCATTTCGCCTCCCAGTCGTCCGCACGCAGCAGGCCCATCGTCCAGAGGGACGGACGGCTCCAGGGCGAAGGCTCGTCCCGCTCGTCCCACACCATCACCTTCCAAAAAGCCCTCGTCCGCGATCCCAAGGGCAGACCGGCGTAGCGGACCATCGTGCTGTTGGCCGAATACACCTTCCCGCTGTCCCAAAGATCGCCTTTGCCGCGTTCCAAACCGCCCGCGCTACGGGAGACGAGGACGCGATAGGCTTTCTGGCGGACGGCCGGTCGTTCCGCCCTCATCTGCCAACTCAACGTAGGACGTGGGGCGTTGATCGCGCTCGGCTCGACGAGCCCCTCGCATCGGAGGAGATCCGCTTTGGTCCGCCTGTTCGCGTTCGTCGACATGTGGGCTGGATATCCAACGAGAAGAACGAGGGGAACGATGTATCCCATGGTGTTGTCGTGATCCCGAACAGTCTTCGTTCCACCCCAAGGAGGATGGGCGGAGAGGCGGCGGATCCTCATAGGATAGCGGTCCCGGCCTGGTGCGCCTTCGACGGAAAATGACAAACTTCTAGGCTAGCTGTGACATTCGCCGCCCACACGGTTCGCTGGTCGGAAACGTCGGACGGCACGGAGAGCGCCGTGGTCAGACGCTGCGCCGCCAACGGCTCCTCGGCACACGACCACGACTTTATGGAACTGGCGGTCGTTCTGGGTGGGAGCGCGGTCCACTCGTGTCCCGACGGCCTCTCGGCCTTGTCGTGCGGCTCGGCGGTGCTGCTTCGCCCGGGGGTGTGGCACGCGTACCTGCGCTCGGCCGACCTTGAGGTCCTCAACTTCTGCTTCCCGTTCGCGACGGCGCAGGACCACTGGCGATATATGGTCGACGAGCGAGTCCGGTCGATGCTTCGGGCGCACGAGAGGGTTCGCCTGGCGCAGCTGCCGATCGAGAGCGTCGAGGCGCTCAAGGCCCTCGAAGGGATTCAGCGCGACGCGACCGGGGGCTTGGGTCTCCTGATGTGGACCTTGGACCAGTTCGCCTCCGCGGTCCCGGTCCGTTCGGCGTACCATCCCGCCGTCGATCAGGCGGTTCGATGCCTCGAAGGGTCCATCCACCATCCTTGGACCGCGACGAGGCTCGCGCACACGGTCGGCTTGGACAAAGCCTATCTGTCGAGGCTGTTCAAGGCGCAGATCGGCGCCGGGCCGATGGCGTACCTCGCCGCCCTGCGCAACGACCGCGCCGCTTCGCTCCTTCGCAACTCCGAGCTCCCCTGCGGCGAGATCGGGGCGGCGGTCGGCTACGCCGACCCTTCGGTCTTCTCCCGTCGCTTCCGAGCCCGGTTCGGCGCCAGCCCCCAAGACTATCGTCGCTCCGCAACGCGGTCGGTCCCGAGAGACGATGCGGAGTCACGGCTCGCATCCGATCGCTTCATCGTTCGGTAAACAAGAACGCCACTCCTGGATTATCCAGAGGTGGCGTTTCGCACCTAAAAATTTGGTCGGGGCGACACGATTCGAACGTGCGACCTCTTCCACCCCATGGAGGATTTCGCGGGCACAAACGCAGGATTTCAAGTCTACTGAAGCCTCTTGCCGTCTCAAGCGGTCGTTGGAGTCTGAGAGACGAACGAGAGACCGGGCAGCGTCTGGAAAACAACAGAGGACGGCAGACGTCCCCTGCGAGCAAGCCGAGGCGAATCGTTGCATGTTCGCGCAAAAAGATCGAAGCGACCGGCACCGTTAACCTCAGAAGGCTATGCTCTCGTTCGACGATGGCACGAGAGGAGCGGCTCACAAGGCGAGGTCTGATTCAGGCGGCAGGAGGCTTCACCTTCCTCGCGACCCTGCCCCGCGCTGAGGCGTCTCGACGGGACTTCGATCCTCGTGCCATTCAAGTTGGGTCGGACGCTCCCGTCCGAGCGGTGGTGACGGCGCTGCCATACCTTCAACCCGGCTCCGACGCCAGCCGCCTCGTCGAAGGTCAGGAGTCGATCGTCGTCGCCTGGCAGACCGACCCGACGCCCGCTCGTTTCACGCTCTCCTACGGACCGCACGGCGACGAGCACGACGCCGAGGTGACGATCGCGCGCCGGGGGAAGGGCTACGAGTACGTCAAGGACGCCCGCCTGAACTACTCGGCCAAGCTCACGGGGCTCAAGCTCGGCACACGCTACCGCTACAAGGTCACTTTGGACGGCGAGCGGCTGGTCGAGGGCTACTTCACCACGCGCAAGCCCCGAGGGGCGAAGATCCGGTTCGTCGCCTTCGGCGACAACTCGAACGGCGATCCCGGCGAGCGGGCGGTGGCCTACCACGCCTACCGCGCTATCCCGGACTTCGTGATGAACACCGGGGACAACGTCTACAACGACGGCCTCGACGGCCAGTACGCCAAGTTCTTCTTCCCCGTCTACAACGCGGACGAGGCCAACCTTCGCATCGGCGCGCCGCTTCTCCGCTCGGTCCCGTTCTACTCCGTTCTGGCGAACCACGACGTGAACTTCGAAGACCCGAAAGGCCACCCCTGCGCCGATTTCGGCAAGGCGCCTGACGCCCTGGGCTACTACACCAATTTCCACCTTCCGCTCAACGGCCCCGCCCCCGTCTATCCGACGCCCACCGTCGGCGACGTCACGGAGTTCCGAGAAGCCGCCGGACCGCGCTTTCCCGCGATGGCGAACTACTCGTTCGACGTCGGCGACGCCCACTTTCTCTGCCTCGACGCGAACGTCACCGTCGATCCGACGGACGCCGCCCTCCAGAAGTGGATCGAGACCGACCTCGCCGGGACCGACGCGGCCTGGAAGATCGTGGTCTATCACCACCCCGCGTTCAACGTGGGCAACGAGCATTACGAGGAGCAGCATATGCGGGTCCTCTCGCCGCTCTTCGAACGGCAAGGCGTCGACCTCGTGCTGAACGGTCACGAGCACGTTTACCAGCGCACCCGGCCGATCCGGTTCCGACCTCGGGACGAGAGCGCGGCGCACGAGGTCGGCGCGGACCGGCGCCTCGTGCCCGGCGAGTTCACGGTCGACCGGAAGTTCGACGGCGAGACGGCCACCCACGCCGACGGGATCGTCCACGTCACCACGGGGGCGGGAGGCAACAGTCTCTACGATCCGGAGATGAACCGCGACCCGAAGCGGTGGCTCCACAAGGAGGACGCTGACGCGGACTACGTGGCCCAGATGGTGACCGACCGCCATTCGTTCACGGTGGCCGACCTGGACGCGCGGACGCTCACCCTGCGCCAGATCGACGAGTGGGGGCAGGAGATCGATCGCGCGGTTTTTATCAAGCCTTAACCGCGCGGCAACGAAAAGCGTGTAAGAGTAGGCCTATGTGCTCGACGCGGCAACGACTGGCGGCCCTCCTGCGAGAGCAGCGCGAAGGCCAGGGCCTGAGTCTGCGCCAAGCCGCGACGCGCGCGGAGATCGCCCCCTCGACGCTTTCCCGTTGGGAAGCCGGAACCTGCGCGCCGCGCGTCCCAGAACTGCGGAGCCTCCTTCGTGCGCTCGGCGTGGGCCGGGAGGGCACGCTTCGGATCCTCGCTAGCCTCGACGTCCCTCGTGCCGCCTTGGCGGCGCGGGAGAAGGGCGAGGTGATCGCGCCCTCGGGCGGAGCGCTGCTCCGCGCTCTACGTCGCCGGACAGGCCGATCGCTGGTCGAGGTGGCGACGAGTTTGGGCGTGGTGGCGAGCACGGTCAGCCGTTGGGAGTCCGCCGCGTCGCATCCGCCGATGGAGTCGCTGGCGCGCCTGCTCGACCTTTACGGAGCCAGCGAGGAGGAGCGCGCCTGCCTGCAGGCGAGCGGGGTCGCCAAGCTCAAGGTGAGGCGTCCCGCCTTCGAAGCCGCGGCCTACGCGAGGGAGTTGGATCGGGTCGAGGCGGTCTCGCCCTTCTCCAGCGCGGAGAACGTGGAGCTTCGGCTTCTTCAGCTTCAGTCCCTCCTCTGGTGGTTCCGGAGCGAGCCCGATGCGGTGTGCCTCTTGCGCCGCGCCCAGGTCGTGTACGCGCGCCACCTCAGCGTGCATGGCCGCCACGCGGAGGCCGGAGCCCAGGCCGAGGCGTCGTTGCGTGAGGCTTCCGATCCAGGCGAGCCGCTCGCCATCGAGGCTCGACGCCTGATCGCGTGGTCCGACGTGTACCGTTGGCCGACGCCGCGTCCCCACCTGGGGCTGTTCACGCTCCAGCGGGCGCTCACCGCCACTCAAGACGACGCGTCGCGCTCGGCAGTGCTCGCCGATATGGCCGTCTACAGCGCGCTCGCCGGACGGATGGGGGAGGCGACCGACTACGAAAGGCGGTCGGAAACGGTGGTTCGAAGCGCCGCCTGAGGGCTTCGTTAACGCTCGGTACCGACGCGTTCCACTTTCGCGCAAGCCGTTTGCGCGGGTACGGGATGGCCGCTACCCTTCTGTCCAAGGCGCTCACAAGACGGAGCGCACGAGTCGGGAGCCCTCCCTCATGAAAACCCATCGAAGAGCCTTCACCCTCATCGAGCTGCTCGTGGTGATCGCCATCATCGCCATCCTCGCCGCGATCCTGTTCCCGGTGTTCGCCCAAGCCAAGGCGGCCGCGAAGAAGGCGGTCTGCCTCTCCAACGTTCGCCAGCTCAACAACTCTTGGATCATGTACGCCACGGACTACGACGATACGTGGGTCACGACGGGCAAGGACTACTCGGGCACGGACCAGGGCAACCAGAACGACTTCTTCTCGCTCGCCCAGCCCTATGTCAAGAGCTACGACATCTTCTACTGCCCTGAGCGAACGGTGAACATCCCGATTACCGCGACCGGTGGCGCGTACTATGGGCGGCCCGGCGACAAGAACGGGCGGCTTTTCGGTTACGCGATGAACTACGGCCCGATGCACAACCGCGCGGGCTATGGCGTCTTCCGCGCGTCCACCAACTACACGCCCGGCGATCCGAACTTCGGCTCCCGCCACTACTTCCCCGGACGCAACATGTCGGAGTTCGTGTCTCCGGCCGAGATGGTCTCGCTCCAGGACACCGGCGACAGTCCGCAGTACACGAACGCGCCGTATGACATGTGCCAGGGCGGCGATGCGATCAATCCTTGTAAGGCGGAGGAGTACCGCCACAACGGCCAGTGGAGCTTCGGATACACGGACGGCCACGCCAAGGCGGTCAAGGTCGACATGTACAGCCTCCCCTCGGACGGCGACGGCTTCACCATCATGCCGAGCAAGGAGCAGGACATCGTGAACGACTGCTACGACCCGGCGGCCAAGCTCGCGATTCCGGCCGGCCATTTCGGAAATTGGGAGGAC
>CAZEWR010000025.1:0-79665 GCA_964516175.1 uncultured Fimbriimonas sp. | reverse complement strand
CGGCGGTCTGGCGAACGAAGGTCGTCATTCTCGACCGCATCGATCGCGTCCATGAGAAGGGCGGTTCCCTCGTCTGGCCCGGCCTCCACTCCCTGCTCCCCGTCGACGTCGCCCGCGTGCGGCGCGCGATCCCGCAGTTCCAGGCTCTCGTCGCGAACCTCACCGGCGGCGCGGTCAAGGTCGTGGTCGATGTGGTGGAAGACCCGGAGGTTCTGACGATCCAAGGCGGCGATCTCGCCCCCTTCGTGGCGAAGTACCTCGCTCCCCGCATCAACGGCGGCAAGTACGAGGCCGAGGACGCCGTCTTTCGGGGTCCTTACCAGTCGGTGTTCGTGATCCATCCCGTCGGGGGCGAAGACGTGGAGCCGATCGCCGTCCAAGGCGCGCCGGTAGGCATCGTCGGCGTTCCCGACGTCCTGGGCCAGGAGGTCGACGGTGGACTCGCGCGGGCGATGGCCACGATCTGGCAGGGGCAGGTCGCCCAGCGCGCTCACGACGCGGGCCTGAAGGCTTTCCTGCAGGAGTCTCCCGATCCGCTCGCCCTGGCGGCCAAAGTCGGCTGGCCCGCGATCCTTGCCGGCGCCGACGACGTCCCCGAGTCGCGGCTCGCCGCGCTGGCCGCGGACCTTTCCGAGACGCCCAGGCCGGTCGGCCTGACCGCCTGGGCGCCGCGTGGCAAGGACACGACCGTCACCATCACGAAGGACTCGGAGCGCGGCTCCGTGCTGACGATGCAGGAGGTCGGCGACTTCCGCGCGGGTGGGTTCGCCTTCCCCTCCGTCGAGGGCAAGCCGCTCGACGTCGGCGCGACCCCCACCTTCGCCTTCTGGGCGAAGTCCGACTCGAAAGACCCCGTCGTTCTCCAGTTCAACACGCCGCCCGGCGGGACGCCCGCCAAAGTCGTGCGCCTCGGCAAGGACGTGCCGTTCGCCTATGACAACGCGTGGCACCGGGTCAAGATCGATCTCCGTCCCCTGTCTCAGGTGAGCCGTATTCTCGCCGCACCCGCCGCCGCCGACAAGGCGACCGCCCGCGTCACCCTCGGCCCGATCAACGCCGCGTTCTCCGACTTCGAGGCGACGACGGAGGCTCCGGACGCCGCCCCCGCCCCCGAGGCCCCGAGTTCGAGCGCCGCGACGCCCGAGGCCCGCGCCGCTTGGGCCGCCACCGCCCCGCCCGGCGACGAGCGGCGCACCTTGATGAAGGACCTCTCCCGGCCCGTCGTCGCGAACGCCCTCGCCGCCGCCCTGGCGCAGCCCGATCCCTTGGACGAGCCCCTGCTGATCCAGTCGGGCCTCTACAACTTCGAGCCGACGATCTTCACCCCCGCCCTCCGCGCCCTGGGCAAGCTCGACTCCCCGATCGCCAAGGAGGCGATGGCCCGCGCCTTGCGGTCCGCCGCCTCCGACCGGGCGCGGGGCGTCGCCGCCGAAGTCCTCGCGGAGTCGGGCGATCCGAAGGTCGTGTCTCAGGTCCTCGGCCTGAACCAAGCTCGCTCGCGCGCCGCCCGCCTCTCCGCGATCCGCGCCCTCAGCCTGATCGCTGGAGACGAGGCCGCCCGCATGCGCATGGCGTTCCTGCCCCAGGACGATCCCGAGATCAAGATGGCGGCGACCCTGACCGCCGACCCGAACGACGACTACCAAGGGCGCAAGCTGCTCTGGTCGGCGGTCAACGAGCCCAGCGACGCGGTGCGGCTCGAAAGCCTGCGACGCCTCGCGACCTCGACGGTGGCGGAGTTCCGGACGGAGGGTCTGAAGGGGGTCCGCGACGACAGCCTCGGCGTCCGTGTCGGCCTCCTTCAGGCTTGGACCGCCGCCCCGAGGCCGGAATACGGCCCTTCGATCCGCCTCGCTCTGACCGACCGCGCCCCCCGCGTGCGCGCCGCCGCCCTCGAAGCCCTCGCCACGAGCGGCGAGTCGGTGGAGGTCAAGGATCTCCCGGTGGAGGATCCTGACCCGCGCGTCCAGATCGCGCTCCTGCACCTCGCCAAGGCCAAGGGGCTTGCCCTCCCTGCCGAGGCGCGGGAACGGATGCGCAAGTCGCCCGACCCCGCCGTCAGAGCGGCGGTCGGGATCGAGTAGAGGGCACTTCCCTACTCCTTAAGCGCGAACGTGTCGGGCTTGAAGGTGGCGTTGAGGGTGACCGTCGCGTCCCACACGGTGGTCACGGTAACGGGATCGCCCCCGACCTGGGGACGGCCCGGACGGGACGTCGAGGCCGGCGGCGCGAAGCTCTGGACGAGGACGTAGCGCACGATCTCGCCCTCGTCGGTGAGGCAGATCCGGAACTGGCCGCTGGGCCGGTTGCCCGCCGTCTCGCGCCAGGAACCCTCGATCACGTTGACCGACTTCTCGTTGACCGTCTCCTTCCCCTTAAGGTCGAACGAGGCCAGCTGGCCCGCGAAGTACTTCCGATCCTCGGCTCCACCCGCGAGGATGTCGAGGATCGGCGAGCGGTCGGGCATCGCGGAGGCGGCGAGGTCGTACAGCTCCTCCATCTTCCGAGGTTCGCTGTCCGGAAGTTTGGGGTTCTTGACCGGCTCGTAGAGGTAAGGCTCTTCCTTAGCGAGGTAGTCGGGCTTGCTGTAGCAGACGGTCGTGCCGTCGCTTACGAGCAGTCCCTTGCGGCGTAGGGTCGTACCGACCTGCCGCTGATCGAGCCGGATCTTGGAGGGTCGTTCGAAGGCGAGGCTGGTCTCCGTCACGACGCTCTTGTCGGCGGCGGTCTGGGTGGTGCGAATGGTCGCGGCCATCGAGGAAGCCGAGGCGTAATGCTGGAGCATCTTGGAGATGAGTCCGGCGGCGGTGGGGGGGGGCTCTTGGCGGTGAGCGGCGTAAGCGAAGACGAGCAGAAGGGGGCTCAGCATGGGTCCTCTTGGGGATGCCACTCCACATCGGGAACGCCGGCGGCGGCGTTCGCGGCGCGGGCGGCGGCGAACAGGTAGTCGGAAAGACGGTTGACGAACACGCGAACGTTCTCGCGCACGGGTTCCTCGTCGTGCAGGGCCAGTATAGCCCTCTCCGCGCGGCGGCAGACGGCTCGCGCGAGGTGAAGCGAGGCGGCGGCGGGCGAGCCGCCGGGAAGGACGAACGCGCGGAGCGGCGGCAGGGCCGCCATGTGGCGGTCGATCGCCGCTTCGAGCCATTCGACGTGGCGCGCCTCGACCGAGGGCTTGTCGAACCGGCCACCGGGCGGAGCCGCCAGTTCCGCGCCGACGTCGAAAAGCCAGCGCTGGAGCCGGTCCAGCTCTTCCCCGCCGCCCGCGAGGCCAAGGGTGGCGTTCAGTTCGTCCACGTCGCCGATCGCGACGATCCGCAGGCTGGTCTTCGCGGCGCGGCTTCCGCCCAACAGTCCGGTCGTGCCCGCGTCGCCCGTCCGGGTGTAGATCTTCATCGCCGCTCCCGAAGGATCATCAGGACGAAGCGCGGCAGGAGCATCACCTTGCCGATCTTCTTCGGGTTCTGCGCGAGCCGCCACGCCCACTCCATCCGAAGCTTCTGCAAGAGCTTCGGCGCTCTCTTCACCTTGCCGCTGAACACGTCGAACGAGCCGCCTACGCCCATCGCGACCTTCGCCCCGACGATGCTCTCGGTCGCCCGGATAAACTTCTCCTGACGCGGGATGCCCATCGCGACGAACAGGATGTCGGGCTTCGTCTCCGCCACCTCGGCGGCCACGACCGCGTCGCTCTCCGGCGGGAAGTAGCCGTGCCGCGCCCCGACGATGTTGCAGCCGGGATGGCGCAGGCGCATCCGCTCCGCCGCCAACTCCGCGACGCCGGGGGCCGCCCCGAGGAAGAAGACGCGCCAGCCGCGCTCCGCGCTCATCCCGCAGACGTGGTCCACGATGTCGACCCCGCTCACCCGCGAGGGCACGGACCGTCCGGCCCGCCGCATCGCCCAGACCACGCCCGCCGAGTCGGGGGTCACAAGGTCGGCGGTGTGGTACAGCTCGGCGAGGCCGGGGTCGGTCTGGGCCTGCACGATGCCGCTCGAGTCGGCGGTCACCACGAGGTGGGGCCGTCCGGACTGGACGAATCCCGAGATTCGTTCCATGCACCCATCCATGGTCAGGACGTCGACGGGCATCCCGAGGATGCGGACCCGATCGTCCGAGCCCTCGCGCGCGGGAGCGCTGTTCATCGGTCGGTAGTGTACCGGGGCCAAATCCCCATAAAAGCGCGAGTCGAGCCTCCACCTCGGATCGGAGCCGGTACGAGGCCAAAGATCCACCGAAGAGCGTCTCTCTCCCCGATCGACTTCGAGACGCCCCCGACGCCGTGGACCAACCGATCACGAAGAGGACGAGGGTAACGTTCGGAAGTGGCGACCCTCGATCTGCTTCTGAAGGCATTGGACACCGCCCATTGGGAGATGAGCGAGGCTTTCGTAGGACTTCCTGACGCCGACGTCTGGCGCCGCGCCGATACCCGGCTGCTGAGCGTCGGGGAGCTGGCCGCCCACGTCGCCTACGGAGAGGCGCGCTGGTTCCTGGGAGAAGGCGGGGTCGAGAGCCCGCTCGTCACGCCCGCGATCCGCTACTACACGTCGTCCGTGTTCGAGCCGTTCGAGCTGTCCTTGGGCGCGGGGGCGGTCCTCAAGGAGGTCCAGCGCGTCCACGCCCTCTGCAAGGCGGCCTTCGTCGCCGACCCTCAGGAGCCGGAAACCCAAAACCCCCACCGGACCGATCAGACCTGGGGCTCGACCCTTGAGTACCAAGCTTTCCACGTGGCCTACCACACCAGCCAGATCTATTCCGTTCGCCACCTCCTCGGCAACGAAACCGTGGACAACTAGCCTAGGAGACCAGCGGCTGCCCACTCATCCCCCAACCATTCGGTGCCTTACGCCACGTACTCGCGGGAGGCGTAGCGGTTGACGTTCGTCGCGCCGAACTGCTTGAGGACCGCGTTAGCCGCATCTTCGTCGACGGCGCCGCTGGGCACGGTGACGGCGAGGATGGCGCCGCCGCTCTCGACCGTATCCCGATATTCGGAGGCCACGTCGTCCTCAAGGCCGAGGTCTTTCAGGTAGGCCACGAGAGCGCCCGTCGCCGCGCCCGCGCCCGCCGTCGCGATCACGCCGCCGAGGGCGCTCGCCAGCGCCCCCGCCCCGAGGACGAGGCCCACGCCCGGCACCACGAGGGCCGCGATCACCGCGACCGCGCCGATGCCCGCGCCGATCAGCCCACCCTTGACCGCGCCCGCCTCCGCGTCGCCCCCCGCCCGCGCCGGGACAGGCGCGTCGTCGAGGTCGCCGTTGGCAAGGTCCGCCCGGGTCGCTGTGACGTCCGTGGGATCGCGCTCGATGGCGGCGGGCGGGGTCGTCACGTTGGAGGCGGTGACGGACGGCTCGGTCGCCGAGGTGTAACCCTCATGCGGGTGGCGCACCACCGAAAGGTCTTCGGCGCGCACCCCTTGGTCGATCAGGGCGCCCGTCGCCTTCTCGGCAGCTTCCGGGGTGGCGAACGTGGCGTAGAGGGTGTGGCTCATGACTAGCGGATTTGATCGTAGAAGGGGGCAACGGTGTTCCTCTATTCCTTTCGCCGCGCTTTTACGCTGATCGAGCTGCTCGTGGTGATCGCCATCATCGCCATCCTGGCCGCCATTCTCTTCCCCGTCTTCGCCCGCGCCAAGGAGGCGGCGAAGAAGGCCGCCTGCCTCTCCAACATGAAGCAGATCACGCTCGCCACGACGATGTACGAGACCGACGCCGACGACCGCCTTCCCGACCGGCGCGACGTCAAGCGCGACCTGCGCGGGACCGCGACCTGGACCTGGCCGCCCAGCGATCCGCGCGGCGGCTGGGCGGCGGTCGTGCTGGAGCCGTACGCCCGCAACCGCGACCTCTGGGCCTGCCCCAGCGTCACCGGCTCCGCGATGGGACGCCTGCCCCAGGTCGAGCAGACGAGTCCGAACGGCACGACGCGCTACTGGCTCTGGCGCTTCGACCACATGGACGCGAACGCGGTCGAGTTGGACAATCTCTGGGGCAAGTCGCCTGAGACGGCGGTGTCCGATCTCCAGGCCGCGAACAACCCCACCGTGGGCCAGCCGCAGTCGGTCGCCGACGTGGAGCTGGTCGTCGACCCCTACTTCCCGAAGATCAATCCGGTCGCACCCAACCTGCGCGGCCTCGCCGTCCACGCGGGCGGGCGCAACCGAGGCTTCCTCGACGGCCACGCGAAATGGCAGAGGGACGCCCGCCTGAACCCTTGAAAGGGAGCTTCCCCTTTTGAAAAGGGGAAGCTCCCTGCGTCCTACCTCCGTCCCTTGAGGAACCGCTTGTCGACGATCTCGCCCGGCTCCGCCTTGCCGCGAAGGTCGACCGCGCAGGCGGCTCCCTTCGGCACGTCGGAATCGATGAACGCGAAGGCGACCGCCTTGCCGAGGGTGGGCGAGACGACGCCGCTGCTCACCTCGCCGACCACGCGGCCGTCGACGGTCACCGCCGCTCCGGTGGGGATGAGCCGCTTGGCCTCCAGGGTCACGCCCACGAGGCGGCGCGGAACGCCTTCCTCACGCGCCTGATTGATCGGGCCGCTCCCCACGAATCGCTTCGTCTTGCTCACGACCCAGCCAAGGCCGGCGGCGATGGGACTCAGCTCGTCGCTCAGCTCATGGCCGTAGAGCGGAAGGCCCGCCTCGACGCGGAGGGTATCGCGCGAGCCCAGACCGCAGGCGGTCACGCCCGCCGCGAGAAAGGCGTCCCAGAGGGTGGCCGCCGAGGCGGCGGGGCCGGTGATCTCGTAGCCGTCCTCGCCCGTGTAGCCGCTCCGGGCGGCGAAGACGGGCACGCCCGCCATCGTCGTCTCGACGGTGCCGAAGAACGGGGCGGCCCGGATCGCCTCGGGGTCGCTCGACAGGGAAGCGACGGTTTCCACCGCCTTCGGCCCTTGGACCGCGATGAGGAAGGTCGAAAGGGTCACGTCGTCGATCGTCACGTCGAACGCGTCGTGGCCCCGAAGCCAGGCGACGTCCTTCGCGTGGTTGCTCGCGTTCACGACCATCCGGTAGTCGCCGTCCGCGATCCGGTAGACGATGATGTCGTCCACGACGCCGCCCTCCGCGTTCGGGAGGAGGCTGTACTGCCCTCGCCCGTCCTCCAGCTTCGCGACGTCGTTGCTCGTAACGTGCTCCAGAAACGCCAGGGCGCCCGCGCCCCGGACGTCGAGCCGGGCCATGTGGCTCACGTCGAACATTCCCGCCGCCGTTCGCACCGCCGCCGTCTCCGCCAGAATGCCGACGTACTGGACGGGCATCTCGTATCCCGCGAAGGGGACGATCCGCCCTCCGAGGGCGAGATGCGCGTCGTAGAGGGGCGTGCGTTGCAGACTCATGGAGCCTAGGGTACTCGGGCGGCGTCTAACGCGCCATGCCCAAGGTGGTTCTCTGCCAGGACGGGATCGAAGCGCATCTGGAACACGAAGAGGGCCTGTGGATCGTCCTTCACGACCGATCGGACGGGGCTCTGGCCCGCTTCGTGATCGACCTCTCCGAACTCCGCGCGATCCGCAGCGGAGCCGTCTCCTACCAGGCCACCGACGGCGAGGGTGCTAGCGTCAGCATCGAAGGCGCGGACGGAAGCCTTAAAGTTCGGCTTGAAGTAAGGGGAAAAGGGACTAAACAGTGCCGTTTGGCGTCGAAAACCGTGGCCGAGGCTATAGAATCGCTAAGACTAGACGTATAATTGCGATGTCGAGCGCATGAACCCCTATACTATCCTTATCGTCGAGGACGACCCCAACGACGAAAGTCTGACGCTCCGCGCCCTGCGCGGGGTGAAGCGCGCCTGCTCGGTCGTCGTCGCCCGGAACGGGGGCGACGCGCTCGACTTCCTTCTCCGCCAAGGCGCGTTCGCCGGTCGCGCCTCCGCCGATCCGGATCTGGTGTTCCTGGACAACACCCTTCCCGGCGTTCCCGGCAACGAGTTGGTGGGACGCATCCGCGCGGTCGACGGTCTCAAAGAGGTGCCGCTGATCGTGTTCAGCGGCTCCAGCGACGAGGGCCTTATCCAGCGGTGCCTCGACGCGGGCGCGAACGACTTTATCGAGAAGCCCGTGGACATGGCGGAATACGTCGACGGCCTTCGCAACGCCACCGAAAAGTGGCTCGGCGCGGCCTAGACGAAGCCTAGGGTAAGGGCCGAGGTTCAACCCTCGGCCCTCGTCTTTACTCCCCTTCGGCCGTCGCGTAGGGGCTGCTGTAGTTCGGCGGCTCCTTGGTGATCTGGACGTCGTGCGGATGGCTCTCCCGCAGGCCCGCGCCGGTGATCTTCAGGAATTCCGCGTTCTCCCTGAGCTCGGAAAGATCGGCGGCTCCGACGTAGCCCATGCCGGAACGCAGGCCGCCGACGAGTTGGGCGATCGTTTCGGAAAGCGCGCCCTTGTAGGGAACGCGTCCCTCGACGCCCTCGGGGACGATCACGCCGCCCTTCTCCTTGATCTTCATGTAGCGGTCGGAGGAGCCCTGCTTCATCGCGCCTACCGAGCCCATGCCCCGGTAGACCTTGTAGGCCCGGTTGCGGAAGATCTCCATCTCGCCGGGACTCTCGTCGCAGCCCGCGAACATGTTGCCCATCATCACCGACGAGGCCCCCGCCGCGAGGCACTTCACGACGTCGCCCGAGGCGCGGATGCCGCCATCGGCGATGGTCGGGATGCCGAGCCGGTTCGCCTCCTCGGCGCAGTCGAGAACCGCCGTGAACTGCGGGACGCCGACGCCCGCCACGACCCGCGTGGTGCAGATCGAGCCCGCGCCGATGCCGAGCCGGAGCCCGTCGGCCCCGAGCGCGTGGAGGTCGCGCACACCTTGCTTGGTAGCGACGTTGCCCGCGATAACCTTGAGATCGGGCAGCCGCTCCTTGAGCATCTTGAGGCAGTCCATGACGCCCTTCGAGTGGCCGTGGGCCGCGTCGATGACGACGAAGTCGACGCCCGCGTCGAGCAGGGCCTTCGCCCGCTCGTAGGGTTGGAGAAGGGAGCCGATGGCGGCGCCGACGACGAGACGGCCCTTGGCGTCCTTCGTCGCGAGCGGATGCCGCTTGACCTTCTGGATGTCCTTGATGGTGATGAGGCCGGTGAGGCGACCCTCACCGTCCACGATGGGCAACTTCTCGATGCGATGCTCGGACAGCATCGCCTGCGCCTGCTCCAGGCTCGTGCCAACGGGCACGGTGACGAGGTTGTCTTTCGTCATCCGCTCGCCGATCGGGCGGGAGAAGTCCGTCTCGAAACGGATGTCGCGGTTCGTGAGGATGCCCACGAGGCGTCCCGTCTCGTCCACGATGGGGACGCCGCTGATGTGATAGCGCTCCATCAGGTCGACCGCGTCCTGAAGCGTCTTCGCGGGATCGAGCTTGAACGGCTTGGTGATGACGCCGCTTTCGGAGCGCTTCACCCGGTCGATCATCTCGGCCTGCGCGGCGATATCGAGGTTGCGGTGGAGCACGCCCACCCCGCCCTCGCGGGCCATCGCGATCGCCATCCGGGCATCGGTGACGGTGTCCATCGGGGAAGACACGATGGGGATCCGGAGGTTGATTCCGGGCAGGAACGGCGTCGAGATATCGACCTCGTTCGGGAGGGTCTGGGTCTGCTGGGGAACCAGGAGAACGTCGTCGAAGCTGAGTCCTTCTCGAAAAGCGGTGGGCATAGGTTCCTGGCTTTTCGGTCGATTATGGCACGTCAGACCTCCCAGGGCCGCGCTTCGCCCCGTTCGCCCCCTTTCGGGTCGAGCCGGAGGGAGCCCAGACGTACGATCGCGACCGGCACCGGGGCGACCGCCGTGCACCGGGCGTAGAGCACGTTGGCCTCCCAGTCGAAGCGCTCGACGCGCCCAAAACCGATCTCCTCGCCCGTCGGTCGCACGAACGAAAGCACGAGGCCGTCGTACGCCGAAGGCACGGCGTGGACGACCTTCGCGGCGTGGGTCACGTCGAGGGCCCGCGCGATCTGCCGCTCGTCTGTGTCGGCGGCGACGACGAGCAGAGTGCGGCCGATCCGCTCGACCCGGAAGGCGTGGCCCAGCCCCGCCCGCTCCTTCTCCGCGATCGACAGGGGCTTTCCGCTCCCGAGACGGCTTCCTTCCAAGGTCGTGCGCGCCAGATCGATCTCGTGGAGCGACGAGGCCTCCAGCATCTTCATCCACTGGGCCTTGCGCATCGCTTCCTGCACCATCGGCGGGAAGGCGGCCTCGAGCGGCGTGGGCTCCGGCCCGAGCGCGAAGCCGTCCTGATCGATCTCCGTGCCTTCCGCGACGAGGATACGATCCGGCCGCAGCACCGAGGCGATGAGCCCGACCGTCTGCCGCAGCAAGGGCGTGCTACGGTAGGCGAACAGCCGCACCGTAAGGTCGTCGCCCGCCTGCGCCATCCCTTCCGCGAGGGCGGCGACGAGAACGTGCGGCGCGCGGCGCGGGTCGAGCGATCCGTAGAGACGGCTCCAAAGGGGCCGCTCGCCGCGCATCAGGCGCAGGACGGTCGGCGGACCGTAGGTCGCATCGGCGGGATCGAGGACGAGCAGGTCGTCGCCCTTGAGGCTCTCCTTTTCCCAGGTCCGCCACGAAACGTGCGGTCCCCCGATCAGCAACGTCCGCGCCACGCGTTTGGGACGATCCGAAGGGGCGGAAAGTCTCAGCTTGGACGACGAAACGCAGGATCAGGGCCAACGCTTCCGCTATGCCGATCTTCTCTGCTCTTTCAGCTTCGCCGCTTTCCGGCGACCGTCAGACCGATCAGCCCCAGCCATGCGAGGGCGCCAACGACGCCTCCGGCGACGAGGCCGGGGGGCGAGTAGCGAAGAGTGACATCAAAGCCGGGGTTCCGATCACCGTTCCAACTGACGCTACGCCATGTGCGGACGGAGTGTTGCTTTATGACCGCGACCTTAGGAGACGGGGATTCCCAACCCTCAACCCAGCGATCCAGGATGGTGACCAGGTGGTTCGGCGGGCTGATCACTCGTTGCCGGTCGTAGCCGTCGACCACCGTTCCGCCCGTCACCCGTCCCGGTCCATCGATCTTGTAGACGACGTAGCCCTCTCGCGTCTCGGGCGTTCCGAGTCGCGGCAGGGGCTTGCGCGACCAGACCTCGGTCACCCCGCACTCGGCGAGGGCTTTCGGGTCGACCGACGGCTTGACGAACATCATGTTGCCGTTCACCGGCGGCGAGGGGTCCGTTCCGCCGTTCACCGTGCGAAGCATCTCGACCGCGTCACGCGAGGTCAGGGAGTCGTAGCCCGAAAGCTCATGGAGCCCCCCGAGGGCGGCGAGGTTCGGCGGAAGCACGGCGGGCTGTTGCGTCACGATGTCCCAGGCGTCGTTCACCACCGCGATCCGAACGTTGGGGTCGCCCTTGGGCGGATCGAGCGGCTTGCCGAAAGGCACGAGTCCGGCCGCATGGGTCAGGATCGCGACCAGGACCGCCCCCGCCGGGACCGCCCACGGGGTGCGCTTGGCGGCGAGAAGGGCGACGAGGGCCAGCACGGTCGCGAGCAGGACCACGGGCATCGCGCCGGCGGTCGCCGCCCCTCGCAAGACCACGGCGGCATCCTGCGCCTCGGCGAGGTTCGGCAGGGCGAGGGCGAACAGAAGGCCGACGACCACCCCGACGGCGGCCACAATCCGCGCCTTTCGTTCGCCAAGGCGGTCGACCGCCAAGCCCGCCAGAACGCAGGCGGCGAGGACGAACAGGACCTCGACGCGTCCGGGCGATCCGGTACTCGACCAACCGGGCACGAGCGAGTAGAGAAGGCGGTTCAGCGGCGTCCCGAGGGCGAGCAGTAGGGCGACGCCCCCCAACGCGGCGAAGGGCCACGTCTCGCGGCGCCGCCACGGCGCCGCGAAGAGAAGGGCGAAGATCACCGCCCCTACCGACACCGCCGACTCCGCGTAGTTCGCCCCGTTCTTGACGAGCGGCGGCCAATAGGCGGCGATCGTCTGCCCTCCGACCTGAACCGGCTCGCGCGGCGAACCGAGGGCCATCGGGTGCGCCAGGGTCGCCAGCTCGAACGGCTTCAGGGCCGAACCCATGGATGCCTGATAACCTTCCTCGGTGGGCACGTTGCGGCGGTGCGACTCCTTCGAGTAGCTCAGTACCGGCAGGAACTGCGGCGCGGCGAGCGCCCCGCCCAGCACAAGCGCGAAGAGGACGCCGATCAGTCGTCGTCCCGCGCCCGACGGGCCTTGCGCGGGCTTTTCGACGAGTTCGCGCAGTCCTTCGACCGTCGACGAAGGGATAGGATCGTCCCCTTCCACGACGAACGTGCCGGGCGTCGGTTCCTCCGCCCTCACGCCGCCTCTGACCAGAGTCGTCTGCAGGACGGCGACGAAGAGGACGGCCCCGATTCCGTAGGCCGCGAACTGAAGGTGCCCCGCCAGGAGCATCATCCCGACGCAGGCCGCGAGCGCGGCCCACGATCGTATCCCCCCTCGCGCTCGGTAGGACGACTCGAAAGGGGTAAGGACGGTGCGAGCGGGCAGAAAGACGTCCGTCACGCACGCCAGCGCAAGGGGAATCCACGCGACGGTCGAGGGCACCGAACTGAGAGGGGCCCAGCCGAGCAGGAAAGGCGAGAGGACGAACGACAGGCCCGCCGTCAGCCCCCCGGCGGACGATCCGCCAAGGCGGCGCACCAGGGCGTGCGTCCCGATCCCGGCCAGCGCGAGGTGGAACCAAGCCAGCAGGAAGCCCGCGAGCCCCGCCGGGACGTGGAGCAGCCCGAGGACGATGTGCGGCGGGTAGAAGCCGCCCGACTGAGAGTTCGCGAGGAGCGGCGTCCCCGCGAACTCGTAGGGATTCCAGAGCGGAAGCTGCCCCTTGCCCCAGGCGTCGAGGACCATCGTGCGCCAGACGTGAGACTGGAGCACGGAGTCGGCCATCAGCACGTCCCAGGGTTGCGCGGGCGCGGGGCCGTTCCAGGGCGCGAGGTGGCGGATGGCGTCGAACGGCCCGAGCGCGAGGCCCGTCAGTCCCGGCCAGAGGGCGGCCAGAGGGGCCAGGAGGAGCACGATCAGGGGCCATCGTCGACGCATCGCGCTAGAGTCTACGCGCTCCGTGCTCGCCCCTGCCCCCATTCCCGGAGAGGGACAGGTTTAGGCGATCAGCAGTAGACGGACTGCTGGAGGGCCCGCTCGTTCGTAGGGTCCACAGCGAGGATGGCGTTGAAGTTCGCGCACGCCTCGTCCTGCATGCCCAGCATCATCTGGGTCATCGCGAGGTCGTACTTCACGTCAAGGTTGCGCGGGAACTGGGCCGTCAGTCGCTCAAGTTGGGCGAGCGACCCGTCGAAGTCGCCGATAAAGCCCAGGATGAGCGCCATCTGGTGACGGGCGTTCACATGGTTGGGATCAAGCTGGAGAACCCGCTGGAGGAGCGATTGCGCCTCCGCGTACTGCCCGCTGCAACGGAGTTGGTACGCTTGGTTGTAGAGCGCCTCGATGTTCATAGGGACCGTGGCCACAGCCAAGGCAGTATAGCACTCTCCCTTTCGAACGGGTTAAGAAGGTCGGACGGGTCGTAACCCTGCGGACGTTCGCGCAATCCTTAACCGTTCGTCTCGTTGATCTGGTGGGTCACTTCGTTCCCGAAACCTTGCCAGAACGAGATAACGATGTAGCCGATGTAGATCGCCACGAACAGCGCCACCGCCACACCGACGACCTGGCCCAGCTTGAGCTGACGGACCTCCGCCTCCCCGACGTAGAACTCGCTCATCTTGCCCAGCATTCCGTCGAGGTCGCCCGTCGTCTCGCCCGTGCTGACCATGTCGAGCACGATCGGCGAGAACGCACCCGTGGCGCGCAGGGTCTCCGTAACCCCGGCCCCGCCCTCCAGCCGGGCGGGCGCGGGATGGATCTTCGCGCGCAGGTACTCGTTGCCGCACGCGTCGGCCGACATCTGGATCGCGGGGCCGATCGGTACGCCGCTTTGGTAGAGGGCGGCGAAGGCGCGCCCGAACCGAGCCATCGAGACCTGGCGCATCGTACTGCCCAGGTAAGGGATATGCGCGACGAACGCGTCCCAGTTGTAACGGATGCGGGGGTTGGCGAGCCCCACCCGGAAGAAGAGGAAGAGGGCGATCAGGATCGGTCCGAGGACGATCCAGGTCGCGGGCGTCGTAAGGGGTGACGAGAGTCCCTTCGCCCCAGGGGCCAGCGAGGCGATGATCGCGTTCGCGCCGACGATGATGACTGCGGAGGCGGCGAGCTGGAGCTTGGGATAGAAGGTGACCTTCTTGTAGAGCCGCCGAAGCTCGATCTCCTGGTCAAGGTAGTCCGCGATCGTGTGCATCGCTCCATCCACGAAGCCGCCCGCCTCGCCCGCCCGGAGCACCGAGAGGACGACGGTCGAGAAGACCTCGGGATAGCGCTGGAACGCCGCCGACATCGGTCGCCCCGCCTCGACGTGGCCCGCCGTCTCCCGCAGGATGGTCGCCAGCTTGGGGCTCCGCGCCTGCCCCGAAAGGGTCGTGATCGCTTGGACGATCGGGACGCCCGCCGCCAGCATCGTGCCGCCCTGACGGAAGAAGAACGCGAGGTGGGTAAGGTCGACCCCGCCCACGAGCGGCCCTGCCACGCTCGTCGCGAAGTAGGATCGCTGTTCGGTCGGCGGCCCCACATCGACCGCCCCCCCCGCCGCCCGCTCGCCTTCCGCCCGGCGGGCGGAAGGCGCCTCCGTCCGCCTCGGCGCCGCGATACCCACCGGAGCCGCCAACGGATCGCCCGCTCCCACCGCCAGCCCGACCCGCGTGACGGTCAGCCCCTTCGCCTGGAGGTCGCGGGCGACCCCGTCCAGGGACGCGCCGAAGGTCAGCCCGCTCTCGACGGTGCCGTCTTGGTTGGTGGCTTGATACTCGAAGGTGGGCATGGCGGTCTCTTTTCTACGACGGTGGGCGGGCGGCGGGTCGCGCTACGTGTCCTTCAGCATGGCGTGGATCTCGCCCGTGAAAAGGATCTTGTAGAGGTTGGCGAGCACGACCGCGACCAGGACGCCCAGGATGGGATACAGCACGAACCAGATCCGCGTGTGGGCGGTGGCGTTCTTCTGCTCGAACTCGGCGGAGGTGGCGCGGTGGACCGAGGCGACCGCTCCCGGCACGTCGCCCGCCAGTTCCCCGTTCTCGACCACGTCGACGAGCTGGGGCGCCAGGTAGCCGGTGGCCCGCATCGCGGCGGAAAGCCTGTCCTGCTCGCGCATCCGGTCGGCCTGCTCGCGGAAGCGGTCGGCGATCAGGAGGTTCGGGGCGGCGTCGGCGGCGATCCGCAGGGCGCGGTGGGGCGGAACCCCCGCGCGCGAAAGCTCCGTCAGGGCCCAGGCGATGCGGGCGAGCGACTCCTCGCGCGCCCGGCCCGAGAGGATCGGGACGACCAGGACGGCCCGGTGGCGCGTCCGCTCCACTTGGTGGGTCAACCAGAGCCGCCAACCCCCGATCACGGCGATCCACCAGGGCAGGGCCCACGGCAGGTTGTGCCGAAGCTGGCCTCCGATCTTCGCGGCGGCGGTCGCCCCGGCAGGCAGCGTCCCGTTCGCGTCGGCCTGCGCCTCCATCGCGGCGACGCTGCCGTGCACGAACGACAGGCCGATCGGGAGCCACAGCGCGAAGAACACGAACATGATCGTCATCCAGGCGCACCGGGAACCCAGCTTGTGGGCCTGCTCGCAGCCGAGGGCCACCTGGGCGCAGGCGTCGGGCACCGCGCCCGACGCCTCGCCCGCCCGGATCGTGCCGACCACGCCCGTTGGGAAGCAGTGGCACGCCTCCAGGGCGTCGGCAAGGGACGCGCCCTTCGCCACCGCCGCTGAAGCCGCCGACAGCCGCTCGCCCAGCCACGGCTGGCGGGCGCGCTGCCCCAGCTCCTCCAGGGCGCGGTTCGCCGCGATGCCGCTCCGGATGTAGCGGCCCAGGGCCTCGAAGAGGAAGAAGCTCGTCTTGTTGCCCGCCTTTCGGTAGCGCACGGTGGGCGCGACCGCAGAGACCACCGGCGCGGGAGCCGGCGCGGGCCGGGGCGACGCTCCCGCCATGGGAGTTTGGACCACCGGGGGCGAGACCGGGCGCGACGAAGCGGGAGCCGCCGCCGGAACGCCGACCGCGCTCAGCTCGCGCACCTTGACGTTCCGCATCCCGCCGCCCTGGAGCAGCCGTTGCGCGTCCGGTCCGGTCGCCGCCTGGATCGTTCCCTGCACCGGCCGCCCCTGCGCGTCGGCCCCTTCGTAGGCGAAGAATCGCATCGTCCCTTACCCTGACGGTCCCAACGGCCTTGGAGGTGCGCCCGACCCTTGAGTTCTGTCGATAAGATCGAAACGCGAAGCGTTTGTCGTCGAAGGCTCCGCCTGCGGCGTCGGACCGAAAGACCCAGCGGCAAATCTCGGAAAGTTGGGTATTCTTTTGTTTCCCTGAACGGCGGGTATAGCTCAGGGGTTAGAGCGCCGCTCTGTGGCAGCGGAGGCCGTGGGTTCGAGACCCATTACCCGCCCCAAAAAGATCAAAGGCCCCTGGTCCGAACGGACCAGGGGCCTTTTCTTTAAAATTCCAGCGTCGGCGCAGGAGGTCCAAAGCCTCGACTTCGAGGATCGTCGTCGACGCGGGCTTGGGCATCGACTCGATCCGGACGTCGGTTGTCGGTGATCGGGGCCATAGACTACGAGCGGCGGCCCGAGACGTTCGCGGGCTTCCAGGTCCTCACCTTCTGCACCCTTATGCCCGGAGCTCTTGGGCCGTGGATCCAAGGCGCGTCACACGCTCTAGGCTCCGGAGCCTGAACGCGACAGCTCCATAAACCTTATCGTTATCGCCGCCTCCTCCTTCCGTGAGTCGAGGAGCGCAATAGGCGAGGGCGCGGATACGCTCGACGAACTCCTCAGTTAACGTGACGTTTCTAGATCGCACGCAGTGGGCCAGAGTCTGCGGCCAAATCCACTCTCCGTCCGTGCGGATGTCCATCGGTCCTCTCACCGTTTCTCCGGTAAGGACGTCCGAGAGCACCGCCGCTCCTGTGGCCGCTAGGCAGTAGGCCCCGTCGAGGTAGCCCGCGATAAGAGAAGCGTCCGCAAGGGAGGTTCCGGAAAGCACAAAATCGTAGACGCTCGGCCTATCGATCTCCGAGGCGTCCTCTTCGCTCCACCGACCGAGTCGTCTTTTTTCAGCGGTCATCAAGGAGAAGTCCCTCACCAGGATGTTGATTCTGATGCCGTTCCGGTTTCACAGGAAGGTCCAAACCGGCTTATAAGGCATGTTCTTCCAAGGGACGCGACGCCGAAAGGGCTAGGCGCTCCGAACTTCCCGCCCTAGTCGTTCGTCCCAACACGGATGGCCCGTCTCCCTCTCGTCCTGGCGTCCCTTCTCGTCGCCGCGAACGCGGGGGCCTGGGACACGAACGCCCACAAGGTGATCGGGGTGATCGCGTACCGCCACCTGACGCCCCGGGCGAAGGCGTGGGCCGACGGCCTCCTGCGGACGATGCCGGACGGCTACCAGGATTTTCTGAACGCCGCCCCGTACCCCGACTACCTCAAGCACGGGCCGCCCAAGGACAAGCCGCCGATCAAGCGGAGCCGCAAGTTCGACGGCTGGCACTACATCGACTTTCCGGTCAAGAAGGGGCAGGCCGGCACCGTACCCTACGACAAGGCCATCGAGGGCAACGGCAACAACGCCCTCTACGCCCTCACCGCGAGCGTGCGCAACGTCCAATCCGGCCTTCCCGAGACGCGCGGCCTCTACCTCGCGATGATCCTGCACGTCGTCGGCGACATCCACCAGCCGCTCCACTGCGCGGAGCGCGACGAGGACAAGGGCGGCAACGACTTCCGCCTGAAAGGCACGCCGAACAACCTCCACTCGCTCTGGGACGGCGGCATCACCGCCGCCTACCGCCTGAAGGCCAAGAAGACGAAGGGCACCGACGAGCGTATCCAGGCGGTCGCGACCGACCTGGAGAGCCGCTTCCCGATGGGAACGCTCTCCCGCGAGATCGCGGTCTACGACCCCGAGGCCTGGGCCTTCGAGTCGTACGGCATCGCCGTGAGCGCGGCCTACGGCGGCATCACGCCCGGATCGCGCCCATCCGCCCCCTACAAGGATCGCCTGACCTCGATCTCCGAGCGGCGCGTCGCGCTCGCGGGCTACCGTCTGGCCGAGTTCCTCAACCGGCTCGTCGCGGGCAAGGTCAAGGCCTGACCGGAAGAGCGGGAGTTCGGACCCGCTCCCTGAAAACCCTCGGGGGAACCGCCCCTCCGGTAAGCTGTAGACCACGCAGTTCTATGGACCCTTCCCTTCTTCGCCGCGCCTTCGCGTTCGCCTCGACCGCGCACGACGGCCAGGTCCGCAAGGGGCTTCCCGTGCCCTTCGTCTCCCACCTGATGGCGGTCTCCGCCCTCGTGATGGAGCATGGCGGCGACCCGGAGACGGCGGCGGCGGCCCTCCTTCACGACACGCTGGAGGACACCCGCACGACCACGGAGGAGCTCCAGCAGGAGTTCGGCGCCCGGGTGGCCGCCATCGTGCTCGCCTGCACGGACAACCTCCAGCCCTGCCCGCCCGTCTGGCGCGACCGCAAGCAGCGGTTCATCCTCTGCATCCGGGAGACCGAACCCGCCGCCCGCCTCGTCATCGCCGCCGACAAGCTCCACAACGCCCGCGACGTGGTCCGGACGCAACGCGCCCTGGGCGACGACGCCTTCCGCCCCTTCCAGGGCCGGAAGGACGGCACCCTCTGGTACTACCGCGCCGCCCTCGAGTCGCTCGAATCGTCGGACGACGACCGGGAAGGCTTCCGCTCCCTGCTCGGCGACCTGCGGCGCGAGGTCGAGACGATGCAGGCGTTGGCGGATGCGACGCCGGTCGGAGCGTAAAGCCCCGACCGGCGTGTCCGAGGCGCCCCTTAGGAACGGCGCGGGTCGAAGTCGCCCTTGAGCGCGGGCGCGTAGTCGGCGTCGCGCCACCAGACCTGGCTCCACGCGACCGACTTCGCGTGGCCGTCGAGGTAGGTCGCGTTGAAACGTCCGTTGTGCCGCAGGGGGTCGATGTCGTCCGGAAGGTTCTTGTCCACGAGCCAGTGGCTCGTGGACTCGGGGGTGTTCTTCCAGACGTGGGCGTGGAAGTAGCTGCCGGTCCAGTCCTTGGCGCTCTCCGTGAGGTAGATGACGCTCGCGGGCATCCCGACCGCGCTCACGTTCGGGAAGTTCGCGCCCGATCCGTCGAAGTAGCCGTTGAGGGCGTAGGAGGTGCGGCGCAGGGCGGTCTTGCCGGGCAGGGGCGTCTTCCAGTTGCCGCTCGGGTCCTCGCCGCAGCGAAGAATGTCGAAGCTCTTGAGGTAGGGCTGCATCGTGTCGACCCACATCTTCTTGTCGACCGTCAGGTTCTCCTTGGTGAACGGAAAGGCGTCGTCGTTGTCGGTGAAGTACTGGAGGAAGGCCAGCCCGAGCTGGCGCTCGTTGCTCAGGCACGCGGTCTTCTTCGCGGCGGACTTCGCCTGGGCGAAGACCGGGAACAGGATGGCGGCGAGGATCGCGACGATCGCGATGACGACGAGCAGCTCGATCAGAGTGAAGGCGCGGAAGCGGGCGGGGCGGATCATACTATACGAACGAGTATAGATTCCGAGATTCCTGAGATATTGATAAGTCTGACGAAAGCTTTCTCCCTTTGATGGAAGCCGACCCGTCTCCGGGCGACCGTCGCGCCGCAGTACAATCCGGGCATGAGGACGAGGCTTCCGGCCCGGCGAACCCTGATGCTCGTCTGCCTCGCGGTCGCCGGGCTCGCGCTCGCGACGCAGATGCGGCACACCGGTCCGCGCTACGCCCTCGGCTTCCTCGCCGTCGTGCTCGTCGGCGGTGGGGTCGGAACCCTTCTCGGTCGGACCTTCGCGCGAATCGACGATGCCCGGAACCGCTGACGTTCGGAACCGCTGAGGACGTCCGTCCGGGTCTCCGACCGTCAGGGATGGCGGCAGGACGCCCGAGATCGAAGGCTTTTCGCGAGGTTTCGGGCAGGGCGGTCCCCAAACGCCTAAAGTTCTTCCACATCCTGCCGACCCATCTGTCAAGGACTTTTCAAAAAAGTCGAGGATCGGAGCATTGAGCCTACGGATTAACACCAACGTCACTGCGGTGAACGCCCTGCGCAACCTGAACGCCACCAACGACGGGATGGCGGGCAGCATCACGCGCTTGAGCACCGGCCTTCGCATCGTCTCCGCCGCCGACGATCCCTCCGGCATGGTGTTGTCCGAAGGGATGCGCGCCCAGATGAAGGGGCTCGGCCAGGCGAACAGCAACACGCAGAACGCGATCAACATGGCGAAGACCGCCGACGGCGCGATGAACGAGGTCCAGTCGCTCCTGAGCGACCTGCGCGCCCTCGCCGTCCAGTCGGCCAACTCCGCGGTCGTCGACAGCACGCAGCTCCAGGCGAACCAGAGCGAGGTGACCAGTTCCCTCGCCTCGATCAACCGCATCGCGTCGAGCACCCAGTGGGGCAACAAGAAGCTTCTCGACGGCACGGCGGGCGTCCGCAGCAACATCACGGACACCGCCGACGTCGCCTCCGCCTACTTCGGCTCGTCGTTCAACGGCATGACGATCGCCACCGGCCCGGTGACGATCCAGCGCACCACCGCCGGCGCCCAGGCGAGCATCACGACGAACAAGACGTTCGCCAGCTCCTCCGCCATCCCGACCGCCGGCTCGTTCGTCATCAACGGCACGACCTTCTCCACCGACGGCGCCTCCACCACCCTTTCCGACCTCGCTTCCCAGATCAACACGCAGTCGACCAACACGGGCGTCACCGCCGCGATCGTCACCGTCGGCTCGAACGTGCAGATGAAGCTGTCGTCCGTCGAGTACGGCGCGGACTACAAGGTCGACCTCGTCGACACGACGGGCGTCCTCAGCACGACGCCCCAGCCCGCGCAGACGGTCGCGGGGGCCGACGCGGTCGCGAACGTCACCGTCAGCGTGATGGACAAGACGGGCGCGAAGGTGCCGACCACGGTCCAGTTCACCGGCGGCCGGGGCGACCGGACGAGCGGCCTCCTGCTCAGCGACTCCGACGGCAACAAGATCGTCCTGAACCCGGCGGGCAACAACGGCGCGACCCTCGGCACGGCCTCCACGGTGGGCGTCGTCACGACGGGCGAGGTGCAGTTCCAGATCGGCGCGAACGCGGGCCAGTCGGTCACCTTCGCGATGCCGGACGTGCAGACGCGCAACCTGGGCAAGCTCGCGGTGCCGGGCTCTTCCCTGGCCGACCTCGACGTGACGACCACGGCGGGCGCGAACCGCGCGATCCAGATCCTGGACGACGCGATCAACCAGGTGGCCTCGACGCGCGGCGAGCTGGGCTCGTTCCAGAAGAACGTGCTGGAGACGAACTCGCGCACGCTCTCCGTCGCGAACGAGAACATCACCGCCGCCGAGAGCACCGTCCGCGACGCCGACGTGGCGAGCGAGATGACGCAGTACACGAAGTTCCAGATCCTCCAGCAGACGGGCACCGCGGTGCTCGCCCAGGCGAACCAGATCCCGAACCAGGTTCTCAAGCTCCTGCAGTAAGGGCGACGTTCGGGAACGCCCTTCGCGGCGTCCTTCCCTTTTCGGACTACTAAGAGGGGCCGAAGGCGAGCGGCGGGCCGGCTCCACCAAGGAAGCGCTCTTCGCGTTCCACGAGAAAAACGACGGGAAAAATCGATCCCTTCGCGAGCGTCTTCTCGGTCGATCGCCGAGGCGTCGTAGCGGGGCGTTCGGGCGGAGGGAGGCGGGCATAGGGACGAAGGCTCTAACCGCGAACGAGGCCTTGGTTTATCCCGCGCGGACCACGGCTGCGATGCCCATCACAAGAGCCATGGTTCTCTCCCGCCTTCACGCCACGGTCTCTTACGTCGCCTCGCCGTTCGAGCTCTCGGTCGACGTCTCTGGAACGCTCGCCCACCAGGCGACCAAGCCGGGCACGCCGTTCTGAAGCATGACGTTGAGCAGCTTCTGGCAGACGTGGATAATCCGGTGCCATGCTTCCGAGTTCATATACGCGAGGGTTACGGGGAGCGGCCCGTCGAGATCCACCGGGCCGAGGCGGAAAAGGCTATCCGCCTGGTCGAGGGCCAGAAAGGGGGCCATCTCGCCCTCCAGGAGAACGCCCGCGGCGTCCTCCTGGATTCGGTTCGAATGGATCACGTCCCAGATCCCGAGGTACGCCTCCATGGTCTGAAGGCAATCGGCCTCGACGAAGATGCCCCACTTGACCCGCTCCTGTTGAAACTGGAGTCGAAGGCAGGTTTCGATCAGTCGATAGCGGTCCCAGGGCGAGTCGTCGGCGTTCATGGCTTCGGTCCGGCCGAGATCACGCCCGGATGGGTTCCGTTTCCCACTTTATAACGGAGCCGTTTACTAAATCCGATGCAGCGAGCGAGGCGATCAAGAAACGACTCTACAAAGAGGTCAAAGCAAACGGGGCCGTGTCAAACAAGTTCTGCCCATGACACCTCCCCCGTCTGAGCTGACCGCAGCATCAGAGATCCACAAGAATAGCGCACAACACTTTCGATCGACTCTAAAGCGAGTCCCAGGAGTATCCGGAAATGTCAATCCTACGCGTCTGGCTGCCGTCTTGCTTTTACTCTTATCGCGATGTCGGCTTGGATACTCGGGGTTTGAAGGCGGGCCGCCAAGGCCAGCATCTCGGGATCGTTGAAGTCTCCATCGGTGAGGTCTCCGATGCGCAGATCGTAATAGTGCGTGAGCACGAGCACGAATCGCATGTCTCGTCCGAAGCACACGATGTCCTCGGTTCCGGGGGTCCACCAATCGAGCGCGTTCGAGAGCCAGCGCTGGGCATCGCCCACGAACAGACCCGGAAGCCCGGAGAACTGGGCTTCGTAAACGTAGATCTCCGGAGTGAGGGGAATGCCGGACGCCAAGGCCAGATCCCAGACGAGAGGATCCGACGCGCCCTGGACGTTGGCGACATGGCGCGCTTTCGCCTGAACGAGCGCACTCAGCGCATCGATCGGCAAGCTTTCGGGAGCCTTCAACAGAACCTGAAGATCCCGGAAGATGAGCGGCTTGGCCTCATTGTCGATGAGGCGGACGTTCTCGCCGAACCGCTCGGAAGTCCACGTTTTGAAAACCATCATAGGCGTTCATCGTGCGTGGATTGGTGAACGCCCCTTTGATCGGCAAGCACGGCTTGTCGACCTCTAGTCTTTCGGATAGATCCCTCCTAGGCGCGCCTCGGCTTCGCGCACATGTTCCAGGAACCGGTCCAGCACGAACCCGAGTCGGCGCGGCGAACAGTACGCACGGTACATCCCGCCCTCGATCCAGATCTTGTACCAGTCGAAATGGACGTCGTACCCGATCGCTGGCAGAAGCTCCATCGGGGTTCTCGGTCCTTCGTACTCCTCTTGAACCTGGAGGTCGCACAGGATCGTCTCGGCCACGTCGATCTTCACGTCCCAGCCGGGGTTGTCCATGGTCGTGACGCTCACCCCGTACTGATGCTCCCAGTCCCCGTCGCAGTTCTCGGAATACCAGCGCACGAGTTCCGCCAGCGTCGATCGACCTTGCTCTTCCATCGGCCTCAGTTTGCGGCGCCCGTCCTCCCATCGAGCACGGCGCTCGCCCAGTTCGCCGCGCAGGCGACGGCCAGCAGGTAGGGATGGCTCACGAACTCGACGGTCAGGGGGCCATGGTCGTCCAAGGCCTGATAGAGACAAAGAAGGGCGCAACGGACGCCTTCGAGCGCGCGAACCTCCGCCTCGTTGCGCAAGGTCGTCCCGAGCAGCCGCCGGGCGCCGCCCTCGAACATGACGATCTCGAGCGAGAAGGTCGCCTCGTCGAACGTGGCGAGCCGGTCCTCCGGCGGTTCCGCGTCGATCGCCCCCAGCCACGCCATCGCCTCGACCAGCCGCAAGCGGAATCGGGCGGCCGCCTCTTCCCTTTCGCTCATGGCCGTCTCATAGAGTATCCCTACGCCCCCTTAGTCGCCTCTCCGGAAACAAGTAAGGGGCCAGGTATCAGGGGGAGTCTCGGCGGAAGGCCACCTGAAGGCCAGGGGTAGCGTCCTTCATCTCGATAAAGCGCCCGTCGCTCGCGACGGCGAGAGGAGTCGGAAGGTCGGACAGGATCTCCGTCTCGGCGATCGACGCCGTCTCCCGGTCGTCCTCTTGGATCGGTCCGTCGAACACGAACTCCAGGATGATATTTGGCCCGTTCTGGAACCGGACCTCAAGGAGCGTATCCGGCGTGTTACCCTTCAGCGCCCATTGAATGCTGGCCCTGAGAAAGTCGTCGGTCACAGTTTCGTTCATGGCTATGTGTCCTGAGGGCCGCGCGAGCAAGTCTGATCACGCAGCCCAGCCTCTACTTATTTACGGATAAGCAGGGATGATATGCGACCCGGTACCGCCATAGTGGATCGTTCCTTTCGTGGTAGGAAGCCTAGCACCGGTATTCTTATCAACCCAGTATCCGATCGTCTGCCCGAAGTCGACCACCTCCTTGCCACCCGGTTGTCCTGACGTTCCTCTGTACGTCGTTCCGGTGCCGGCACCGCTATTCAGGAGGCCTTGAGGATCGGGATGGGTCAGTTCGCTTCGTCCAGGAATGAACCCTTTCTTTGTCGGTATGTGTTTGTCTTGCTTCGCCCAATGGATGTCTTGAGGACTATTACCGCACTGCTTCGCATTGTGGACCCACAGGCTGTCGCTCCCCGCGCGCACGAAGTACGTGTGCGTGCCGCCGACGGTCAGGTTGTACACCGGCTTGGGCGTTTCCAGGCGCACCACCGAGGCCAGCCGGGCGGTGACGCCGTCCCGGTCCTCCGCGACCTCGTCCCCGACCCGGACGTCCCCGGCGGGCGTGAAGCCCCTCCCGACCATGAAAGCCGGGTGAGTTCAGGCGAATAAAGGATCGCCGCTATTGTCGAATCTCAGGTAGATGCTCCTTCTTATGTCGAGTCCGGCCTCGACGTACTCATCTTCGCGCGCCTCCATGAACCATGAGGTCAAGCGCCCGTCCGTATGTGTCACGCCGAGCGATTTCGGATTCATAGGGACGGTCTGGATGGGACGGAACTCCCAATACCAGAATGTCGGCTCTTGCTCACGGTTGGGTAGTGTATCAGTTTGAACCGGAGCGCAAATAGATTGCGCTCACGCGGTCGGGCTTACCGCATCCAGCCTTTTAAGAAGAAAGCCGAACGCTATGGCAAGCGCTCCCGCGCCGACGGCGAACGGCAGGACGCTCTTTGTGTGAACCGATCCGATGGAGGACCGCACAAGACCCGTTCCAAGCGCGACGACGAACACGAGCGCCCCGTGGGCAAGAGGCCGTTGCGCGAACCACCAGACGATCTTCCCCACGACGAGATTATACGACGGCAAGCCAGGGGACGCTCAGAGGTTGGGCTAAAGGAGACGACGCGCACCCGTCCTAACGAACCGCGTCCGTTGAGGGCAAGACGGGCATCAACAGGGTAAGAAGCCCCACCGTCGCGACCGACACCACGAAAAGCGCGACGGTCGCCACGATCCAGCTTCGTGCCACTCTGAGCCGGAAGATGAGCGCGAACGCGCAGAACAGGGCAGAGAGAACGCTCAGCCCTACGCCGACGTTGCCCGCCAAAGCCACCCAGACGGGCCACGGCGGGCCGTCCTTCGAGGCGTACATCATTCGTCCATTCTACGGCGTTCTAGGCGAGAACCGCCGCGATCATCTCCTCGATGGTCCAAGCGTGGTCCGTCAGCCCCGAAGCCATCGCGGGCGTCGTCGGCACCTTCTGACCCTTCGGCAGAGCGTTCGTTAGGGTCTGGTGCGGGCGGCAGTAGTTGTAGAACATGAAGTAGAGCGAAATGGCCGCTTCGTGGTTGGCGAGCTTCTTGTAGAAGGCGTTGGTAAGCCGGGTGTAGCGGCGGCAACCCATTCGGATGTTCAGGTTCTGCCGTTCGACGTAGGAAGTCGAAATCTCCGACTCCATCGGGTCACCGACCAGCGGGCGGCGCTGAATGCCCGTGCAAGTCGCCGGGGAGTAACGAACCTCGTCTTGCGCCAGTCCGTACGACTTGACGAGCATCCCGTAGTCCACGTCCTTCCCGAACGCCATCTTGACGGCTTCGATGTACATTCCAAGCCCGTCGCTGGTGAGTTGGATGCGGTTGTTCAGGCGGGCGGCTAGGTCGTCCATGAAGTCCCGGCAGGTACCGGGGTCCCGCTGTCCCACGCTCCAAGAAATCATGAGCTTGGAATCGGCGTCTAGGGCCGTCCACGTCCAAACGTCGCCGTGACCTTCCGCCTTCTTCTCTTCGCTGGTGTTCTTGGCCTTCGATCCGACGAAAGCCCAAATCTCGTCCACTTGAACCACGCGGGAAGAGAGGTTGACGACGTTCTCGGAGTGCCACGCCATGCAAGCGGGACCGACTTCCACGAGGAGCTTGACGACGGTGTTGATAGCGACCTCGCAAATACGGGCGGTGCCGCGAATGCTCGTTCCTTTGCAGAGGCACCGCACGATCTTCGCGCGCTTCGCATCGTCAAGCCTATTCATAATGATATTATACATGACCGGACACGTATAAGTAAGCTATTTCGTCGGTCTGTACTCGGAATTTGAATTTACTATACAAACTCTATCCCGAAATTCCTCAGTCCGTGCGATAATCAGGCGGTGAGAGCCCCCGACCTAGCTCTGGATCAGGAAATCGGCAAGGTATTTACACCTGCCAACCCGGTCAGTATCCAAGACCTGTTCGCAGGACGTCAGATGCAACTTCGGAGGGTGTCGGATGCCATCAACCAAGATGGGCAACACGTCGTGATCTTCGGTGAAAGGGGTGTTGGGAAAACATCGCTTTCCAATATAGTCGGGGTCATGTTCGGAGGGCGAGACTTTTACGCCCCTCGCATCAACTGCGACAGTAACGACCTCTTCATAGACATCTGGAGAAAGGCGTTCAACACGCTTAAGAAGCAAGTCATCGCCTACACCGTGGCGCGGGATGCCAAGCCAGACCCCGCCCTTATAGGGCTGTTGGACGACGCCGTTGCTGCCGCAAGCGGGTATCTGACCCCTGGAGAGGTGGTCGACCATCTCGAACTTCTCGCAGCCAAGATCGGTCTGGCGATCATCTTCGACGAGTGCGACCGACTGAGGATCGACGACGTTAAGACGAGCCTAGCGGACACGATCAAGACGCTTTCGGATCAGAACATCAAGGCTTCTATCGTGCTTGTCGGCGTGGCTGACAACATCGACACTCTCCTAGAAGAACATCGGTCGTTAGAACGGGCCTTGGTTCAGGTTCAGATGCCGCGCATGGACGTGGCTGAACTCGAAGAAATCCTTAATCGCGGGACTGAGAAGTTACAGATGAGGATCGAGCCAAAGGCAAAGAGACTCATTGCCGACCTATCGCGTGGACTTCCTCATTACGTCCACCTATTAGGGCGACACGCCGCCAGAACCGCGAACAACAGAGCGGCACATACGATCACCGAAGCGGACGTTTGGGCGGCTATCAGAAACTCTCTAGAGGACGCTTCCGCAAGCATCCGATCCAATTACCTTGACGCGGTTTCGAGCGTTCAGCCTGACGCTCTGTTCCGCCATGTTCTAGCGGCCTGTGCGCTTGCGCCCGCGAACGAACTCGGATGGTTCTCGGTTGCCAGCGTCGTCGCGCCCCTCGGAAGAATTACCGGCAAGGTGCCCCAAATTTCGGGATTCACGCGTCATATTGGCGCGTTCACCGAAGATGACCGGGGTGCCATCCTCGAACGCACAGGCAAACCCCACAGCTACCGGTACCGCTTCTCTAACCCCTTGATGCAGCCCTACGCCGTGCTTCGCGCCATTGGAGACGGCATCATCACCGGCTCTATTGAGAAGGTGCTTCGTCCGTAGCCCTCTTCGCCGCCCAGCGGGCCTGTACAGCCTTCCTAGCGTTCTCCGTGCGCTGTTCGGGCGTCAGCTTTTCGGCCCGCGCCTTCCCGCCTTTAAGGCCGCCCAACCGGCCTAGCTCCACCGCCGCCGCGTTCTTCTCCGGTTGCGGCTCCTCTTTCGGCTCCTCGCCTATCGCCTGTTGGAACACCCGAAAGGCGTTCGTGGCGAAGTCCTCCGGTCCCTGCTTTCCTTTAGCCATCGTCCCCTTAGTCTACGCCCATTCGGAGCATACGGAACCGCTCAAGTATCGCGGATTCAAAATGATACACTACCCACGGTTGAACCGATAGATCAATGGCGGCGTTATTGCGCGTTGCTCAGCCCTTTCAAGGTTCCTAGGAGGGGCTCCGAGTACTTTGCGTCCGCTCTTAAGTTCACAGCACAGGACTAGGATGAGCCTAAGGTCCTTGTCTTCGATGCAGCGCATCGGCGCCTCGAAGACGCGTACGCCATCGCTGAGCGTCCTGTCCTTTCGGGGATCTGAGAGGAACCGGCTGGAGTGCAGGCGAGGCAATCCGTCCTCGCCTAGGATCGCAGGCCGCACAAGCCAGTCCCTGAGCGATCGTTGATTGATCATTTTCAGCGGTTCGTCGGCGGGTCGGGCCAGAAGGGACGGGGCCAGCCATGTTCATCGAAGGATCTACCCTCCGCTTTGGAAGGTGGGTAACCCCAACCGCCGTCGTGTGCGGTGGCGCCGACGTTGGATCCTCCACCTCGCGAAGTCGTGATCTGCGGCTTTCCTTTGTCGCCGTGACCTTTGTGCGCGTTCTTGATCGACTTCGGCGCCTTGCCTCGTTCAACGTCCTTTCGGATCTTACCGTAGGCGCCTGGTTTCGCCGGGTCGCAGTCACCGGCGTTGTGGACACAGAGATCGTCATGCCCAGCCCGCACGAAGTCCGTACGGGCGTCACCGACGGTGAGGTTGTGCACCGGCTTCGGCGTTCCCAGGCGCAACCACCAAGGCCAGGATCGGGACGGCAAGGTCGGGACGGCGCGCCCGGGAACGAGGGCATCCCGCGACGACAGAACCCGATATAAGGATCGATAGCGTAAAACGAGCCAGCGTCAGCCTAACGCCGAACGTCTGCGGCGCGGAGGGCGCCACGCGGGAAGGCGTCCATTCTATAATCTCTCGTGCCGATCTGGGGCGTCGTGAACCAAAAGGGCGGGGTGGGCAAGACCACGACCGCCGTGAACCTGTCCGCGGGGCTCGCCTTGCGCGGCCAGCGCGTGCTCCTCGTCGACTGCGACCCCCAGGGCAACGCGACCACCGGGCTCGGGGTCGACAAGGGGCAGGCGGAGACCACGCTGTACGAGGTGTTCGTGGACGCGGTCGACTCGCCCGACGCGCCGGGGGCGATCCGGAAGGCGATCGTGAAGGTGGACGGGGGCCTCGACCTCGTGCCCGCCACCCTCGACCTCGCGGGGGCGGAGCCCATCCTGCTGAGCGCGGTCGGCAAGGAGCTCATCCTGCGCGACGCGCTGGAGCCGGTGAAGGACGACTACGACTGGATCGTGTTCGACGCGCCCCCTTCCCTGGGGCTGCTGACGATCAACATCCTTTCCGCGAGCGACGGCGTGCTCGTGCCGATGCAGTGCGAGTTCTACGCCCTGGAGGGGTTGAGCCAGCTCCTGCGCACCGTCGACGTCGTGCGCCGCCGGATCAACCCGCAGCTCCACATCGCCAAGGTTCTGCTGACGATGGTCGACAACCGGAACAAGCTCACCCAGAGCGTGGCCCAGGAGGTTCGCGACTATTTCGGCGAGAAGGTCGCGAAGGCGACGATCCCCCGCAACGTGCGGCTGAGCGAGTCGCCCTCGTTCGGCGAGGCGGCGGTGCGCCGCTACCCGACGAGCAAGGGCGCGGGCGCGTACCTGGACTTCGTGGACGAGGTGCTCGGGTGAGGAAGTCCCTCGGCAAGGGCCTGACCCAGCTTTTGGGCGAGCAGTTCGAGGGCGGCGCGCCGTCGGAGGTGGCCCTCGACGCGATCGTCCCCAACCCGCGCCAGCCGCGCACGGACTTCAAGGACGCGGCCCTGCAGGAGCTGGCGGCGAGCATCCGGGAGTACGGCGTGCTCAACCCCCTGACGGTGCGGCCCCTCTCGGAGGGGCGCTACGAGCTGATCGCCGGGGAGCGGCGGCTGCGGGCCTCCAAGCTCGCGGGGCTCAAGAACGTGCCCGTCGTGATCCGCGCCGCCGCCGACCAGACCTCCCTGGAGCTGGCGATGATCGAGAACGTCCAGCGCGAGGACATCAACGCGATGGAGGCGGCGCGCGCCTATCGCCGCCTGATGGACGAGTTCGGGCTGACCCAGGAGGGGGTGGCGGACAAGGTGGGCAAGGCGCGCCCGACGATCGCGAACGCCCTGCGGCTCCTCAAGCTGCCGCCCAAGGCGCAGGAGATGCTGTACGACGGGCGCCTGACCGAGGGCCACGCCCGCGCCCTCCTCGCCTTCCCTCACCCGGACCAGCAGCTCGCGATGGCGAACAGCATCGTGGAGCGGGGGCTTTCCGTGCGCGAGGTCGAGCGGGCCGCGCAGCCGGGGCAGCCGACCAAGCGAAGCCGCAAGGGCTCGAAGGACCCCAACCTCGCCGCCGTCGAGCGAACCCTGTCCGAGCGGCTCGGCTCGCCCGTCGAGATCGCGAACGGTCGGGTGAGCATCGCGTTCTACAGCGACGAGGACCTGGAGCGGATCGTCGAGGTCCTGGGGGGATGAGCTTCCTCGTCCGCCCGATGACCTTCGCGGACGTGGACGCGGTCGTCGGCCTCCAGGCCGCCGCCTTCCCGCCGCCCTTCCCCCAGGCGTACCACTGGGACGCGGCGAGCATCGAGAGCCACCTGCGCCACTTCCCCGAGGGCCAGTTCGTCGCGGAGACGGAGGGGCGGGTCGTCGGCTCGTGCAGCAACGACATCGTCACCGAGGCGCGGTGGCAGGCCCACGGCTCGTGGATCGAGACGGTCGGCGCGTACGACCTCTCGGACTTCGACGGCGAGGGCGACACGCTCTACGGGATGGACATCACGGTGCATCCCGACGCGCGCCGCCAGGGGGTGGGGCGCGCGTTCTACGAGACGCGTTTCGAGTTCTGCCGCGAACGGGGACTCCGGCGCTACGGGACGGGGTGCCGGATGCCCGACTTCCGCGCGTCGGGGGTGGCGACGGTCGAGGCGTACGCGGCGCAGGTCGTGCGGGGCGAGCGGGCCGACCGGACGCTCACGCCGCTTCTGCGCTACGGATTGACGTTCGTCGCCGTAGTACGGGGCTACATGAGAGACGAAGAGTCGGCGGACGCGGGAGCCCTGCTGGAGCGGCTCCTTTGAGCCTGCGGGTGGCGAGCGTCGCGTGGAAGATCCGGCGCAACCGGGGCGACGCGGGGTACTTCGGCCACTGGCACGACCTCGTGTCCGAGGCCCACGACGAGGGCGCCCAGGCGGTGGTCTTCCCCGAGCTGCACCTGCTGGAGCTGCTTCCCCTGGCCCAGGACGTCGTCCCGCACGAGGCGGCGGAGTACCTCGTCCAGTACGGCGACGCGATGGAGGAGTGGATCGGCCGCATCGCCGACTCCTCGGGCATGATCCTCGTCGGGGGCTCCCACTTCAAGGAGACCCCGGACGGCGGCATCAAGAACGTCTGCGCGATCGGGATTCCGGGCCAGGGCGTGATCCTGCAGGAGAAGAACAACCTGACGGTGTACGAGCGCGACGTCTGGAACCTCGCGCCGGGGCGGGGGTTGGCGCGGCTGCCCCAAGGCTTCGGGGTGAACGTCTGCTACGACGCCGAGTTCCCCGGCGCCGCCCGCGCCCTCGCGGAGGCGGGGATGACGATCCTTTGCGTTCCGAGCTGGACGGAGACGCAGCGCGGCTTCCAGCGGGTGCGCTGGTCGTGCCTCGCCCGCGCGGTCGAACTGGGGGTGTTCGTCGTCCACGCGTCGCTCGTGGGCGACCTGGGGCACGAGCCGGTGCCCAGCACCTTCGGCAGCAGCATGATCGCCGCCCCGAGCGTCGAGCCCTTCCCCGTCGAGGCGATCCTGCGGGAGACGCCCCTGAACGAGGAGGGGGTCGTGGTCGGCTACCTCGACACCGCCAAGCTGGAGACCGCCCGGACGAAGGGCGAGGTCCGCAACTGGGAAGACCGGGACCAGGGCGACTGGACGGTGACGGGAGAGGCGATCGCCGCGCCCGTTCCGCCCGTCGAACCCGCTGGGGAGGCCGCCCCCGGCGAGGGGCTTTCGCACGACGGCGGCTAGGCGGAAAGGCAAGCCGCCCGCAGGAACCCCATGCCCGAGCGACGAACCGTTTTGGGAACGGCCTTCGCCGGAGCTCTGGGCGCTCTCGCGCTGGCGCAGCCTTGGCGAGAGCCCTACTCCTGGGAGGGTCGGCTTCCGTCGGAATTCGCCCTCTTCCGCCGGGAGATCGACACGCCTCTGCGGGTCGCATGGAAAGGATCCGGGATCGACGGCGGCTCAACTTGGCGGTATGCGGTTCCCCTCGACCTTCGGACGACGGACGCCCGCCTCGCTCCGATCGTCGCCGGTTGGTCCGTTCTTCCGCCAAGCCGCGGTCGCGGCTACGAACGGGAGCCGGACGGCCCATCGATCCGGTCGTTCGATCTCGGCGATCACACGGAGGTCGTCGCCTGCGGCGAGCGGATCAAGCCGACGCTCCTGGCTTCCTGGCTGGCCAAGCTGCCTCTAGACCGGATGGGGATGATGCCGAGCCGGAACACGAAGGTTTGGATCGTTCGGCACGGCTCCCCCTATCCCGTACGTCGCTCGACCAAGTCTACGGGCGTCTCCTCTGGACGGCCTTCCCTTCGTCCTCTGCCGCCGGTCACGAAGCCCGCCTTCCGAGGGGCGGAGCTTGTTCCTCACCCTCCGGCTCGATAGGCGGAGTCGCGCTAGGCGGTTCTAGGTCGTTGCGCGTCAGGATGACCGCGTAGGGCTCGGGCCGAACTCGGCTTTCGAACGCGCCCTGCCGCATGAAATCGGCCGTTCGGACCAAAGAGCCCAGTGTCTTCGGGCGCTCTAGAACGCGCTCGATCCCTGGCCGATCCCAGGTTGGAAAGGGGTCGAACCAATCGGGGAGGGCTCCCGGATGAGCTTGGTACCAGACGATCGCCCGGTCGATCGCGTCGGCCATGCCGACCGCCTCCTCTCGAGCCACCGGACCGATGTTAAGCCAGCCCGTCCACCATCCGACGGGCGCGTCGGACTTCGCGCGCGGGTCTGAAGGGACGCTTCGCAAAATCTCGCCCTTGATGTCCCGTTGGCGCCTGAACCAGGCGGCGCGATCGGTCGAGAAGCCGAACATCGCCGCCGAAAGGACGGCGATCGACGATTCGTCGCTCGTGAGTTCCAGGCTAGGCATGAGGGCGGTTTCGTCTATGACATCGAGGCGAGGCGATCGATTCGGGATTACGGCGTCTTGCCGTGGCCCTTCCTTTCGACCTCCGCCGCCGGGATCGTGATCGGCGCGCCGCCGGGGACGAAGCCCGTGGCCCGGCGGACGGTGCGGCCGTCGATCCGGACGGTGAGGACCTTCGCGTCGTAGAGGACGTCGACCCGGTGGCGGCCGTAGGGGGCGCCCCGCAGGGCGTACCGCTTCAGGCCCATCGGGAGCGGGTCGACGACGAGGCCGCCGTCGTCCTGCGGGGTGAGGCCCGCGACGTGGCGGACGACGACGTCGATCCACCAGGAGTGCATGTAGTCGCGGAAGTCGCTCATCGGCGCGCCGGTGAGCGAGTCGTAGTGCTCGTAGAAGTCGGGCCGGGGGCGCAGGTGGAGGGCGACCGCCTTGCGCAGCAGCTCCGCCGCCGAGGGCAGGAGCGAGCGGTCGAGCCGCTTCGCCGTCTCCGCGAGGCCCTGCACGACGTGCGAGTTGGTCGCGGGCCAGGTCGGGCCCGCCCAGTAGCGGTGGACGGTGTCGAACTCAGGGTCGGACCGGGAGAGGGCGGGCACGGGGTGGGGGGTCGCGTACTCCTTCGGGTTCAGGAGGTAGCGGCGGACGACGGCCAGGCGGTCTCCCTCGGCGACGCCCGCGAAGAGGGGATAGAAGATGGTGATGGAGTTGTAGTCGGTGAGTTCGCCGTCGTCCGGGTTGCGGTCGCGGTAGCGCTGCAGGACAGGGTCCCAGAGGATCGTCTCGGTCGCCCGTGCGGCCCGGTCGGCGTAGGCGCCGTACCTCGCGGCGTCGTCCGCGCGGCCCAGGACGCGGGCCATGTTCGCGACGGCGCGCAGGTTCAGGACGGCGTAGGCGGTCGCGTCGATCGCCTCGTACCGCTTGGGGGCCTTCCCTTCCCAGCGACGGTGGAGGTCGTCCATGCCGGTCTCCATCTGGTCGTCGATGGTGAAGAGGCCGTTGCCGTCGGGGTCTCGGTCGGCGATCCACCAGTCCACGTCCCGCTTCATCGTGGGATAGAGCCCGGCGAGAAGCGGCTTGTCGCGGTGGATCTCGTAGAACCGCCACGCCGCCCAGGGCAGAACGGACTGGCCCGTCTCGGAGGCGTGGGCGATGGGAAGGCGGTTCGTCTGGGGGGTGGCGTACCAGGGGAACCGGCCATCCGCGAAGGCGACGACGCCCATGTTCGCGAGCTGGCCGTAGCCGTAGCGAGGGTCGACCGCCCAGTTCAGGTCGAACGCCATGAAGGGGGCGCTGTAGCAGCAGTAGGTCTGGAACGCCTGACGGCCTTCGAGCACGACGGGGTGTTTCAGGAGACCGAGGTCGCCGCCCGCGCGAGAGAATCGGAGCAGGAACCAGCGGAAGGCGTACAGCTCGTCGAGGCTCCGGTCGGAGCTGGTGAACGAGGGGACCTCGTCGGCGTAGAACGCCGCCCAGTCCTTGCGGTTCCGGTCGAGGGGGTCGGCCTCGGCGAGGGTGCGGGCGAGGGCGGCCTTGGCCTTCGCCTCGTCGCGACCGATCGCGCAGGCGAGGGTGAGGGTCGCGGTCCCGCCCGCCGGGACGGTCACGTCGTAGGCGAGGCGGTAGGCGCCGGGGGTGGCGGTCTCGACGAGGGCGGGCTTCGCGCTGCCGCCGACCGCCATCGTCAGCCCTTGGGGGAGGACGGACGGGAATACGTTGCGGTCGGTCATCACGACGACGTCGCCCTCGCGGCGGGTGCGCTTCTCGCCGCCGGGCTCGCCCCGGTAGTCGCGAGAGCCCCGGCAGTCGCCCGCCACCTCGATCCGGTGGACGACCGACGCCTTGCCCCGATTGGTGACGAACACGCGGGAGACGACCACGTCGTCCTTCGTCACGCAGACCTGGCGCTGCTCGAGCACGTCGGCTTTGGGGACGGCGGGCCGGGGGGCCTCGCCCGCGTCGACGGTGATCTCGTCGAGGTTGGCGTTGGCGGGCGGGGCGCCCTGGGGGGTTACGACGACGTGGTCGGGCGACCAGTCCAGCGTCCCTCCGTCGGCGGCGCCGAACACGTCGCCCAGCTCCTGGGTGGCGTAGAAGAAGCGCGACGGCAGGCCGGTGTAGAGGGCGACGTTGGCGCCGTGGCCGACGGTGTTCTTGTCCGTGCGCCCGCCGACGAGATCGAGGACGGGCACGGGGGCGAGCTTCCGGGCCTTGACCGGCGGCGCGAACGCGGGGACGGTGAGGCGCAGGCGGTGCGGACCCGCCGCCAAGCGGGGGAGGGCAAGGTCGACGGAGGCGAATTCCGGCTCGCGGTCGCCCCAGCCGCCGGTCGGGGCGAGGCGAAGCTCGCCCGCCGCCCGGCCATCGACGGTCACCCGGAGCACGGCGGCTCCGGCGGTCTGGCGAGCGTAGCGCAGGCGCATCCGGGCGGGAGAGACGGCCTGGGGAGCGGTGAACGCGTACTCGGCGAAGTCGCCCGCGTCGCCGCCCCACTCCATGCCGAGGACGTGGCCGTAGCGCGAGGCGGCCTTCCGGTCCTCGCCCACGGAGCCGCGCTGGAGGGTGGGCCTGGCGGCCTCCAGGCGGATGGGGTTCTGGACGAGCGGCGGCAGGATCACGATGTCATGAAACCCCCTTTGGAACGAGGTTTGCTCCGAGATCCGCATTGAGATTCCGGCTCTGGAAATCAGATCGCGAACCGTCGCGATCTACCGGCGAAACAGTCGATCGGTCCAAAACCCAAGAGATTTAAGCCCTTAATTTTTCTTAGTATATTATAACTTTAAAAATAGAAAGCTTTCTTTTAATCTCTTTGTTTTCATAGGGTTGTGTCTTATACTTCCCCCGTCAACACTGTTAGCATCTTTCCAGATCGTTGACCAAAGAAAAGTCATGGTTTCTACTAAGATCAAGACCCGGCTCGCTACCGTCGTCCTCGCGCTCGCCGCTCTCTCAGCGGTGGTCACCGCCACCGTATCGTCCGACACGGACGCGGGGGATCACTGCGCCTACGCTTACCCTTACCCTGATCAGTACAAGTCCAAGGAAGCTTGCTGTGACGGATACTGCTCGGCCTTACACGATCCGCAGGGAGCTCCCGAACACTACAAGTCCTGCTACAACGGTTGCGTCGCCCATCCCGACACCGCTACCGAGAGCTCACTTCTCTGAGCACTCGAGGCAAACACGAAGATGATTTCCAACAAGATCAAGACTCGCCTCGTGACGATCGTCCTTGCGCTCGCCGCGCTCTCCGCAGTGGTCACCGCCACCCTATCGTCCGACGCGGACGCCGGCCCTCACTGCGCGAAGAAGGGGGACCAGAAACACGCATGCTGCGACGGTTACTGCTCCGCACTTCACGAACCTACGCAGGCTCCCGATCACTATCAGTCATGCTACGATGGCTGCATGTCGTACAAGACGGTTGACGACCCCACGACCCCCTCCGATCCGACATCCCTGTGATCCTCTGAACGAACGCCGGCGCACGACGATCAAGCCTACGATTTGCATCGTCGTGCGCGAACCGAACTTATGAAACGCAAACTGTTCATCGCAGGATTGAGCCTTGCGCTGGTCGGCGCCCTTGTCGCTGGCGGATGGCGATTAGGAGCCCGACGCCGTGACGAGGCGGAAATCCGGGAAGCCACCCGGCCGACGGTCGCCCACCTCACCCTCGCAGGAGCCGATGGCCCCGTTTTGGAACGCACGATGGTGCTCGCTTCGCTCGCGGGGAAGGGCTATCGATTGTCTGGGGACGAGTGGACCGAGCTGGCAACGATCACTAAAACCTCCGCTCGAACGCCAGGAGGGTCAACGGCCGCCCTAACCGCGCTCGAGGCACTCGCCCAAGACATCAAGCAAGGTCCCGATCCGACCCGAGCCCGAGAAGGGTTCGAGCTGGCCGCCGCACTGCTCGACGATCCCACGTGGGGCCATACCGAAGGAGTCGACACCAACCTGCTATGGCTTGCTTTATGCACCAAAGACCCACGCGCTAGCGCCTACTTCGAACGATACCGAAAAGACCCTCGTCGTAACGTGCGTCTTATCGTCCTCAAATACGACAAGAGGAAAAAGCTGTGACCCTTCATGGGAAACGCGCCCGGGGCTTTACCCTGATCGAACTGCTGGTCGTGATCGCAATCATAGCGATCCTCACTGGACTGCTCTTTCCGGTCTTCGCAGAGGCGAAGCGAGCGGCAAAGCGTACCCAGTGCATGGGCAATCTAGAGCAGATCGGAAAGGCGATCATGCTCTATGAAGGCGATGCCGACGGTACCTACCCCCTCGCGGTCGATGGACCGCAGCGTCTGCTCTACATCTGGTCGCCCGAACCGAAAGAAGTCGAGGCCTTCCGACCGTTCGTGGAAAACGCCCCCACCCTCAAAACCCTTTGCCTTCCTTACCTCAGAGCGTCCGAGTGCTGGCGCTGCCCCGAGGACGTTGGGGGGATCTTGGATTACAACGACATAGAAGGGAATCCAGCGTATCGGGAGGGGAGCGGAACCCCGGCGTTCAAACTGTTCGGAACATCCTACGCTTACCGAGCCGAACTCGGATTGCGGCGAGAGTCCTCGGCTTTACAGTGCACGACCCTGGAAGGAACGCCCGTTTCCGAAGCGCAGGTCGGCGTTCTTGCCGATTCGGGTTCGAACTGGCATGCGCTTGAGGCGCCCGATCTCTCGCGTAAGAACGTGCACGTTTCATTCGCGGATGGTCACGTGAGCTACGTCGCAGGTGGGGGGCCGCAGGGCTTGATCGCGTCCTGGGCGACAGACTGCGGCTCTGGAGGGGTCGGTCTCTAAATGCCCGCCGCGCCGGATAGTGCAGCCCCAGAGACTTCTCCTCAGCAAGATGGCCTAGGGAGCCTCGACCATTTCCTTTTGAGGGCGGCAGCGTTGGGCGCCCTCTCGGCGGCGGTCTACCTCGGGATCCATCTTACAAGGCGTCCCTCAGACGAAGACCACCGACCGATCTCGAAGGCACTTCGCTCCTACGTCCTTGGCCCCGACCCACACGCGCGCGAAATCGCGAGCACGGTCCTGGTCGAGTTTGGAGACTACGAATGCCCGCCCTGCCGAAAGATGAGTCCCGAAATCGACGCGATCGTCGAGCGCTCCAAAGGAAGCCTGGACTTTAGGTTCAGAAACTATCCGCTCAAGGATATCCATCCGTTGGCCTATCGTCTCGCGACGGTCGCTGAAGTGGCCCGCGCTCACGGAGTATACGCCCAGGCTCACGCACTGCTGTATAAGGAACCGAAGGTCGCGGCGTTAAGGACGGGCCTCCACCGTCTTGGGATCTACGAGAGCCGGTTCACCGAGGAAGAACTCTCTAGGGCCCATCAAATCGTCGACCGAGACCTTGCCGATGCCACGAGGCTGAGCCTTCCGGGAACTCCGAGCTTCGTTCTGTGCAGGCCTGACGGCCACATGGAGCTCACAACGCTCCGATCCGTTCGCGACGAATTCGCTCCGACCGTCAAACTAGATAGGTGATCACCGCCCCTGCCGCCTGAAGACCGACGCCTCGGCTTCGATCTCTGAAAGCTACGATCGCAGGCGGTCGACCGACGGTTCCGACTCCTCTGTTCCGTCTCCCTTTCATGACAGGAAAGGGAGACGTCGGATCCTATCCTTTAAACGACCAGACCGTGCCCTGGGGGGTGTCGGTCAGGGCGATCCCTTCCTCGTCGAGGGCCTTGCGGATCTCGTCGGCGCGGGCCCAGTCCTTCGCCTTCTTCGCCGCCGCGCGCTCCTCGATCAGGGCGAGGATGCGGCCCTCGTCGACCTTGGGGCCTTCCTTGACCGCGACCGGCAGGTCGTACGCGGAGCGGACGACGCCGAGCAGATCGTTGAACCGGTCCAGGAACGTCAGGGCCGAGCGGGCCGACGCGCCGCTCAGGGCCTCGCCTTCCCGGCCGATGGCGCGGGCGCCTTCCAGGCCCTTGGCGAGGGCGACGGAGGTGTTGAGGTCGTTCGCCATCGCGTCGAGGGCCGCCTCGTAGAGCCCTTCGAGCAGGCCGCCGAGGGTGTCCTCGCCGGGCTTGTCCGTCTCGACGGCGGCCTTCGCGAGCTCGTCGGCGCGGCGGAAGCGCTCGACGTTGCGGGCGGCGTCGGAGAGGTTCTGGTCGGTGAAGTTCAGGGGCGAGCCGAAGTGGCCGGAGATGAGGGCCCAGCGGATGGCGAGGGGGTCGATGCCGCGATCGTCGACGAGGCCGCGCACGGTGTAGAAGTTGCCCGCGCTCTTGGCCATCTTCTGGCCGTTCACCTGGAGGAACCGGGTGTGGATCCAGTGGTTGGAGAACGTCTTGCCGGTGAGCGACTCGCTCTGGGCGATCTCGCACTCGTGGTGGGGGAAGATGTTGTCCTCGCCGCCGGAATGGAGGTCGAGGGTGTCGCCGAGGTAGGCGCGGGCCATGACGGAGCACTCGATGTGCCAGCCGGGGAAGCCCCAGCCGTAGGGCGAGTACCACTGCATCAGGTGGCCTTCGTCGGTCTTCCAGACGGCGAAGTCGGCCTGGTCGCGCTTGTTCTCGTCGAGCACGATCTCGCGGGAGGCGTCGCGCAGGGCGTCGCGGGTGTTGCCGCTGAGCTTGCCGTAGTCGGGGAAGCTGGCGACGTTGAAGTAGACGCCGGTGGGGGTCTCGTAGGCGTGGCCCTTCTCAATCAGTTCCTGAGAGGCGAGGATCTGCTCGCGGACGTGCTGGGTCGCCTTGGGGCGCACGTCGGGCTCGGTCAGGTTCAGCCGCCGCCAGTCCTGCTGGTACGCCTCGGTGTAGAACTCGGCGAGTTCCCAGACGTTGTTGAAGCGCTCGCCCTCCTTGCTCTTGAGGGCGCGCTCCATCTTGTCCTCGCCGCCCGCGTCGGCGACGTCGTCCTGGGTGAGGTGGCCGACGTCGGTGATGTTGCTCACCCAGGTGACGCGCCAGCCCAGGGCGCGGGCGGTGCGCACGACGAGGTCGGCGGTGAGGAACGACCGGAAGTTGCCGATGTGGGCGTAGGAGTAGACCGTCGGTCCGCACGAGTAGAAGCGAAGGTGTCCGGGTTCCTGGGTCTCCAGGGTCTTGACGCCTTTGGTCAGCGTGTCGGAAAGTCGGAACGTGCGCTCGGCCACCCTTAGAGTTTGACCCAACCGGGTTCGAAGGCGTGGCGAGCCCCCTTGCGCCCTCGATCGTCCGGGAGCCGAGTTCGACCAAGTCGCGATGGGGAGAGCCCGAGCTCTCGTTGTTCGACGGGTCCGGGAGCTTGGGCCGTCGCCTTCGGAAGGCCCTCCCTTGTCGGCTCCCGGACGAGACGAGAATCCACCGATCTTCGTGGCACGTCGCGGCGCGTACATGAAGATCCGTTCACGCGGGCTAACGAACTCCCTTTTTTGGTCCTAGAACCGGTATGAAGTCGAAAACCCTTCTCGGACTCGCGGTGGTCCTCGCCGCCGTTCCCGCCTTCGCCCTCTACCAGGACGGCGCGAAGATGAACCCCATGGTCGGCGGCGCCGCCATGGTCGCGACCAAGGACATCGTCTCGAACGCGGTCAACTCGCCCGACCACACCACCCTCGTCGCCGCGGTCAAGGCCGCCGGCCTCGTGGAGACCCTCCAGGGTCCCGGTCCCTTCACCGTGTTCGCGCCGACGAACGCCGCGTTCAAGCTCCTGCCCGACGGCACGGTCGACACCCTGGTGAAGCCTGAGAACAAGGACAAGCTGACCGCGATCCTGACGTACCACGTCGTCGCGGGCCGCGTCGACTCCAAGGCCCTCAAGGCCCTCATCAAGAAGGGCGGCGGCACGGCCACCCTCAAGACGGTGCAGGGCGGCAACCTCACCGCGCGGTTCAACGGCCCCGCGAACGTCGTCATCGTCGACGCGGCGGGCAACGCGGCGTCGATCTCGACCTACGACGTGTACCAGTCGAACGGCGTGATCCACGTTATCGACAAGGTCCTCATGCCCGGCGGCTAAGGACGATCCTCCGACCGGTCGCAAGCGGGCCACGCCTTCCCTACGGAGGCGTGGTCCGCTCGACAAGGGGACGGGGCGCGAAGGAGCGCGAGAAAAGAGATCGGAGAGGACTCGGCCGGACGGGACGCGATCCGCAACGTGGGATCGACATCCGTTATCGTAGCGTCGAAACGGCCGATTTGGACGCGCTTCGGCCGCCCGGTCGAAAATATACGCGAAATGTGAACGCTACATCTTATGTAGCGGCGAGGCTAGACCATCTCGGCGCGGAACTGTTCGAGGAAGCGCAGGTCGTTCTCCAGGAACAGGCGCAGGTCGTCCACGCCGTACGCCATCATCGGGATGCGCTCGACGCCCAGGCCGAAGGCGAAGCCGCTGTAGCGCTCGGGATCGATGCCGTGCGCCTCGAGGATGTTCGGGTGGATAAGCCCGGCGCCGCCCAGCTCGACCCACCGGCCGCCGAAGAGACGGGGCGTGGAGATCGCGTAGTCGACGCCCGGCTCGACGAACGGGAAGAAGTCGGGGCGGAAGCGCACCGTGACCTCGGGGCCGAACATCGCGCGGGCGAAGAGGCCGAGGGTGTGCTTGAGGTTCGCCATGGAGACGCCCTCGTCGATCATGAAGGCGTCGACCTGGTGGAAGGTGTGGTTGTGGGTCCGATCGACCGCCTCGTTCCGGTAGGTGCGGGCGACGGTGAAGACGCGCAAGGGAGGCTTCTGGGACTCGAAGACGCGGCCCTGGAGGGCGGTGCCCTGGGTTTTCAGGAGCGTGTCGTCGTCGATGTAGAACGTGTCCTGGTCGTCCATCGCCGGGTGGTCCGGCGGGTAGTTCAGGGCGGAGAAGTTGTAGCGGAACTCCTCCAGCTCCGGCCCTTCGCGGTACTCGAAGCCGAGGCCACCGAGCACGCGCTTGATCTTGTTCGCGGTCTGCTGGAGGACGTGTTCGAGCCCCGCGCGGGGGGCGCGGCCCGGCATCGTGGGATCGATCCGCTCCGCCTCCAGGCGGGCGTTCAGCTCCTGCCCCTTGAGGAGAGCCATGCGGGTTTCGACGAGGGCCTCGACGTCGGCCTTGGCGCCGTTGACCGCCTGCCCGAACGCCCGCTTGGCGTCGGGCTCCCGGATCGCGCCGAGCTGGCGCATGAGGGCGGGGATCGTGCCGTTCTTGCCCAGGGCCTTCGCCTGCGCCTCGCGCAGCTCCGCGACCGACGCGGCGGCGGCGATCCCCTCCAGGGCGGCGGCCTTGGCGGCCTCGACTTCGTTCATGCCTAAGAGTATAGGCTTGGAAGCGGTTTGGAAGAGAAAACGTCGGGCGACGGCCCAATTTATCCGTTAGGAACGAAGCCTTCTAGGCGACATCTTCCATGCGCCGCGAGAGGCAAGGTTTGCCATAAATGATGCAATATTGCTACGTTTCATCTCCCGTCCCGACGCGCCTCGTAGTCGCGGACCCATTCGCTGAAGAAGAAAAGGCGGTCGAGCTCGGTCCCCCGTAGCCGCTTAAGGATCTCGTACCGCTCGTCTTGGGTCATGACGTCCCGCCAAAGCGGGCCTCCGACGCCGTCGTTGAGCCGCCATCCCGATTGGCGGAGCCGCTCCGCCTCCGGGGAGACCCGATCCCCTCCCACGTCCAAGAAGCGCGCCTGAAGGTGGCGCACGATCCTACGGCGGCAGACGGCGGCCTCGCGGTAGCCCTCCGCCACGATCCGCGTGGCGATCACCGCCTCCTCGCGGTACAGTCCGCCCGACTCGATCTGCATCTGCCAAGTCGTGGGCTCCCAGGCGTAGAGCACGCCACCCTTCTTCTGCGGCACAGGACGCGCGCTCAGAGGGTTGTCCAGGGGCACGGCCATGTAGACGGCCTCCCCGGTCTTGCCCTGCTCGAGGCGTCCCGGCCCCACGAGTTCACGCGCCGAGCGGTAGACCTGAAAGCGAGGCGTCCGTTCCATGCCGAGGCGCACGTAGCAGAGCGGGGCTCCCCCCTCCATCGCCTCCAGGGTCTCCACCAAGGCTTCCGGATCCGCGTAGAATTCGAGAGCGCCGTCCATGCCGAGGCCAGCTTAGCCCGAAGCGCATCCGTTACCCACCCGCCTTTCTCATCGGCTTCGCGTCGGAAGGGCTTCCGCGTTTCCTCGTACCTTTCCGGCGCCCCGGACGTTACTCCCTTTATGATCCTGCCCGCTTCGGTCGTCGCCCCGCCCTCGATCCGTCTGGAGGTGGTCTACTCGGAGGCCGCGAACCTCGCCTACGGGCTCGACGCGATCTCGGGGAGCCTCGCCGCCGTCGATCCCGCCACCCAGCGGCCCTTGTGGGACGCCCGCTTCCTGAGGACGGACGAGGACCGGAAGGCGGTCGCGCGGTGGGGAGCGATCAAGGCCAAGTACGCGCGGGCGCTCCCCCTGCCGACGCCGACGATGCCCCTGCTCGCACGCAACGACGCGCTCTCCGTCGCGAACGCGATCGAGGGCGTGGAGCTGCGGAGCCCGTCCGTCGAGGCGATGGCCGAAGGGCTCGCGGAGTTCGTGCCCCTCGCCGACGTCGCGGGGCTGCGCGAAATCATGGAGCGCTTCCGGGAGCCGTACCATCGCTGGTGGAAGGCGGTCGCGGAGCGGCAGGGAGCGCGCTTCGTGCGGGACCTGCGCGCCCGCCTCGCGGAGCCCGCGCTGGCGGGCCAGGTAGCGGAGTTCGCCCGCTTCTACGGGGCCGCCCTGCCGAAGGGGACGACGGGCCGCTTCAGCCTCGTCTTCCGCGCCGACGCCGACGGTCCGACGAACGGACAGCAGCTCCAGAGCGTCGCCGCCGTCGAGTTCCGGGCGGACGAGCGGCCCGAGGACCGGATCGGCACCCTCGTCCACGAGTTCTGCCACTTCCTCTACGGGGCACGCCCGCCCGAGGCCGACGCGGCGCTCCAGGCGCGGTTCGTCGCGAGCGGCGACCCCGTCGCGAAGCCCGCGCTCAACCTGATGAACGAGGCGCTGGCGACGACGCTGGGCAACGGCCTCGTGGGGCGCCGCCACGCGAGCGGGGAGCGCTGGGCGCGGCTCATGCGGACGCCGCGAAGCCTCTACAACGACGACGCGATCGACCGTGCGGCGAAGCGGCTGCTGCCCGCGCTCGACGCGTTCGTCGCCTCCGGCGGGAGTATGGACGACGCGGGCTTCGCGACGACCTACCTCGGCGCGATCCGGGCGGAGTTCGGCGACGCGCTCCTGCGCCCGTCGGGGATGCTCAAGGAGGCGTTCGTCCTGACGGAGGCCCGTTTCGGCGCGGGCTTCTCGCGGCGGGCCGTCCGGGCGATGCACGTCGCGGGCGCGTACCGCGAGGAGGCGACGACGGTGGACGCGACGGTTCTGAGCGACTTCGCGGCCCAGCCCAATCTCTCGGCCCTGTTCGTCGTGTCGCCCGCGCGGCTGGCCGAGCTGGTGGCGCGGGGCGTGATCGACGCGGGCGAGTCCGACGCGCTCCGCGCGGCGCTCGGCAAGGCGAAGGGCGCGGTCCTGGGCCGTGCGCGCTCGCCGTTCGCCGCGACCTACGTCGTGGTGGCCGACGACGCGGACGCCGCGCTGGAGGGCGTCCGGCTCCTAGAGGCCCGGACGACGCCGCTCGTGGGCCTCCTGCCCTAGGCGAGGAACGGGTCTAGAAAACGTCCCACTTGGGGATCGAGACCGGCCCGTAGCCGTAGCGCGGCGGCTCGGGGCGGACGTGCTCGCCCGGCTCGAAGCCGACCGTCGAGTCCAGCCGCGGGACCATGACCTCACCGGCCCGGGAGCCGCCGCCGTTCACGCTCCAGTGCGCCTCGCGGGTCGTGCGGGTCGCGCGCCGCCGGCCTTCGGTGTGGGTCTCCACCTTCTCGACGACCGCGTGGACGTAGTAGTCCAGGTGCCGCTGCCCCTTCGGCACGACCATGTCGAAGTCGCCTCGCGTCGTGCCGCCCGTCTCCATCCGCGGCTTGCCGTTGAAAAGCGGCCTCACCTCCGTGAACCGCTCCGCCAGGGCCCGCGAGGGCCTTCCCTCCTGCCGGTACTCGATCCGGGTCGCGTCCGTGAAGCCGTCCAGGTGAAGGCGCCTCGTGCCGTCCGCCTCGGGCGTCTCGCGGTCCGAGTCCAGCAGCAGGAGCCAGGTGTAGCGGACGCGGATGTAGAAGTTGTCGGGAGCCCGAAGGTCGGGCGTCCCGTCCGCGAGGGGCCGCTGGACGCGCTGGTACTCCGTGATCTCGATCGTCGTCGGCTGCCGCGCCGGGACCGGCGCCGGAGTCTGAAGGTCGAGCGGAAGCAACATGGCCCCATTATAGGACGGAAACGACGAGGGGCCAAGGCGCGTGCGCCGGACGGGGCCTATCCCTTGTGCCTGCCCCCGGGCTTCCACGGGACGCTGCGGAAATAGGCGCGGAACGCCCGGTCTTCGAGGGGCGAGACGTAGTAGGGGCCGCTCGCGTCCCCCGTCGCGTCGCCCCGCCAGAACGTGACCGAGCCCGCGTCCTCGATCACGGCGATGGGCGTCCCTTCCGCGCCCTCGCCCATGACCAGGACCGCCGCCGCGGCCAGTCCGCCCGCGACGTTGGCCTGGCTCAGGGTCAGGGGACGTCCGAACAGGTCGGGCGTCCCGACGTAGTCGCGGATGGGCTCGAAGCCGCAGTGGGCGATCGCGATCCCGAGCGTCCCCCAGCGGGAGAGCCCGATCGCGCTGTCGGTGATGATAATGCCCAGTTCGTCGACCCCGTGCCGGGCGCGCAGATGGTCGCGCATCGCGCGGGCGGAGGCCATGGGGTCCGGCGGCCAGAGCACGTAGCTCCCGTTTCCGTTCGAGACGTCGATGCCCGACGCGGGGATGAGGGTGCCGTCCCGGATCGTGAAGCCGTACGCGTGGGCCTCTTCGGCTCCGACGTCGGGGTAGAGATCGGCCTCGTCGCGGACGAGGCGCGCCCGGTCGGCGCCTTCGATCGGGACGACGGCGTTCTCGCAGAGGGCGACCACCTTGGAGGTGACGACGACGACGACGCGCTCGCCGAGGCTCGGGAGCGCGCCGTCGAGGAGATCGGAAAGCGACGTCGCGCCGGGCAGGACCCGGGGCGTGCGGATCGCGACGACGTTCACGAGATCGCCTCCCCCCCTTCGCGCGCGTCGCCGGAGCGGAGCCAAGCGACGCCCAGGTACACCAGGGGCGTCTCGACGACCGAGAGCACGCACCGGAGGGCCCAATACGGCAGGATAAGGCCGAGCAGGAAGCCGACGTTGCTCCCGACGCTCTGCCCGAACGAGTAGAAGGCGAGGGTCAGGAACACCGCCGAGTCGGCGAACTGGGAGATAAAGTTCGACACGTTGCTGCGTAGCCAGAGGGCGCGGTCGCGCATCCTCGCGCGAAGTCGGGTGAACACCACCACGTCCAGGAGCTCGGAGGCGGCGAACGCGGTCAGGCTGGCGGCGGCGATCCGGGCGGAGGAGCCGAAGATCCTGTCGTAGGCCGGCTCGGTCGCGGCGTAGCGCGGCGAGGGCGGCAGGTGGGTCGCCAGGGCCGCGTAGAGCACGAGCGCCGCGGCGCAGACGAGCCCGCTCAGGACCATGCTGCGCGCCCGCTTCGGTCCGCAGACCTCCACCACGACGTCGGTCACGGTGAACAGGAGCGGGGTGACGAAGATCGCGACGCTCGAGGTGAGGTGGAACGAACCCACGGTCAGGACGGGGAACGTTTTCCCGCCCATCAGCTCGGCGGTCATGACGCCGAAGATGTACAGGGCGAACAGAAGGTCGAACTTGCGGATCATGGGAGCGCCCGGGCCGACGGGTCGACCGCGCGGGACGGTCGGGCCGGGGATAGGGATCAGATTACCGTCGGGGATCGCCCTTCATCGGAAACGCGTGGCGAGGGGGTCGGAACCCATCGCGCCCTCCGCGTCGTCAAGGGGCTTCGTGCCCGAAGAGACCCTCGTCTACACGCCCCGCCGCACCGGTCCGCTGATCCTCCTCGCCGTCCTGATCCTGATGGATCTGGGATTCGCGTGGCTCGCCTTCGGCCAACCCTCGGGCGCGAGCGGGCGTGGGATCGGGCTGTTCGCCCTGCTCGTCTTCGGCGGCGCCGCCCTCGCCGTGCTGCCCCTGGCGATCCGGCCCCGCGCCGAGCTGCGCGTCGGCCCGGACGGGATCCTCACCCGAGGGCACTACGGCGGCGAGGCGTTGCGCCTGGCTTGGGTGGACGTCGCTCGCGTCGAGACGATCAAAGGCCCGTACCACAACGTCGTCAGCCTGGCGCCGCACGACGAGTCGCGCACCCTCGCCAAGGCCTCGACCGCCATGGCCCGCGCCGCCCGGGCGAGCCGCGCGACCTACGGCGTGCCCTTCGCGATCGACCCTCGGGTCTACAGCCAGAGCGCGGAGGCGCTCCTTGACGAGATGGTCCCTCGCCACGCCGCCGCGACGGCGGACCCCAGAGTCTAGGAGGCTCCGGCGCCTAGAACGCCCGGCCGTCGAGCTTGCCGGACTCGGCGTAGGAGCGCTCCGAGAGCTTCGTCCACGCGCCGCCGCGCTTGGTCCAAACCGCGTCCGCCGTGACGTGGTACTCCACGCGGTGCGGCTTGCCGTCGCCCACGCGCATCGTGCCCGCCATGTCCACCCGGGTGGTCGTGGCGAGCCGGCCGTCCTTCATCTCGGCCTTGACCGTCCGGGCGGTCATCTTCGAGGGCTTGCCCGCCTTGAGGGCGGCCTGGAACCTCGCGATCGTCGCCGCCTTGTCCGCCTTCTCGCCCTTGGCGCCCGTCTCCACGTACTCGGGGGCGAGGTGGGCGCGGTACCAGGCCACGTCGCCCTTGAGGTTGGCCTTCGCCTCCTCGTCCGCGAGACCCTGCGCGATCGAGCGCGGGCTCTGCGCCGAGGCGAGGGCGGTCGCGGCCAGGGCGAGGGAAACGAGGAGGCTTCTGGGATTCATCGAGGCCTAGACCGCCTTCCCACCCTCTGGGTTCGGGCGAACGACCGACAGGGGGGCTTCGGAACCCTTCACGCCGCCCGTGCGGCCTCGTCCTTCCCCATGGCGACGAGGATCTCGGGAAGCGCGGTGAGGAAGGCGTCGACCACCTCGGGGTCGAAGTGGCCTCCTGCCCCCCGCTCGATCTCCCGCACGGCCTCGTCCACGCTCCAGGCCCGCTTGTACGGCCGCTCGGTGGTGAGGGCGTCGAACACGTCGGCCACCGCCACGATGCGGCCGACGAGGGGGATCTCCTCGCCGCGGAGGCCGTAGGGGTAGCCCGCGCCGTCCCAGCGCTCGTGGTGGGTGCGCGCGATCGTCTCCGCCATCCGTACGAGGGCCGTCTTCCCGCCCTCGAGCATCCGGGAGCCCCGGAGCGCGTGGCAGCGCATCGCGCGGAACTCCTCCTCGTCGAGCCTTCCCGGCTTGAGGAGGATCGCGTCGGGGACGCCGATCTTGCCGATGTCGTGCATCGGCGTGGCCTGCCGCACGATCTCGCACTGGGACTCGGTAAGGCCCATCTTCCGCGCCAGCACGGCGCTGGCCCCCGCCACGCGTCCGACGTGCGCCCCGGTGTCGTCGTCCCGCGCCTCGGCGGCCATCCCGAGCCGCGCGAGCATCTCCACCTGGGCTTCCTGAAGCTCCTTCGTGCGGGCGTCGACCTTCTCCTCGAGCGTCCGGTTCGTCTCGCGAATCTGGGCCTCCGCCGCCTTGAGCGAGCCGATGTCGGTGACGATCCCCGACCACCGCCGGGCGCCGTCCTCCCCCATCTCCGGGCGCGCGGCGGTCTGGATCCACCGCGTCCCTCCCCACCGGCTGAGGACGCGCCCCTGCCAGAGAAAGGGCGCGAACGTCTCCTTCGAGCGCTCGAACTCGGCGAGCAGGCCGGGGGCGTCCTCGGGGTGGAGCGTCGCCGCCACCGCTTGGCGCAGCCCGTCGAACTCCTCCGCCTCCATGCCGCACAGGTCGCGGACGCCCTCGCTCACGAACGTCACGCGGATCTCTCCGTCGGCGCCCTCCGCCAGTCGGTACACCACGCCCGGAACGGTCTCGACGAGGCTCGTGTAGCGCGCCTCCGAGCGTCGCAGCTCCTCGAACGAGGCGCGCAGGCGAAGGTGTGAGCGGGTGAGCGCGAGCTCGTCCTGGACGACGGCGGCGAACTCGTTCAGCGAGACGACCCAGGCGGGGTCGGGATGCTGGGGTTCCGGTCCCAGGACGCACAGGGTCCCGAGCGGGAGGCCGTCCGCGTCGAAGAGCGGCGCCCCGGCGTAGAAGCGCACCCCCAGCGTCGAGACGACGGGACAGGCCTCGAACCTCGGATCGCCGAGCATATCGGGGATCACGAGGGCGTCCTTCCGGAGGATCGTGTAGCCGCAGGGGCCGTCGTCCTTGGGGACGCCCAAAATATCGGCCCCGGCGCACGACCGGAAGAACGAATAGTCCTCGTCCACGAGCGCGATCACGGCGACCGGAGCCTTGAGGAAGGTTCGGGCGAGGCCGCAGAGCCGGTCGTAGGCGGGCGCGGGGTCCGACCCGAGGAGGTCGAGTCCGCGAAGGGCGGCCAGGCGCTCGTTCTCGCGCGGATGGCGAGGAGCCGGGCGCCACACGGACGGGGCCGGGGCGATCTCTTCGGGAATCATAGGAACGACGGTAGGGTTCCTCTTCCGGCGAAGGCGGGAACCCGGCGTTCTCACCGGGTTGTGCGGCGGCGGCCGTTCCTTCGTCCCGGATCCTCGACGCTCGCGTCCCCGCACGAATCCGGGTTCGAGAGGGGGCCGTCACCGGGAACGGCAGGCTCACGTTCGGCGAAAAGCCCCCCCCGTGACCCTTCGTACCGACGGCGCGTCCGAAAGGCGATGCGCCTCGCTTCCCTCCTCCTTCTCGCCTGCCTGGGCGTCTCGGCGTCCGCCCAGAGGGTCCCGCTGGGTTCTCCCGCCCCGAAGGTCGGCGCGACGACGAGCGTCCAGGGCAAGCCTCTGGTGGTCTTCGAGCGGGGCAAGGTCTACGTGCTGGAGTTCTGGGCGACGTGGTGCGGCTCCTGCCGCCCGGCGATGCCCCACCTGAGCGATCTCGCGGCGAGGTTCGCGGGCAAGCCGGTCGAGATCTACAGCGTCTCCGACGAGCCGTCGGCGAAGATCAAGCCGTTCCTGGAGGCGTTTCCGACGAAAACCCACGTCCTCGGGGGCGCGGGCGGCTTGGTCGAGGCGTTCGGCGTCCGGTTGCTCCCGACCACGGTCCTGATCGACAAGGAAGGGCGGGTGGCGGCGTTCACCCGCCCCGAAGCCGTCACCGAGGCCGTGCTGGACGCGCTTTTGAGGGGTGGCCGGATCGACGTGCCGTTGGCGAGCGACAAGGCCGCCGACTTCGACTGGGACAAGGCGATCGCGGCCGAATCCCTCGGCCACGTCCTGCTGCGCTTCTCCGACTCCGACGGCGGCGGGCAGCGCATCCCGCCGGACAGCGGCCGCGTCACGGCGGACGGCGAGACCCTCGCGGACCTCTACCGGATCGCCTACGGCGCGAACTTCGTGGACACCCAGTGGAAGGCGCCGAAGGACGACACCCGGTACCGGGTCTCCGTCAAGGCCCCGGACGGCAAGGACGCGACGGCGCGCGCCATGCTGGGCGACGCCCTCGCCCGCACCTTCGGCCTGCAGGCGGGCTGGCAGGACGTCGAGCGCGAGGTCTACGTCCTGCGGACCAAGGGGCCCGTGTCGCTGAAGCCGTCGGGCGGACCGAGCGACGGAGGCGGGGCGCGGCACGGGAGCGTCGTCTGGCCCGACGCCGACGCGAAGACCCTCGCGAGCCTGCTCGGCAGCTACGGCGTGAACGGGACGGTCGTCGACGCGACGGGGCTGACGGGACGGTACGCCCTCGCGATCGAGTGGACGCCCGGCGACCGCGCGAGCTTGGACAAGGCGCTCGCGAGCCTCGGCTTGGGACTGACGAGGGAGACCCGCAAGGTCCCGACGCTGGTGGTCGCGCCCAAGGACGGGCCTCAGCCCGGGTCCTAGGTCCCCGCGCCCCCGGAAGGTAAGTTCGCCTTCCCGAAACGCCATGACCCTCTTCCCGCGTCTCGCCGCCCTGTCGCTCGCGCTTCTTTCGCCCCTGTCCGCGCGCCGGTCCGAAGAGCGCGCCTTCATCCCGATGTACGTCTCGGAGAACCGCATCCTCGTCATGCTGCGCGTGGGCGACCACCCGCCCGCGCCCGTCGTCTTCGACACCGGCACGAGCGGCAACATCCTCGATCTGGCCTACGCCAAGCGTCTCGGCCTTCCCAACCTGCGGCCCTCCAACGCCACCGACGGCACCCTCGGCCACGTCGTCGAAGGCTACGAGACCGCCCTCAAAGGCGCGCGGCTCGGCGGCGTGCCCATCGGCGACGAGACGGCGACGGTCCTCGACTATCCCATCGACGACCAGGTCGGGATCTTCGGGCCGAACAACTTCCGGGGACGGCTCGTCACCCTCGACTTCGAGCGGAGCCGCATCCTGATCGAACCCAAGGGCGCCGCCACGACGCCGAAAGGGGCGGGCATCCCCTACGCGGAAGACGGCCTGCCCCAGGTTCCCCTCGAGATCGCGGGCAAGAGGATCATGGCGACCCTCGACAGCGGGAACGACGCCCCGCTCCTGCTGCCGCTCGGTATGGCGAAAGGGCTGCCCCTGCGCGGGCCGCTCGTGGCGGTCGGGCAGTCGGTCTCCGCCGCCGGAACCCAGACCACGTACCGCGCCCGTTTGAAGGGAAAGGTGCGCGTCGCCTCCGTCGAGTTGAAGGATGCCGAACTCCTGTTCGTCGACAAGACCGTGCCGAACGTGGGCTTCCCCCTGATCCGCCGCCTTCGCCTCACCTTCGACCCGAGCGAGGCCCGGATGTGGACGACCGGACGGCGAAGCGTTCGTTAAGGATTTCCAAGCCTTCGTAGCGGGGTTGTCGGCCGTCCGTCTATAAGGACATGACCCTCAAGTGTTCGCTCCTCGCCGCCGCCCTGGGCTTGGCCCCGGCGGCCTTCGCGCAGACGGGCACGATCCGCCGGATCGTGCTGGAGCGCACGCCTTGCTTCGGAACCTGCCCCGACTACCGGCTGACGCTCAACGCGGACGGCACCGCCGAGTACGTCGGAGGCCGCTTCGCGCCGCGCCAGGGCTCCTACAAAGGCACGTACTACGGAGGGCTCGATCGGCTCGCCCCCGTGCTCGACCGTCTGGGCTATTGGCGGCTCAAGCCCGCCTACGCCGCGCGGGCGACCGACCAGCCCTCCCACATCGTGACCGTCGTCGCGAGCGGGGGAACGAAGACGGTGCGCGAGGAGGGTTCCGACGGCCCGGCGGAGCTTTTCGCCCTGCAGAGCATGATCGACGGCCTCGCCGCCAACGTCCGCTGGACCAAGGCCGCGCCGCAGGGCGGCGAGGCGGTCCCGCCCACGAACATCGGCGACGGCAGCCCCATCGCGTTCACCCGCTGGAAGGGGGAGCGCCGGGGAACCGGAACGCTGACGAGGGTGGGCCGGACGACGAAACTCGCCTCGGTCTCGATCGAGCTGAAGCCGGACGGCACGATGACGCTGTTGCCCGGAGGCGGCCAGAAGGCGTTGACGGGCCGCTGGAAGCGGAAGGACGGCAAGACGGTCGCCCTCACCGCGCCGGGCGGCGCCACCGGTTCCCTCCTCTTCATGGACCGCGCGAACCCCTACCGGCTGACCCTCCGGGGCAAGGCGCTCGCCCTCGACTTCCGCGTGTCGGAGTAGACGTTCGCAAGGCTCGGCCAAGACGATCTGGAACACACCGACGGTAGAGAACGCAAAAGGCCCGCGTCCGTAAGGGGCGCGGGCCTTCGAGATCGCGAAAGATCCCCTTAGCTCGTGGGTTTCTGGACCTTGAAGATCCAGTAGTCGCGGTCCTTCATCTTGCCCCAGGGCAGGGTCTTCACGTGTCCGTCCGCGAGGACCGTCACCGTGCCGCCGACGTGCCCCTTCGAGGTCACGAGGGGAGCCTGCCAGCACATGTACGGAAGGTCGTCCTCCTGGGTCCGTCCGGGCAGCTCCTTCATGTCGCACTCCATAAAGACCGCGCCCCACGGGCCACCGACCCAAGAGTCGTAGGAGTTGTCGAAGTTCTGCCAGTTCTCGAGCAGCGCGACCGTGTCGGCCGGGGCGTCGAAGACGGTGGTGGAGCGGCCCCGGAATCGCATGTACTGCGGATCGGTCACCCAGGGATAGTCTTCGGTGAACGTGCCGTAGCCGATGCCGGTGTTCGGGTCGGGCGACCACCACTGCTCGGCTCCATCGTCGTAGATCTGGCCCGCGTAGCCGTAGGAGCGGGTGACGCGCTTGGGCTGGTAGGCGCCGTCGTAGAACGCGTCCATGCCGAATCCGGGCCAGGTGGCCGTCTCGGAGGGGCAGGTGAAGACCCGGTCGTTCTTCACGTACGGCATGATGGACTGGTCGTAGGGTTTCCAGCCGTTCTCGCCCTCGTGGAGGCCGTTCTTGCCGGGCACGTCGCCCTGGCCGTCCATGTTGACCTCGGCGGGACAGAACACGTCGTCGAAGTCGATGGCGTACATGTTCAGCCCAAGCCCGATCTGCTTCATGTTGGAGATGCAGACGGTCTTCTTGGCGGCCTCCTTGGCCTGGGCGAACACGGGGAACAGGATGGCGGCGAGGATCGCGACGATCGCGATCACGACGAGGAGCTCGATGAGGGTGAAGGCTCGTTTCATGGGAACCGCAAAGGGCGTGCCGCTTCCACGACGAGGCGGCACGCCCTATCATGCTCTGGAACCCGTGAAACACCAACCTTTTTTTATCGTTTCTCCTGTCGAGGGACGCGGCCTGCGGCTATCCTAGGACGGCCATGAAGCGTACGCCCCTTCCCCTCCTCGCCGCCGCGCTCCTCGTCGGTTGCGGCTCTCCCGCCGAACCCAGTCCGGTGTCGGCCGCCCCGCGCGCCGCGGACGCCCTGATGAGGAAGCCGATGACGACGGAGCAGAAGATCGCCGCGATCGAGCGATCCTCGGCGCCGGAGGATAGGAAGCGGGCGGCGATCGAGCGATTGCGGTCGGGCAAGCTCTAGATCCGTCAGGCAGGGGCCGGCGGGCGACGTGTTCCGAGCGCCGCCTTGGCGTAGCGCTTCGCCGCCCGATGGGATAGCCTAGGATCGCGATGTCTTCGATCGAACCCGGCGCCTCGACGCACACGCGGGGCGCGCTGATCCGCGCCCGCCTCGATCACGTCCGCCGCTGGCTGGACTCGACTCTGGAGCACGTCCCTTCGGAGTCGGTCGACTGGGCTCCGACCGAGGGGATGCGGACGGTCGGGGGCCAGCTCGTCGAGATCCTCGAGATCGAGATCCCGCTCGTGCCCCGGTTAAAGGAAGGGCGACATCCCGGGGAGGACGAGATCGCCACCGCCGTCGGCGACCCGCACGACCTCGAGAGCCTGAAGCGGGCGCTGGCCGACGTCCGGCGGGGCACCCTGGAATACCTCGACTCGCTTACGGACGAAGCGCTGGCGCAGGAGATCCCGACGGTGGACCGCTACTACGGAACGCTGTGGCTGCCGACCCTGCCGCGCGCGGAACACTTCCTGAACGTCGCCGAGCACGAGTTCTACCACGTCGGCCAGCTCATCGCCTATCTCTGGGCCCGGGGCGACGATCCCTACCGGTGGTGAAGGGCGGGTCGCCGCGCGGTGGGCGACCCGTCGACGGGTTACGGCACCCGCTTGCCGGTAAAGGGGGAGAAGGACCACCCGTCGAAGATCGCGTTCCCCAGCCCGTCGCGCCGTACGGGCCGAAGGAAATGGACGTGCTTCACGTTCTCGAAGCGCACCTCCGCCGATCCCCCGTCCGGCGACGCGGTGTGGATCGCGTAGTAGCTCTCCTGCGTCAGATCCATGGTCTTGCCGTCCTTGAGCTTGACGCGGATCGCCTCCGGCCGGATCACGTCGATGTCCGCGACCGTGTCGAGCCACATCTGGTGTTCGCCGCCCTGCGGATCCTTGCCCAGCAGGACGAATTCAGTGCCCCCCGTGCTCATGTCGGCCATGGTCTCCTTGCGTTTCGCGCCGTCGGCGTAGGTGACCTCCACGCTGAACACGGAGCGATGGCCGTGGTCCGTCCGGCCTTTGAGGCCCTGGAGCGCGGGGGAAGATGCCGACGCTACCGGAATAAGCGCGGCGGTGACGATCGGCAGGGACAAGAGGCTCATCATCGAGAGTTAGACGACGGATCGAGGCGTTCGGCCCGTTTTCCTACACGGGTCGCCCCTCGTCTCGCCCGCCCGGCCCCAGCGTCCGCGCGTAGAGCGCTTCGAGCCGCTCGAAGTGCCGCTCGGCGGCCTCCGCTTGATACATGGGAGTGTCGGCCATGGTGAAGCCGTGCGGAGCGCCGGGGTTGAGTTCGGTCCGGTAGGTCGCGCCCGAGTCCTCCCGTGCCGCCTGTACAAGGGCCGCCTCCAGTCGCTCGACCTGCTCGGTCGGCAGCTCGGGGTCCTCGTCCGCGTAGCCGACGTAGATCTCGCCCCGGATGCGGTCGACGCCCCGGTGCGGGCTGTTCGGGTCTTCGGAGCCGAGGGCGCCGCCGTGGAAGCTGGCGACCGCCGCGACGCGGTCGGGGTAGGCGGCCGCCGCGAGGAGGGCCATCCGGCCGCCGAAGCAGTAGCCGTGGACGCCGACGGGGCCGGGCGCGAGGTCGGCGAGCGCGTCGAGGTACGCCCCCGCGTCGCGGACCATGAGTTCGGGGGTGAACGGCCGCACGACGGGCATGAGTTGGCCGATGTACGCCTCCCGGTTCCCGGGAACGCTCAGATCCATCAGGGGGATCACGGGCGCGCGGCCCGCCCGGTAGAGGATGTTGGGGGCGAGCACGACGTAGCCCCAGGCGGCGATCCGCTCCGCCATGCGGTCGATCTGCGGGCGCAGGCCGATCGCGTCCATCAGCAGCAGCACGCCGGGGTACGAACCCTCTCCCGTCGGGCGGACGAGGACGGCGTCGGCGACGCCGTCGGGGGTGGGGAGGTCGGGACGACTGAGCCGCGTTTCCACGCTTCTCCTTACGTGGGCGACGGCCCGACGGACGGCGATCGAGCGGTTACGGCGCCGCGAAGTACAGCCGCGACGCCTTGAAGTCGATCACCACGCGACCCCTCGTAAAGCTCCACGGTCCGACGGTGCCCTCGTCCGCGTCGTCCGGGCTTGCCTCGAAGGCCTCCTTGGCGAGGAGGACGGCGCCGCCCGCCTGCATCTTTAATCCCTCGTACACCTTCCGCTCGCCGATCGTTCCGGCCTGGTTGACCTTCACCGACCGTGTCGTCCTTATCCGCTGGGCCGCCAGCCAGCTTGGACTGATCGCCACGCCCGTCGCGCCCGTGTCCAGCAGCATCAGGGCAGGCTTCCTGTTTACGGTCGTCCGCACGTAGAGGAAGTCGCCCTTCGCCTCCAGCGGGATCGTCCGCACCCGGCCGACGGGGATTCCAAGCTGCGTCGCCGCTTCCGTCGGACCGACGTCTCCCTCCGCGCAGAGACCGACCTTTTCTTGGCCGTAGTCGATCGCCACCGCCTTATCGGCCAGGAAGTCCATGCCGACCAAGCCTTGGACTGGCCACCCCAAGAACGGCGACGCGGGCGGTTCCGGCGCGACGTACGCCGAAACCGTCTGCGACCGCTCGCCGTAGGGCACGGCGACGTCCTCCTCCCCGCCTGCCGCCTTCGCCTCGCGGAACGTCACCGTGCGGTTCACGCCCGAGTCGAGCAGGAACCAATCCGTTCCCGTCTTCGACTCCGCCCGCACGCGGATCATGCCCCGCCGAAGCGAGGCTTCGAGCGGCACGAACCGTGCGGGTGCGAGGAACGCGAGAAGCACGCCGATCATGGTTGGAAAGTCTAGCCCAATCGTGTCGAAGAGACCGCGTAGGAAGGCCTTCTTTTGCCCATGGGGCGACCGATCGGATCAAACGCGGGCCGTCGAGCGAATGGGCAGGCTCAGCCCTCCCGCCGCAGTTGCCAGATGCGTCCGAGGGGCCGCAGGCCGAGGGTGCGGGCGATGCCCCGCGACCCCGCGTTCTCCAGGCTCGTGCTGTAGAAGAGCGTTTCGAAACGAGGCGCGGCCAGCCGCGCCCAGGCGGCGGTCACCGCCGCGCCGTAGCCCCGTCGCCGCGCCTCCGGGTGGGTCCAGACTCCCGCCTCGGCGGCAGAGGGCGAAGCGACCGGCGTGTGGCAGAGGGCCGTGACGCGACCCGCCACGAGGCCGATCGCGCAAGGTCCCAGCCGCCCCGCGACGAGATCGGCCCACTCCTGGGGCTCCCACCAGCCTTCGGGGCGCGCGGGAAGCAGCGTCGCCGCCGTCGCGCCGCCGACGGCAAGGATCTCCATCTCCGAAGGGGTCGGCGGCTCGAAAGAACCCTCGAAAGAGACGACGAAGCTCGGCCAAGCGGAGACGCGGGCATCGACGCCCATCGCGGCGAACCGTTCGCGTTCGGCCTCGATCGCGGGCGGCGGTTCTTCGCCCGCGCCCGGGGGAAGCGCCTCGCCCGGCGCGTCCGTTCCGAAGCGGACGGTCCGGCCGTCCGGGGCGACGGCGACGGCGGCGAGCGGACGGGGAGCCGCCGGGCGGCCGTAAAGGTCCGGTCCCCAGAGAAGCTCCATCTCCAGCCTCAGCCGATCGACGTCCGTCCTCGTCTCCACGAACGCACTATAGCCTCTTCAGGATTCCGCGAAGACGCGGGAGGCGGATGTGATATAACCGCGAGCATGGACGGAGCGACGGAAAGGACCGAGGCGAGCGGGAGCTTCGACGTGACCCTGACGCCGGCGGGCGGGGCGGACGACGCGGTGGGTCGCCTCGTGCTGGCGAAGACGTTCCACGGCGACCTGGAGGCGACGAGCGTAGGCGAGATGCTGGCCTTCCGGACGGCCGTCGAGGGTTCGGCGGGGTACGTGGCGATGGAGCGCGTCACCGGCTCTCTAAAGGGGCGGCGGGGCTCTTTCGCGCTCCAGCACAGCGGAACGATGGACCGGGGCGCGCCGACGCTGGACGTCGCCGTCGTGCCGGATTCGGGGACGGAGGAGCTTCAGGGTTTGACAGGACGGATGACGATCGAGGTCGCCGGGGGCGAACACCGCTACGGACTACGCTACGCCCTTCCGGGCTGAGAGCCGCCGAAGGGATCGGATTTCTTCGCGGAAGGCTCCCAAGAAGGCGGGGAAACGTGGAATAGCCCTGGTAAGAACGCTATGTCCGAAGCCCCTGCCGCCGACGCCCCGAAAAAGAAAGGAAAGCTCCCCCTGATCCTTGCCGCCGCCCTCGTGCTGGGAGGCGGGGGGTTCTTCATGATGAAGGGCAAGGGGAAGAAGGAGGAGCACAAGCCGACCCTCGTCCTCGCCGAGAAGGAGACGGAGCTGGAGGAGTTCCTCACGAACACCGCCAACCCCACCAGCTACGTCCGGGCGAAGCTCTCCATCAAGCTCACGAAGGACTACACCGAGGAGAAGTTCAAGAACAACATGGGCGACGTGCGCGACGCCGTGCTGACCATCCTCAACTCGACGCCGGCGGCCCAGCTCACGGACGCCAAGTTCCGGCCCGAGCTGAAGAAGAAGCTCGCGGAGGCGATGAACACCGCCCTCGAAGGTCCCCTGGAGGACGCGCCGAAGGACGAGGCGGCGCACGACGACAAACCCAAGCGCAAGGGCAAGGAGACGGAGAAGCCGACCGAGGCGGCCAGCGAGGACTGGGACTCCAGCACCGGCCCCGTTCTCGAGGTCCGCTTCTCGGCCCTGGCGACGCAGTAGAGTGTCGTCGATCCGATGGGGAATCGACCCTAAAGAGTTTCGTTTCCCGCCCGATACTCCTACCTGGTCGTGTCGGAGATTCTTTCCCAGAGTGAGATCGAGGCCCTCCTCAGTTCGCTGTCCGGTGACGGCGACTCGGGAGGCGGCCTCTCGGCGACGGCCCCGCCGCCCCGCAACGGCCCCCCGCCGCCCCGCCCGACGGGCGGCGGCAGCAGCGGCGGCATGTCCACGTTCCTGCCGCCCATCAAGGCGGGCGGGCGCACGGTGGCGTACGAGGTCTACGACTTCCGCCGCCCGGACAAGCTGAGCAAGGACCAGCTCCGCACCCTTCAGCAGATCAACGAGACGTTCGCGCGCCTCACCTCCTCCGCGCTGTCGGCCTACCTGCGCACGCCCGTCCAGATCGACCTCGTCGCGCTGGAACAGGTCCCCTACGAAGACTATCTGCGGGGCATCAACAGCTCGGTCTTCACCCTCATCTCCCTGCCGCCGCTCTCGGGCCAGGCGGTGCTGGAGATGGAGTTCGGCCTCGTCTTCACGATGATCGACCGGATGCTCGGCGGGCCGGGCAAGGCGATCAACCGGACGAACCTCACCGACATCGAGCGGCCCCTGCTCCGGCAGACCATCGACCGGATGTTCTCCGCCCTGCGGACCGCGTGGGAGGGCGTGATGCTCATCAACCCCACGGTCGAGGGCACGGAGACGAGCGCGCAGTTCGTGCAGATCGCCCCGCCGACGGACGTCGCGGTGACGATCCTGTTCGAGGTGCGCATGGGCGGCGCCCGCCACGCCATGAGCCTTTGCATCCCCTACCAGGTGCTCAAGCCCGTGACCGCCAAGCTGAGCGCCCAGAAGTGGTTTTCCGGCGGCGCCCGCAAGGCGACCCCCACCACCCGCCTCCAGCTTTCCCGCCAGGTGCAGGACGCGGAGGTCGAGCTTTCCGTCCGCCTGGGCGAGACCACCGTCGGCCTGGGCGAGTTCGTCGCCCTTCGCCCCGGCGACGTGCTGCGGCTCCAGCAGCCCACCGAAGAGCCGTTGACGCTGAGCGTCGCCGGCGTTCCCAAGTTCGTCGGACGCCCCGCCATGCAGGGCAAGAAGATCGTGTTCGCCGTCGTCGGACGGCCGAAGGACGCCTAAGACCTTGAACCACCCCGAACTCGCCATCAAACTGAGCGCCCTCCAGAGCTCCCTCTGGCCCACCGTCTCGAACTCCGTGAGCGAGGCCTGCGGGGCTCTCGTCCAGATGAACAGCCCGCTCGTCCTGGAAGGCCAGGTCGAGGAGGCGATCCAGGAGTTCGCCGCCCCGGCGGTTCTCGTTCAGTTCGGCTTCGCGGGCCGGGCGGGCGCGCCCCAGTTCATCGTCATCCCCCTCGACACCGCCGCCGCCCTCGCGGGGGGCGAGTTGGAGTCGTTGGACGACGAGGGCCTGGAGGCTTTGCGCGGACCGCTCGAGGGGATCGTCCAGGGCATCTGCATGGGCCTGGGCAACGCGACGAACGAGATCGTCGTCGCGAGCGACCTTTCCGTCCACGTCGGTCGCTTCGCCCGCCCGGCGGCCCTGCAGCCGAGCGACACCCTGATGCGGGTGCAGGTGGCGGTCGGCATCGACGCGACGATCGGCTCCCTGACGTGGCTGATGGACGCGCCGGTCGCCCACTTCGTGGCGGGCCTCACCCAACCGACGGCCGTCCAGGCGAACCCCTTCAACCCCACCACCCTTCCCCCCTTCGGCGGTTCCCAGGGCGGCGAAACCCACGGGCTCGACATCCTTATGGACGTCCCCCTGGAGATCTCCGTGGAGCTCGGGCGCACGAGCATGGTGGTGAAGGAGGTCGTGGACCTGGGCGTCGGCTCGATCGTCGAGATCGAGAAGGCGGCGGGCGAGCCGGTCGACATCTTCGTGAACGGCCGCCTCGTGGCGCGCGGCGAGGTGGTGGTCATCGAGGACAACTTCGGCGTCCGCATCACCGAGATCCTCAACCCCCGCGAGCGGCTGGCGAGCCTGGCGGCCTAAGGAGGGCGCAGGGGCGGGTGCGGAAGTCCTTCGGCGAAGGCGCGCGGGAGAGATTCCGCGCGGGGTCATCCCCACTTCGGTACGCCGGACGACTCTATCTTCGAACAAGAAGGATCGACCGGTCGATCCTAAAACAGCGAACACCAAGAGGCCCGTTGCGGGATGGATTTTCTTCCACCCCGCAACGGACCTTTCGAGTCTCGAGTCTTCCGACCGCCAGACGTCGATTTATTCGCGTATCTCGATGTAGGTGTCTCTCTCTTGTTTGTACTGTGAACTCATCGTGGAATAGTAGGCCACCCCAGGGCTTGGTAAAAGGCGATCGCCCCCACAAAGCCCGTCATCAGTACGCGTTGGGTTCGCGATAGTCGAGGAGCCGACGAGCTTTCCTGGAACAGTCGAACGGCCAGGATAAGCACGATCGACGCACCGATCAATGAGACAAGAGACGCGGTCATAACGTTCGACCTTATTTTACGGCTTTAGCGTTCGCCACGTACGCACCCTTCGTTCGTTCCGCTCCATCTCGGCAGAGCTTGTTCTGGATGAGACATCCGATCAAGAAGATCGCCGCACCGATCCCGATCTTGATGCACAGGGCGCATGCGATCGAGGTAGCCGGTATAGCGCAGGCGACTCCGCAGGCGGCGAGCGTACCGGTCACTCCTGCCCCGGCAAGGCACGTTGAGAAGGTGCCGGCGCACGATGTCCTATGTGGCGGTCGTCGTCTTTCCCGCCGAATCGGTGACGGTCAGGAGGTTGTTGCGAACGTCGAACGTTCGCGTCGCGGTCAGGTTCGTCGGGTCGTCGACGCCCATCAAGCCGCCTCTCGCGTCGAAGTTTGAATTCGTCGTCGCGCCCCCGGCTCGACGACCTGCGTCCGGTTGTTCGCCGCATCCCGGACACGGTTCGTCTGTGCGCCCGTGCCATCGCGTACGGCGGTAATCCGTCCCTGACCGTCTACGCCGGTCTGAGCGGACAGACGAAGGTGACCGGCCGCACCCCATCGGTCGACGCGCCGGAAGAGGGGCCCCTCGACGATCGCCGCCGCCTTGAACCACTCCCTTAAGGCTTTCACCAGGCAGGCTCGCTTATCCTTGCCAAACGGGATCGCCTCCTTTAACCCGCGTCGTTCCCGCGTTCTGGACGGTCGCGAGGGGCACGGGGAACGAGACGGCGCTCGTTTCGCCCAGAGAGGATCTGGAAGACTAGACTCCGGGAACCCTAAAGAATCCTGATTCGCCGCCGACGATCCTATGCAGGAACCATGCGCGGCGCGATCACCCTCCTTGCCTCCAGCCTCGTCGCCTTCGCGGCGGCGGACCCCTTGGGCACCAAGGCCAGCCCGGCGGCGTTCGACGCCTCGCCGGTCGGCATGGGCCCGGTGTTCCAGATGCTGATCGCCCTCGCCCTCGTCGGCGCGGGGGTCAAGTTCGCCCTCCCGTGGATCGTCGCCCGCCTCGGCGGGCGGATGGCGACCGGGGTGGGCGGCTCGATCCGCGTCGAGGAGTCGGCCACCTTCCCCGGCGGCAAGCTCTACATCGTGGAGGCACGGGGACGGACCCTGCTGCTCGGCGCGACGAGCCAGAACATCAACCTCCTCGCCGACCTGACCGTCGCCTCCTTCGACGAGGCCCTCGCGATCGCCGAGGTTCCGACCTCTGGCGCCGAAGTTCGATTCCAGGAGCCGCCCTCGCACGACGTCTCCGTCAAGGACGCCCTCGCCCGCCTGGAGAGGCTCGGCCGATGAAGACCCACGCGCGCCTCCTCCTCGTCGTCGGGCTCCTGGCCCTCGCCGCCTACGCCTTCCCCCAGGCGGCGATCCCCGCGATCCCCAAGGTCTCGATCAACCTCGGCGGCGGGACGGCCAAGGGCGGCGAGGTGGCGACCTCGCTCCAGATCATCGCCCTCCTCACCGTCCTGAGCCTCGCCCCCGCGATCCTCATGCTCACGACCTGCTTCACGCGGATCGTGATCATCCTCGGCTTCGTCCGCACCGCCCTGGGGACCCCTTCCCTGCCCCCGAACCAGGTGCTCGTCAGCCTCTCCCTCTTTCTCACCCTCTTCGTGATGAAGCCGACCTGGGAGCAGGTGGACGCCAAGGCGCTCAAGCCGCTCACCGCGGGCAAGATCTCGATGGCCCAGGCGGTGACGGCGGCGACGCCCCCGGTGCGCGACTTTATGCTGAAGAGCACCTACACGAGCGACCTCCGGCTTTTCCTCGACCTGCGCGGCCAGAAGCCGAAGAACCGCGAGGAGCTGGATCTCGCCAGCCTCGTCCCGGCGTTCGTGATCTCCGAGCTGAAGACCGCGTTCCTGATCGGCTTCTACATCTTCGTCCCGTTCCTCATCATCGACCTGATCGTCTCCAGCGCCCTGATGGGCATGGGCATGATGATGATGCCGCCCACCGTCATCTCCCTCCCCGCGAAGATCCTCGTCTTCGTCCTCGCCGACGGCTGGAGCACCCTGATCCACGCGATCCTGGCGGGGTACCGCTAGCGTGCAGGGCTACGCGCTCGAGACCGTCCGGCAGGGGATGCAGGTCGGCCTCATGTGCCTGCTGCCGATCCTCGCGGTGGCCCTCTTCGTCGGCCTCATCGTCTCCATCCTCCAGGCCCTCACCCAGATCCAGGAGCAGACCCTGAGCTTCGTGCCCAAGCTTCTGGGCGTCGCTCTCGTGGTCGCCCTGATGGGCCACTGGATGCTCTCCCAGATGGTGAGCTACACCCGCTACTGCTTCGACCGGATCGCCATCGTGGGCCAGGGGATCGGGTAGCCCGATGACCGAGGCGGCGATGCTCGCGTTCCTGCTCGTCTTCGTGCGGGCCTCGGCGATGCTGATGGTGGCCCCGCTTTTCGGGGCGCAGAACACGCCGCTGCCCGTCCGCGTCCTGACGACCCTCGCCCTCTCGGGCGCCCTGACGGTGGCGATCAGTCCCAAGCTCGGCCCCCTGCCGGGCAACCTCCACGACCTGTTCATGGCCGTCCTGATCGAGGCCGGGGCGGGGCTCCTGCTGGGCGGCATGGTCGCCCTCTCGATGCAGGCCCTCACGATCGCGGGCTCCCTGATGGACCTCCAGACGGGCCTCTCGATGAGCCAGGTGATGAACCCGCTCAACGGCGTCTCGTCGAGCGTCCTGAGCCAGCTCAAGACGATGCTCGCCCTCACCGTCTTCCTCGCCGCCGACGCCCACCACCTCCTCATCGCGGCCTTCGTGAAGAGCTACGACTCGGTGCCGACGCTGGCCCAGACGCACCAGGCCCTCGTGCCGCTCGTCGCGGGGACGTTCCTGCTGGGCATCCAGGTCGCGGCCCCGGTGATCGCGGTGGGCTTCCTCGTGGACGCCTCGCTCGGCCTCGTCTCGCGCGCGGTGCCGACGCTCCAGCCCACCCAGCTCGGCGCGCCGGTCAAGCTCGTGGCGGGCCTGATCGCGGTGTCGGTCGGTCTCCCGCTCGTGGTCGGCGCGACCTCGGCGGCGGTCCGCATGGGCCTCCACGCCGCGGGCGTCGCGTTCGGGTATTAGATCTGGGAACCTCCCCGCTTCGCTCTCTTCTCTCGCCCAAAGGACGCGAAGCGTGTAGTCGGAGGCGAAGCCTTCGCGAGAGCCTTACGCCGCCCTTCGCATCCGACGACGAGCGCTTCGCGTCAACCCTCTCCAGATTTCACCAATCCGCCCGAAACCTGATAGGGAGGATGAGCTTTGCCTGAAGGCGCCGGGGATAAGACAGAAAAGGCCACACCGAAGCGTCGTCAAGACGCCCGGAAGAAAGGCACCGTCGTCAAGTCGCAGGATCTCGTCGGCGCGGTCGGCACGATCGCCCTCCTCGCGACGCTTCCCATGGCGGGCGCGAACATCGGCCAGGGGGCGATCGCCGCGTTCAAGGGCGCCATGAACTCGATGCCGGCCGCCCCGACGCCGGGCGACATGGCGGGGCTGGCCGCCCGCTCGGCGGCGCCGATGATCGGCGGGCTCGTCACGCTGCTGGCGGTCGCGATGCTCGCGGGCGTGATCGCGAACGTCGGGCAGGTGGGCTTCCTCATCAGCCCCGAGGCCCTGACGCCCAACCTCGCGAAGCTCAACCCCATGTCCGGCGTCCAGCGCCTGCTCTCGAAGCAGGGCGCGATCGACACCGCGAAGGGCGTCGTCAAGACCGTGCTCTTCGGCTACCTCGCGTACGGCGTCCTGCGCGACGCGTGGCCCGCCCTGATGCGGCTGAGCGAGGTCACGCCCGGCGTGGCGTTCACCGTCGCGGGGGGCGTCCTGCACGACGTGGCGATGCGCGTCGTTCCCGTGTGGCTCGTCCTCGCGGCGGTCGACTACGGCGTCCAGTGGAAGCGCGTCGACGACCAGCTCAAGATGACGAAGGAGGAGGTCAAGCAGGAGCACAAGGAGGGGCAGACCTCGCCCGAGGTGCTCCAGGAGCGGGCGCGGCGGCAACGGAAGATGGCGTCGCGGGGGGCGATGATGAAGGCGGTCAAGACCGCCGACGTGATCGTCACCAACCCGACCCACTACGCGATCGCGATCAAGTACGAGCGCGACAAGCACGCCGCGCCGGTGGTGATCGCCAAGGGCGTCGACCTCCTCGCGATGAAGATCCGCGAGGAGGCGAAGGCGAACCGCGTGCCGATCGTCCCCAGCCCGCCCCTCGCCCGCGCGCTGTACAAGCAGTGCGAGGTCGGCGACCCCGTGCCCCACGAGCTTTTCCGCGCGGTGGCCGAGATCCTCGCCCACGTCTACCGGACGCTGCGGCGGGTGCAGGCGTAGGGCCGATGGCGCGGGAAGACGGTCCCGGGCTTCCTCACCCTTTCAGGGCGGCCTCGTTCATCAGGCGGCGCATCCACGAGCGGAGCCACTCGTGGGCGGTCCTGCGGACCCCTTCGGGGCTGTGGAGGAGGGCGGTCGCGCGGATGAGGATGCCGGTCAGAAGGGCGACCTCCGCCTGCTCCACCAGGAACTCGGGCTCGAGGTCCCAGGCGGAGAGGTAGGCGTCGCGCACGCGCCGGAGGCCGGAGTCCTCGGGCGGGAGTCCGAAGGCGCGCTCGGTCATGTCGAGGGCGGAGAGGAGCGAGGTGAAAGGGTGGGCCACCACCGCCTCGCCCCAGTCGAAGAGGCGGTAGCCGTCCTTGACGAACACGTTCTCCTCCTTAAGGTCGTCGTGCTGGACGGTGGGCGGGATGCCGTCCCCGGCGAGCTGGCCGCACCACTCGTGGACCCTCGGCACGAGGCCCTTGAGGTCGCTCCACTCGGCCTCGCTCAGCCCGCCGTCCTCCCCCACCGCGAGGGCGTCGCGCGCGGCGACGATCGCCTCGAAAAGCTCGGGCAGCCGCTCGGGGCGGCGGTCGGGCACGCCGCCGTTGAGCATCGCGGGGACGTGCGCCTCCATGCGCCGCTGGACGCCCGCGTACTCGCACAGGGCGTCGATCCAGGACTCGAACGCGGTCGAGTGGGGGGCGAAGGCGTCCATCGTCGGCCCGCCGTCGGCGAACAGCATCCAGCCCCGCCGCGCCTCCAGGGCGAGGGGGTGCTGGACGTTGCGCGGCGCGTGGCGCGCGAGAAGGCCGACGAGCCGCGCCTCGTAGCGGGCGCCTTCCCAGTTCTCCTTCGCCCAGGCGGGACCGTCGGCGGTGGGGATCCGGTAGACCGACGACCACGGCACGATCCGCGCCGCCTCGGCGGGCCCGGTCTGGAGCGCGCCCTGCTCGGCGAGGCGCGCCTCCGCCCAGAGCACGAGCTCGCTGGAGGACGCGACGTCGGGCGTCGGATCGGGGAGCGGAAAGTCGTCGGGCAGAAGGTCGTTCGGCATCGGACAGTGGGATTGTGGAGAGTCGGGAGCCCACGGCGCGACGGTCGGGTTCGGGGAAACCCTGGAATCCGACCCGAAGCGGTATAAGATCGCGTTGCGGTGGCGAAACGGTAGACGCTAGGCCGGTCGCGAAAGCGCCGACGAGGTACCCTAACAAGCAGCCATGCGGGTTCGACTCCCGTCCGCAGCAAGAGGCTCCTTCACCGGGGCCTCGACGCTCCACACACAGCGCGTTAGGAGAGTCGTCGGTCGGAAGTCGATTGGAATCGAGAATCGCTCCTATGCTGAAAGCCGTCTTCGTCGATTGGTTCGGCACCCTCTCGATTTCCCGGTTCTTCGAGCACTGGAGCGCGCCGGACCATCCCCGTCGGAGGGAATTCGACCGGCTTCAGGCTTGGTGGTTCGACGCCGCCAGCCAGCCCTTTCTCGATGAATGGCTTACCGGGGCGCGCACCTGTGAGGATTTCGTCGGGGCGATGAGCGCCCTTTTCGGCCTGCCCCCGGCGGAGGTCGAAGCCGAACTCATGGAGGGATTCCGGCATTGGACGCTGCTCGAGCCCGAGACGAAGCCTCTTCTAGCGGCCTTGCGCCAAAAGGGCGTAAGGGTCGTCCTCGCCACGGAGAACGTCGACGCCTGCATCCGCTGGGCGGTGCCGGCCTTGGACCTCGGCGACGGCTTCGACGCGATTCTCAGCTCGCACGAGCTTCGGGCGCTCAAGCACGAGTCCGACGAGTCGGGCCGCAGCCTCTTCTTCGGCGACTACCTACGGGCGCAGGGGATCGGTCCCGGCGAGACCGCGCTCATCGACGACTCCGCGCACCTTCAGGCTGCCATCGAGGCGTTCGGCGTCCGCTTTCTCCACGCGCCGAAAGGCGTCGGGCCCGGCGCCCACCTGCGCAGACTCCTCTGCGATCTCGCCCCCATGGAATCCTCCCGATGAAGATCGGCGAGCACAAGATTGAGTCGGCGGAAGCGTTCGTGCGGCTCCGACTGAGCGAGGTGCCGCAGGAGTCCACGCGTGCGGCGTACGCGTGGGCGGAGGACGCGGTGTGGCACGACGTGCTCGATCGCTTTCCCGAGATGGCCCGCTGGGTGATCCACAACAAGCCCGTTCCCCATACGATCCTCGACCGGCTGATCGAGCGCGGCGACGCGGATATCCGGGGACGGGTTTGCTCGAAGCGAAAGCTCACGCCGAACCAGATGGCCCGGCTGGCGCAAGACGTCGATCCGACGGTTCGGCAAAGCATCGCCGAGCATCCGAAAATCGCCGAGGAACTCCTCGAAAGGCTGCAAAAGGATTCCAACCACTGGGTGCGTCGAAGCGCCTACCAGGCGCTCGTCGCGCGGAAGGCCGAGCGGGCGCGCCGAGCGACGGAACCCTGAACGCTACTCGCCCGCCTTCGTTAACCCCAGCGGACCGCGACGAGGGAGGCGGCGGAGACGGCGACCCACAGGACGGTTCCGAGGACGAGGGGCCGCACGCCGACGCGCCGCAGGGTCTCGCGGGTGAGGGCGGCACCGACGAGGAACAGGGCCAGGGCGAAGCCGGCGGCGGCGACGCGCTTGACGTCGCCGGTGAAGGGCACGACCGCCGCCGGCAGGAAGCCGCGCAGCGCGGAGGCCAGGAGGAACAGGCCGACGAACCAAGGGACCTGGATGGAGCCGCCCTTCCCCGCCGAACGCCGGCGGTGGAAGAAGGCGGCGAGCAGGGAGACCGGCACGAGGTACAGGACGCGGGCGAGCTTCACCGCCGTCGCCTCCTCCAGGGCCAGGGGTCCGTAGCTCGCGCCCGCGCCGACCACGCTCGCGATGTCGTGGATCGCGAGGCCCGACCACGTCCCGAACGCCCGCTGGCCCAGGCCGAAAAGGTGGCCGAGCGGCGGGAAGGCGAGGAGGGCCACCGCGTTGAGCAGGAACACCGTGCCGACCGCCACGCTCACGTCCTCCTCCGGCGCGTCGACGACCGCGCTCACCGCCGCGATGGCCGAGCCGCCGCAGATCGCGGTGCCCGCGCTCACGAGCAGGGTCGTCACCGGGCGGACGCCCAGTTTTCGACCGAGCGCCCAGCCCAGACCGAACACGGCGGCGATGGAGACGAGGGCGAAGACGAGGCCGTTCCGGCCCGCCGCCGCCACCTTGCCGAGGTCCATCGAAAAGCCCAGCAGGACCACGCTCGCCTGGAGCAGGCGGCGCGAACCCACCTTCGACGCGTCGAGGAAGGGATTCCCGAGGGCCAGCGCGAGGGCCGCCCCCATCAGCAGGGCGACGGGCGCGACGAGCGAGGCGGCCTCCGCCGGAAGCGGGAGGAGCGGCGCGAGGCAGAGGGCGGCGAGGCCCAGGAACGCCGCCCTCGGGTCGGGAAGAGTCGGGCGCGCGACGGTCATGCCTCTAAGGTACGGTCGAGAGGACCCATAAGTCAAAGGCATAAAAGGGATAGAATCGATGCGTTCTACGCATGAACCTCCACCAGCTCGAACTGTTCCTCGCCGTCGCGGAGGCGGGCAGCGTCACGCGCGGCGCCGAGCGGGTCGCGGTAGGCCAGCCCGCCGTCTCCCGCGCGGTGGCCGACCTGGAGGCGGCGGTGGGGGAACGGCTCTTCGACCGGGGACCGAAGGGAGTGGCGCTCACGGCGGCGGGAACGGTCCTGCTCGACTACGCGCGCCGCATCTTCGCCCTCGAAGCCGAGGCGACGGAGGCCCTGAGCGACCTGCGGGGCCTGGAGGCGGGACGGCTCGCGATCGGCGCGAGCACCACCGTGGGCGAGCACCTCCTCCCGCCCTTCGTCGCCGCGTTCGGCCTCCGGCATCCGGGCGTCGAACTCACGATGGAGGTGGCGAACACGGAGGCGGTGCAGGCGGGGGTGCTCGAGGGCCGCTACGACGTGGGGTTCACCGAGGGGCGGGTCGACGTCTCGAGGTTCGCGACGACCGCCCTGACGCGCGACGAGATGCTCGTCTTCGCCGCGCCCTCCCATCCCCTCGCGGCGGCGGGCGAGGCCACGCTCGAGGGGCTCGCGCCGCACCCCTTCGTGGTGCGCGAGGCGGGCTCGGGCACCCGCCGCGTGGTGGAGGACGCGATGCGCGCGGCGGGGTTCGCCCCCCGCCTGGCGGCCTCCCTCGGAAGTACGACGGCGGTGAAGGGGGCGGTCGCGGCGGGGCTCGGTCTGGGCGTCGCGTCGTCCCTGGCCCTCGCGGGCGAGCTGGCGCGGGGCGAGCTGGTCTCGATTCGGACGCCCCTGACCCTTGGCCGGACGCTGCACGTCGTCCGGCTAGGCTGGCGGCGGGAGAGCGCCGCGCTCCGGCGGTTCATGCGGGCGCTACGCTCGTCGCTCGGCGGCTAGGCCGCCTGCGAGGCGCGGTCGGCGTCGGGCGGAGGAAGGGTGAACCGGAACGTCGCGCCCTCGTTCGGGCGGGCCTCCGCCCAGACGCGGCCGCCGTGCCGCTCCACGATGCGCCGCACGTTCGCGAGGCCGAGGCCGCTGCCGGGAAACTGCGCCTCGCCCACCAGCCGGCCGAACGGCTGGAAAAGGTTCGCGGCGTACTGCATGTCGAACCCCACCCCCTCGTCCGACACGACGAACGCGCCGCCCGCGTCCTGCCCCACGCGCACCGTCCCGCCGCCGGGGGAGAACTTCATCGCGTTCTGGAGAAGGTTCTGGAGGACGAACCGCACGAGCGTCGGGTCGCCCCAGGCCCGCAGATCGGGCTCGATCGTCACCTCCAGACCCTGGCGCGGCGCGTCGCGGGTGATCTCGTCCCAGACGGAGCGGACGGTCCGGGAAAGGTCGATCTCCCGAGGATCGATCGTCGTCCGGGCGAAGCGCGCGTAGTCCAGCAGGTCGGTGACGAGACGGTTCATGCGGGCGGTGGCCTGGGTCTGCCGCCCCAGCAGGTCGCGCGCCTCGTCCGAGAGGACGCTCGCCTCGTTCGCCTCGATCAGGCGCGCGCTCGTCTCGACCGTCCGCAAGGGGGCCTGCAGGTCGTGGGAAGCGGCGATGGCGAAGCCCTCCATCTCGGCGAGGGCGGCCTGGAGTTCCCGGGTCCGCTCCTCGACGCGCCGCTCCATCTCCGCGTGCGACCTTTCGCGCTCGCGCCGCGCGTCCATCAGCTCGGTGACGTCGCGCGCCACCTTCGAGGCGCCGACGACGCGCGCCTGGGCGTTCCGCAGGGGCGAGACGGTGACCGAGACGTCGATCAGGCGGCCGTCCTTGGTGCGACGCTGGGTGAGGAAGTGGTCGACGCGCCCCCCGCCGCGCAGGATGCGGAGGATATCGGCCTCTTCCGGCAGGCGATCCTCCGGCAGCAGGAGGGTGATGGAGCGCCCCACGATCTCCTCCGCGCGGTAGCCGAAGATGCGCTCGGCGGCGCGGTTCCAGGTCTGGACGACGCCGTCCAGGTCCTTGCTGACGATCGCGTCGTCCGAAGACTCGACGATGGCGGCGAGGCGGGCCTGGAGCTCTTCCGCCTTCCGGGTGGCGGTGAGATCGCGGGCGACGTTCGCGTGGCCGACGATCTCGTCTCGCGGGCCGAACACCGGCGTGACGCCGAGCAGGATCGTGAAACGCGTCCCGTCCCGACGCTGGGCGACGCACTCGAAATCCGCGATCGTCTCGCCCGCCTCGAGCCGCTCCAGAAAGCGGTGCGTCTCGCCCATCTTTTCCGTGGGGATCAGCATTCCCGCGTCCCTTCCGACCGCCTCCTCGGCGGTGTAGCCGTACAGCCGCTCCGCCCCCCGGTTCCAGGTCGTGATCGCGTGGCCCATGTCGGTGAGAAAGACCGCGTCGCCGGTCGTCTCGACGAGGGTCTCCAGAAAGGCCTGCGACTCCTCGGCCCGGCGCTGGGCGGTCGTGTCGGCCACGATAAGGAAGGCGCCCGGACCGCCGCCGGGCACGTTCGCGGTCGGCAGGACCTCCAGCCGGAACCAGCGTCCCTCCTTCGGGCCGCGCCGGGGGCGCAGGCGCTGCCGCAGGCTTCGAAGCAGGGCTCCCTGGCGGACCGCGCTTAGGACCCCCTCCCGATCCTCGGGCTCGAAGAACTCGACCAGCGGAACGCCCCGCATCTCGTCCTCGGTGCAGCCGAGCATCATGGCGAGAGCCCCGTTGCAGAACACCGTCCGCCCTTCGCCGTCGACGCGCCACACCCCGCTCGAGAAGCCCTTGGCGAGCAGGTGGAAGCCGCCGCCCTCCGCAAAAGGCCCACGGTCCGCGTCGGTGCGGAAGTGATCGTCGTTCATGAGTCTTTCGGAGCGTCCATGCCTCGGTTAAGAGTACAGCCTTTTGATGACGTCGCCTACCCTTATTTTTTACCACACGGGCGCGTCGCGGGTTTCGAAAAGGGCGAGAGCCTTCAGCCTCTTCGGCGGCGAAGGCGCCGAGGCCAAGGAGGCGGGTTCGGGAGCCGAGGCGAGCGGGACCAGGCTCCGCGCGTACGTGGCGCGCGCCCGGTCGTACTGGCCGAGCGCGAGCGACGCGCCCCGAAAGGGCCGTACCGGCGCGCCCGACATCGAGAACGCGACCGTCGCGGCGCTCGTCTCCGGCTGGACGCCCTCCTAAGCGGCGGCGAGGACGGCGGCGGCGCGGCGACGGGCCACGTTGACGATCTGCGACGCGCGCGCCGAGGTACAGCCGAGGGCGGCCCCGACCTCCGTCAGCTCGGCGCCGCCCGCCACCATGCGCAGGGCCTTCCAGTGGCGCGGCGGCAGGGCGCCGAGGGCGTCGGAGAGGGTGGGCGACAGGTCGTTCCAGGCCGCCGCCTCGAACGGCGAGGGCCCCGGGGCCACGACGCGATCGATGACGGTCTGCCCTTCCTTGTCCGCGACGGCCGACACCGTCGTCACGCGGCAGTTCCGTTCCCGCAGCCGATCGACGCAGGCGCGCAGGGCGATCCCGCAGGCCCAGCGCTCGAAGGGCACCCGCGGATCGTAGCGCCCGAAGCCGCGCCAAGCGCGGAGGCAAACCTCCTGGACGAGGTCCTCGCGATCCTCGAGGGACGCGCCGGGGGTGCGTCGGCGCACGACGGACGCCACCGTGCGCTCGGTCCGTTCCCAGAGGCGGGCGAAGCCCTCGACGTTGTAGACCGGGGACGTAAGGGTCGGGCCGGAGAGGAACGCTCCGGTTACGGGCGGGCGAGAGGGGGCGGGAAGAAGCTCGAACGTCGTCATGGCGAAGCGGCAAGGCGCCGAATGCCTCCGAGAACGAAGGCGCATTCCGATGCCCGACCTCTTCGTGGGGACCGATAGTGTACGTGAAGCCGTCGTCGGCTTCGTATCTACTCTCTTTTTACCAGGGTCTAGAGGAAAATGCCCACCCCTCGCCCTGGGCGGGCGGACGAGATCTTTCGCGTCGATCCCGACCGTCGGGAGAACCCATGACGATCGTACGGCGTTCGAGGTGAAAACACCCCTTGAGGATCGTTGCAAAGGATTTACGGAGTCCTATCCGTCGATCGCCGCGTTTCCTGGCGCGGCTCCGGGCTTGGCCCGGAGCCGGTCGCGAAGGGTGCGGACGGCGGGATCGAGGTAGCTCTGATCGGTCCCGATCTCGAAGGTGAGCCGCGATGGATCCAGGATTTCCGGCCGGACGTGTCCCGAAAGGGCGACCTCGCCGCCGTTCGCGCAGACGACGCGCAACGCGAACCCGCCTTCTTCCGACCCGATCGCCGCCGCGCCCCGGAGAACGGTGTGGGCGAGGCCAAGATCGTCGTGGAAGGGATCGAGGTCGTGGTCGAAGCAGCCGACCGCCGTGGCGGCGTGGAGGCCGACGCCCTCGAAGGCGACGGTCGCATGGGGAAGGCGGTCGAAGGCCGCCCGCCCCGAAACCGCGCGGGATCGAACGCGATCGCGAGGCGCGCGCCCGGTCCCGCGAACACGAGCGTGGTGGGAGACTCCTCGAAGGGGTCGGGGCGGATACGCGGCGGGGTCATCGGCGTCGGTCCGGCGCTCTACCCCGACCGCGCCGTCCGGTCGTTCCCGATCCACGCGGAAAGGGCGAGGCGCCCGTGAAAATACGGTCACCGGAAGGTGTCCATCTTGTCGCAAACAAAGACCGACGCCTCGCCCGGCGAGGCATTTTGGGTGAGAAATCACCATCATACAAGCGTCCCCGGAAACGGAGACTCCGGGAGGCCCGCAGAGACCTCGGTGGAAGTGGCTAGCCCGGGGCGCTGAAGCATCGCCACCGGGCTCTTTTTCGTCTGGAAGCGGCCCTTCCGGCCGCGCCGAAGCGCGCGGCCCCGGGATATCGCCGGGGATTCTCCCGGAAAGCTCCGTCGTCGGAACGGACCACCGAGCCGACCTCTAGCCCGGAACGAACCACGGCTCGACGCGACCGAGAAAGAGGTCCAACCGTTCGGAGGCGTACGAGGCCCGGTCCGCTTCCCCGACGAAGGCGGCGATCGCGCCTTGCCCAGCGAAGTACCGCGCCGCGAGGATCGCCTCGAGCCGCTCTCGATCGCAAAGCGCGGAGGCGGCGGTCAGCCACCGCCGGGTCGCCGCGTAACGGACGCCGCACTGCTCCCGGACCACCCGCCACGGGCTTCCGTCGAAGCCCAGCGGCTCCTCGGAGGCGATCGCGCCCGTCAGGGGCGAGGGGATGGTGCGAAGCATCGAGGAACCCATGGCGTCTCCTTGGGTCGTTTTCGACCTTACGACGTGAGACGAGGTACGCGCCGGGAGGGTTCTCGCCTCTCCCGAGCCGGTCGAAAAGCGAATCCACCGCGCCCGGCTTGGCAAATCCGTTGTACAATAGAGCCGGCAAAGTCGCCGGGAAGAGATCATGCGCCTCCTTCGCGACCTCCCGCTCCCCTTCTCCGCCCGACCCTTCTCCGAGGTGGTCCGGTGAGGGCTCTCGTCGTGCTCGCCGGCATCGTCGGGATCGTTCTCTGCCTCCGCCTCGACCTGTCGCCCAAGCGGCAGATCGCCCTCGCGACCGCGAGCGGCGTCGCGATCCTTCTGGCGGCCCGCCGCCGCGAGTCGGCCCGCCCCGTCGAGGACTACCACTACCTCGCCTAGCCGGGCGTCGGTCGGCTAGCCCTGGCCGGTCAGGATGTGGAAGCGGTTTCTTCGTCGCCCCCTCCCTTTCCCGCCCATTTCGCTCGACTTTCGGCTCCTTCGTGCCGCCGACGCCGTCCGACGCGGCTCCCCCGACGCCCCCGGCGCGGTCCCGTCGGCCTGTCCGCGCAGGTTATTAAGGAACGGACGGTCGTTCGCCCGTAGCCGATTCGAAGCCCGGTCGCCCACCGGCGCCGACCGGAGGAACCCGTCCTCCATCGGGGCTTTCGGCGCTCGGAGACGGTTCGTTCCGAAGCGATCCACGAACGGATCGACACCGGCCAAACCTTTCATGTCGTGGGGAGACTGTGCGTGAAGGATAAGCCGTCCCTCGATTGGAACGGTCCATCGCACCTCCCGAGGTTCAAGTACCTCCCGAAGGGTTCTCAGTCCGCCTCGCCGGGAGGCAGCTCTTCGCCCGCGAGGGGACGGTCGGCGGGAAAGAGACCGCGCGCGACCAGTTCGAGGCGCACCACCTCACCCAAAGACGGCCTGCCCTTGCGGAGAGGCGGGTTGAGCTCGCGCACGCGTTCCACGAGCGCGCGCCGCTCCTCGAACGTCGTGCGCGCCCGGCTCACTACCACGAAGTTCAATACCGCTAACGAGAAGCGGTCCGTCGCCTCGTTCATGATCCCAAAGTCATAGTCGGGAAGGGCCCACGGGCCCAGGTTGTCCCATCGGTCGTCACGTACTCTAGGGCCCAAGTCGTCCCACCGCTCGTCACGTACTCTCATCGCATAGGTCCTTTCTTCATGGTCTTCCCCACCGTGCTCTACTCAGATCCCCGTTTCTCCCTAGCGTAGCTTCCTCTAGCGAGTCCCGATTCTCAGAAACCACGGCTGTCCGCCCGTGGGAACCCGTTTTCCCGGAACACCCAGGGCGATCCGGAACGCCTAGTCCGAAGCGACCCACGAATGGATCCGCATCGATGGAACTGTATTCTCTTCATTCTCTGCGGACCGATCGATTTGCCCACGAAGAACCGCGTCTTGGTCGACCATCCACAGGAATCCCGAACCACTCCTTTAATAAGGTTCCCCGTCCGGCCCGACGGGCAGCTCATCGCCCGCTAAGGGTCGGTCCGGGGGAAAGAGCCCGCGTGCGACGAGATCCAAACGGACCACCTCACGCAACGAAGGTTTGCCCCTGCGGAGGGGCGGGTCGAGTTCCCGTACGCGCGCCACGATCGCGCGCCGCTCCTCGAGGGTCGTGCGGGCCCGGCTCACGGCCACGAAGCTCAACGCTTTGAGCGAGAGAAGGTCCGTCGCCTCGTCCATGATCCCAAAGTCCCAATCGGGAAGGGCCCACGAGCCCAGATCGTCCCAAGGCCATTTCCGTCCTTTCATCGCGTCAGTCCTTTCTCCATCTTATACCTCTCAAACAACTTTCTACTCAAAGATCCCTCCCGGAGATCGAACTCCATCTCTCCCGGCTCACCATGTTCTAACCACCACTCGCGACCGCCCTCAAGTTGGAAGAGCTCATGGACGTCTTTAGCGTCGAAGCCGTCCCGCTTGAGGCGGGCGATCTCTATCGGATCGAGAGCACGGTTGAAGCCGAAGCGGGCCCAGGTGTAATATCCGTTCCATTCCTCGGTCGTGCGAAGGTCCCCCGCCGCGTAGATATCGATCAATTCGAGACCGTATTCGATGCTTCGTTTCACTTGTCGGTCGAAGATGACGAGCCCGGTTCCACTCGGAGCCTTCTTGACCGCGAATAGCTTGCCGTCGACGTAGGATTTCCCCTTCGATCGCCAGAAAAGGCGTTGGATGTCGATATCGAGTTCTTTGTGGCGGATCGCAACCGACAGCGCGCCGAGTTTCGTCTCGATGGCCACCGTTGACCCACCCGGCGCGCCCATAAGGTCGGCCACCTCCTCCGCACCCAGGGGCTTGCCGAAAAGGTACTCCGTGATCTGCCAGAGGCCTCCGGCGTCGGGAGCCACCACGATGACCGGCGGGGTCGCGTAGAGATCGTCCGAGAGTTGATTGAGATCCACGATCTCCCTTCCCCGACCGTCTCGGTGGACCTCTCGCTCCTTCGGCGCGCCGCCCGCCGGGGGCAGCGGCCCTTCCCCGCCTGGCCCCGGTCCGCCGCCTCCGGCACGTTCGCCGTCGGCCCTGCCGGCGCGCACCACGAGGTCCACGTAGCGCGGATCGACCCCGCCCCGGCGCGCCCGCTCGCGGTACGAGCCGTAGCCTTTCGCGCCCGCCCCGAACAGCAGCAGCCCGAGGTTCAGGGCCGTCATCGCCCGCTCGTGCGCCGACGCGTCCCGGTCGAACAGGGTCCGGGGGTCGAACAGACGCGCCAGACCCCGGCCCGCCTCGCCCGCGCCCTCGCGCAGGTTCTGCAGGAACGGACGCCCGTTCGCCCGCGTCCGGTCCGACGCTTGGCCCACCACCGGAGCCGACTGCAGGATCCCGTTCTCGACCGCCGCGCCCCAGGCCCGGCGCAGAACCTTGCGGCCCAGCGAGCGCGACGCCTGGGCCGCCATCGCCCGCGCGAAGCCGCGCTCCACCGCCTGCCGCGCCGCCCCTTTCAGGAAACCCTTCGCCGCCGCGCGCTCGAGCGCGATCGCCCCCATCTTGCCCAGCCCCAGCGCGCCCTTCTCCGCCAGGCTTCCGAACCCACCCGCGATCAGGTCGGCGAAGCCGTAGCCCACGCTCTCCAGCCCCGCGAGCTCGTCGTCGCGGCGAGAGTCGCCGAGCAGCACGCGCGCCGTCGAGACCGGCGAGAGGGCGCCCGAGACGGCGCGGCCCACGAGCCCCGCCGTGGTCGCGTTCCCGATGTCCGGGTCGCGGCGCAGAAGGGGATAGAGCCCGTCCGCGCCGCCGGACTCGGCGACCTGGGCCCGCAGGTCGTCCCGGCGGGTCGAGAGCGCGCCGCCCGCGCGCACGGCGGCGGTGAGCTTGGCGAAGGCCCGCGACTTCGGGTCGAGCAGGCTGCCGTCCTGCGGCGTGAGACCGAGCGCCCGCCCGACGGGAACCGAGGCCGCGCTGAGGCTCAGGGTCCGGTAGGGGTTTTCCCGCGCCTCCCGCTGGGCGGCGCGCTCCTCGTCGCTGGGAAACAGCCCGAGCGACGCGTTGGCCTTCGCGACGTCGTCCGCGTCGACGAGGTGGGTGGGAATCTCCTTCCCTTTTTGGAGGACGCCTAGCCGGAAGAGGACCGGGTCGAACTCCAGACCCTTCAGGTTCTTCGCCGCGATGAGGGGATGGTCCGGCGCGAGGACGAGCGGCGGCGCGTCGTTCGGGGCGATCCGCTCCGGCCTCAGCCAGAGGGGAACGAAGGGAGCCGAAGCCGCCAACGGCCTTTTGCCCGGGCCCGGATCGTTCGCCTTGGGAACGGCCAGACTCGATCCGTCCGATCTGGATCCGTCCGACCTCGGTTCAACCGGCGTGGTCGGCGAGAAGACGGGTTCGGCCTTCCACGCGTTCGGCGAGACGTCTCGCAGGGGCCTCGCGGTCGGCGCCTGCGCCATCGGCCGATTCGGCGCCGGCGGGACGGAAGGCGCGGGAACCGTCCGCACGCCCCCGCGCGGAGGCTTCGCCTTCGGGGGGATCTCCGCCGCAACGTTCCGGGGCGTCGCGCGCCGCTCCGGGGCCGCGTTCGGGGCCGGAGCCGCCGGTTTCGCTGGGGGCGTGGCTGGCTTGGCCGAGTCGGGTGGAGCGACCTTGGGGGCGCCCGCCTTCCAACCGAGCAGGGCCATCGAGTTCGCCTTGAGCCGCTTTTCCAGCGCGTAGTCGATCCCGCCGCTCCCGCCCGGAATAGCGTTCTTCGCCGCGTCGTCCACCCGGTCCAGATCCTGCGTCGAACGGTTGATCTGCGCCTTCAGCGCCTCCGTGAGGCGAGGAGCCAAGGGCGACAGGCGAAGCGAGGCGCCCCCGGCGAGGGCGCCCTCGACGTTCTCCAACCGGTCCCTCAGAAGCCCCAGGAGATAGGACTGCTCCCCGTCGCCGAACGGACCCGCACGCCGGACGGCGTCGAGCTGATCCAGCAGAACGCGCCGCTCCCGCACGAAAGGCGCGCGCCGCCGAGCCTCGCGCACCGCCGCCCGCCGGGCGTTCTCCTGCGGCGTCAGGACGCCCGCCGACGCCGTCGCGGGATCGTACGGGGGTTCCAGAGGTTTCGCGGACGGCTTGGGCGGACGGTTCGGGACCTTCAGGAACCCGGCGGACCCGAGCTCGCGCATCGCGTTCAACCGATCGTTCTGGAGCGCGATCTCCCGATCCAAGGCGGGACTGCCGCCCGCCGTCCGGCGTCGGTCTTCCAGGTAGTCGCGCCGGCGAAGCGCCCAGACCTTCGGGTCGACGCCCGCCGGAACCGGGCCGCCCTTCTGGGTCCACGCCCGGAACCTCGAGAGCGCGAGGTGGTCCTCCGGCGTCGGGGCGGAGGCGCGCTCCCACCGGTACGGCGTGCCGTCGGCGGCGAGGATCGTTCGCTGGGGCACCTAGCGCGCCTCTCCACCGCACGAGGGTTGGGTCCGATTCGACGAGGCCATGCCTTACGAACAGAACGCGGAGGCGCCAACGATCCTTCGCCGCCAGGAATACTACTCGGGCGGTTCGGCGATCGTCAGATTCTCGCCCGCCCGCACGACCCGCAAGGCGGCGCGAGCGGCGGGAGCGTGTCGGCCACGCGCCTTGATCGCTTCCCAGCTCTCGACCTCGTGGAGCGGCTCGCCCTCGACGCCGAAGGCCCGCACGACGTCGCCCGTCCGGAGGGCGGAACCGTTCAGGGCCACCCTCACCGTCGGCACGTCCGCGCGGTCGAGATCGGGAAGGGCGCCG
>CAZEWR010000024.1:0-81058 GCA_964516175.1 uncultured Fimbriimonas sp. | reverse complement strand
GGACGGTCGTCTCCTCGGCGGGCACGACGACCCTGAGCTACGACTACGAGTCGCGGGTGACCTCGATCTCGGGTCCCGGCGTCTCCAACACCTACACGTACAACGGGATGGACACCCGCGTGGGCAAGGTGGACTCGACGGGCACCGCGACCTTCCGGCGCGACGGCGCGGACGTGACGGACGCCGTGCTCTCGGACGGGGCGGCGGTGTACACGCCGGGCGTGGGCCAGCGGCGCGCGGGCAACACGCTCGTAGACCGTCCCGACCGGATGGGCACCTCCCTCATGCAGACGAGCGGCCTCGCCGCCCAGCAGGCCACGCGGACCTACGACGCGTTCGGGATCCTGACCGCGAGCACGGGCACGCCCCAGGGGCCGTTCGGTTTCGCGGGCGGCTTCGGCTACCAGGAGGACAAGGACACCGGGCTCAAGCTCCTCGGGCACCGGTACTACGACCCGAGCACGGGACGCTTCCTCACGCGGGACCCGATCAAGGACGGAAGGAACTGGTACTCGTACGTCGACAACAACCCATTGAAGAGCGTGGATCCGGAAGGCTTCCAGAAGAAGGGAGGATTCCACGATCCTTCCGAGATCACCTACAGCCCATCTCCTAATCCTCCTTACAATCCTCCCTTCTTGGATCCTGGGTCTGGCTTCGCTCCCCCTGGCAGCAATGATCCGGGCTGGGAGCCGCCTGTTGGACCACCCTCGTTCCCCGGCATCAGACCGGGTAACCCGATCTCGGGACAGTTTCCCGGCGAATCGGGGCCGTACGATGGAATCACGTTTACGAAGGGATACGGTTCTGTAGGCATCAAGGAGGGAGACAACGGACTCCCCATGCCTGGGCACCCGGGCTTTAGTATCGGTGGCCCTGGTGGATCGGGCGTGGGGTGGAACCCCGATAAGCCGGGCGACGTTAGCTGGAAAGGACCGAAGTTTCCAATAGGCGGCGGAACGGGGCAGATCGGCGGTAGCGCAGGCCATGGGCGTCCTCCTGGCTGGACCTTTAGCTGGGGATGGAAGCGGTAGTAAAGTCTATGAGAACGACACTCAACTTAGCCTTTCTTGGCATGGCCGTCCTGAGCTCCGCCCAGAATTCTGGAGAGCCCATCGTCGTTCCCCTTGAGACCCTGGGTAAGGGGCTGGGCTTTCGAGCCCAGGTCGGCGGGGTGGAACGGCGTATCGCGCTCGTCAACGAGTCGCCCTACTCCTACCTCAAAGGCGCGGCCTCCGAGCCGGCCGAGGTGACGGTCGGCGGCCGCTCGCTCGGGAAGGTTCGCTTCGTCGAGACGACGCCCGGACTGGGCGCCAACGGCGAGGACGGCGGTCTCGGCCTGGACGTGCTCAAGGGCATGGCGGTCGGGATCGACATGGACCGTCGGCAGATCGTCCTGTGGCCGGAGGGGAACCGCCCCGCCGCCGAGGCCGAGGCGTGGGTCGGAGCGACCGCCGAACCCGGGAAGGTTCGGCGCGTGAAGCTCGGGACCCTGCGCACCGGCTCCCTTTCGACCGAGGCCACGGTCGCGGGCAAAGAGGTGGCCGCGATCCTGTACCTTGGGTTCGACAACTCGATCCTGGGTCCGACGGTGGAACGGCCCCGGGTTCCGCTGGGGCGACGGTTCCTCCTGCCGAACGCCTCCGTCGGGGGGCTCGCGCCCTCCTGGCTCGTGTACCTGGAGGGCAAGGCGGACACCGTCGGCAAAGACATCTTCGGCGTGGACGCGACGGTGTCGCTGGACGCGTTCGACTCGCCGCGCCTCCTCGTGGACTTCGCGGCGAAGACCCTTATGGTTCAAGAGCGGTCTTCGGAGGCCCGGCGGTCCACGCTACTCACGCAGTTCACCATGGTCCCGCTCTCTCTTCGGGGGGACGGCCTCTTCGTGCACGTGCCGCCGGACAGCGAAGCCGATCCGAAGTCGCCCTACCCGATCGTGCGACCCTTCGAGGGGAGCCAGGTTCTGCGGATGGCCGACGTGCGCGCCGGGGACTGGGTCGCCGCCCTGCGCGGCCAGGACGAGGTGTCGGCCCGGCGTCTCGGCGAACTGCTCGCCGGCCTCTTCAAGGCGTTCCGCATCGACGTCCTCACCCCTCAGGGGCGCGAACTGCCGATCAACGTGCCCTCCCGGAGCGGAGGTTAGTGGGTGTTGACGACCCGCTTGCCAGACTGACCACTGACCAGCTATCTCCGCAACGCCTCGCGCCCCCGATCGACCTCCTCCACCGCCGCCGAGAACACGTCCATCATCCGTTAGATTGCGGGGCAGCGGGGAACCGGCGTAGGGCTAGATGAGGGAATCCTTGGTCTTGTAGACGTCCTTCTTGCGGTTCGCCAGGATCGACCAGGCGCGCGGCGGCAACACGCTCGTCGACCGTCCCGACCGCCTGGGGACCTCCCTCATGCAGACGAGCGGCCTCGCCGCCGGGCAGTCGACGCGCACCTACGACGCGTTCGGGATCCTGACCGCGAGCACGGGCACGCCCCAGGGGCCGTTCGGCTTCGCTGGCTCGTACGGGTACCAGGAGGACAAGGACACCGGGCTCAAGCTCCTCGGGCACCGCTACTACGATCCGAGCACCGGACGCTTCCTCACGCGCGATCCGATCAAGGACGGACGCAACTGGTACGCCTACTGCGGCGGGAATCCGCTGAAGGGCGTCGATCCGACGGGGCTGATCTGGTTCTTAGGAATCAAGCTCAGCGCCGCAGCGATCATCGGAGTAAATATCGACATCGGATTCAATCTTGGTGAAGGTCCCCCGCAGTTCCACTTCGATGCGTCAATCACGGCTGGCGGACAGATCGGGCTCGGTGCCGGTCTTAGCGGTCAGTACACGTCGGGTGCGGCGCGCCCGCAACCGGGCTGGAAGCTCGTCCGTCCCTTCGAGCAAACTGGCATTAGCATCATTCCTCTGGATGTGACTTTCACCAAGCCTGGCGAAAACCCCACGGTCGGCCTGACGTTCCCTCAACTGGGGGCTGGAGTGGCCACCTCGGTGGTTGGCACTAACTACGACCGATAGTCCGTCGGTCTCTCCTTTGAGCGCCTGTGCCAACGTTTTAGCTGGCACAGGCAGAAAACATCCCATGTACGATCTAAGCTTATCGGTGGTCAAGGCGATCGCCTTCTTCCTCCTCGTTGCTCCAGCGGCAACGATTTTCGCTTGGCGAAGGTCGCTGCTACCTCTCGCTCGACGTATGTGGCGTCTTAGTGAACCAATCGCTGCCATGATCCCAAGCCTCGTTTTCAAGCTGAGCCCAAGACTCGTTGCCGCCAACGGGCTGGCCATCTTGTTCAGTAGTCCGGGACTGCTGCTAGCCACGATCACCTTGACCCGAAACAAAGGGCCTGAGATGAGCGAATCCGATGTGTGGATCTTGCTTGGTTCTGTCTTCGCCGTTTTTGCGTCCTGGCCGTTTGCCTACGCTTTGTCGGGTCGTGCCGAAAAAACCCTGGATCAGGATGCGTCGTCGCGACCGTAGCCGCGTACGAGAACATGGCATGGGTTTCGATTCAAGATTCTTGAGCGCGTCGTCTGCGAAGATGCATGCAGCAAACCCGTAGGACACGTCAAGGACGGAAGGGACCGGTCCGCCTACGGCGACAACGATCCGCTGAAGGGCGTCGATCCGGACGGCAAGGCGGCGATCGCGCTCGGCCTCCTGCTCATTCCTGGCGTCGCAGAAGCTGCTGTCGCAGGCGCTATCGTCATCGGAGTCATCTACATCGGGGCCAAGGCCATCGATACGTACAATGACTACCGACGCGAAGCGCCTGGCAAACCTAAGGATCGATTCACTACTGGAGGAGGCTATCGCGTCGGCCCGCACGTAGACGTCGACAACCCTGCCCATCCGGGATTCCCTCACGTCGACTTTCCGAAAGGACGCGCACGAGAGAAAGGAGATAAGGACAAGAACATCAGGGAACCGATGCCCGGCTACCGGGATTTGGTGCGCAACCCAAAGACCGGGAGGATGGAACCGAAGGTTAAGCCAAAGACGAAGAAGTAGGACTTCATCGTAGCAGTCACAGCCCTAGGTATCACATCCATGGGCTGTGACTATTCGATCGTTACAACCACATGTGGGAATACAAAGTCATCGAAGAGCAACGAACTGCAGCGATAGCCCAGAAGGTGATCGAGAAACTAGGACAACTCGATTGGGAACTAGTCGCCGTCGACCAGGGAACGATGTACTTCAAACGCCCACGTCGACAAGATGAAACACCTAACGAGTAGAGCGAGCCACAAATGGGTAAGTCAAAAGCCAAAGTAGATCAGATCATCGAATACGAACAGTCGATGCTCGAATCTCATATACAGGAGCATAATCTATCGAGCAAATGGGAAAAACGCCCTAGCAAAGACGGCTATTCGGTTCGATACGAGCGTTTATTCGAAGGTTCTATCTTCCAGGCGGTGCACGCTCGCTTGGAAGACGAGACTATCACCCGTCTGATGTCGATCCGTCCACCGGAGATTCAGGATGACGGGCAGTGGACGATCACCAAAAATCCTAACAGCGGCTACACGGTTACGTCAGGATTCGCGATCTCTTACGGTCCCTTCGAATGGCAACAAGCCATGAACGACTGGCTTCCGACGTATGGACTCGGATTGATCAGCGTCATGGGATACGTCCAAGGAGAGGCTTACTTCTCCGAGGTAGAGTCGGGTTGCTTCGCCGACGCTCTAAAACGCCTCCACTGGCTTGAATCGTTTTGCGTCAGGGTCAACATCCAAGTCGAAAAGTCGTGTCGTCGGATGTGGGGCTGGCTAGATGAACAGTGTCGACCTGATATCGCGAAAATGCTTCTGGACCCAGAGGAATTGGTCGATCCTCCTCATCTCTTCGATTTGATGGAGCCCAGGTCGCGGGAGCGTCGCTAAGTACCCTTGTAGAGAACAACGCTCTTCGTAATCGACAGGACGCCGCCTATTCCGCTGCGTGGGCGTCCTGTGCGCCAACGGACAGTCCGAGAGCCGGGAGAGCCGCCTGATGGCCTTCGTCAAGTTCCCGCTTCCCCTTCGCCATGTCGCGAGGACCGTCTCCAACGAGCCGTTCGTGCGCCTCGTCAGCAAAAAGAACGGGCGCAGGCTGGTCCTCTCGCCCCGCGTCATGGAAGGCTCCGGCATCGTCAAGGGAGACCAGCTCGTCATCGAGCACGACGAGGAGAGGGTCGACCTGTGACGGGTACACCGGATCGAGGACGGCGAGCAGCCGTACGGCATCCTCTCGCAAACGTCAGCGACAAGCTCGCGATCTCGGGACATGCCGACACGCTGAGCGGCCTGTCGACGGACGACGCGACGACGAACCCGGTGGAACCCTTCGACAACGGCACGACGATCGGCTCGTACGCCTTTCGTCTGGATTACATGCTCAACCCAAACGCGTCGCTCTACGGATCCTTCGAGCGGACCTACTTCAGCGATCTCGCGCCCGACACGTTCGGCTTGCGAAGCGGCAACACAGGCACTGCGGAGTACCGCTTTGCGACGATCGGTCTCGCCTACGGCTTGAGGTCCAACGCGAAGCTGAACGTGGCGTACCAGTACAGCGACGTCAAGAACGAGGCGTTCCTTGCCGGTGGGCCTGCCCGGACGCGGGAAGTACCCAGATAGCCGTAAAGGTCCCCACCGGCGTTTACCGACGCCGATCCGGTATCCGTCCGTTCCGCCTAGGGGGGTGGTGTAGGTGGTCGCGGCGCTCGCGGCCGCTCTCTTGCTGGGGGGCGACCCGTATCCGGGCTTCCAGGCGCGTTACCTTCCTTTTGCGGGGAACAGCTACCGTCTCATCCGCCTCGACGACCTGCGGGAGTACGGCCACGACGTGACCTCGCTCCTGTACCCGAAGCGCAAGGAGATCGTGGCGATCCTGCGTCGGGCGAAGGAGCCCGGCCCGTTCGGGGAGCGCAACGCGGGGCTGTTCCTGAAGGTGGGCCGCGAGGAGTGGGCGGTGGACGCGAGCGGGACCGTCCTGGCGAAGGGACGGTCGCTGAAGCTCGCCGACGCCGACTTCACGGAGCTTCGCGACTTCCTGATGATGCGGATGCCGGATCTCTCCGAAGAGAGGGCGGAGATCGGTCGCCGTCTCCGTAGGGAGCGAACGGGAGACTGAGGCTCGGGTGCATGCCATGGGCCCCCTACCTCAGGGTGACGGGCAGCGCCGCCAAAGTTTAGAGTTCCTTGAGAAAGGCTGCCTTCTATCGCCGTTTCCGCGTTGTATAGCTAGACACCATGGAATCGTACCAATACCGGAAACCCATCGTTTGCGCCGCGTTGGCGGTCGCCTTCGTGCTGGGGTGCGCGCAGCGGGACGTGGCCGTCGGGGCTCTCTCGTCCCCTTTGTCCAGGCAAGACGGCGTGCTGACGGGGAGGGCGGCGCTGGCGGACTACACGTCCGAGGCGCCAGGGCTCAGGCGGCGGATCACGGTGGCCGACCTGCCCGAGCCGTACGCGACCCAGTCCGCGAACAACCAGCCGCGCCTCGTGGCGCGGCCGGAGGGGGCTTGGCCCAAGGCGCCGGAGGGGTTCGTCGTGACCGAGTTCGCGACCGGGCTGCGGAACCCGCGGCAGATCGTCACCGCGCCTAACGGCGACGTCTTCATCACGGAGAGCCAGGCGGGGCAGGTCCACGTTCTGCGCGGGATGAAGGACGGCCATCCCGAGACGAGCGAGGTCTACGCGACCGGGCTCAAGCAGCCGTTCGGGATGGCGTTCTATCCCAACGGAGCGAATCCGAAGTACCTGTACGTGGGCAACACCGACGCGGTCGTGCGGATCCCGTACAAGAACGGCGATCTGAAAGCCTCGGCGGAACCCGAGCACGTCTGCGACCTTCCGGGCGGCGGTCGGCTCACGGGGGGCGGCCATTGGACGCGGGACGTGAAGTTCTCGCCGGACGGCAAGACGCTGCTGGTCTCGGTGGGTTCGATCTCCAACGTGCACGAGCGGCCCGACATGGCCGACGAGCGGCGCGCGGACATCCTCGCCTTCACGCCGGAGGGCAAGAACGAGCGCATCTACGCGAGCGGCATCCGCAACCCGGTGTCGATCGCCTTCCACCCGCGCACGGGCGACCTCTGGACGTCGGTCAACGAGCGGGACGGATTGGGCGACAACCTCGTTCCGGACTACATCACGCGGGTCAAGGAGGGCGGGTTCTACGGCTGGCCCTGGTACTACCTGGGCGGCCACCAGGACCCGCGCCACGCGGGGGCGCATCCGGAGCTGAAGGACAAGGCGATCGTGCCGGACGTGCTGCTCACCTCGCACATGGCGTCGCTGGGCATGACCTTCTACACGGGCAAGCAGTTTCCCCAGGCGTACCACGACGACATCTTCGCGGCGGAGCACGGCTCTTGGAACCGGGAGCGACGCGTGGGCTACGAGCTGATCCGGGTGCCGCTCAAGGGCGGCGTTCCGAACGGAAGCTACGAGGACTTTATGACCGGCTTCGTCACGCCCGACGGCGACGTCTGGGGGCGGCCGGTGGGGGTCACGGTCGCGCCGGACGGGGCGCTGCTCGTCACGGACGACGGCTCGAACACGGTGTGGCGGATCGCCAAGCGCTAGGTTTCCGAGTCGAAGCGGTCGAGTTCTCCCGGACGATCGCGTCCAGGCCCGGTGGGCACGCGGACGATGCCGGAGCCCGTTCCTCTCCCGGATGGGGGAGGGCGAGGCGTGAGGGCCTTCCGTCCGGGCGCGGCGCGCCCGGACGTCGGGTGGGTAGCTTACGGGGGTGAAGCCGCGCGCCGCGCTCCTGCTCCCCCTTCTCCTCGCCGCTCCGTTCGCCCAGGCCGCCAGCCCCGTCGGCGCGTGGACCGGGCGCTTCGACGTCCCGATCCCGCCGCTTCCGGCGAACCTCACCGCTCAGCAGAAGGCGATGGCGGCGAAGGCGATCGCCCAGATCAAGAACGGGCGCATCTACCTGACGCTCAAGGCCGACCACACCTACAGCACGCGCCAGACGAACCTGCCTTCCCTCGGTCCCGCCTCGAAGGGGACCTGGAGCCAGAAAGGCGCCGTGGTCACGATGAGCGAGAAGACCCCGAGCGGCCAGGTCAAGAACCAGGCCTTCACGCTCAGCGCGAACGGGAAGACGCTCGCCTTCGCGATGCCGGGCGGTCACGGGCGCATGGTGTTCTCGCGCTAGGCCTGCCGGGGCCGGGACGGGCGTCTCCGGGCTTCGTTCCGACTTCCGTTCTGCTCCTCGTGGGCGTGCTGTCGGGTGGCTGTTCGCGGGCGGCGAGTCCGGGCGAGTCGTCCGACGACTCGCCACGGCGGGGCTCGTTCAAGCCTTCGCCGCCGGGCAAGTACGAGTGGACGCCGCCCCCGGCGTCCACGCCGTAGGCTCCCTCTACGGGGTTAGGAGGCGAACGTAGGCGCGCCGGAAGCGCTCGATCTCGGCGGCGAGATCGTCCGGGAGGTGGCCGATGATCTCGGGCAGGTGGATCTCGGTCGCGCCGTTCGCCGATCTTTCCCCGCCGGGCGCGGGCGAACCGTGGACGAAAGTCGCGACGACCCGCGGCGGATCGAAGGTCCGGTCCACGCGCACCGCGTCCAGTTCCGTCCACGAGCCGTCGAAGTCGGTCTCGGGCGGGCGGCGGCGCAGATGGAGTCCCGAAGGGTCGAGGATCAGGCGCGTGCCGGGGCGAAGCGCCTCGCGCACGTAGAGCCAAGCGAAGAGCCCGGCGGCGAGAGCGACGACGATCCCGAAGGCTCGGGTCACGAGGGCCGACGAGGCGTCGAGGGTGGCGAAGAGCCCGAACGCGACGAACCCGAGGGCGCCCAGGAAGCGCTTCGTGAGGGCTCCGGGGCGGGCCGTGAACTCCGCCGACATCGGGCGCATACCGTTCCAGTTTAGTCGCCTCCCCTTGCCTTGCGTTGATCGGGTCTGGTCGCGAAAGCGGGCTGACGCGCCTCTCAGTAGACGGCGATTCCGTTCTCGACGGCGGCGTCCGGGACGAGGAGGACGACGCCGTCCCCGCCGTCGACGCCGAGGACGAGGCACTCGCTGACGAAGCCGGCGATGCGCTTCGGAGGAAGGCTCACGACGGCGAGCACCTGGCGTCCGACGAGGGTCTCGGGCGAGTAGCGTCCGGTGAGCTGGGCGCTGCTCCAGCGCTCGCCGTGGGGACCGAGGTCGAGACGCAGACGGTAGGCGGGGCGGCGCGCGTCGGGGAGCGGGGAAGCCTCCAACACGGTCGCGACGCGAATTTGGTGCGGTTCGAGGGGATTCATCTCCTGAGAATGCGCCAAAAGTCCCAGCGGGGATTAAATTCGCACGAAAATGCGGCTTAGCCTCGTCCCGTTGCTATTCCGGGAAAGACGACCATGAAGCCTTACCGCCGCCTCGCCGTCGCCGCGTTCGGCGCCCTCGCCGTTCTCGGCTGGGCCGCCGACCCGATCCGGATGGACGTTCGAAGCACGTTCTCCGGGCCGGTGGACGACACGTCCGTGATGACGGTGGAGCTGCAGAACGACGGACCCGACGCGCGAGGCGTCCTGCAGGTGTCGGGCGGGGCGGGGCCGACGTCGTACCCCTTAGAGCTGCCACGCGGCGCGCGCAAGCGGATCGTGACGTTCCCGACGGTTCCGTGGGGCGAGCTGGAGTTCACTCTGAGCACGGACCGGGGGGCGGTCGTGAAGCGGCTCCCGGCGAGCGGGATGCCGCAAATGCCAGGCGGATCGGCCGTTCTGATCGGCGACGACAGCGGCGGTCTCGCCTTTTTGCGCAGGCAGACCTTGGATAAGGCCGCTGGGCGGCCGGAGCAGAGCATCCAGGCGCGCGACGCCTACGTGAAGCCGGAGGACGCGCCAGGGCGGCCCCTCGCCTACCGCGCCTTCAACGCCGTGTTCCTCGGGCCGGGGGCGGAGCGGATGGGCGACGAGGCGGTGGAGGCGCTCAAGCGCTACGCGATCGGCGGCGGCTCGATCGTGTTCCTCGGCGGGGCGTCGGCGCCGATCCTGGAGGACCCGCGCTGGGCCGCCGTCTTGCCGGGACGGAATTGGAAGCCGAAGACTCTGGGGCGGAGCGCGACCCTCGCCTCGTTGGGCGGCTCGCCCGTGCCGGGGCCCTTCACCGTGCTGGCTCCCGCCCAGAGGGCGGTCGGTTCGCGCGAACGGCGTGAGGGCGAGACGGTCTTGGAGAGCGAGCGAAGCCTCGGTCTGGGGAACGTCGTCGTGCTCGGCTACTCTCCCCTGGAGCCGCCGCTCAACGCCTGGGACGGGCGGACGCGTCTCATGGCGCGCCGGATCCGGAGCGGCGACACCCAGCGCGCCCGGCAGTTCGTGGGCGGCTACATGCACACGGACCCGCAGGAGGCGTACTACGCGGGCTCCTCGGGCGTGGCCCGCCCTGCCTTTGGCTCTCCCCAGGAGAACCTCGGCGACCCGTTCAGCACGAAGCTGCCGGCGACGAGCGCCGTCTTCGGCATCTTGGGCCTCTACTTCGTCCTGGTCGTGCCGGTGAGTTTCCTCGTGCTGCGCAAGATGAAGCGGGGCGAGCTGGCCTGGATCACGGCGCCGGCGCTCAGCCTGGGCTTCGCGGCCCTGCTGTTCCAGTCGGCGCAGGGGCTTTACTCGGCGGCGCTCTCATCGGCTTCGCAGGGGGTGCTCGTCGTGCAGCAGGGGGTTCCGGGCGCGATGTTCTACGGCACGAGCCAACTCTTCTTCCCGCGGGGCGGCGTCTACGACCTGAAGCTCTCGGGCGTGGATAGCCTGAGCGGCGTCCAGCAGGAGAACCAGTACTACGGCTACGGTGGGCGGGGGAACACGGAGGGCTTGGAAGGATTCAACCTCGTCGACACGGGCGAGATGGTGGCTCCCCGGTTGGAGGCGAGCAATCTCGCGTTCCGCGAGCTGAGCTACTCCCAGAAGGTGGAGGCGGACGATTGGTTCCGGTTCTCGGTCCAGGGCGGCGGCAAGGTCCGGGTGGAGAACCGCTCGCCCTACGACTTTAGCGGGCGGCTCGTGGACGGCGAGTACGCCGGGACGTCGTTCGACCTCGCGCCGGGCTCCTCGAAGATCGTGCCGACGCGGCAGGGCGAGTCTCTGCCGAAGGGAGCCGATCTCGGGGGGAACGACGTGCGCAACTTCACCCGGTCGGACGGGCGGATCGCCTTGAGCGGCGCCCTCCGGGGATTCCGTCCGGGACCCCAGCTCGGCAAAGAGGTGGAAAGCCGGAGCGGCGTCGCCGTCCTCGCGTTCGCCCAGGAGACCCTGCGACCATGAAATCCAAGATCGACGCGCTGGTGCGCGAGAACCCCATGCGGATCGAGATCGCCCGTTTCCGGCGCCGCTTCCTGGGCTTCGGCGGCACCGGCCTGAACAACGCGATCCTCGCCTTGGTCCTGCTGTGCTACACGGGGCTCGTGATGATCGTGGTCCAGGTGCGGGGCGACCTACCGCCGGTGGCGATCGTCCTTTTCCAGACGGGCCTCTTCTGCTTCTTCGGTCCAGCGATGCTCCACGGGGCCATCGCGGGGGAGCGGGAGCGGCGAAGCTGGGATCTGCTGCTCGTCGCCCCGATCACGAAGGCGCAGATCGTGGCGGGCAAGTTTATGGGGGCGCTGGCCGCCCTCGGGATCGGGGCGGCGGCGATGGCGCTGCCGACGGTTTTGGCGGCGATCTCCTACTCGAAGACGACGTTCTACGACCTCGTGCTGGCGGAGGGCGTCTCGCTCTCGTTCTGCACGCTCGTGTGCGCCTGGACGATCTTCCTCTCCGCCCGCGCCAAGCGGCCTTTCATGGCTTTGGGGGCGACGATCGGGACTCTCGCGCTCGGCCTGCTCGTGTTCCCCACGCTGTTCCTCTCGCTCGCGGGGGGCGACCGGCTCACGGGCGAGATGCTGACGTACGTCAACCCGTTCGCCGCCCTCGCGATCCTGATGGAGAGCGGCAGCCACGCCGTCACGAACAGCAGCGAGTACGGGAATCTTATCCCGGCAAACCTCTACGGCATCCCGCACATCCTGATCTATCTGGGGCTTACCATCGCGTTCCTCATCTACGCCGAGAAGACGCTCCACTTCCCGGAGAACGAGATCAAGTTCATTCCCCAGCACTCCACCGAATAGGCCACCACCACGATGCTTGAAGTCAAGAACCTACGAAAAGAGTACGGCGGCCTTACGGCGGTCAAGGGCGTCTCGTTCTCGCTCCAGCCGGGCGACATCTTCGGATTCATCGGCTCGAACGGCGCGGGCAAGACGACGACGATCCGCATGATCTCGACCCTCCTGGAGCCGACGAGCGGCACGGCGATCCTGAACGGGGCGGACGTCCGGAAGGACCCGATGTCGGTGCGTCGGATGATCGGCTACATGCCTGATTTCTTCGGTCTCTACGACGACGTCAAAGTGTGGGAGTACCTCGACTTCTTCGCCGCGATCTACGAGGTCCCGGTGCGAGAGCGCGCGGCGATCATCGACAACGTCCTGGAGCTGACGGACCTTACGGTGAAGAAGGACGCCTTCGTGCAGTCGCTCTCGCGCGGCATGCAACAGCGGCTCTGTCTCGCCCGCTGCCTCGTCCACGATCCCGCCCTTCTCCTGCTCGACGAGCCCGCTTCGGGTCTCGATCCCCGCGCCCGCTCGGAACTCAAAGAGCTGATCGTGGAGCTGGGCCGGATGGGCAAGATCGTGATCGTCTCCTCGCACATCCTGCCCGAGCTGGCCGACTTCTGCAACACGGTCGGCATCATCGAGCGGGGCGAGATGCTCGCCTTCGGCGAGGTGGACAAGATCGTGCGCGACCTGCATCCCACGCGCGCCCTGGAGGCGCGCGTCCTGCGGGACGCGGCGGTGGCGGCGGAGGTGGTGGCGAAGCTGCCCGGCGTCCTGAACGCGGCGGCGAAGGCGGACGCGCTCCGCATCGAGTTCAACGGCGATCCCGAGGCTCAGGCCGAGGTGGCGCGCGCGCTCGTCCAGGGTGGGCACGGTCTGCTCGCCTTCCGCGAGGAGCAGGCTGACCTTGAGGACGTGTTCCTCAAGCTGACGACGGGGGCGGTGAACTGATGACCGCCGTCGCCGCCAACTGGCTTCGCCAGACCCGTCGGACCTACTTCGGCAACGCGGCGGCCCAGCGGGACTTCCGGGTCCAGCTCCGCGGCAACCGCTCGGTGATGCTGTTCGGGCTCTACCTCGCGATCCTCATCGTGGTGGGCTTCTTCAAATACGGCGAGATCCAGACCAACGCGTCGATCTCGGTCGTTCAGGCCCAGCGCGAGCTTCGCGAGTTCTACACCCTGATCGTGATGCTCCTCGGGGGCATGGTGACGCTCGTCACGCCCGGCCTCGCCGCGACGGCGATCGTTCTGGAGCGGCAGCGCCGCTCGCTCGACCTCGTGTTCTCCGCGCCGGTCCAGCCGCGCTACTACCTCGTGGGCAAGATGATCGCGGTCTACCGCTACATCTGGATGCTGCTCATCCTCTCGCTCCCGGTGACCGCCGCCTGCGTGGTGCTGGGCGGCGCGAGTTGGAGCGACGTGCTGACGGTCTACGGTCTGCTCTCGATCCACGGCCTCCTGTTCGCCGCGGTCGGCCTGTTGATGAGCACGATCTGCGGCAAGCCGGTCGCCGCCGTCGTCTGGACGTACGGCGCGGTCGCGGCCCTGATGGGCGTCACGGGGTCGATGGCGGCGGCCTCCTACAGCTTCCGGATGTTCGGTCCGGGATCGGGCGGCGCGGCGGCGCCGTTCGCGATCGGCCTGAGCCCCTTCTCGGTGACCTACGCGGTCGGCACCTACACGGAGATCCTGGGCTACCCCGTTCCAAACTGGCTGATGGCGGCGGTGGTCGTGCTGATCGCGGTACGGCTGTGTCTTCTGGGCGCGGGCGCGCTCCTGAGCGACGGTCGCGAGACCCCGAACCTGCGGATCAACTGGGCGATCCTCGTGGCGGGCGCGGCCTACGGTCTGTGCTACTGGTTCGTCGCCTCGGGAGGCTACAGCTCGCTGGCCACCATGCCGGCGTACACCCCGCCCGAAAACTGGCCGTTCCGAAACGTGGACGGGCGCGCGGTCATCCTGGGCTACGGCCTCTTCTGGCTGCTCACGCCGCTCGTGCTCGTGCTGCCGAACCTCGTCGCCTACGGCGGCGACGGTGCGCTGCGGCAGCGGCCGAACGGGTGGTTCGGCTTCCGGCGCATGCTCGACGGCACCCCGGCGGGGGCGCTTCCGTACATCGTGAGCCTCGTGGTCCTGGCCTGCGTGTTCGGTCTCCTCGGGATCAAGACGGCCGGAGGCGATCTTCCGAGCGCGAGCTTCCTCGTCTATCCGCTCTACGCGATCGGCTTTTGGGGGCTTTTCTGGGCCATCGCCCGGACGGCGTCGAGCTACGGAGTCGGTTTGCGGGCGGCGCGGACGACGCTCGTGGCGGCGTTCGTGGTGCTCGTCGCGCTTCCGGTGCCGTTTCTCGCCGCCGTTTCGGCGGAGACCTTCAACGAGAAGGGGATCTCGGCCTGGGACCTGTATCTCCTGCGGCCCGTGCTTCAGTTCAAGGAGGTCAACATCGCCCAGCCCCTCGTGTACGGTCTCGGACTCGTCGTGATCGCGCTTGGGCTGAACGCCTGGGCGGACCGCAACTGGCAGCGCAAGGGAGCGGCGGTCCGTGCTTGACCTTGGGCGGTTCGGACGGCGGGTGCGCTTCGTCCGCGCCTGGCGCGGCGCGGCGATGGGGGCCTGTGCGGGCGCCCTGGTCGCCGCCGGGTGGTCGGCTCTCGACTGGATGGGCTACGCCGACGCCACGCCCCTGCGGATGGCCCTGTGCGTCGGCGGGGGAACCCTCCTCGGCGCGCTGACGGCGGCGGCCCTCCGGCTGCCGGACAAGGCCCTGCGCGCGAGCGTCGACCGGCGGGCGGGTTTGGAGAATCGCCTGACCGCCTCGGCGGTCGACGTCTCGTTCGCGGAGGAGATCCGCGCGGACGCGGAGCGGCACCTCTCGAGGGTGAAGCCCGCGGAGGTCTACCCCTTGCGGGTGGGCCGGTGGCACGGCGGCGCGCTCGCGGCGATCGTCCTCGCGACGGGGATCTTCCTGATCGGTTCGACGCCGCTCCTCCTGACGCCCGAGGCGAAGGCGCAGCGCGACGAACTGGCCCAGAAGGGGAAGACCGTCGAGCGCGTAACCAAGGAGCAGTTCGAGACGCCGGAGGCGCAGAAGGAGATGAGCGCCGCCGAGCGGCGGCTGGTCGAGGAGGCCCGCAAGTTCCAGCGCGACCTTGAGAAAGGACGCATGAATCGGGAGGAGGCCCTCCAGAAGGCGAACGAGCTTCAGCAGAAGGCCGAGGAGCTGGCGAAGCAGGCGGCCCAGGAGACCGAAAAGTCGCTCGACCAGGCCGAGACGGCGATGGAGAAGATGGAGCGCGCCGCCCTGGAGAAATCGGGGATGGGGCAGGTCGATCCGCAGCTTCTCCAGATGCCCCAAGGTCAGCGCGAAGACCTGAAGGCGAAGAACGCGGCCAGGCAGAACGAGCTGGCGAAGCGGATGGAGGCGATCGACAAGCGGCTCGCGGAGATCGCGAAGAAGCTCGCCCAAAAGGGCCTGAGCGACGCCGAGCGCAAGAAGCTGGAAGAGGAGCAGAAGGCCCTCCAGGCCCAGAAGAAGGAGCTGGAGAAGCAGGCGGAGGAGGCGAAGAAGCAGGGCGAGGCCCTGAAGCTGAGCGACGAGGCGAAGGGGGTGCTCGACAAGATGCGCAACCACGAGCTGATGAAGCAGATCCGGGAGCTCGCGGCGAAGATGAAGGCGGCGGCCCAGCAAGCCCAGAAGGACGGCAAGCCGCCCTTGACGCCCGAGCAGATGGCGGAGATGAAGAAGCAGCTCGAGGAGCTGCTCGCCAAGCTCAAGGACGACAAGGCGATGGAGGAGTACCTCAAGCAGATGATCGAGGCGATGAAGAACGCCCAGAAAGGACAGGGACAGTGCATGCGTCCCGGCGGCCTTGGGATGGGCCTCGCCGCGCTCCTCGGCTTGAAGGGCAGTCCCGACGTCGGGGACGACGGCGTCTTTATGGACACCGGCCACGTGAACAAGCTCGACAAGCCCGAAGAAGGGAAGGGCAAGACCACCGAGACCCAGGTGAGCGGCGCCCGCCGGGAGACGGGCGAGGAGACGTTCGTCGAGATCAAGGCCCCGACGACGGTGGGCAACCGCACTTCCGTCCCGTACAAGAGCGTGCTGCCGAGCTACGAGAAGAAGGCGGAGCAGGCCCTCGGTCGGAAGGAGATCCCCAAGGAGCACGAGAAGCGCGTTCGCGCGTACTTCGAGAGCCTGACGAAGGGCTAACCACCCCACGACGCCCTCATGGCGGGACGCCTTCGCGCCCGCCCTTTCGAACGATACCGATCGGAATTCAGATTTAGCCTAGGAAGACATGCAAGAAGACGCGAAATGGTTTAGGGACACGTTCGAGGCCGTCCGGCGCGAGGTCGGACGGGCGGTGGTGGGGCAAAGCGACGTGGTCGAGGGCGTTCTCGCGGGACTGGCCGCGAACGGACACGTCCTGCTCGAAGGCATGCCGGGGCTGGGCAAGACCCTGATGGTCCGGACGCTCTCGCAGGCGCTGCACCTGGGTTTCAGCCGCATCCAGTTCACGCCCGACATGATGCCCGCCGACGTGACGGGCACTCAGGTGCTCGGGGAGAACCGGAACTTCGAGTACCGCGCGGGGCCGATCTTCGCCAACATCGTGCTGGCGGACGAGATCAACCGCGCGACGCCGAAAACCCAGTCCGCGATGCTGGAGGCGATGCAGGAGCGGGCGGTGACGGCGGGCGGCAAGCGGCACACGCTTCCCGACCCTTTCCTCGTGATGGCGACCCAGAACCCGGTGGAGCAGGAGGGGACCTACCCGCTGCCCGAGGCCCAGCTCGACCGCTTCTTCGTCAAGCTCATCGTGCCGTACCCGACCAAGGCGGAGCTTTCGGAGGTCGTCCTGCGCACCACGGGCGGCCCGGAGGAGGAGACCCGGCGCGTCGCCTCGGAGGCCGACGTTCTGCGGATGCGCGGCGTCGTGCGCTCGGTCGTGGTGGACCCGGACGTCCTGAACTACGCGCTGTCGCTCGTCGTCGGGACCCACCCGGAGGGTGAGGGCGCGTCGGCCATGGCCCGCCGCTACGCCCGCTACGGCGCCTCGCCGCGCGGGGCCCAATCGATCGTGACCTTGGCGAAGGTGTACGCCCTCCTGAGCGAGCGGCAGAACGCCTCGAAGGGCGACGTGCTCAAGGCGCTCAAGCCGACCCTGCGGCACCGCATCCTCCTCAACTTCGAGGCCGAGGCCGACGGGGTCACGCCCGACGCCTTCCTCGACGCGGTCGCCGAGCAGGTGGGCAAGGAAGACCGTGACCCGGTTCGGGTGTGAACAAGCCTCCCCCACTCCGGTGGGGGAGGGCAGGGTGGGGGGACGGAGCTGAGCGTTCTACGGCGCAACACCGCGCCGCTGAACGTCGCCCGCGCTCGGGACCTTCGCAAGCACATGGGCCGCGCGGAAAAGCGTCTTTGGTACGAGGGCCTCGCGCAAAGTCGTCTTGGCTTTCGCTTTCGTCGTCAGTACGCGCTCGGTCCCTACTTTCTCGACTTTTACCGTCCGGAAGCGCGGGTGTGCGTCGAGGTCGACGGCGATCAGCACGAGTTCTCGGCGGAGCACGACGCCCGGCGGAACGCCTGGCTGGCGCAGAGCGGCGTGGTGACGCTTCGGTTCGCGACCGATTCGGTGATGATCGATCTTGGGACGGTGCTCTCCAATATCCAGTCGGTGTGCGAGAGTCGAACCCCCACCCTACCCTCCCCCTCCGGAGAGGGGCAGGCTTCCGAATCGGAGGCTGGCGGCTAGCGCATGGACCTTCTCCTCGAACCGCGCGCGTTCCGGCTGCTCGAAGGGCTTCGGATCGCGCCGAGGAAAAGTCAGCCGGGGCGGGTGCGCGGCGAGCGGCTGACCCGTCGGGCGGGGCTGTCGATCGAGTTCGCGGACTACCGCGACTACGCCGAGGGCGACGACCTGCGCCACCTCGACTGGAACGTGCTCGCGCGCCTTGACAGCCCGGTCATGCGAACCTACCGCGACGAGGAGGACCTCGCCGTCCACGTGCTGCTCGACGATTCGCCCAGCATGGCGTTCGGTGAGCGGACCAAGGGGCGAGCCGCGCGCGATCTCGCTGCCGCCTTCGGCTACGTCGGCCTGCTCGGGGGCGATGCGGTGACCCCCGTGCGCCTCGGTCGCCGGGAGCCGCCGCCCGCCGCGTTGCGAGGACGGGCGGCCTACGGCCGCTACGCGGCGTGGCTCGGACGTGAGGCGAGCCAAGACGCGCCGACAAGCCTCGCCACGTCGTTGCGGGCCTTCGCCGGTTCGCGCGCCCGTCCGGGCGTGGCGATCGTGCTTTCCGACGGGTTCGACCCCGAGGCCCCGAACGCCCTGCGGGCTCTCGTGGGACGGGGCCACGAGGTGTGGTGCGTCCAGATTCTGAGCGAACTCGACCTCGACCCGGACCTGGAGGGCGACCTGCGCCTCGTAGACGGGGAGGGCGGCAAGCCGACCGACATCACCGCCAACTCCGGCGTGCTCAAGGCTTATCGGGAGAACCTCGCGCGGCACAACGCGGCCCTCGCCGACGCCGCCAAGCGGGGCGGGGGGCGCTACGCGCTCGTCCGAACCGACGACAAGCTGGAGGACTTCGTGCGGGATACGCTCAAGCGCGAGGGATGGGTCCGGTGAGCTTCGCCTATCCCGGTGCGCTGATCCTGTTCCTGCCCCTGGCGGGGGTCGTGGTCGCGCTCTACCTGCTGCGGATGCGGCGACGCGAGCTGCGGGTGCCCGCGACCTTCCTCTGGCCCGCGCAGACCGAAGAGGTCCGCGCGAACGCTCTTTTCCAAAGGCTCAAGCCGAGCTGGCTGCTGTTCCTCCAACTGCTGGCCCTCGCGCTCGCCGTGTTCTGCCTCGCCCGGCCGCAGACGCGCCAGCGCGGCCTCGCGGGCGAGGTGACGGTGTTCGTGCTCGACAGCAGCGCCTCGATGGGGGCGACCGACGTGTTGCCGAGCCGCTTCGCGGAGGCCAAGCGCCTGGCGCGCGAGGCGATCCTGTCGGCCCGTGCGGGCGATCGGATGGCCCTCGTCGAGGCGGGGCCCGTACCGCGCGTGGTGTTTCCCCTGGGCAACGACCCGGCACGGCAGATCGCCGCGCTGGACGCCCTCGAGGGCACGGACGCGGACGCGGACGTGGGCGAGGCGATGCGCCTCGCGACCGCCGTGGTGAGCGGCCAGGACGGGGCGCGGGTCGTGCTCCTGAGCGACGGCGACTTCGCCCCGATCCAGAACTTCTCGCAGGGGAAGGCGGCGGTGGTCTACCAGAACGTCGGGAAGGGCGGCACGAACCTCGGCATCGAGGCCTTGGGCGTCACCGACACGCCCAAGGGGCGGCTGCTTTTCGCGGGGTTGCGCAACTACGGCGGCCAGCCGTGGGAGACGACCCTGACCCTCTACGCCGACGGCAAGGCGGTGGACTCGCTCAAGCTCAAGGTCGCGGCCCATTCGACGCAGGGCCACACGGTGGCCGCGCCGCCTGGGGCGCGGCTCTACGAGGCGAGGATCGACCCGAAGGACGTTCTGAAGGCGGACGACTACGCCGCCGTCTCCGCCGACCCGGCGGCCTCGCTCCGGGTGCTGAAGGTCGGCGGGGAAGATCCCTTTCTCGAGCGTGCCCTCGCCCTCGATCCCCGCGTCACGCTCGATCGAGCGGCGACCCTGCCGCCCGACGGCGGCGCGGGCTACGACATCGTCGCCTTCGACGGCGTGCCTTCCCAGCCGACGAAGAGCCGGGGCGTCCTCATTCTCGGCAAGGCGGGACCGGACGCGCCGGTGAGGGTGGACGGGGCGGCCAAGCGACCGAAATTCAGCGGGTCGGAGACGGCGCCGTTGATGAAGGGCGTGGACCTCGACGGCGTCTACATCGACGAGATCGAGCGCGTGAGCCCGAAAGGAAGCGCGGAGGCGCTCGCCCGTTCGAGCGCGGGGCCGTTGGTGGTCGCCGACCGGACGCCAATCCGCCGCACCGTCTACCTCGCCTTCGCGCCCCTGCAGAGCGACTTTCCGCTCCAGGTCGGTTTCCCGATCTTCGTCGCGAACGCGCTGGACTTCCTGGGCGGCACGGCAGGCGGCGGCCCCCTGGTCGTCGCCGCCGGGAAGCCGTTCTCGGTGCCGGTGGCGCAGGGCGAGCCGACGCTCATCGATCCCGACGGGACCAAGACGACGCTCAAGCCCGCCGGTGGCGCGGCCACGATCCGAGAGGCGCGGCGGGTCGGCAAGTACGAGCTGGAGGTGGACGGGAAGCGGCGGACGGTGATCGCTACCCTCCAGACGCCGCGCGAGTCGAACATCGCCCCCGTGACCCAGATCGCCCTGCGCGACCAGCCCGTCCGGTCGCTCGCCGCGCCTCTGCGCTTCGGCGACTTCTGGCGGCCCCTCGCGACCCTTTGTCTGCTCGTCCTCGGGTTCGAGTGGTGGCTCTACGCCAAGAGGAGCTGAACGATGCGCTTTACCCATCCCCTGTTCCTCATCCTTCTGCTGCCGCTCGTCGTGGGGCTGTGGCTGAGCTACCGCCACGTCCACGGCATGGCGAAGGCGCGCAAGCGGCTCGCGTTCGGCATCCGTGCGATCCTCGCGGGCTGCCTGATCCTCGCCCTCGCCGGGCCGGAAGCTCGACGACCCAACAAGGGGCTCGCGACGATCTTCCTGCTCGACCGGAGCGACTCGATCCCCGAGGCCGACCGGAAGAGCGCCGAGACGTTCGTCGACGGCGCGCTCCGGGCCCTCGGGCCGGACGACGTGGGCGGCGTGATCGCGTTCGGCTCGAACGCGGCGGTCGACGCCTCGACCACCGGGCGGCGGGAACTGGGCCGGGTGCTGACCGAGGTCGGCAAGGACGCGACCGACCTGGCGGGGGCGGTGCGGCTCGCCAGCGCGAGCTTCCCGGAGGGCAAGGCGCGGCGGATCGTGCTTCTGAGCGACGGCAACGAGACGCGCGGCGACGCCGCCGGGGCGGCCCAGGTCGCGGCGACGGACGGCATCGGGATCGACACCGTCGTCCTCAAGGGGCGGGAGAACACCGCCGAGGCGGCGGTCGTTTCGGTAGAGGCGCCGGACGAGACGCGGGTGGAGCAGCCGTTCGACGTGCGGGCGACGATCGAGTCGACGGTGGCCCAGAGCGGGACCTTCGACATCGACCGCGACGGCGTGCTGCTCAGGCGGGTCCCGGTGCGGCTGAACCGGGGGGAGAATCGGATCGTGGTCGCGGACAAGCTCGGAGCCTCCGGTCTCCACCGCTACCGGGGTACGTTGCGCGTCGGGCGCGACGGCGACAACCGGAACAACGTCGGCATGGCGTTCACCGCGGTGAAAGGGCGACCGCGCGTCCTCCTGGCCCAGTCGCACCCGGAGCGGGGCGAGTTGGCGGCGGCCTTGCGGCGGCGCGGTTGGATCGTCGATCGACGCGGGGAGGGAAGTATCCCTTCCCGCCCGGAGGAGTTCGCCGCCTACGACGCGGTGGTCTTCAACGACATCAACGCGAGCGCGCTGACCGACATCCAGATGAGGCTCACCCAGGCGGCGGTGCGCGACGCGGGCGTGGGCTTCGCGATGGTCGGCGGCGAGGACAGCTTCCTGCCCGGCGGCTGGTACGGCACACCGGTGGCGGACGCGCTGCCGGTGGACCTGAACATCCGTCAGCGCAAGAGCTTTCCCAGCACGAGCGTGGCGATCATGGTCGACGCATCGGGCTCGATGGGGATGATCGAGGACGGCTTCCCGAAGATCCGCCTCGCGGCGAAGGCGGCGGAGGAGACGGTGAGACTCATGTCGCCGGTCGACCGGGTGGCGGTGGCGGGAAGCAGCGACGGTATCGAGTTCGTCGTGCCGTTCCAGAATCTGACGAACAAGGATGCGGTCGCGGGCCAGCTTCGGAAGCTGGACATCAACGGCGGCGGCATCTACATCCGCCCGACGATGGACAAGGCGGAGCAGGTCCTCAACGCGGAGACGTCCAAGGTCCGGCACCACATCCTTCTCGCGGACGGCAACGACAGCGAGGACCAGGACGGCGCGCTCGGGGTGGCCCTGCGGATGCGCGAGAACAAGATCACCACGTCCGTAGTGGCGATCGGCGAGGGCAAGGACCTCAAGTTCCTCCAGCAGCTCGCGGCGGCGGGCGGGGGGCGGTACTACCTGGCGAAGCGCGCGGGCCAGCTTCCCGCCATCTTCACCCAGGACACGGCGATCATGAGCCGCTCCGCCATCGAGGAGGGCGCGTTCCTGCCCCGGACGTTGGCGGGCGAGGAGATCCTGCGCGGCATCGACTCGACGCCGCCGCTCCTCGCCTACTGCCTCACCGACAAGCGGGCGCTCGCCCGCACGTCGATGCTCACGAAGAAGGACGACCCGCTTCTCGCGACTTGGCAGTACGGGCTCGGGACCTCGCTCGCGTTCACGAGCGACGCGACGGCGCGCTGGGCTAGAAACTGGGTGGGCTGGCCGGGCTACGACGCGTTCTGGTCCCAGGCCGCCCGCGCGATCTCGCGCCGGGCGACCCTGAACCGCTACCAGGCGAACGTGACCCAGGAGGCGGGCAAAGGCGTGGTCGAGCTTTCCGCCGCCGATCCGCTGGGTAACCCGGTGACGAACAACGAGGCCAAGGTCCGGGTGGCGACACCTTCCGGCGGCTCACGAGAGGTCTCCCTGACCCAGACCGCGCCGGGACGATTCCGGGGCGAGTTCGACGCGGACGAGATCGGGAGCTACCTGGTGACGGTCGCCGAGCCCGACCCCAAAGGCGGCGCGCGGACCCGCACGAGCGGCTTCAGCCTGCCCTACCCGGCGGAGTACCGGACGGTCCGCCCGAACCGGCCTCTGCTGATCCGGATGAGCGAGGCGACCGGGGGTCGGGTCCTTACCCAGCCGCTCGACGCGCTTCGGCCCGCGAAGGATCCCGGCGCGTCGATCACGGAGCTTTGGCCCGCGCTCCTCACGGCGGCGGCCCTGCTCCTGCCGCTCGACGTCGGCGCCCGCCGCATCGCCCTTCCGGTGGGCGAGATCCTCGCCCGGCTCTTGGCGCGCCTTCGTCGACGTCCCGAGGTCAAGCAGGCCGAGGTCGTGGGCCAGCTCCAGCGCGCGAAAGCACGGGCGCGGACGACGTCCACGCCGACGGTTCCGATCGAGACGCCGACCGTCGTCGCCCAGGACGCTCCGAAGGCCGAGCCGCGAAAGGCGCGCGGCGGGGCGGCCTCACCGGCAGGAAGCCTTCTGGAGGCGAAGCGGAAGCGAGGTTCGGGAGAGTAGGGCGGGCCGGACCGCTCGGATCCCGGCTAGAGCATCCGCGCGCGTCGGCGAGCGTGTTCCAGCATCAGGAACTCGCCGACGTTCTCCGTCGTGACCATGCCGACGAGGCGTCCTTCCTCCATGACGAGAACCGGGGAGGGGTCTTCGCGCGTGAGCAGCTCGATCACGTCCTCCAGGGCGGCGTCGGGCGTCGTGACCTTCGTCTCGCGGGTCATCGAGCCCGCGACGTAGGCGTCGGGGCCGTGGACGGCGAGGCCGGTGGCGAGGTCGCGCCGCGTCATGAGGCCGACGACCTCATCGTTGGCGACGATAGGGAAGTCCGTCTGGGAGTCGGCGAGGAGAGCCTCGGCGGCGGTTTCCAGGCTCGTCCCGTGCGGGAGGGTGCGGAAGCGGGTCTGCATCGCCTCCCGCGCCCGGTGGCCGGAGAGGGCGGTGCGGGTCGCCTCGGCCTGTCCTTCCTGCCCGGCTCCTAGGAACACGAAGAAGGCGACGAGGCAGAGGATCGACATCGAGTGGAGGACGCCGTAGAGGAAGAGGCCCATCGCGAGGGCTTGACCCACGTTGGCGGCGATGGCGGTCGCCTTGGTCTCAGGCATCGCGCGAGCGAGGATCGCGCGCAAGACGCGTCCACCGTCCATCGGGAAGGCGGGAATCATGTTGAACGCCGCCATGACGACGTTCGCCGTCAGCAGACCTTCGACGAGCGGCGTCGCTCCGAAAAGCCGCGTGGCCGTCCAGAGGATAGCCGCCAGGACGACGTTGACCGCCGGACCGGCGAGGGCGACCCAAAGCTCGTGGCGCGGGCGGAGCCTTCCCGAGAGCATGGCGACCCCGCCAATCGGATAGAGGGTGATGTCGCGCGTCGCGATGCCGTACCGGCGGGCGGTCAGGGCGTGGCCGAACTCGTGGAGCACGACGCAGACGAAGAGGCCGACCACCAGGAAGAGGCCCCGCGCGCCGTTCACCGCCCCGAGCCAAGCGAGGAAGAGGAGGAACGTGACGTGCAGGCGGACGGGGATATCGGCGACCGTCGCGACGCGCAGGGTCCAGGGCGACCCCTTCGCAGGGGCGGGCCGCCCTTGGGGAAGGCTCATACGGCTTTGGACGCCGCGCGAGCCCCTTTCGCTCCCGTTCTCATAGGAAGGGGCCCGCGCGACCGGTCCTAGCGGGAGAGTTTCGACTCGATCTGTTCGAGTCCGACCACGAGGAAGTTTCGGCCTTTAGAGTTCATGGCGACGAAGATGCCCCGGGGGAAGCGCGGGCCGAGGGGCCGCGCGCAGACGTCGATACCGTCGGTCGAGTCGGCCCCGAGGGTGAACTCTCCTCGCAGGCGGTTGTCAGCGTCGTAGACGCGGTAGCGCGAGGCGTTCTCAAGCTGGTCGGTGAAGGCGCGGAACGTGTCCCGCCCGCGCGTCCAGACGGCGATGCCTTCCTGATCGCCTTCGTAGTCCGCGTTCAGGCGCGTCGCGGTCTGCTTGCCACCTGATAGCGTCACCGAGCGGTTGCCGTAGCCCTCGTCGGAATACCACAAGAGACCCGCGCGCAGGTCGACGGCGAGCGACTCGATCTCCTTACCGCCCTTGAACTCGCCGACGCGCCCAGCAAGCGTCGCGTCGATCTTTCCGGCGCGTAAGTCGAGGCGGTAGCGACCGATATAGCCTTTTACGTCGCCTTCCTTGGGGCTGATGTAGGCCCAGGCCGTACCGCTAGCATCACGATAGAGAGCGACGCCCATCGGCTTCGGGGACGATAGCTTGCCGCTAACGTCGGTAAGGAAGCCCTTTCGATCGATCCGGTAGGCGTGAAGCCGGTCGCCATCGCGCTCCGTGACGAGGGCGAGGTCGAAGCCTTTCTGGAAGTCGGGAAGAACATCGACGTTGTTAGGACGTTCGAGGCCGCCGAGCGTCTGGACGACCTTGCCGTCCAGGTCGAAGACGTACAGCTTGTCTCCCTTCTTGTCGGTGCCGAGAATGCGGCTGTCGGCGGGGCGAAGCCGGTTGACCCAAACCGCCGGATCGTCGGCGTCGCCCGTCACGGGCTGGGTGGCGAAGGCAGGGGCGAGCGTGATGAGGGCGAGCAGCATGTGTTTCGAGAACGTAAAAAGGCCCGCCGTGCGAAGCGGCGGGCCTTTGGAGAGCGACGCGTCTACTGAACCGGCTGGCCGGTCACGCGGTCGAGGACGGGCGCGCCGCCGATCGAGTAGCCCGCCTTGCCCCACAGGAAGCGGTTCGGAGCGTAGGTCGAGTTGAACTTCCGGTACTTCGCGCTCGTATCGGCCATCACGTAGTTGTTGCCGCCGTCCCAGCGGCCCGGGGCGGTGTAGCGGAAGACGCTGTCGAGCGAGGCTCCGCCCGCCGTCCCGTAGTTGCAGGCCATGATCTGGTCTACTTCGCCCTGGTTCAAGGCCCAGAGCTGCGCACCGGCCGCGAGCGCGCCCGAGAAGCCGTCGGTCGCGCTCGTGCTCGAACGAACGGCCAGGGTCGGACGGTAGGAGCGGACTTCGGTTCCCGCGCCGCCCTTTCTCATGCACTCCAGACTGTCGGACATCGGGGCGAGGAGGATGGTGCCGGAGACGTCGTCGACGGCGGTCGCGGAGACCACGTTCGAGGTGTCCGAGTTCTGCCGCTTCCGCCCGATCAGAAGCTGGTTCGCGGTGTAGGAAAGGCGTCCCACCTGCAGGGTGTACTGACCGGCGCCGTAGCCCTGTGAGGAGCATCCGTTCGTCTGTCCCGCCGGAATCCCGAAGCCTCGGTTCTTGGTGGACTCGTCGTAGCAGCCGGGGGCCCAGCCGCCCTTGGTGTCGCCCGGGCTCACGAAGAGCGGCTCGTTCTTCACGTAGGGCATGATCATCCAGCTCCAGTGCACCTCGACCGGCGTCGGTTCGAGCCGGTGGTTCGTCGGAGGCAGCATATCGTCCGAGTCGTTCAGGTAGATCTGCATGCCGATGCCGATCTGCTTCATGTTGGAGAGGTCGGCGGATTTCTTCGCCGCCTTTTTCGCCTGGGCGAACACGGGGAACAGGATGGCGGCCAGGATCGCGATGATCGCGATGACGACGAGAAGCTCGATCAGGGTGAAGGCTTTTCGCATTTGTTCAGAGGTTGGCGTCCGAATGTTAAGGGAAAAATAAGAAACCGTTAAGTCAAAGGCGGCAACGGCCTATTGCTGAGAAATTAGCAAGTAGCTCGAAAACATTCTGAAGAGGGGATTCCGCCGACACGACGTGCCCTGTGATACGATGGCGAACGGACGGACGACCTATCGCCGTCCCCACGCAGAGCCATGATCAACACCGACTACGCCGCCGCCAACTTCGGGGCCGGAAAGCGCTTCCGCCTTATCCTCCGCGAGAGCGGGGTCACGCGCGACATGGGCGGCGGCGAAGACGGGTCGCAGGCGGTCCAGATCGTCGACACGATCATGATGCAGGCCCTCGACACGGGCACCAGCGACATCCATCTCCAGCCCGAGCGCGACCAGCTCAAGATCCGCTTCCGCCAGGACGGTCAGCTTCAGGAAAACGGCCAGCTTCCGCTCGAGTTCGCGGGCAACGTGCTCGCCCGCCTGAAGCTCGCTTCCGGGATGCGCATCGACGAGAACCGCGAGCCCCAGGACGGCCGCATCGACATGGAGTACGCGGGGCGCCGCCTTTCGGCCCGCGCCTCGTGCATCCCGTGTCTGAACGGCGAGAAGTTCGTCATGCGCCTTCTCGATCCCGAGCGGATGAAGGTCGACCTTTCAAGGCTCGGGATGTCGGACGACATCCTGAAGAAGTGGTCGCGCGCGGTGCAGTCGCCCTACGGACTGATCCTCGTCACGGGACCGACGGGCTCGGGCAAGACCTCGACGCTCTACGCTTCGCTCCAGACCCTGGACTCGAAGAACAAGAACATCGTGACGGTCGAGGATCCGATCGAGTACGAGTACGAGCGGAACATCGCGCAGGTGCAGGTCTCGGAGAAGATGACGTTCCCGCGCGTCATGCGGACCTTCCTGCGGCAGGACCCGGACGTGATGCTCGTCGGCGAGATGCGCGACCCCGAGTCGCTCGGCATCGGTATCCAGGCGGGCCTCACGGGCCACCTCGTGCTCTCCACGCTCCACACGAACAACGCGATCGAGACGATCGGGCGCATGGTGGACATGAACGCGGAGCCCTACCTCGTGGCGGGCGTCGTCGTCGCGATCCTCGCCCAGCGTCTCGTGCGCCTGAACTGCCCCAAGTGCCGCGAGGCCTACCGGCCCACCCCGGACGAGATGGAGGTGATGAAGTTCACGCCCGAAGAGTTGGAGAAGGCGCGGTTCGCGAAGGGGAAGGGCTGTCCGGAGTGCCGAGGCACGGGCTACCGGGGCCGGATCGGCGTGTTCGAGCTGATCCTCGGAACGCCCGAGTTCCGTGCGGCGATCGCCCGGAACGTGAACATGCTCGACTTGCAGGAGGTCGCCCGCAAGCAGGGCTACCGCACGATGATCGAGGACGGCAAGTCGAAGGTCCTCTCCGGCTGGACCACTCCGGAAGAGGTGATCAAGGCGGTCTACACCCAGGCGGTGGAGTAGTGGCGGGCTCTGGAGGGAGAAGATCCGCGGGTGGACCGCACATGGACCAATGGTCTAGCGGGTATCGTTGACGGGCTCGTGAACGGTCGCTTTCGCTCCCTCCAGAACCTTGTCGGCCTGCTGATCGCGCTGGTCATCATCTTCGTGGCGTTCGCCCTCAAGGTCCCGAACTTCGGCGGCTACGTCAGCGTGCAGACCCTCGCGCGCCAATCGGTCATCACCCTCCTGGCGTCGCTCGGCATGACGTTCGTGATCGTCGTCGGCGGTATCGATCTCAGCGTCGGTTCCACCGCCGCCCTTTCGGGCGTCGTGATCGCGAAGCTGATCACGCTGAACCAGCCGCCGATCGTGTGCGCCCTCGCGGGGATCGCGGCGGGGCTTCTCTGCGGGCTCCTGAACGGCGCGCTGATCACCCGGCTGAAGGTCGTGCCGTTTATCGTGACGCTCGGCACCTACCTTTCGATCCGGGGAGGGGCGAAGTGGATCGCGAACGAACAGAGCATCTATCCGAAGGAGACGTGGCTCAACGGGATCCTCGCCTCGCTCGCGAAGAGCGAGCGCTGGAAGCTTCTGCCCCTGGGCGTGTGGGTCGCCGCCGTCTTCGCGGTCCTGACGGCCCTCGGGCTGCGCTACCTTCGCTTCGGGCGCCACGTCGTCGCAGTGGGCTCGAACGAGTCGGCGGCGCGCCTATGCGGCGTTCCGGTGGAGCGCACCAAGCTGGCGGTGTACGGGCTCAGCGGCCTTTTCGCGGGATTGGCGGGGCTGATGAACTTCAGCCGCCTTACGATCGGCGATCCGACCTCGCTCGTGGGACTCGAACTGGACGCTATCGCGGCCGTCGTCATCGGCGGCGCCTCGCTGTCCGGCGGTGAGGGCAGCATCGCGGGAACCGTCCTCGGCGCCCTGATCATGAGCGTCCTGCGGGCGGGCGCCAGCCAGATGAATCTTCCCAACTACGTTCAGGAGATCGTTACCGGCCTGATCATCGTGCTCGCCGTCTGGCTCGACCGGGTTCGCAAGGCCCGGGCGATGACGGCGGCGTAGTGTGCGGGAGAGGAGTCGCCGAACGCGGTACGCTCCTCTCTCATGAATCGCGAGATCGTCTCGACCCCGAACGCCCCCGGCGCCATCGGCCCCTACAGCCAGGCCGTCAAGGCCGAAGGCCGCTTCCTTTTCCTGAGCGGCCAGATTCCGCTCACGCCCTCGGGCGAGATGGTGACCGGCGACGTGCGGGCCCAGGGCGAGCAGGTCATGGCCAACCTCGAGGCGGTTCTCGCGGAGGCGGGACTTACCTTCGCCAACGTGGTCAAGACGACGATCCTCCTCTCCTCGATGGACCACTTCCCGACGATCAACGAGGTGTACGGCGCCCGGTTCCCGAGCGAGCCGCCCGCCCGCGCCACCTACGCCGTCGCGGGTCTACCGCGAGGGGTCGACGTCGAGATCGAAGCCATCGCGGTCTACTGAAGGAGGAGGGCGGCAACGCCATAAGATTCGCCTAAGCATCGCTTTAGTCAGGCGGCTTAGGCGTATCCTTCTCACTTCACTCCATGAAACGCGTCGTCTCCATCTCCCTCGGCACCTCCAAACGCGACAAGAAGGACGAGGTCAACATTCTCGGTCAGGATTTCCTCCTTGAACGACGAGGGACCGACGGCGACCTCCAGAAGTTCGCCGACCTGTTCCGAGAGCTTGACGGCAAGGTCGATGCGCTCGGGGTCGGCGGGGCGGACATCTACGTCGTGGTCGACAAGCGGCGGTACGCCTTCCGGCAGATCCTCGGCCTCGTCGCCGGGGCGAAGACCACGCCGGTCGTCGACGGGAGCGGGCTGAAGCACACCCTGGAGAGGGAGACGGTCCGCAGCCTCCAGCGGGACGGCGTGGTCGACTTCACGAAGGAGCGCGTTCTGCTCGTCTCGGCGGTGGACCGCTTCGGGATGGCACAGGCCCTCGTCGAGGCCGGCGCCCAGGTCACCTTCGGCGACCTGCCGTTCGGGGTTGGGATCAACATGCCGCTCACCAAGTACAGCCAGGTCGAGGCGTTCGGGCGGGTGATTCTGCCGATCGTCACGCGCCTGCCCTTCAAGTGGTTCTATCCCACGGGCGAGAAGCAGGAGCAACGGACTCCCAAGTATCCCAAGCTCTTCGCGGAGGCCACGATGGTCGCGGGCGACTGGCACTACATCCGTCGCTACGCGCCCGACGACATGGCGGGCAAGACCGTTCTGACCCAGACCTTGCGCAAGGCCGACCTCGAACTCCTGAAGGGCTGGGGCGTGAAGCGTGCGATCACCACGACCCCGGTGATCGGCGGCGAGACGTTCGCCACGAACGTGATGGAAGGCGTCGTGGTGGCCCTGCGCGAGAAGGGAAGAGAGCCGCTGACGGAAGCGGAGATCCTCGATACCCTGCGGGAACTCGGTTGGAAGCCGAACGTGATCGACCTCTCGGGTACCCTGCCTTCTACCTCGTGACCCGCTTCGCGTTCGTCGTCCATCCCTTGAGCACCCGCCAGCTCAAGGAAAAGCTGCACCCGCTGATGCGGTTCATCCCCGACGCGGCGGTCGAGAAGTTCGCGGAGATGAAGTCGCCCTTCGTCGTCAGCGAGATCAAGGGCGTCCGCAGCGCGACCGGCGCGACCACGGAGGGCGTGTTCGTCGGTCTTCCGCTCACCCCGGACATGATGGTCAAGACGATGCCGATCGAGAAGGTGTACGAGCGGATCGTCCAGTGCGCGGAGGTCGGGGCGGAGCGGGGCGCGAAGCTGATCGGCCTCGGCGCCTTCTCCAGCGTGGTGGGCGACGGCGGCGTCACCGTCGCCCAGCGGGCGCCGATCGGCGTCACGACGGGGAACAGCTACACCGTCGCCACCGCGATCGAAGGCACCCTCCGCGCCTGCGGCCTGCTCGGGGTGGACCTTCCGAACGCCACCCTCGCGGTGGTCGGGGCGACCGGCTCGATCGGAAAGACCTGCGCGCGCATCCTCTCACGCGACTTCGGGCGGACGATCCTGGTGGGCCGCGACCTCGACCGGACCGCCGAGGTCGCCGCCGAGCTGCCGAACGCGGAGGCGACGACCGACGTGGCCCGCATCCGTGAGGCCGACGCCATCGTGACGGTCTCCAGCGCGGGCAAGGAGCTGGTGCTTCCCGAGCATCTGCGCCCCGGCGCCGTCGTGTGCGACGTGGCCCGTCCCCGCGACGTCAGCGTCCGGGTGGCCAAGGAGCGGCCCGACGTCCTCGTGATCGAGGGCGGGGTGGTCAAGGTGCCCGGCCAGGTGGATTTCGGCTTCGACTTCGGCTTCCCGGAAGGGACCGCCTACGCCTGCATGAGCGAGACGATGCTGCTGGCCCTGGAAGACGACCCGTCGCTCTTCAACTTCACCTTGGGCAAGGAGGTCAGCGTCGATCAGGTCGAGCGGATATCCGCCCTCGCGAAGAAGCACGGTTTCGGCCTCTCCACGTTCCGCTCGTTCGAGAAGGCGGTCACCCAGGCGGCGATCGATCGTGCCCGCAAGGCGCGGGGCCTGGGCGGCACGGTTCCCCGGGAGAAGGAAGCCTAGTCCTTGGGCGCGCCGAGCGCCTTCTTGAAGTGGGCGTACTCCTCGCCCCCGAACATGGCGAAGACGACGCGTTCGAGCGACGTTTCCGGATGGGCGGCGATCCAGGCCTGGACGGTTTGGACGGCTAACGGAGCCGCCCGGTCGATCGGGTAGCCGTAGATGCCGGTCGAGATCGAGGGCAGTCCGACCGAGGCGAGTCCGAGTTCGTGGACGGCGTCGAGGGCGTTCCGGTAGCACGCGGCGAGAGCGTCGGGTTCTCCCCGCGCCCCTCCCTTCCAAACGGGGCCGGGGGTGTGGAGAATGTGCCGGAAGGGAGTGGCGTGTCCACCCGTCACGACGACGGCGCCGGTCGGGGCTCCGCTCGGGACCTTTTGACGGAGTTCCTCGAGCAGTCCGGGCCCGGCGGCATGGTGGATCGCCCCGTCGAGACCGCCCCCTCCGCGCATTCCGACGCTCGCGGCGTTCACGACCGCCTCCACAGCCTGTTCGAGAACGGAACCCCTCACGAGGACGATCTCCGTCATGCTTTAGCGCCCGCCTTCAGGTAGGTCTCGATCTCGCCGCGGGACTTGGCGCTCGTCTTCTTGGCGGTCGTTTTGAGAAGGGCCATGAAGTGGGCGATCTCGTTCGGCTGGGACGGATGGCCGGTGTTCGTCCCCGCTTTGCCGGGCGTCTGGAGGCTATCGCCGACCTTCTTTCCATCGGGAGCGACGACAGCGTAGAAGGGAAGGCCGGCGTCCTTGCCGCCGAGCTTCTCCATTACGGCCTCGCCCCCGGGATTCTCCAGAGCCTTCTGGTCCAACACGTCGAGATGGAGAACGACGTAGCTCTTCTCAAAGGCGGGCTTGAGCTTCGGGTCGTCCAGCATCTTGTCGAACCGCTTGCACCAGTTGCACCAACTGGCGTGGAAGACGACGAGGACGTTCTTGCCTTCTCGCTTGGCCTGCGCGCGCGCGTCGGCCACCGCCTTGGCGGCGTCGGGCGGCGTGGAGCCGGTTTGGACGGCGGAGGCCAAGGCGACGACGAGGATCGAGGCGAGAAGCGCGAGCCGTCTCATCGCTTCATTCTACGCCGTTCCGGAAAGTACGTAAAACTTGCGGGCAGCCTTAGGCACGGCGATCGAGTATATTGTTCCGGGACGATCCTCTAAATGGCCGCCAATATGCTCGATGGTTCCCGCGTCCTCCTCGTCGAGGACAACGCCGACGACGAGGCGCTGACGGTGCGCGCTTTGCGGAAGCTCGACCCGACGTGCGTCGTCGATGTGGCGCGCGACGGCCAGCAGGCGGTGGACTATCTGAACGCCGAGGACGCTCCTCGTCCCGACCTGATCCTCCTCGACCTCAAACTTCCGAAGCTGAACGGAATCGAGGTCCTTCGCGTCGCGCGCGCCAACGTCACGATGAAGACGGTCCCCACGGTGATGCTCACCTCGTCCGACGAGCCGAGCGACCTGATGGGCTCGTACGAAGCCGGGGCCAGCGGCTTCGTCCGCAAGCCGGTGGGTTACGAGGAGTACGTGGACGTGGTCCGCGCCCTCGGTCGCTTCTGGCTGCAGGTCAACCTGCGACAGCCGCAGTAGGGGCGGTACGCTGGCGCGGATGCGGACCGTCAAGCGGCGCCGAGCTCTGATCGCGGGCGGATGCCTGACGATCTTTTTCGTCGCCCTCTTGCTCTCACTTCGGCAAGCCCCGACGGCCAATCCCGTGCGGACCGCCGTCCTGACGGCGGTCGTGCGGGTCGCCGGCCACCAGAGAGTCGTCGGGTGGGGCACGAACTGCAAAGAATGCCACGCGATCTCGACCGGAAAGACGGTCGTCTTCCGAAAGGGGCCTTAGCGGGACCAGGATCCGGGGGGTGTAGACGCCTCTGTTCGACGACCACTAGTGCGTGTTCGCCGTGCCGGAGGCGAGGGCCTCTTCCTTCGTCTCGACCTTCGCCAGCTTGCCGTCGCGGATGTGGAAGATGCGATCGCTCACATCGAGCATCTTGTGGTCGTGGGTGGCGGAGATGATCGTGACCTGTTGGTCTCGGTTCAGGTGGCGGAGCAGGTCGATGATCTCCTGGCCCGTCTTGAGATCGAGGTTGCCCGTCGGCTCGTCGGCCAGGATGATCGCGGGCCGGTTGGCGAGCGAACGGGCGATCGCGACGCGCTGCTGCTGGCCGCCGGAAAGCTCGGTGGGGCGGTGGTGGTAGCGGTGGCCGAGTCCGACGAGTTCGAGCAGCTCGCGTCCCCGCTCGTCCGCCTCATCGGGGGTCACGCCCGCGAAGAGCATGGGAAGGGTGACGTTCTCCAGGGCGGTGCGGACGGTGATGAGGTTGAAGGTCTGGAAGATGTAGCCGATCGTGTGGCAGCGCAGGAAAGCGAGTTCGCGCGGGGTGAGCTGAGCGATGTCCACGCTGTTGACGAAAACGGAGCCCTCGTTCGGCTTGTCGAGGCCGCCGATCATGTTGAACAAGGTCGATTTGCCCGATCCCGACGGCCCCATGATCGATAGGTACTCGCCCGCGTAGATCTCGCAGGAGACCCCGGAGAGAGCGCGGACCGCCGCCTCGCCCTCGCCGTACTGCTTGACCACGTCCGTCGTCCGAACCACAACCTCGTTTTCCATCTTAAACGTCCACCCGGAGGGCCGCCGCCGCCGGCATCTTCGCCGCCTGGATGGCGGGGGCGACCGCCGCCGCCACCGTCATCGTCATCCCGACCACCGTCGCCAGGAGCACGGAGCCCGCGGCGGCCCCTAGGGGAACCTTCGAGATCAGGGCGATGGGCAGGGTGCCGACGATCGCCCCCATCAACGAGCCCGCCGCCCCGAGCAGGAGGGCTTCGATAAAAAAGACTCGAACGATAAAGCCGTCCGAGGCTCCAAGGCACTTGATCGTCCCGATCTCCCGGTAGCGCTCGGCGACCGACATGAGCATCGAGTTGGTGACGCCCACGAGGCACATCACGAGCGAGGTGCCGAGAAGCCACCGCATCCGCGACTCGTCGGCGGCGCTCGCCGCCGTCTGGGCCGCGCGCATCGTCACGACCGAAGCGAAGAAGGCGATGCCGAGGGCGATACCGACGCTCGTGACGAACTGCCGGAAGAACCGGACGCGGATGCTCGCAAGGGCTTGGTTCCACGCGACCCACAGCGGCGGATCGGTGTTCTTGATCCCCGCCGCCTCAATTCTCGCCGTCTTTGTCCCTGTTGCCTTTGACATCGCGCTTTCCCACCGTTAGGACGATCAGCCGCCGTTGGCCGAGGGTCTGGAGGAACGCGCCTAGCGCGACGTCCGCCTCGACCCGGTTCATCTTATACCGTTCTCTTAACCTTTTGCCGATGGTTTCCACCGTGGTGGCCCCGTCGCACTGGAGCCACACGAAACCGCCGATGGGCTCCAGCTCGAAGCCCTTGGTCGCGGGCAGGTTCATGCGCCGGGCCAGCATCGCGGCGAAGCCCCGCCCCTGGCCTTCCAAAGGCGCCTGGAGACGCACGGCGCCGTCCTCGTTCTCCTCCCACTTGACGTCGGGGTGGCGGACGGGCTTCGCCTTGCGCATCGTTTCCACCGACAGTTTGGGCGGTCCTTGGACCCGCTCGCGGATCAGGTCAACCAGTCCCATCGCGGCCTCCATCTTTCGGATCGGGCGGCGATGCGGAGCAACGTGATCTGGTTGAGATCGGGTTGGAGCTTAAGCAGAACCTCATCGTGGCGAAAGAGGGCGCGCCGCGATCCCCGGAGTCCCGGACCGTCTTCGACGAAGCTCCACCCTCGCCCAAGTCTCCCGGAAGCCCATACGGGAAGCGGCATCTGGGCGAGCAGACTCTCGGCGAGGCCCCATCGCTCCGCCTGGACCCGGACGCCCCGACCAACGAGACTCAGGGTGGTCCGGCCGGAGACGAACTCCTTCTTCTCCAGGCGAAGCGGCTCGGGAAGGGTGAAGTCGAGGTTGAGGACGGACCAACGCTCGGACCCGGTTCGGAAAGAGCTTCGCGCGCGCTCGATGAGGCGCGTCCGGGCGGTGTTGGATTCCCCGATCGCTTCGAGGAACGCCACGCGACCGTCGTCGGTGGGGAAGAGAAGTCCCTCGCCGTCGATCTCACTGCGGTAGCGGTAGCGCAGAACGCCGCCCTCGTCGTGGATCTCCCGGGAAAAGGAGGATCGCTTGCGGCGGGCGTCGCGGGAGAGGCGGTCGAGGTAGCGGCCTAAGGCACGCTCCAGGCTTTCCCGTCCGGCGGGAGCCCAGCGAAGTTGGAGAGAGAGCGCGCGAGGGCTGGCAAGACGCGCGTATCCCGAGCTCCGGTCTCCGCTTAGGGCGACCGGAGCCCAATCGTCCGGGTGTTGGAGAAGAAGCCCGTGCCAGCCGAAGTGGGCGGGCAAGGCCTTAAGCCGGAGGGTTGTTGGGGGTCGAGGTCGCGGTCGGAGCGACGGGGACCGACGCGACCGGGGTCGGGGCGACGGGCGCGACCGGGGTGACGTCGTCGTGGTGGATGGCGTCGCGCACCTGGCGCTGACCTTCTTCCATGCCCTTCTTGAGCTCGCCGACTCCCTGGCCGACGCCGCGCATCAACTCAGGGATCTTCTTGCCGCCGAAGAGGATCAGGATGGCGACGAGGACGATAATCATGTCCTGGCCTCCGAACATCGCGAGAGTGTTGAGCATCGTCTTTTCCTACGGCCTCGTCGGGCGAGACTCGTCTAGTATACGTCCCGCCTTGACGTTCTGTAGCGGGGAAGGTTCCAGGGAGACCCTCCCCCCGGCGATCTTGGCTGGCAAAATCGCAAGATCAGCCGTCTTGTGGGCCGAGATCGCGAGGCGGTAGAGGGCGGTCTTTCCGGGGCGAGGCGAGACGAGATTGCCGGTCGAGTAGAGGATCGGCGCCCCCCGGTAGGTCGCCGTCGGCTGGAGCACGTGGGGATGGGCGCCCCAGACCAGATCGGCTCCGGCCTCGACGGCGGCTTTGCCGAGCGCCACCTGGTAGGCGGTGGGCTTCGTCTGCTTCTCGATGCCCCAGTGGAGGGCGACCACGAGGTAGTCGCACCGCAAACGGGCCGCGCCGATCCAGCGCTGGAGCTTGGTGCGGGCCGCGTCGTCGATCTTGCCGCCGAACGAAAGGACGTTGATCCCGCCGTGGTCCGTCCCGGCGGGGCCGCACTTCAGGAGGGCGCCCCGGCTCACGAACGCGAGGGCGCTGAGGAGCCCGACCCGGAAGCCGTCCGGGCTCGTGAGGACCGCGAGGTTCGTTGCCACGTCGCCCGTCGGTCCCGCTCCGGCCCCTCGGATGCCCGCCTTCGCGAGCAAGGCGCGCTCTTGGGCGAGACCCTTCAGGCCATAGTCCATCGCGTGGTTGTTCGCGAGGCTGACCGCGTCGATCCCCGCTTTCTCCAGGGAAGCGATGTGGCGCGGGTCGGCCTTGAGGATGTACTGCGTTCTCGCCTTCAGTTCGGCGGCGGTCTTGCGGGCGGTGGGGACCTTCGCGTCGGTAAGGGGGATCTCAAGGTTGACGAGGGCGAAATCCGCCTCGCGGAAGGCTTTCGCCACGCCCGCCAGCGGGCCGGCGCCCGGCTTGATCCCGTTCAGCATCACGTCGCCGCCGACGACGAGGGTGTAGGTCTGGGCGAGGGCGAGGGCGGCGAGCACGGAATATTGTGGACCCAGAGGCGGGATTCCACAAACGCCGATCCCTCGGTCGGATTCAAACGTATCTATCCCTAGACCGATGAAGACCCTCCCGCTCGCCTTGCTCGCACTCTTCGCCCTTCAGGGCGAGGCCCCGCTCCGCCGGACCCTCAAGGAAGGGACCGACACCTACAAGATGGAGGCGAAGGTCTTTCAGACGGTCACCGGGCCGATGGGCGAGATCCCGATGAACATCAGTTCGCTCTCGACCTACGCGTTGAAGACCACGAAGGTGGACGACGCGGCGGGGACGGCCCTCGTCGAGGCGACCACGACCGTCGACAAGCTCGACGCCGACGGCCCGATGGCGGCGATGGTCGCCCAGCAGAAGCCCAAGCCGACGACCCAAACGGGCAAGATGGACGTGCGAGGCCGCCTCACCTTCGACAAGTCGGCGGGCGCGGGGCTGAGCTCCATGCTGAGCGGCGCGCAGGCCACCGCCTCGGCGGGCACCTTCGTGGAGTTTCCGGAGAAGCCGGTCAAGGTCGGCGACTCGTGGGACGTGATCGTGCCGAAGAGCCCGATGCTCCTGGACCAGGACCAGAAGCTGACCGCGAAGCTCGTCGGCGAGAGGACGCTCGACGGAACGCCGGTGTGGGTCGTGTCGGTGAGCGGCACGATCAAGACCGCGATCGACACCGCGAAGCTTCCGAAGGAGGCGCAGCTTCCCGACGGTCCGATGGGCCCCATGAACATGGTTCTCAAGGGTGAGATGGCCCTGACCGGCGAAGGCCTCGTCGACAAGGCCACGGGCAAGACGCTCTCGATGACGACCAAAGCCACCTCGAAGTCGAACATCGACCTCGCGTCCCTCGGGATGACGCTCGACTCGGTCGGCACCATCGAGTCCAAGGTGACGTTGCAGAAGGCGCCCTAGCCCGCTGTCCGACTACCCGAGAGGAATCTCCGTCGTGAGCTTCGGGGTTCCCATCACGAAGCTCGTCCGGATCTGGCCGACGCCCTTGATCCGGCTGAGCTTCTCCCGGACGAACGCCTCGTAAGCCTTCATATCGCGCACGACGACCTTCAGAAGAAAGTCGAAGTCGCCGCTCACGTGGTGGCACTCCAGGATGTCCGGGATGTCTTGGACGGCGCGGCGGAAGCGCTCGATCGCCATGTCCTGGTGGAGGGCCAGGGTGATCTGGACGAGGGCGGTGATCTTGAGTCCCAGCCGCTCAGGATCGAGCAGGGCGTGGTAGCCTCGGATGAGACCGGCCTTCTCCAGGGCGCGGACCCGTTGCAGGACGCTGGGCGGCGACAGGCTCACGGCCTTCGCCAGGTCGGCGTTCGTGATACGGCCGTCGCGCTGGAGAAGCGCAAGGATCTGGAGATCGACTTCATCGAGGTTGGTCTTCATCGCGGCGTACCTTCCACAAGATACCGAAAGCCATGAGCGTTGTCACCGAAGATCTCCGTTGGGACCTCGAGTCCATGATCCCTGGGCTCGACAGCCCCGAGTTCGCCGCCGCCGTGGCGTCGTTGAACGCCCGGCTCGACGCCTTCGAGTCGGCGCTCAAGACCCGCGAGGGATTGGAGTCGCTTCTCGAGAAGTCCAACGCCGCCTCCCGCGAGGCTTCGTTTCTGGGAACCTACGTCGGCTGCTCGGTGGACGCCGATACCACGAACGCACGGGCCCAGGCGCGGCGCAGCGAGCTGGATCCCCTTTTCTCGCGCCTCGGGAAGCTAGGCAAGCGCCTCGCGATGAAGGTCGGGGAGGTCGATCTCGGCACGGAGTTCGACGCCCTGCCGATCGCCCGCGACCATGAGTACGGCCTGCTCAAGATGCAGATCACCGCCGAGCGGCTGATGAGTCCCGACGAGGAGGCGCTCGCCTCCGACTTGGCTCTGACCGGTTCGACCGCCTGGACGAAGCTCTACCGCAACGTGGGCTCGCGGCTGGAGGCGGAGGTGGACGGGGAGCGGCTGCCGATCAGCGCGGTGCGCGCCCTCGCCTACGATCCCGACCGGGCGAAGCGCAAGGCGGCCTACGACGCCGAGATGCGGGCGTGGCCGACGGTCGAGATCCCTCTCGCCGCCGCGATGAACTCGATCAAGGGCGAGACGAACCTGCTCGTCGACCGCCGGGGCTGGGGCTCCGCCCTGAACACCGCGCTGTTCTCCGCGAACATCGACCGTGCGACCCTCGACGCGATGATGACGGCGGCCCACGAGTCGTTCCCCGACTTCCGCCGCTACCTCAAGGCGAAGGCCCGCAAGCTCGGGATCGAGAAGCTGGCGTTCTACGACCTGTTCGCCCCGGTGGGCGCGGAAAGCCGCGAGTGGACGGCCGAGGAGGCCCAGGCCTTCGTCGCCCAGCAGTTCCACACGTTCTCGCCCCGGATGGGCGGGCTCGCGGAGCGGGCCCAGGCCGAGCGCTGGACCGACTGGGAGCCGCGTCCCGGAAAGGTCGACGGCGCCTACTGCGCGGGCGCGGGCGGCGACGCCTCGCGGGTCCTGATGAACTTCAAGCCGTCGTTCGGCTCCGTCTCGACCCTGGCCCACGAGTACGGCCACGCCTACCACAACCTGTGCCTGGGCGAGCGGACGCCGCTCCAGCGCGCGACGCCGATGACCCTCGCGGAGACGGCGAGCATCTTCTGCGAGACGGTGATCCGGCAGGCCTCGCTGGCGACGATGGAGGGCGACGAGGCCCTGGGCGTGCTCGAAGCCTCGCTTCAGGGATCGTGCCAGGTCGTGGTGGACATCACGAGCCGCTACCTGTTCGAGACCGCCGTCTTCGAGAAGCGGCTGGAGCGGGAGCTTTCGCCCGAGGAGCTTTGCGGCCTGATGCGCGACGCCCAGATCGCGACCTACGGGGACGGCCTCGACCCGGACGCGCTCCATCCCTACATGTGGGCCGCCAAGCCGCACTACTACGGCCGGGCGTTCTACAACTTCCCGTATATGTTCGGCCTGCTGTTCGCGCTGGGGCTCTACGCGGTCTACCAGCGCGATGGCGAGTCGTTCGTGCCGCGCTACGACGAGCTTCTCTCGTCCACGGGCCTCGCCGACGCGGCGACCCTCGCCGACCGGTTCGGGATCGACATCCGCACCCCCGAGTTCTGGCGGGCGAGCCTCGCGACGATCAAGGGCGACATCGACCGGTTCGAGGAACTGGTGGGATGAACGGCTCCTTCCGCCCGCTCCGGTAAGAGAGGGAATCTAGACCAAGCATGAAGGTTCCTTTCGACGCCGAGTGCCTCGCCGCCGTGGCGGAGGAGCTGCGCGCCTTCGTCGGCGGCAAGGTGCAGGGCGTCCGCCAGCCGAACGACACGGACGTCCTGCTCGCCCTCTACAACGGCGGCGAGGCGTGGCTTCTCGTCAGCGCGCACGCGGAGTTCGCGCGGGCTTACCTGACGACGCGGCGCCCATCGAACCCGCCGACGCCGCCCGCCTTCTGCGCGACCCTGCGGGCCCGGCTCGACGGCCAGCGGCTGGAGCGGGTCGACGTGCCCGAGGGCGAGCGGGTGCTGACCCTCGGCTTCACGGACGGTCACCGGCTGGTCGCGGAGCTGATGGGCAAGCACAGCAACGTGATGCTCGTCGCGCCCGACGGGCGCGTCGTCGCGGCCCTGAAGTGGGTGCATCGGGCGCAGAGCGTCCGCCCGGTCGAGTCGGGCCGCCCCTACGTTCCGCCGCCCGTGCTGGGCAAGGGCGGAGGCTCGCCGTTCCTCGCGCGGCTCCGGGCGGCAGGCGGCGGGACGGGACCGTGGCGGCCCGTGCTGTCGCCGGGAAACGGGGCTTACCCGTACTCCCTCGCGCCGTTTGGGCTGACGGAGGTGGCGCGGGGCTCGCTCAGCGTCGCCTTGGAGCAGCACTACGCGGCGGCGATCCCCGCCGCCGAGTCGGCGACCCTGCGGGGCTCGCTCCTGAGCGCGCTCAGCCGCCTGCTCGTGGGGCGCGAGGCGGCGATCTCCGACCTGGAGACGGCGGTGGCGCGGGGCGAGAAGGCGGGGGAGTGGCAACGGACGGGCGACCTGATCCTCGCCTACGGCCCCGCCGCGCCGCCCGGCGCGGCGGAGATCGCCGCCTGGGACTACGACGGAAAGGAGGTCACGCTTCGGCTCGACCCGGAGCTGACCTGGAAGGAGAACGCCGAACGGTACTTCCGACGGGCGAAGAAGGCCAAGGCGCGGCTCGGCGAGGTGCGCGAGCAGGGCGAGCGGCTTCGGGCGGAGCGGGACCGAATCGAGGCGATCGTCGCACGGATCGAGACGGCGCCCGACCTCGCGGCGCTCGAAAGCCTCCGGGACGAGGCGCGCGGAAACCGATGGCTGCAGTCCGCGCCCGCCGCCATCGCAAAGCCCGAAGCCAAGTCGTACGACGGCCACCGGGTTCGCGAGCTGCTCGCGCCGGGCGGCTGGACCGTCCTCTACGGCGAGAACGCGGAGGCGAACGACTACCTCACCCTGCGGGTCGCCCGCCCGAACGACCTCTGGCTCCACGTCCGGGGGGCGACGAGCGCGCACGTGATCGTGCAGACCCGCAACCAGCCGGAGCGGGTCCAGCGTGAGACCCTGGAGTTCGCGGCGGGGGTCGCGGTGCGCCACTCCACGAGCAAGCACAGCCGCTACGTTCCGGTGGACTACACCCTCAAGAAGCACGTCCGCAAGCCGCGCGGCGCCCCGAAAGGCTCGGCGGCGTACACGCACGAGAAGACGCTGCACGTCGAAGGAACGTAGGGCAAAGGGTCTCTGGGCGACAGGACGCGATCTCCGCTGCCAGGATCCGGCCCTCTCGACTCTATCGATCTTTGTTAGAACAGCCTTGGCGCAATTCCTAAAAGCGTGATAGGATAGGCACGTCGCCGTCCGAGTATTCGTCTATGTGACGACTCACGGTTCTACCACTCCCATGCCTCTCCTTTCCGTAAGACGTCTCCTCGCCCTGCTCCTCCTCGCGCTTCCGCTTCTCGCCCGCGCCGACTACCAGATCACGATCAAGGGCGGCTCTTGGACGACGAACGGCCCGAGCGGACCTCTCTCGGGCAACGTCGCCGACAGCGCCACGAACGCGAGCGGGGCCAGCGGCAACGCGGTGCGCAACGGCTCCGCGAGCTGCAAGGGGCCTTTCACCGCCCACTTCAAGTGGCTGGGGACGGCGCCCCGACCGCCCGCGATCATCGTCAAGGAGGAGGCCACCGCGTCCTGGAGCGGATCGAGCGGAAGCTGCGACCCGGCCCTGCCGCTTACCGAGCACACCCCCTCCGCGTCGCCCCTGGGCGACGTCAAGAAGGGCGTTCGCTACTCCGTCAAACAGAACCCGCCCGCTGAGTTCGACCTCTCCCCCACCGTCGATCCCTCGGCCTCCGTGGCGTATGACGGGACCGGCGGCGGTCGCGGCGGACAGTGCGGCGTGACGTACGCCGTGACGGCCGTGCCGGTCACGATCTCTATCGCGGGAACGACGCCATCGCGAACAGCAACGACCTGAAGGTCCTGATCGGGCAACATCAGACGGCGACGATCGCGGTCGGGGGCGGGTACCAGCTCAAGAACAAGGTTTGGAGCGTCGAAGGCCCGAAGACCTTCGGCAAGGTCGTCTCGGGAGCCTCGCACCCCGCGCTTATCCCTGGAACGACGACCCCAAGCACAACCGATACCTATCTTGACTCACGGCGTTACGATCTGCCCATCGTCGTCGACCAGCCCAATCACGACTCCGCCTCGTTCTACCAGGCGATGGACGGACTGGAGACCGTGACCTGCGTCGCCGACCTGTGCGACGCGAACGGCGGGGCACTGGCGTCGGTTACCGTGAAGCGGGACGTCACCGTCTGGGTACCCGATTACGACCTCACGTTGACGCCCGGCCGCACGACGATCTCTCGGTCGGGCAGCAAGGTGACCGTCGGCACCGCCGGACCCGGCATGGCCGCCGACTTCTCGGCGGAAACCCCTTCCGACTTCGTGGTCGGCGGCTCGTACGGCAAGGTCGCGGAGTGCCAGCGGATCAAAGTCGATTGCGCGGTCCTGCCCAGCCCGCCCTATCAGCAAAGCCGTACTTCGCGCACGGGCGGCGCGGCGGAGTTCTGGCTCGACACCTCGTTCACCTACCAGGGCGCGATCAACGCCCACCAACTGACGGGACACGGCTATGACACCCCGGCGTTCGAGCCCTTCGAGGCGGATGCGTCCTCCGTCACCATCAAGTACGATTTTCAGATGTCGTGCATCTACCTTCCGCCGGGCGACTCCGTCTACGTCCCGCTCAAGGAGCAGGACTGGGCCTGGCGTCCGACCGTCACGAAGACCGGCACCGTCTGGACCGCCTCCGGCGCCCCCACCAAGTCGACCATCAGCCTCTACGATCTCGATAAAGTGAGCTGGGACGACGTCGCTCAGGGCGGCTCGTTGCCCCACTACTACTACTCGGCTCCATAAATCCATCATGTTGAACCCTCTCGTTGCCCTCATTCCGCTCGTTCTCGGCGAACCGCTCGCGGCGCCGCAGTCTGCCGCGAAGCATTCGGTTCCGGTCAAGCCCTTGGCTTCGGCCAAGGCCAAAGCCAAGGCCGCGAGTTCGAAGACCGCGCCTCAGGCCAAGCCGCCGGTGCACGCTCCCATCCTCAAGCCTGCGGACGATCCGGACTACCGCGCCGAGCGGGCGATCATTGACGGCATGGTCCTTCGCGGCCGGCAGGCGCAGGAGCGGGGCGACTTCGCCCTCGCCGAGCACGAGTACCAGAACGCGGTCGCCCGCGACGGCGGTCCCTTCCTGCGCATCCGCCTTGCGCGCCTCTACGACGCCACGGGGCGCGACCGGGACGCGTACGTCCAGTACCGCGCTATCCTGCGCGCGAGCCCCGAGGCGGGCTCGTCCTCCTCGCAGGACGACCCGCGCGTTCTCGCCCACTACGGGGAGCTGTGCCTGGAGTTCGGCGACCGCAACGAGGCCCGCGCCGCCTACGTTGCGGCGATCACCCAGAGCACCTGCGGAACGAGCCACCTTGAGCCTAAGATCGCGCCCCGCAATGCCTCGTTCGACGCGGTCCGCGCGGCGGCTCTCCTCGCCTGGGCGATGAAGAGCGGATCGATCGGCGACACGAAGACGCAGACGGCGCGGTTGGAGGCGGCGGAGCGGATTGATCCCGCTAACTGGATGGTCCGCTTCTACCGCGCCCGCGAACTCTCGCGCGCCCAGCACAGGGAAGAGGCCCAAGCTGAAGCCGACAAAGCCCTAAGCCTCGCGCCAAGATCGTCGCGGGGCCAGATCATCGACATGATGGACGTACGGGGACTCAGCCTTCCGCAACCGACCACCACGCCCCTCTTGCAAGGCCGATAGATCATCGATCTTCGACGCTCTCGAACGGACCGCGCTTCCCGCCATGCTCCCCACTCTCCTCGCCGTCTCCCTCGTCCTCCGCGTTGCTTGCGCGTCGCTACCTCAAGAACAGAGAGCCAGCGCACCAGGGAAGGTCGCGACCCAGACGATGCCCCTTGGGATCGTGATCAAAAGCCCGGAGGACCCCGACCTGAAGGCGGAGAACGAGGTGATCAACGGGATGCTCCGGCGCGGCTGCGATGCACAAGCGCGAGGCGACTTCGCTTTCGCGGAGCGCGCGTTCCAGGACGCGGCGGACCGCGAGCGCAATGACTACTCCCTCCCGCGTCTGCGCCTCGTGCGGCTCTACGACCTCATGGGCCGCGACCGGGATGCCCTCACGCAGTATCGGACGCTCTTGCGCGCGGAGCCCGAGTGCGAGAAGCCCGAAATCCTCGCCCGTTACGGGGAGCTGTGCCTTGAGTTCGGCGACCGCATGGAGGCACGCGCCGCCTACACCTTGGCGGTGGAGCGGTGCGTCTACGGGGGTGAAGGGAACATTAACGCTCCCAAGATCGCGCCCCGCAACGCCTCGTTCGACGCGGTGCGGGCGGCGGCCCTCCTGTGCTGGGCGATGAAGGTCATCTCGTACGACGAGAAAGCCCAGAAGCCGCTACTTGAGGCGGCGGAGCGGATCGACCCCGCCAACTGGATCGTCCGCTTCTACCGCGCCTCGACCCTCTCGTCGTACTTCGACTCGCGCGATGAAGCCCAGCGTGAGGCCGACAAGGCCCTGTCCCTCGCGCCGAGCACCGAGCGTGCCCGCATCCTGAGGATGATGGAGGTCAGCGGTCTTGAACTCCCGCAACCGACGAACCGGACGATCCGCCAAGGCGGATAGCTCCGGCCTTCTTGAACCTTAGATCTCCGACGCTAGCGAACGGACCGTGCTTTCAGCCATGACGCCCACCCTCCTCGCCGCTTCGCTCGTCCTTGGAGTCATCCCCTCCGTTCAGCGGTCCATTGTATCTCCTGCGAGGCCTGCAGCTCTCAAAGCCCAGGCCGCGACGTCGAAGACCGTGCCAAAAACCCCGGCGCGGGGCGTGTCCGTGCTCAAGAGCCCGCAGGACGCCGACCGGAAGGCGGAGCACGAGATCGTCGCCGGCATGTACCGACGGGGCTACGAGGCCGAGGCGCGGGGCGACTACGCCCTTGCCGAGCGTGAGTACCAGAACGCGGTCGCCCGCGACGGGGGCCCCTTCTTCCGCACCCCGCTCGCGCGACTCTACGACCTCATGGGCCGCGACCGGGACGCCTATGCCCAGTACCGCGCCATTCTACGCGCCCGCCCCGACCTCGACGTCCCGCGCGTCTTCGCCCGCTACGGCGAGCTTTGCCTGGGGTTCGGCGACCGCAACGAGGCCCGCGCCGCCTACACGCTCGCGGTGGAGCGTTGCGTCTACGGGGGGAGCGTCCTCGAGCCCAAGATCGCGCCCCGCAACGTCTCGTTCGACGCGGTGCGCGCCGCCGCCCTCCTATGCTGGGCGATGAAGAGTGGCACGACGGAAGGCACAGAAACCCAGATGGTGCATCTGGACGAGGCCGAGCGGATCGATCCCTCCAATTGGATGATCCGCTTCTACCGCGCTTGGACGCTCTCGCGTCTTCAACGTCGGGACGAGGCCCAGACCGAAGCCGACAAAGCCCTGAGCCTCGCGCCAAGCTCGTCGCGGGCTCAGATCATCGAGATGATGGACGTCCGGGGATTCCGCCTTCCGTAACCGAAGCGCGTCTCTCTTCTGGGTCGGTCGCTTCGATCTTCACGCTTCCGAACGGACCACGTTTCCCACCATGACGCCCATTCTCGTGGTCAAGTCTTTGAGTTTTGAGCTTCAGGCCCCGGAAGGGGCCATGCCCCTAACGGCTTGAAGACTTGGCGACTTCCTCTCGACGAGCCAGAACACCCCCGTGAGGACGACGAAGGTCGTGAGGCACTGGACGATGCGCAGGTTGCTGAACTGGAGCATCACGAGCGCCTGGCCGTAGAGCAGGATCGTGTAGAGGCTCCGGCCGTTGCGCATCATCGCCTCGTAGACGTAGCGGTAGCAGGCGCCGAGGAGGAACATCCCGACGACCACGCCGGGGATCCAGAAGTTCATGTACATCGCGCCGAGGGTCTCCGGGGGCATCGACGACTTGTCGAGGTCGCCGGGGTCCATGCCGGGATGGACGCGCAGGTCGCCGTCGTAGAGGGTGCGGACGTAGACGCCGTCGTCGAGCGGCGGCTTGTGGCCGTCCAGCATCGAGCTGGGGATCGGGCCGTAGAGCAGGTCGGCGTAGGAGCCGCCGAGCCAGACGTTCGAGGCGTTGAAATGGTTCGTGACGAGGACGTAGGTCTCGACGTAGCTCGTCTGCTTGGCGATGTTCGTGAACTGCTTCTGAAGGTCGGGCAGCAGGCGGTTGGGGTTCTCGATGTAGAGGGCCGCGCCCTGCGGGTTGCGGAACAGGGGCATCACCAGGAAGAACGGCACCATGATCCCCAGCACGCCGAAGGTGAGGGCGCGGGGCATCCGCACGAAGCGGCGGACGCCGTAGTGCCAGGTCAGGAGGAGGAGCAGGGTGAGGCGGATCGAGGAGAGGCGCCCGCCGAGGGTGCCGAACATCACGAACGCGAGGGCGAACAGGGCGAGAGCGATCGCGATCCGCGACCTGGTGACGCCGAAGCGGTTCGTGAGAAGGGCGGCGCAGACGCCGACGGAGACGAGGTTCAGGCCGAAGACGGCGTAGTTGTTGCCCGCGAGAAGCTCGGAGCGCTGCTGCATCTTCGCCATGAGGACGCCGAGGCCGCCAACCTGGACGAGGATGTAGGCGTACGAGCCGAAGCCGATGAGGAGCGCGATCGCGGCGAGCGACCAGACGGCCTTCGACGAGGCGGTTCGGCTCAGGTCGGGGAGACGGAAGCGATCGAGCCGCTTGGGCGTAAGATAGCCCGCGAGGAGGCAAAGGAAGCCGAGGCCCTGGAGCAGGCAGTACCAGAGGATGCCGCCGGTCAGGTCGGGAAGGTCGGGATGGGTCCGCGTGGGGCGGCTGATCGTCTCGGGATCCATCGCGACGGCCAGGAGGAACGGGATCGTGGAGACGATCCCGAGGATCGAGACCAGGCGCAAGGGGTGGAGGAGATCGCCCGAAGCCTGGACCTGCCGCCGGAAGACGGTGAAGGGGAGGAGCTGGACGAGCAGCAGGGCGAGGGCGGCGAGAAGGATCTCCATCAGCGGATGGCCTTGGCGGGATTGCCGCCCACGACGCCGCCCTCGGGCACGCTCTTGGTCACGACCGCCCCCGCCGCCACGACGGACGCCGAGCCGATCTCGTCCACGTTCGCCATGATCATCGCCCGCGCGCCGATCCAGGCTCCCGCCCCGACGAGCAGGGGAAGCGGGCGGGGCTTCGAGCGGGGATCGACGCCGTGGCTGTGGGTGTAGAGCACGGCTTCATGCGAGATCGTCACCTCGTCCTCCAGGGTGAGGGTCCCGGTGTGGTCGAGCCGGACGCCCTCGTTCACCGCGACGTCGTCGCCGACGAACAGCAGGCCGGTGCCCGTCTCGGCGTCGATCAGGACGCCGCGCCCGATCCGGCAGTCGCGACCGATCGTGACGTCGCGGGGCCGCCCGATCCGGGCGCCGCACTCGACGATCGAGCCCTTGCCGATCCGGGCGCCCGCGAGGCGCCACCGGGCGGTGTTCAGGCGGTTCAGCGTGCGCCGGCCGCCGCTCGCGGCGAGGCGGAGCGGGAAGAGGGCACCGTTGCGCTGGACGAAATCGCCGAGGGTGGAGACGCTCATAGGGATCGGAGGGCGCGGCGAACGATCAGGCCGTTCGCCATGGCGCGGACGAGGAAGCCGACGAGAACCGACGCGCCGGCGCCCTCGAGACCGTAGCGGGGAACGAGGAGGAAGGCGGCGGTGGACACGGCGACCATCGCGGCGCCGAAGATGGGGAACTGGACGCGGAAGTTGCGGGTAGCGGTGACGCCGCAGGCAAGGATGCCACCGACGTACCAGACCAGGGCGTTCAGCATCGTCCAGTCGAGGAGGGCGGTGTGGGGCGCGTAGCTAGGGCCGAGGGCCGCGGCGAGAAGCTTTCCTCCGAACAGGAACGAGACGAGGAGTCCCAGGGCGCCGAGGGCGATTCCCGTCGCGAGCAGTCGCCGGAGAAGTCTGGCGTAGCCCCAGGCGTCGCCGGCCGCGTAGCGCCGGGAAAGCCGGGGAACCCCGATCTGCGTGAGGGCGACCACCACCGTCGCGCCGCCGAGCTGCATCAGCGCGCCGACCGCGCCGAAGACGCCGACCGCCGCGAGGCCGTCGTACCGCTCGACGACGTAGCGCGGGATGTTGACGGCGAGCGAGTCGAAGGCGACGGCGAGGCCCAGGGGAACGAGGGGAAGGAGGCGCAGCGCGGGAGCGGGCGTCCTCATCCACCCTCGCAGAGAGGCGAGGGGCTCCTTGCGAATCCACAGCGCGTGCGCCAATCCGAGGCCCGACTGGAGGGCCGACACGGTCGACGCGACGACGAGGGAGCGGGTGAGGACGAGCGCGAGACCGACGAAGAGCGCGGTCGTGAGTCCGCGAAGCGCGAGCGAGGCGGCAACGAGGCCCTGGCGCTCCGCGCGAAGCCAGTCGCCGTAGACGACGTCCACCACCGCGTCCAGCGCCTTGCCCAAAGCGGTGAAGAGGATCACGGTGCGGGTCGCGCCGTCGTAGAGGAACGCGAGCCCGCCGATCGCCACGAGGGCGAGCGAGGTGGTGAGAACCCGGGCCCGAAAGTAGGCGGCGAAGGGAAGTCCGTCCACCGGGTCCGTCGCCTGGACCTCGCGAAGCTGGAGGTTCGCGAAGAGGAACGGCGGGGCGGTGAGGGCGAGGGCCAGAACGTAGCGGCCCACGGTGGCGGCGTCCGTCAGCTTCGTCAGGAACACGAGCGTCAGCCAGCCGCCGAGAGCGAAGACGGTGTTGCCGCCGACGCTGGCGAGGAGATTCCCGCGAAGGCCGGACGGGCGGCGAAGGACGAAGGGAACGGTCATCGAGTCTTGCGTCGGAGGGGGATCGAGAGCGCGCCCAGGAAGCCGAGCATCCCGAAGAGACCCGCCTGCCGACCGTACGACTTGTTCGTCGGCTCCTCCGACAGGTGCGGCTTCTCGAGGACGGTATAGCGCACCTTGTCGACCTGGGCGTCCACGCGGGCCGCCTCGTACTTGCGCTTGAGGTCCTCCAAGACGGCCTCCCGCTCCCGCACGTTCTGCAGGAGGGCGGTGACGGCGAGGCCTTCCTGGGGAGCCTTGTCGGCGACCTTCCGTAGCGCGCCCACCGTCCAGGCGAGCACCTGGCGCTTGACGAGGTTGGCCGCGATCGTCGGATCGACGCCGCTCTGGATGGCGCGGACGTTGCCCTCGATCTCCTTCTTCGCCGCGTCGCGCGTGACGTCGAGGGTGTGCTTGGCGTCGAGCACCTCCAGGTTCTGGGGGCCGTACTGGCCCGCGACGAGGCGGTACTGGTACTCGGCCTCGACGACGCGGCCTCGCCACTTGTCGGAGGCGGGGAGGGCGGTTCCGACGGTCAGGGCGGCGGCTCCTTGGCGGGCGGCCTGCGTCTTCAGGGTTTCCGCCTCGCGGTTGGCGGCTTCGAGGTCCATCTGGGCCTGCCGGAGCTGGCGGGCGGTGGCGAGGACCGAGGCGGGGTCGCTCGGATCGCTGGGCGCCTGCATGCCTCTCTGGAAGTTCGCGAGTCGTTGGCGAGCGGCGAGAAGCCCCTTCTCCTTCTCGCGGATCGTGCTCGTCAGGTAGGCGGCCTGCTTCGCGGCGGCGGAGAAGCCAAGGTCGCGGTTGAGATCGCCGAGAGCGGCGATGGTCTCCTCCAGAACGCCGAGGGCGAGCTTTTGCCGGTCGTCGGTCACCGAGAGGACGATCTGGTTGGCGTCGGCGTCGCCGGTCGCCTTCAGGAGGTCCTTGTACTCGCGCTCCTTGATCCCAAAGCGCCGCTCGACCCGCGACTGAGCGGGGTAGCTCGTCGCCACGCCCCGCAGGACGTCGATCGGGTTGGGACCGTTCGCCCCGAGGAGTCCCGCCGCGTTCGAGGCGGCGCTGCCATCGACGGGCAGAAGGAGGACGGTACGGGCCTCGTACTTGGGCTTGGCGACGTAGCAGAGGGTCGTGCCGACGGCGGCGAGGGCGAGGGCGCTCAGGCCGACGAGCCAGCGGCGCTCGGACAGGCGTGCGAGCAGCGGGCTCGCTTCCGGGGCGATCTCCTCGCGGACGTCGCGAAAGTCGTTCAGGGTCGTCGCGCTCACTTGCCGCCTCCGAGGGACTGGATGAGGAGGGCTCCGGAGGCGGCCTGGATGATCGAGTGGAGGTTCAGTCCTCGGCTCGATCCCACGTAGACCGCGTCGCCCGGCTCGAGCGCGGGGTTCGACGCCAGCTTGCCGTCCTTCAGGAACTCGTCGAGGTTGTACTGGACGGGCTTCGGACGTCCGTCCTCGCCCGCCCGCACGACGGTGATCCGGCGCAGGACGCCGCGCGAATTGAGGCCGCTCGCGAGGGCGATCGCGTCGGAGAGGCGGTAGGCCCGGTCGTCCTGCATCGGGAAGACGCCGGGCGAGGCGACCTCGCCCATGACGTAGAGCCGTTTCTCGTTCTTCGGCACCACGACGAGATCGCCGTTCTGCAGATGGCCGCCGTCGGAGCACTGGGTGGCGACGGCGTTGCGGGCGTCGACCCGGATCGCCTCGCCGTCGCGCACGACGAGCACGGACTTGAGGGAGCCGGTCGGGGTGGGGCCGCCCGCCTTAGCGAGGACGGTGGTGAGAGGGGCTCCTTCCTCGACGACGAACTCGCCCGAGTTGGCGATCTCGCCGCTCACGGTGACGCGGACCTCGGTCGGACCGCCGAGGGAGAGGACGTCGCCCGACTCGATGGGGACGTCGTTCGCGACGCGGCCGCCTTCGTAGTCGAACCCTTTCTCGTCGGGACCGCGGCGCAGGCGGATGCGGCGGTCGCGGTCGAGCCGTCCGGGGTTCGCGCCTCCGGCGGCGGCGAGGGCTTGACTTAGGGTCGCGCCGCGCGGCAGCTTCATCTCGCCAGGGTGGCCCACCTCGCCGGTCACCCAGACGCGGAGCGACTCGGTGGGCACGACGGAAACGACGTCGCCCGCTTGAAGGGGGGCATCGAGGACGGCTTCCTGGCTTCGGAAGAGGGCGCCGAGCGTCTCGCGCAGGAGCCGCTTGCCGTCGCGCACGAGTTCGACCTCCTGGAGGTCCCAGTCGGCGGCGTCGGTCTGGGGCAGGACCTTGCGCAGGGTCAGGCCGGGCTCGAGGGGGACGCGTCCCGCCTTCGTGCCGCCGACGAGGTAGATGGCGTTCCCGGCCTGGGATTCGAGGCGGACGAACACGGTCTCGGGCCGGACGTAGGGCTTGAGTCCCAGTCGGATGCGGCGGACGGCCTCTTCGAAGGGTCGTCCGGCGACGAGGAGCCGTCCGAAGCCGGAGCCGTAGATCGCGCCGTCGTCGGCGACCACGTAGACGCCGTCGAAGGCGCTCGGCGCGGGGGTGGCGGCGCGCTGGGCGACGGCGACGCGGATGCCGTCGCCGGCCTTGAGGCAGAGGGGCGCCGGGGCTTGGGACGCCGGGTTCGGGAGGCTCAGGACCCAGAGGCACGAGGCGAGCATAGGGTTTCTTTCGGCAGGTTTGCGGAAACCCGTAGAGCAACCAGGGGAGTCGAGCGTAGAAAGGGTGGGAACGGCGATCGGTCGGGGCGTGGATGGTGATCGACCCCTCCACCATCCACGAAGCGCCACTCGCCTTAAAGACCCTCCGCTATAATGGGAGGGTCGGAGCCGCCGACCCAAGCAGGAGAAACGAAAATACCAGGATTTAGAAGACCGCCTCGCCCGGAACCGGGCCCAGAGATCAACAACCGCGTCCTCCGCCACCGGGAAATCCGGGTCATCGACGAAGATGGCGGGCAGCTTGGTGTCATGCAGAGCCGAGCCGCCCTCAACCTTGCCCGCGAGCAGGGTCTCGACTTGGTCATGGTCAGCCCGTCCGCGCAGCCGCCGGTCTGCCGAATCATCGACTTCGGCAAGCACAAGTACAACGAGAGCAAGCTTGGCAAGGACAAGAAGAGCAAGCAGCAGGAAGTAAAGGGTATAAAGATCAGCCCGCGCATCGCGGAGCACGATCTGGAAGTCGGTGTCCGTAAGGCGATCCAGTTCCTCGAAGAGGGGGACAAGGTCAAGGTCACCTGCATGTTCAGGGCGCGTGAGGTCACTCACCCGGAACTGGGCCAGCAGCGGCTGGCGAAGTTCCTGGAGATGGTCAACGACTACGCCACGTCGGAGAGGACCCCGACCCTGGACGGACGCATGATGATCATGGTGCTCCTTCCGAAGCCGGGCGTGGCGAAGAAGAAAGATGCCAAAGATCCGAACAAACAAGACCGCGGCAAAGCGGTTCAAGATCAGCGGGACGGGGAAGATCACGCGGCGGAAGTCGCACAACAACCACCAGTTCCTGCACAAGAGCGCAGCCCAGAAGCGGCGCCTGGAGCTTGAGCCGACCGTGTTCCAGGGCGAGCAGAAGCGCATGCGCCGGCTGCTCGTCTTGGGACAGGTGAAGGAGAAGGCTCCTTCCGACGTGCCCGCCGCCAAGGCCGCCCGCCTCGAGCGCCAGCAGGCTGATCGCGCGACCCTCGTCGCGCTCGTCAAGTAGTCCTCCGGGACGACGCTCTACCGCTACCGCCTTACGGCGCGAAGGTTGGATCATTTCGATCCAGCGCTCGCACCCTTGGCCGGGACCCGGTCCAAACCTAAAGGAGAAACGAAACACACATGGCACGTATCAAACGTGGTCTGATGCGCCACAAGCGCCACAAGAAGGTCATCGCCAAGGCGAAGGGCTACTGGGGACGTAAGAAGAACGTCTTCAAGCGCGCCCACGAGCAGGTGATGAAGTCGGGGCAGTACGCCTTCCGCGACCGTCGTCGCAAGAAGCGAGACTTCCGCCGCCTGTGGATCACCCGCATCACCGCCGCCTGCTCCAGCAACGACATCAAGTACTCGCAGCTGATCTGCGGCATCACTCGTTCGGGCATCCAGGTGAACCGCAAGATGCTGAGCGAGATGGCGATCCACGAGCCGGCGGCCTTCTCCGCCGTCGTCGCCCAAGCCAAGGCCGCGCTCTAAGCCGCGGTCCCGACGCAAGAGCGCCGCGCCCCGAGATTCGGGACGCGGCGCTCATTTTTTTCTCACGGCGCCTCGCCACAATAGGTCCATGCGCCTGCTGGTGGTCGAGGACGACGCGGAGATCGCGGAAGGGGTGGCCGCCCTGCTCCGGAACGACGGTCACGCCGTCGACGTCGCGAACGACGGCTCGAAGGGGCTTTCGCTCGCCTTGGACGACCGCTACGCGGCGGTGGTCCTGGACGCGATGCTTCCCGGACTCGACGGTTGGAGCCTCCTCGGGCGCCTCCGCCGCGCCAAGTTGAGGACGCCGGTGCTCATGCTTACCGCCCGCGACGCCATCGAGGACCGGGTCCGGGGGCTTGAGGAGGGCGCGGACGACTACTTGGTAAAACCGTTCGATCCTCGGGAGCTGCTCGCCCGCGTGCGCGCCCTGCTACGCCGCGAGCAGACCCTCAAGACCGGACGCATCGAGATCGCGGATCTCGTGATCGACACCACCGACCGCACCGCGACCCGGATGGGGGAACCCCTGCGCCTGACGCCCCGCGAGTACGCCCTCCTCGAAGCTCTCGGGCGCAACGTCGGGCGCGTCCTCACCCGAGAGGTGATCCTCGGGTCGGTCTTCGACGCCGACGAGCGCACCGACAATTCCGTGAGCTTCCATGTCGCCTCGCTCCGGAAAAAGGTCGACGGTGGCCGTGAGGAGCCGCTGATCCGCACCGTCCACGGCTTCGGGTATTCGCTGAGGACGCCTTGACGTTTCGCGCGCGGCTGGTCCTGCTCAATACGGCGGCGCTCGCCGGTCTGCTCGGGACCTTCGCCGGTGGCCTCGCCTGGCTCAACCAGAACCGCCTTCGGAGCGAGCTCGTCGGCGACCTCGAGAGACGGGGAGAGGAGGCGGCGAGAGGGCCTGGAAACCGAGGACCGGCGCCGCGCCCTCCTTCGCCGCCTCCCGGCGCGTCCGGTCCCGACCCCTACGCGGAGGCGCGGCGGCTGACCGACGTCCGGCGTCCCCGCTTCTTCGACGCGCGGGGGCAGGGGGACGTCGCCCTCGATCCGGTCTCGCTCTCGCAGGCTCTCCGCGGACGCCGAATCCTGGCCGAGACGACCGGACTCCTCACGTATAGCGTGCCGCTTCCGGGCGGGGGAGTCGCCCAGGTCGCGCGCGAGACGACCGACATCGATCGACTCGAAGGGGTCCAACGGCGGGCCTTGGGGCTTTTGCTGCCTCTCGGCATGGCGATAGCCGCCCTGAGCGCGTGGCTGCTGGCCCGCCACACCCTTCGTCCCGTGCGCGAGATCGCCCGGGCGGCGGACGCCCTCGGCGCCTCCGACCTGTCGCGCCGCCTTCCGGTCGAGGGCGACGACGAGCTGGGCGAGCTCGCGCGCACCTTGAACGCGATGCTCGCCCGCCTCCAGCGCTCGTTCGAGGAGCAGCGCCGCTTCGTGGCCGACGCCTCGCACGAGTTAAGGACGCCTCTTTCCCGGCTTCGCCTCGCCGCTTCCGCCGCGCGGGACCGCCATCCGGACGACGGGGGGTTGGCCGCCATCGAAGGATCGGCCGCCGGGCTGGCCCAACTGGCGGAGTCGCTCCTCACCCTCGCCCGGGCCGACGCTACGGGTCTCGGGCTGCGCCTGGAACCCGTCGATCTTCGCGTGGTCGTCGCCGAGGCGCTGGATGACGCCCCCGTCGTCGCGGAGTTTCCCGACGCACCGGTGCCGACGCTCGTGGATGCGGCGCATTTGGGCCGGGCGATCCGAAACCTCGTCGAGAACGCCCGCCGTCACACGCCCGCGCCCGGAAGGATCTTCGTCTCCGTGACGCCCTCCGCCGGGATCGTCGTGCGCGACGAGGGCACGGGGATCGCCGCCGAGAGCCTTCCGCGCGTGTTCGACCGCTTCTACCGCGCCGATGAGTCCCGCTCCGGGACGGGGGCCGGGCTCGGTCTCGCCATCGTGAAGGAGATCGTCGAGGCGCACGGCGGGCGGGCGGAGATCGAAAGCGAACTGGGGCACGGAACCGCGGTTCGACTCCTCTTGCCGAAATCCGCCCTCTGAGAAGACCCTCACGAAAGACTCACGTCGCTCCCGTATCTTGATCCTAAGCCACCGCCCGGCGGTGGCCAAATGACGAGATGCGAAACCTTCGAACCCTCCTCACCCTTGGCCTCGCCGCCCTAAGCGTAGCGGCCTTCGCGCAGATTCCCCCGCCGCCCGGAGCCCCCGGCCTCCACGGTCCTCAAGGTCCGGGCGCCCCCGGAGGCCCGGGGCTGCTCATGGACCCGACGATCCAGAAGCAGCTCGGGCTTTCCAAGGCTCAGATCGCCCGGATCCGCGCGATCCGTCCCCAGCCGCCCAGGCGGGGCACGAGGCCGCCCGCGCCGCCGAAGCCGGGCGCCCGTCCGGTTGGGCCACCTCCGGAGGAGGCGCGGGCCGAGGCGATCCTCACCAAGGCGCAGCGCGTGAAGCTTCGGGCGATCCGCGCGCGGCGCGATCGCACGGAGCCCCCGCCCCCTGCGGGCGGACCTGCCGGGGCGCGCCCTGTCGGTCCGGCCAGGGGAGGTCCGGCCAAGGGCGGTCCGCACCCGAACCCGCGGAAGCCTTGATCGTAGCGCGCCCCGGAGGCTTCGGGTAACTTTCCCCTTCGTGAGAGGGCGGTTGCCTTGGAAAGTCGGACGGGGCGCGATCCCCCTCGCTTCGGGGCTGATCCTCCTCTGCCTTCTCGCGCTCTCCTGGGTCACGTTCGACCGGGTCGGGGTCGTTCTCAAGACCCGAGACTGGGTGGCCCACACCTATCAGGTGAACGCGGCCTTGGAGAAGCTCTACGGCGACGTGGTCACCGCCGAGAGCGACGTGCGCGCCTATATGCTCTTTGAGGACGGCCCTTCCTACGACCGTTACCTGCGATCGATCCCAAAGACGCGGCGGGGGATCGGCGAGATCCGCCGGCTCACGCAGGACAACCCGCGCCAGAAGCCTCTTCTCGATCGGCTTCAGGAGGCGGTGGACGTGCGCTACGGCTACATGCGACGAACGGTCGAGGCGCGCAAGACCCGGAGTCTCACCGAGGCCCTGGCCTTTCTAGAGGACAGCCCCGCTCGCGGCAAGGCGCTTGAGGCGATGAACGCGGTGCGGGCGGCCAACGCCGCGTCGTTGGCCGAAGAACGGCGCCTCCTTCGGCTTCGGTTGGACAAAGACGCCGCCGAGACCCTCCAGGCCGAGGCCGCGTTCGTCCTGACGCTCGTAATCAGCGTTATCCTTATCTCGACGCTGGCGACCCTCTCCAGCCAGATGGTCCGGATGCGCGAGGCGGCGGCCGACGACGAGCGGGAGCTGCGGGAGGATCTCGAGCGCGAGATCGAGCGGACGAAGGCGGCCGAGGCGCGGCTGGAACGAACGATGCGTGAGTTGGAGCGCAGCAACGAGGAGCTCCAGAACTTCGCGTTCGTCGCCTCGCACGATCTCCAAGAACCTCTTCGAAAGATCCGCGCCTTCTCCGACCGGGTTCGTCGCCGTGCGGGGGCGGCGCTCGACGACGAGTCGAAGGACTCGCTCACCCGCGTCGAGGCGGCGGCCGACCGGATGCAGCGGCTGATCCTCGACCTCTTGGAGCTCTCACGGGTCACGACCAAGGGACGACCCCTCGTGCGGGTGGATCTGGATCGGACGATCGACGAGGTGTCCGACGACCTTCAGGCCCGCTTGGAGGAGACGCAGGGGCGGGTCGTCCACGATCCGCTGCCTCCGGTCGTCGCGGACCCGGCGCAACTTCGGCAGCTTTTCCAGAACCTGATCGCGAACGCTCTGAAGTTCCGGCGCGAAGGATCGATCCCCGAGGTGCGGATCGAGGCGGCCGAGCGTCCTGATGGACGGATCACGATCCGGATCGCGGACAACGGCATCGGGTTCGAACCCAAGTACGCCGACCGCATCTTCGTCGTGTTCCAGCGGCTCCACGGAAGGGGCGAGTACGAAGGCTCCGGCATCGGTCTCGCGATCGTTCGTAAGATCGTCGAGCGCCACGGCGGCACGATCCAAGCGGAGGGGGTTCCGGGCGAGGGAGCCGCCTTCGTGTTCGATCTTCCCGGCGAAAACTCGGAACCGCTTCCGAGCGGTATCGTAGACGCAGGCGAATAAGATGAGAGGAGACATCAAGACGATCGTCATCGTGATGGCGGACGACGACCCCGAAGACGTCATGCTCGCGCAGGACGCCTTGGCCGAGAGCCGTCTGGCGAACGCGCTGAACGTCGTCGCGGACGGCGAGCAGCTTCTGGACTACCTCCACCAGCGTGGCAAGTACAACGCGGAGAACGCGCCCCGGCCCGGCCTGATCCTGCTCGACCTCAACATGCCCCGTCTCGACGGGCGCGAGGCCCTCGCCCGAATCAAGAGCGATCCGGATCTGCGCCGCATCCCGGTGGTCGTCCTGACCACGAGCAAGGCGGAGGAGGACGTGTTCCGGTCCTACGACCTGGGCGCGAACTCGTACATCACGAAGCCCGTCACCTTCGACTCGCTCGTCAACGTCGTGCGGAGCCTCGCCGAGTACTGGTTCGGGATCGTGATGCTCCCTACCGATGAAGCGTCCTGACCGCCCCTTGCGCGTCCTGATCGTGGACGACGACCCGGACGACCACTTCCTGACCGAGGCGACCCTGCGCGAGGCGAGGAGAATCCGGTTCGAAGTCATCCACGCCTACACGGCGGCGGAGGCGGAGTCCCGGATGCACGAGGGTGGTTTCGACGTCTGCCTGCTGGACTACGCTCTCGGCGCGAAGGACGGGGTCCAGCTTTTCCGCGAGGCGACGGCGGCGGGGTACGCGATCCCGACGATCCTCCTAAGCGGTCACGACGACGAGGATCTCGCGGAACGGATCATCGAGGCGGGGCTCGCCGACTACCAGGAGAAGGGGAACCTCAACGCCGGTCTTTTGGAGCGTACGATCGCCTATGCCCTAGAGCGCGACTCCGCTCGGCGGGAGATCGTCGAGCTGAACCAGCGCCTCGAGGCGCGCGTCCTCGAGCGAACCTACGAGCTGGAGAGCTTCTGCTACACCGTCTCGCACGATCTTCGCGCCCCTTTGCGCGCCATCAACGCCACGAGCGCGATCCTCAAGGAGGACTTCGGGAGCATCCTGCCCCCGGACGCTCTCGAAGAGCTCGGCCGCCAGGAAGAGGCTTCCGCGCGCCTGGGCCGGCTGATCGACGATCTCCTGAACTTCGTCCGCCTGGGGCAGACCCAGATCCAGCGGACGGAGTTCGATCTCTCCGTCCTCGCCGGGGCCGTCGCACAGGAGCTGCGCGTCTCCGTCGATATCCAGGGCGGTTTGCAGGCGAACGGCGACGCCACCCTCGTGCGCCTGCTGGTCATGAACCTTTTCGACAACGCCGCCAAATTCTGCCGCCCGAACGAGCGGTGCATCGAGTTCGGCCAGCATGAGGGCGCGTTCTACGTCCGTGACCACGGGATCGGCTTCGACCCCAAGTACGCCCATAAGCTGTTTCGCCCGTTCGAGCGGCTTCACCGTGAGGGCGTCTATCCCGGCACGGGCATCGGCCTCGCGAACGTCCGTCGGATCGCGGAGCGACACGGCGGACGCGTCTGGGCCGAGAGCCAGCTCGGCGAGGGCGCGACGTTCTACTTCACGCTGGGCTGATCGCCCTTCGTTCCGGGTGCGGGCTATGGGAGCCGTAACGATCTTCGCGGGATTCGCGTTATAAGTGGCGTATGCCTCTCGCCTCGCTTTGCCTCCTCGCACTGGTTCAGAATCCCGTCGCTCTTTCCCGTAAGTTCGTGCCGACGGAGAAGCTGGCCTACCAGATCAACTCCCACATCACGGCGGAGCAGCGCCAGAAGGGCATTCAGACCTTTATCCCGGAAGACCTCGACATCAACTACGGCTTCGACTTCGTCGTCAAGGCGATGAAGAACGACGGGGTCGCCGTCGTGACCTACCGACGACCCGCCATGACGGAAATCCGCGGGGAGACGGCCACCTCCGCGCCGAAGCCGACGGTCGAGAAGTCGGACAAGGTGTACGAACTGACGGTGTCTCCGGTGAACGAGCTGATCGACACGCGCGACGTCACGCCGAAGAAACCGGTCAAGAAGCCCGCGAAGAAGAAGCCCCTCAGCGCGCGATGGACGATGCCTGCGGCGCCTTTGCAGGCGCCGATCTTCGGACAGTACATCAGCGAGATGCATCGCCTCGCCCTCTTTATCGGCGGCATCGACTCCGGGCTCGACTTCGCGCCGAAACTCCCCCTGGAGCCGGTCAAGGTGGGTGACACCTGGAAGCGTACGGTGGGCTACCAGCCGCAGAAGCTGAGCGGCAAGGACGGGAAGTCGGCGGTCCAGCGGCTCGACTACCTCTACACCTACGTGGGGCCGATGAAGGTGGACGGGAAGGCGATCCTGCGCGTCCAGGCCAAGCTCGAGCTCAAGACCGACCTCGCCGACTACCTGCGTACCCTGCTTGGAGAGGAAGCCGACAAGACGAACCTGAAGACGATGCCGCTCCATCTGCAGGCGACCATCGACTTCGACCTCGATCCCAAGACCCGCCACACCCTGGCCGCCAACGCGACGAGCGAAGGAGGTTTCGAGCTCTACGTCAAGGAGGACCCGGAGGCTTACTACGAGGAGCGGTTCAAAGGACGAACGAGCCTGGAGCTTGTCGGACGCAAGCTCGGCGTGGCGGCCAAGTAGAGCCGCCCGCCCCTCCTGCTAAACTATCGGCATGAGCAAGAACGCCCCCGGGGTTCGGTACGCCGAGGTCTACCGCGAAACGGCGGAGACGCGCGTCCAGGTCGTGCTCGACCTGGACGGCGGCACCCGACGCGACATTTCCACCGGGATCGGGTTCTTCGACCACATGCTCCAGCAGCTCGCGTTCCACGGCCACATCGACCTGGGCGTGAGCGCGGAGGGCGATCTGCACATCGACGACCACCATACCGTCGAGGACGTGGGCATCGTGCTGGGGCAGGCCCTCGCCCAAGCCCTCGACGGGGGCGACCCGATCGCCCGCTACGGCTCGAACCACACGCCGATGGACGAGGCCCTCGTCCTCGCGGCGGTCGACGTCTCCGGACGCGGGATGCTCACCTACGACGTGCCGTTCGTCCGGGAGAACCTGGGCACGATGGGCACCGAGTGCGTCCGTGAGTTCTTCCGGGCGTTCTCGACGCACAGCGGGCTCACCGTCCATCTTCGGAAGGTATGCGGCGAGAACGACCATCACGTCTGCGAGGCCGTCTTCAAGGCGTTCGGACGCGCGCTCTTCGACGCGACCCGTCCCAGCGACCGCTACGCGTCGCCCTCGACGAAAGGGAAGCGCGATTGATCGGCGTTCTCGACTACGGCATGGGCAATCTGCGCTCCGTGCTCAAGGCGTTCGAGTCGCTCGGCGCGAAGGTCAAGCTGATCGACCGCCCGTCCGGGGTCGATCGGCTCGTGATCCCCGGCGTCGGGGCCTTCGGGGCGGCGATGGAGCGGATCGGCCCACTTCGGGACGAGATCCGGTCGTTCGCGGCGGATGGCGCCCCCGTGCTGGGCATCTGCCTGGGCCAGCAGCTCCTGTTCGAGGAGAGCGAGGAGATGGGGCGGCACACGGGCCTCGGGCTCGTGCCCGGACGCGTCCGCTACCTGCCCGCCGAAGGGCGTAAAGTGCCGCACATGGGTTGGTCGCCCCTCGCCTATCGCCGCCGGGACGGCCTGGTGGAGGATTCGACGGAGGGCGAGCAGGTCTATTTCGTCCACTCCCTCTACACCGAGTGTGCCGACCCCGACGACGTGGCGGCGATCGCCGACTACGGGGTGGAGTTCCCGGCGATGGTCGCGCGGGGCAACGTCTGGGGGACGCAGTTCCATCCGGAGAAGAGCGGCGCGGTCGGGATGCGGATGCTGGAGCGGTTCGCCCGATGATCGTCCTTCCGGCGATCGATCTTCGGGACGGCAAGGCGGTCCGCCTGATCCAGGGCGACTACGCCCAAGAGACGGTGTACGGAGACGATCCCGTCGCGGTCGCCCTCGGCTTCGAGGAGGCGGGCGCGGATTGGATCCACGTCGTGGATCTCGACGGCGCAAAGGCCGGGCATCCCGCCGAGGCGCACCTTGAGGTCCTGCGCGCGATCCGTCGTGTCTCGAAGGTCAAGATCGAGTTCGGGGGCGGGATCAAGGACGAGGACGGCCTCGGGGCGGCCCTCGCCGCCGGCGCGACCCGCGTCGTGCTCGGCTCCGCGATCGTGAAGGATCCCGCCTTCGCCCGCCGCACCTTCGTGCGGCTGGGCGATCGGGCGGTCGCCGGAATCGACGCCCGCGACCGACGGGTGGCGGTGACGGGCTGGCTGGAGACGAGCGAGATCGACGCGGTCGAGATGGCGGTCCGGGTCCGAGACATGGGCGCACGGCGCATCGTGCTCACCGACATCGCGCGCGACGGGATGCTCACGGGGCCGAACCTCGAACTCCTGCGCGAGGTCCACCAGGCGTGCGGCCTACCGATCGTCCAAAGCGGCGGCATCGCCTCCCTAGAGGACTTCAACGAGCTGTTTTCCCTGGACTCCGATATGCCGGAGGGCGTGATCACCGGAAAGGCGGTCTACGAAGGCCGATTCACGGTGGCCCAGGCAGTCGCCCACGCACGGCACCTGACGCTGGTGTAAAGGTTCGGGCGGGGCGGCTTGGGGTAAGACCGAGTTTCATGATCCCCCTCATCGCCGCCCTCGCACTGCCGCAAGGGGACCTGGAATCCCGAGTCTCCGCCGTTCTGACGAAGATGAGCCTCGAAGAGAAGATCGACCTTCTCGGCGGCGTCGACGGCTTCTACGTCCGCGCGATCCCGGAGGCGCACCTGCCGCGACTGAAGATGTCGGACGGCCCGGTGGGCGTCCGCAACGACGGGCCGACCACCGCCTACCCGGCGGGCTTTACCCTGGCCGCCACCTGGAACGTCGACCTCGCCCAGCGGTTCGGCAAGGCGATCGGTCGCGACGCGCGGGCGCGGGGCGTCCACATCTGGCTCGGTCCCGGCGTCAACCTCGCGCGGGTGCAGCAGAACGGGCGCAACTTCGAGTACCTGGGCGAGGATCCCTTGCTCGCGGGCCGGATGGCGACGGAGATCGTCAAGGGCGTCGAAGGCGAGGGGGTGGTCGCCACCGTCAAGCACTTTGCGGGCAACGAGCACGAGAACGACCGCAACAACGACGACTCCCGCATCGACGAGCGCACCTTGCGCGAGCTCTACCTGAAGCCGTTCGAGATGGTGGTGAAGGATGCCCACGTCGGCGCGCTGATGACGAGCTACAACCTTGTGAACGGCGTCCACGCGAGCGAGAACCGGCATCTTATGGAGGACATCCTCAAGGGCGAGTGGGGCTTCGACGGGCTGGTGATGAGCGACTGGGTTTCGGTCTACTCGGCGAAGGGGCCGTACGAGAACGGACTCGACCTGGAGATGCCCGACGCCCGCTGGATGAACCGTAGGAATCTTCTCGCATCGATCCAGAACGGGACCCTCTCCGCCGCGCCGCTCGACGACAAGGTGCGCCGTATCCTCCGGGTCGCCCTGCGGATGAACTGGGACAAGCGGGACCAGAAGCTCTCGTCGATCGCCCTCGACGATCCCGCCAACGCCGCCGCCGCGATCAAGGTCGCCGCCGAGGGCACGATCCTGCTGAAGAACCAGGGCGGCGTCCTGCCCCTCAAGGGCCGGCGTATCCTCGTCGTCGGACCCAACGCCTCGCCCGCCGCGACCGGCGGCGGCGGAAGCGCGTACACCACGCCCAACCGTTCGGTGAGCGTTTTGGACGCGCTCCGCAAGGCCGCGCCGTCCGGGACGACGGTCGACTATACGCCCGGCTTCAGCAGCCCCACCGCCGCCCCAGCGCAGACGGAGTGGGCGGAACTCCATGCCGACTACTACGCGGGACAGGAGCTTCAGGGCCTTCCGCTGCTGAGCCGCCGCGAAACCCGGATCGACTACCGTTGGCCCAACGCGTCGCCCGACCCGGCCGTCCTGGGTCGCTTCTCCGTCCGCTGGAAGGGGCGGTACGTTCCGAAGGAGACGGGACCGGCGCAGCTCGTCGCCTCCGCCGACGACGGCATCCGGGTCTACGTCGACGGAAAGCGCGTGATCGACCAGTGGCACGACGAGGGCGAGACGCGCTACACCGCGCCGCTAAGCCTTACCGCCGGAAAGCCGGTGAACGTGGTCGTCGAGTACTACCAAGGCGCGGGCGACGCGATCGCGCGGGTCGGGATCGGCGGAAGCTTCCAGAAGAGCCTGGAGCGTGAACTGCCCAAAAGCCGCGTGGCCGCCGCCGACGTCGTGGTGGCGTGCGTCGGATGGAACGGTCAAGACCGTTACGAGGGCGAGGGCTCGGACCGGAGCTGGGAGCTTCCGGCGGAGCAGGAGACGATGCTTCGCCGTCTTGTCTCTCTGAACAAGCGGGTGGTCGTCGTGCTGAACGCGGGCGCGGGCGTCGCGACGCTGGGCTGGATCGACAAGGCGGCGGGCTTCGTCCACGCGGGCTATCCGGGCGGGGAAGGGAACAAAGCCCTCGCCGAGATTCTCTACGGACGCCTGAGTCCGAGTGGGAAGCTTCCGACGAGCTTCCCGGCGGATCTCGGGAGCACCTACTACGCCAACGCCTATCCTTCGAAGAACCGTCAGATGGTCTACCGCGAAGGGCCATTCATCGGCTACCGCTGGCTCGACCAGAACCACACGAATCCCCTCTACCCGTTCGGTTTCGGGCTCTCCTACACGAGCTTCGCCCTCTCGAAGCCGTCCGTCTCGGCAGGCGAGACGATCGGGATCTCCGTCGTCGTGAAGAACACGGGCCGGATGGCGGGCGCTGAGACGGTGCAGGTCTACGCCGAACCGCCGAAAGGGCCTGCAGCTCGCGCGCCGCGCGAGCTGCGCGCCTTCGCGAAGGCGACGCTGGCGCCGGGTACGACGCGAACGGTGACGATGCGCTTCCCTAGGCGCGACCTTGCCCGTTACGACGTGGCGAAGAAGGGATGGGTCGTCGATCCGGGCGTCTACCGCCTGCGGATCGGGACCTCGTCGCGCGACCTTCCGCTCACCGTCCCGATCACCGTCCGATGAACGCGATGCCTCTCCCCGCCATCCTCCCCCGCCCCGTCGTCCTTCACGAACGTCCGGGCGCGTTCGTCCTTGACGCGAACACCGCTATCGTCGCTTCAAAAACCCTCGCCAAACTGGGGCGCGTACTTCAGCGTGACCTTGTCGCCACCGGCCTGCCGCTCCCGATCCGGGAGCGCGGCGGCGACAACGCGATCCGGCTGACCCTCGATCCCAAGATTGGCGGCGCCGAGGGATACACGCTGGACGCGAGCGCGAAAGGGGTTGAGATCCGGGCGGCGAAACCCGCCGGGATCTTCTACGGCATCCAGACCCTGCGCCAGCTTCTGCCGACCCGAGTCTTCCGCCAAGCGGAGGTCAAGGGCGTCGCCTGGAACGTGCCGGGCGTCCATGTCGAGGACCGCCCTCGGTTCGGCTGGCGCGGCGCCCACCTCGACGTGGGACGGCATTTCATGCCGAAGGCGTTCCTGCTGGAGTACGTGGACCTCCTCGCGCTCCACAAGATGAACACTTTCCACCTCCATCTGACGGAAGACCAAGGGTGGCGGATCGAGATCAAAAAGTATCCCAGGCTGACGGAGGTCGGGTCGATGCGCAAGCAGTCGATGCTGGGCCACTATCAGGACCACAAGTACGACGGGACGCCCCACGGCGGCTTCTACACCCAGGACGATCTGCGCGAACTGGTCGCCTACGCCGCCGACCGCTTCGTCAACGTCGTGCCGGAGATCGAGATGCCCGGCCACAGCCAAGCCGCCATCGCCGCCTATCCCGAACTCGGCAACCTCGACCACCCGATCGAGGTCGGCACCGACTGGGGCGTGATCGAGAACATCCTCAATCCCGAGGACGCGACGATCGCGTTCTACAAGGACGTTTTGGACGAGACGATGGCGATCTTCCCTTCGACCTTCATCCACATCGGGGGCGACGAGGCCCCGAAGAAGCAGTGGGAGGAGTCGCCCAAGGTGCAGGCCCGAATCAAGGCCCTCGGACTCAAGGACGAGCACGAGATGCAGAGCTGGTTCGTACGCCAGATGGACGCCTATATCGCTTCGAAGGGGCGGCGGCTCATCGGCTGGGACGAGATCCTTGAGGGCGGCCTCGCGCCGGGCGCGGCGGTGATGAGCTGGCGCGGCGAGGCGGGCGGCATCGCCGCCGCCAAGTCGGGCCACGACGTGGTGATGGCGCCGACCGGCTGGACCTACCTGGACTACTACCAGGGCGATCCGAAGACGGAGCCCCTGTCGATCGGCGGCTTCGTACCGCTTTCGAAGGTCTACGCCTTCGAGCCGGTGCCCGCCGCCCTCAACGCCGAAGAGGCGAAGCACGTCCTCGGCGCGCAGGGGCAGCTCTGGACGGAGTACCTCTCAGGTCCGAAGCAGGTCGAGTACATGGCCTTTCCACGCCTTTCCGCCCTGGCGGAGGTGCTCTGGTCGCCTAAGGAAGGGAAGTCGTACGACGATTTTCTCGTCCGTTTGCGGCCCCAACTCGAACGGCTGAGGGCGTTGGACGTGAACTACCGCGTCCCGGACGAGTTCCGCCCGTAAGAACGCGAGGTAGTCGAAAGCGAAGCTTTCGCGAGAGCGTGACGTTCCGCGAAGACCGGCGCCTCCGGCTACACGCTCCGCGTTCCCAAGAACGGTCCTAAACCGGCGCGGCGGGCGCGAGTCGGTTTTTCGGGGCGAGGGTCGGGAGCGGTGTAAGGCCGTCCGAGCCTTCGCCGGGCTCCTTCCAGACGCCGTCGGCCTTGAGGAGCGCGATCAGCTCCTCGACGCCGCGCTCCTGCGGGATGCCCGTCTTCACCACGTCGCGCTTACGGTAGAGGGTGATCTTGCCGCCCGCCGCGCCGACGTAGCCGTAGTCCGCGTCGGCCATCTCGCCGGGGCCGTTCACGATGCACCCCATGACGGCGAGGGTGAGGCCTTTCAGGTGCTTCGTCGCGTCCCGGACTTGGTTGAAGACGGTCGGGAGGTTGAACTTCGTCCGGCCACACGAAGGGCAGGCGATGTACTCGACCTTGGTGATTCGCAGGCCGAGCGACTGGAGGATGTCGTAGCAGACGGGAATCTCGTGGATCGGGTCCTCGCTGAGCGAGACGCGGATGGTGTCGCCGATGCCCTCCATCAGGAGGGTGGCGATGCCGGCGGTCGACTTGACCCGCGCGTAGTCGCCGTCGCCCGCCTCGGTGACGCCGAGGTGGAGGGGATAGCGCATTCCCTCTTCGAGCATCCGGGAAGCCATCAGCCGGTTCGCGGCGACCATGATCGGCACCCGCGACGCCTTGGCGGAGATGTTGAAGTTCGTGTAGCCGTGCTTCTCGCCTAGCCGCAGGTACTCCATGGCCGACTCGACCATGCCTCGGGGCGTGTCGCCGTAGGTGATGAGGATGCGTTCGGAAAGCGAGCCGTGGTTCACGCCGACCCGGATCGCGCGGTCGAACCTCTTGCAGGCTTCGAGGACGGGCACGAAGCTCTCCTCGATCGCCTCCAGTTCGAGGGCCCACTCGGCGGGATCGTAGGCGAGCTCCGCGCGAAGCCGGTCGACCTCGTTCTCCTCACGTCCGCGCACGTCGACGGCGAGGCCCGTTTCGGTCTTCGCGCGCGTTCCATGCCGCCGAAAGACGAAGAGGCCCGGATTGACCCGGACCTCATCGACGTGCTTCGCGGCCTCGACCGCGATGTCCGTTCCCTGATGGTGGACGTCGGCGGTCAGCGGCACGTAGCCGTGCCGCTCGTTGACCTTGGCGCGGATCTCCGCCAGGCACTCGGCTTCGCCGAGCGAGGGCGTCGTGACCCGCACCAGTTCGCATCCCGCACGGTGAAGCTCGATGATCTGCTCGACGCACCCTTCGATGTTCCGCGTCTCCTCCGTGATCATCGACTGCACGACCACCGGATGCCCCGAGCCCATCGTGAGCGGGCCGATTCGGCAGGGGCTGGTGACGCGGCGGGGAAACAGCGGGGGGAGACTCATACGGCTTATCGATTCCTACGCCCTCGAACGCCGGAAGAGGCGAGAAGGGAGCGGAGTCCTCTCTTCTTACCTCTTCCCAAGGGCGAAACGCCTACTCGGAGCCGAACTCGCGGATCACGTAGCCGCCGTCGCGGCCGCGCCGAAGGGTCAGCGTGTGGATCACGGACTGCTCCTGGCCCCACGAGTCTTCGTAGGTGTGGCGCGCTCGGACCCGGACTTCGTCGCCTTGCCTCCGAACCTCCTGGATCTCGTAGCGGACGGTCTTCGACTGCTCGATGCCGTCGAGGAACATCTGCGCGAAGTCGTCGGGGTTCAGCGAGTAGTCGTAATGGCCGTCGTTGTAGATCGCGACGTTGCCGTCCTGCGGAATCAGGCGGTTGCCGTAGCGGTCGCTGGCCTCCTCGAAGGCGTCGCGCAGATCGTCCAAGGCGCCTTGGACCGCCTCGTCGCGTCGGTCGGAACGGACGTCGTAGGTCTGCCAGCCGTCCCAGTTCCAGCTTGACGGGTAGTTGTTGACCACGATCACGCGGGAGTTGTCGATGTACGGCGGCAGGTACGAGTAGCGGTACCAGGGGGAGGCGACGACGGCGCAGTTCGGGGCAAAGGGATCGTACGCGTAGTGCGTGTAGCCGAACCCGAAGCCGCTTCCGCCGCCATAGCCGCCGTAGCTCACGTAGCCGACGCGCAGGCCGCCGAAGACGCCGCCGAACGCGAAGTCCGAGCCCCGACGCGCATCGGAGCGGCGGATCTGCACGCCCAGGACCGAGTGGATCGGGGGCGTCGCGTACCGAACCGGGCGGTCGAACCGTCCCCGACCGTCGAAGCGCGTGGGCGCGGCGTAGACCGGACGGTTGGGGCGGCGGTCGTTCCAGCCGCCGAAGCCGCCTCGGTTGGCGCCTCGGTCGTCGCGGTTTCCGAAGCCGCCCGAGGGACGGCGGTCGTCGCGTCCACCGAAGCCACCGTTCCGGTCGAACGGGCTGCGCCGTCCCGAGGCGCTCTCGGGCGTGCCGGGACGGCCCGGACGATCGTTCGACCGGTCAGGCCAGCCGCCTCGATCGTTGGAGCGGTCACCGGGCCGCGTTTCGCGCGGACGCTCGCTCCGATCGAACGGGTTGCGCCGGGAGCCGTCGTTCCGGGAGTCGGACGGACGGGAGTCGCGGTCCCTCCGATCCTGAGAGCGGTCGGGAGCGCCGCCAGGGCGACCGTCGCTCGGACGAGACTCGTCGCGGCGGGGCGTGTCGTTCCCGCGCGAGGGCCGCGAATCGCCGGAGGAGCGATCGGACGGGCGTGGGTCGTTCGGGCGGGAGCCGCCGGGCCGGGAATCCGAGGAGCGGGAATCGCTTCGGTTCGGTCGGGCGTCGTCTCGGCTTCGTCCAGAGTCTCGGTTGGACGAGTCGCGGCTCGGGGAAGCGTCTCGGCTTCGAGACTCGCCGCGGGAACGCTCGCCGCCCGACCGAGAGGGGGAGGAACGTTCGCGGCTCTCGCCACCGCTGCGACGGCCCCGATCCTGAGCGGGCGCGACGGCGGCCAGCGCGAGGATCGCAAGGGTCGCGAAGGCAGGGAACAAGCGAGTTTTCATGGGACTTATCCTTAGTGACGTCCCACTCTGGCGAGAGTTACAGCGGATCGGATCAAGTATTTTCGTCATGGGTCTTTCGGCTTGGAAAACGCCGTTCCGTGAGGCTAAGTAGACTGTTCGGCATGGCTTCCCGACGCATCGCGATCATTCCCGGAGACGGCATCGGTCCCGAGATCACCGACGCCGTCCTGCGCATCCTGGAGGCGGCGGGCTTTGAGGCCGAGTACACGTTCCTCGAGGCGGGCCAGCCGAGCCTCGACAAGGGCGGTCCCGCGATGCCCGACGCGACGGTGCAGGCGATCCGCGAGATCGGGGTGGCCCTCAAGGGACCGACCGCGACCCCGATCGGCAAGGGCCACGTCAGCGCCAACGTCACCCTGCGCAAGAAGCTCGACCTTTTCGCCAACGTCCGCCCCACGCGCACCCTACCCGGCGTGACGACGCCCTTCAGCGAGCGCGACCTGGACCTCGTCATCGTGCGCGAGAACACGGAAGACCTCTACGCGGGTATCGAATTCATGCCCACGCCGGACCTCGCCCAGTCGATCAAGGTTATCACCCGCGGCGCCTGTATGCGGATCTGCGCCTATGCCTTCGACATGGCGCGCAAACAGGGGCGCAAGCGCGTCACCGCCGTCCACAAGGCGAACATCATGAAGATGTCCGACGGCATGTTCCTCGAGGAGTTCTACAAGGTCGCCGCCCAGTACACGGACATCAAGGGCGACGACATCATCGTGGACAACTGCTGCATGCAGCTCGTGATGCGTCCCGAGCAGTTCGACGTCCTCGTGACGGAGAACCTTTACGGCGACATCGTGAGCGACCTGTGCGCGGGTCTCGTCGGAGGACTCGGCCTCGCCCCGGGCGCGAACATCGGCATCACCAACGCCGTCTTCGAGGCGGTCCACGGCTCCGCTCCGGACATCGCGGGCAAGGGGCTCGCCAACCCGACCGCCCTCCTTTCGAGCGGTCTCATGATGCTCCGCCATATCGGCGAGCACGCGATGGCCGACCGCATCCAGGCGGCCGTCCTCTCGGTCCTCCAGGAAGGGAAGCGCACCACGCGCGATCTCGGCGGCTCCGCGTCCACGACGGAGTACCGCGACGCGGTGATCGCCGCTCTGGGCTAAAGGACGGGGCGGTCGAGGAACGCGCAACGTTGTCGCCGCCCCCTCTGCCGGGGCTTGGTGGTCCCGGCGCTTGGCGTCTACGCCTCGATCACGAGGGGCGGGGTCGTCTTCCATGCCCCGCGCGTAAAGTCGGGTACGTCCATCGAGCGGCCCCGGTTCGCGACCGAGACCTCGCTGAGCGGCGTGACGCACGACCAAGCCACGCCGTCGTACACGGATTGGTCCAAGGGTAGACCGTTGCGCAGGCAGTAGACGATCCTCCAGAGCATCACGAAGTCCATGCCGCCATGGCCGCCGTTGTTCTGCGGCAGGCCCGCCACCTTCTTCCAGAGCGGGTGGTCGTACTTCTCGAAGAACGGCTTGAGGTCCGCGCCCTGCACCCACGACTCGGTGTTCGGAGTCGTGCCTTCCAAGACGAGGCGGTTGGGGAAGCCGCCCCAAGCGCCCTTCGTCCCCTGGACGAAGTTGAGACGCGAGTAGGGGCGGGGGAGCTGCTCGTCCCACTGGACCATGATCGAGCGACCGAGGACGGTCTTGATGAGCGTGGTGTTGATGTCGCCCGCCTGGAACTTCAGGCTCCGCCACTTGTGCCCCTCGGGAAAGTGCTCTTGGGCGTAGATCGCGCGCACCCGCGAGGGAGAGGAGATCGACGTGAGGTAGTCGAGTCGGTCGCCCCGGTTGATCCCCATGTAGTGGGCGACCGGACCGAGGCCGTGGGTGGGGTAGAGGTTGCCGTTGTGCCGGGCGTACTCGTAGGTGCGCCACGAGCCGGTGCCGTGGTCGACCTCGTTCATCTGTTCTCGCAGGTCGTGGATGTAGGCCGCCTCGCCGTGGAGCAGCTCGCCGAAAACGCCCAGGCGGCACATGTTGAGCACCATCAGCTCCTCACGGCCGTAGTTGACGTTCTCCATCATCATACAGTGCCGCTGGGTCTCCTCGGCGGTGTCGACGAGTCGCCAGCAGTCCTCCAGGGTCGTCGCGGCGGGCACCTCGACGAAGGCGTGCTTGCCCGCCTTCATGGCGGCGACCGCCATCGGGGTATGCCACTGCCAGGGCGTCGCGATGACGACCATGTCGAGGTCGTCCCGCGCCAGCATCTTCTCGAAGGCGTGCTCGCCCTCGGTGTAGAGGGCCGGGGCGGGGAAGCCCTTGTCCACGACGCGCTTCGCGGAGGCGGCGGCGCTCGGAACGTGCGTGTCGCAGATCGCCTTGACCTCGACGCCCTCTAGCAAGAGCATCTGCGCGACGTGGCCGCCGCCCCGCGCGCCGACGCCGATGAAGCCGACGCGCACCTTGTCCAGCTTGGGGGTCCGAAGCTCCGCGACGTTCCGCCCCTTTTGCTTCGGGACGCCTTGCCCCGGAACGGAAGGGGTGGTCGCGGCCTGAAGGTTGGGCAGGGTGGCGAGCCCGAGTCCGGCGGCCGCTCCGGCCACCAGGAGGTCTCGGCGCTTGATCGGTTCCATCGCCCTCTACTTTAGCCCGAGCGAAAGGCCCGGCGCCCTTGCTGTTTATAGTCCGATCCTGGTGAATCTGCCATCAGGGCGATGCTCTCAAGGACGGAACACGGAACACAGACCGGCGCGGCGGCGCGCCCCTGACCAGGAAAGACCATGAACTGCCCCTACTGTGAAATCAGCTCGATGACGACCGACGGCCTCGAGCAGATCGCCTGCTGCAACAAGTGCCGCGGCGACTGGATGACCAACCGCAGCGCGGGCGTCCTCCGCAAGGACAACCTCATCTTCCTGCCGTTCGCCCGCCACCTCGCCGAGCTTGAGAGCGACTCGGCCTCCGCGAAGAAGGCCGCGTAACGGGCGTCAATCCACCAGCGTCGCGCCCATCAGCCTCACGCCGGAGTAGCGGTTGAGGGGCCGGACGACGATCCGGGTGACGGTGGCCGTCGTCCGGCCGAGATCGAACCGGAAGGCCGACGGGCCGCCCGGCGAGCGGTCGCCTTTCGACAGCGCGGCGGGATCGGTCAGGGCGCGCACGTCGCGTCCGTAGACCAGGCGCTCGACCAACGGCGGAAGAGCCGCCCGTTCGACCCGGACTTCCGCGACCGCCTCGCCGAACTCCGCCGGGAGATCCGTCGCCAGCGCGAGGTTCAGTTCGCGGCCCTTAGCGGCCACGTCGAGCTCGATCGAGCCGCCCGCTTCCGGGTTTGGTCGGAGCACGGAGGCGGCGCGCAGATCGAGCGTGCGGAAACGGACGTCGCCCACCGCGAAGGCGGCCGTTCCGCCGAGGGCGGTCCCCTTTCCGGGCTTCAGCAGCGAGGGCCGCCCGAAGTAGAGCTTTCGGAACACTTCGTTCGCGTCGTAGGAAAGCTCCTCGGGCAGTTCCTTCCGGGCGCTCCAGCCGTAGTCCGCCGCGAGGACCATCGCCCCGAACTGGACGGGATTCTGCAGCATCGCCTCTTCCGTGCTCTCGTAGCCCGCCCACGTCGTCTGGAGCAGTCCCGCGCCGAGCTGGCCTGCCGCGAGGGCGAAGCCCCGGATGTTCTCGGGCCGGTACCACGTCGCCGCGATGGGGCGCATCCCGGCGTCCTTCCAGAGGCTCAGGTTCCCTTGGAACGTCTCGGGGCGGGGATCGGCCTTGTAGTGCCAGTCTGCGATCCATGAGCCCCTTGGGATCGCGTCCCGCCGGGCCTTGGCGTCCGCCGCCGTTCCCGCGAGCGCGGCGTCGGGGGCCTCCTTGCCGAAGAGGGCCTGGTCGCCCCAGAGCATCGTCTCGACGCCTTTCCCTTTGGCGTAGTTCCCCAGGAAGTCGAGTTGGCTTTTCCAGACGTCGGTAAGGAACAGATCGCCGCCGGTCCAGCCCGTCATCGAGACCTCGTCGAGCCCGAAGTGGATCGTCTTGGGCCTTGCGAGGGCGATCGCCTCGTCCCAGATCGCGCTCAGGGTCTCCCGCGCCTTGGGCTTGCGCGGATCGATCGCGTAGGGCACGTCCGGGTTCATCGCAAGGTCGAGGTTCTTGCCGTTCGCGAAAAGCCATTCCATATGGCCGAAACTCTGAATGAGCGGAATAGCCTCGACTCCGAGGTTGCGGTAGAGGCCGAACAGGTCCGCCAGTTGGGCCTTCGTCATCGAGATCGGCGTCGCGATCCCCGGCGTCGCGTCCCAGGCGGTCCGCTCGCACTGGAGCACGACGTGGTCGAAGCCCAGGGGCCGCAGGACGCGGGTCCAGAGGTTCTTCTGGAACGCGCGGGCCTTCGGGCCGCCGAACAGGTGGACGCCGCGCCATCGCACCTTGGGGTCGTCGTACAGGTAGCCCGAGGGGAGCCAGAGCTTGCCGCCCTTGGCGAACGCGATCTGGGCCAGCCGCTCGGCGGCGTTGCGCAGGCCGGTGTCCTCCTCGCCGACGATCGTGATGCCCCGATCGGCCCGCAGGGTCAGGCGGTAGCCGCCGGGATTGAAACCGAGCTTGCTGACGCCGCCGTCGAGGGCGACCCGCTTCGTCTTCGCGTTCGGGACGGGTACGACGAAGCGGCGGGCGAGGGCGGCCTTGAACGCGTCGAAGTGGTCGAAGACGCCGACGGGAAGGTCCCAAGCCCCCGTCACCTCGATGGGGTGGGCGTAGTCGAGCTGATCGAGCTGGGGTCTGGGGATGAGTTGGGGCCGCGACTCGTCGGGCAGCCGCGCGTCGGGGATAGCGACCGACGCGAGATCGCGCTTGAGGAGGGCGGGTTCCTTAGAGGCCGAGGTCGGAATCCGCCACTCCATGTCCAGAGTCGCCCGTTTGCCCTTCTCGAGCGTCAGGGCAAGGTCGCCTACCCACAGCGCGTCCTTGCCTTCGGCCCACGACTGTGGGTAGCGGCGCGCGTCGAACACGGTCAGCGGCTCGCTCGCGCTCCCTTCCAGCATGCCGAGCGGGCCCGCTAGGCCGAAAGTCGGCGAATCCGGTCCCAGGCGGCGGCCCCCGATCGTCTCCGTCGCGGGCGGGGCGGGGGTGGCGCCTTTCGCCAGGGCGGGCATCCACACGAGGCCCGCCGCGATCTCGACGATGGCGGGGGCCTCGCCCCGGTAGTCGAACTCGGAGTGGACCTTCAGCCGGTCGCCCTCACGGTGGTAGGTCTGCGACCCTTCCACGTCGACGCCCTTGAAGCTCACCCGCACGGTGTCCCCATCGGGCCGCTCGATCTTCTGATAGCCCGCCACGGAGCCGTAGTAGAACCGCTTCCAGTCGGGGGAGACGATCTGGAAGTAGGAGCCGCGCACCAGGGGCACGCCGCTCGCGACGACCGTCAGGCCGCGCCCCGGCTCGACCCGAAAGTCGAAGGCGGGCGGCGTCTGCGCAGCGGGAAGGAGCACGTTCTATCTTGACGCCAAAGCGCGCCGAACCGCGTCCTCGAACCCCGCGTGATCCCAGTCGCGAACCGGGCGGGCGACGCCACCGACGATGCCCCCCTCGGCCAGAGGCGCACGATACGGCACGCTCGCCTGAAGCAGCGCGCCCCGTTCCGAAACCCGCAGGGCGCAGCCGCAGACCTTCGCGCCGGTATCGGGGCAGACCACGTCGTTGGGCGAGCGGAAGGCGAAACAGTCCTCGCTCTCCCGTCCCCGCCCGACGTAGCGCGTCGTCTCCGCGAGACGACACTCCAGGCCGCAGGCGCAGAGGGCCTCCACGAGGGGAGCGATGAGGCGGCGGTAGAGGGCCTTCACCTGGCGGCAGTCGCCGTCGTGAGGAAGCGCGAGGGCAAGGGTCGCGTCGTGTCCGTGGAGCACCGCCCGTCCGCCGGTCGGGCGGACGCACCACCGGTCCCACCCCGGCGCGACCGCGCGCTGGGGGTCTTGGAACCGCCCGAGACTTACCCAAGGCCCGTCCCAACCGTACACCCGCCAACCCCACTCGCCCACTTCGGCGGCATCGAGAAGCGCGGCATCCCGCGCCATGTTCGTCCGTCCGTCCGCGAGGATCACCCCTCTATTGTGGCCGTGTCGGGAGGAGCTATGATCGGTGATGCGTCTGCAGGATCACATGATCGAAGCGATCGAGCGGGCCCGAGAGGAGGCTTTCCGCTACGCCCGCGCCGTGCCGGAGGACCGCCTGGAGTGGCGGCCGCTCGGCATCGGCCAGTCCGTCCTGAGGATGGCGCGCGAGCTGACGAAGACCCCGGACTGGGCGTACTGGGCGCTAACCGACGGGAAGCCCGACGACCCTGAGAACGCCGCCGCCGCGCAGCGGGCGGAGATGGAGTCCTGGACGACGATCGACGCCTGCGAGGCGGCCTGCCGGGAGAAGCTCGTCCGGCTCTACGACCTGTACCGGGGCTACACGGACGAAGACCTCGCTCGCACGAAATGGCTCCCTTTCAACGGCGGTCGGGATCACACCGTCGCCGAGCTTCTCGACTACCCGCGCTGGAACCTCACCTACCACGCCGGCCAGATCGCGTACATCCGGACGCTCTACGGAGACAGAGAGATGCATTGAGCTTCCGATCCCTACGCTGGAGTCGCGTCGTCGGAGGCTCCGCCTGCGACGACAGAACGCTCCGCGTCCACCTTCTGGAAGAGCCCTAAAAGACCCCTTGCGTTCGACGTACCGCTCGGCGATAATAGGAGACGGAGTTCTACTAAAAACTTCAGGAAACAGGATGAGACTGCAAGACCTTACGATCGACGTGACCCGGTCCGCAATGGAAGAGGCCTTCAACTACGCGAAGGCGGTTCCGCAGGACAAGCTCGGCTGGAAGCCGCTCGACGCGGGCCGTTCGGTGATCGAGATCTGCCAGGAACTGGCGAAGTGTCCGGACTGGGCCTACAGTATCGTCGGGAACGCGCCGGGGGAGCCGGGTGAGGAGGCGGAGGCGGCCGAAAGGTCGGAGATGACGTCGTGGACGACCGTGGAGGCGTGTGAGGCCGCCGCCAAGGAGAAGCTGGGGCGCTTCTTCGAACTGCTCAAGAACCTTCCCGACGAGCGGTTGGAAGAGACGACGGAACTGCCGTACGGACCGGGCGGCAGCATGCAGACGTTCAAGATGTCCGAGATGATGGCCTACCCGCGCTGGAACGCGAACTACCATCTGGGCCAGATCGCGTACATCCAGACGCTCTACGGCGACAAAGCGATGCACTGAGTTCGAGTCGGGGTCCGTGGGCGAAAAGCGCCCCGCCTCCCTACGGACCCCGTTTTGGCGGTACCCTCTACGTTCGGTCGCGGGGCGTAGCTCAGCTTGGTAGAGCGCGTGCTTTGGGAGCATGAGGCCGCAGGTTCGAATCCTGTCGCCCCGACCATTTTAGACACACTCGGAGACATACCGCTCCCCTAGCTCCGGTACAACACGGAACTTAGCGGGCGGGAGCGAAGGTCTCGGAGGCTCCGTCGGCGTAGTGGACGGTGACCGTTCCGTCGGTGGCGCCCTCGAAAGTCGCCGATCGGGCGGGCTTTTGGGCGACGACCTTGCCCGTCACCTCGCCGTCCGCGTTGCGGTCGGCGGACGCTAAGAAGTCGTCGTTCTCCTGGGAGCGCCGTTCCGATCCGTCCCGATGCTGGACCAGGAAAAGCTTCGAGTGGAGCCCTGATCCCGACGTGTCGTCCATCGACCAAGTCATCGTGCCGTCCTCATCCAGGCTTTGGAACGACTTCCGAACGCTGCCGTCCGCGAGCGAGGCTTCGCTGGTCGAGGTCCACGACCCAGGACCAATGTCGGTCTGACTGCCCGTACGGTGGAAGCCCTTGTTCGGCCCGTCGGTGATCGTCTCCTCGAAGACGGTGGTCTTCGGGTCATCCGTGCCCTCATCGGGGTAGGTGACGACTTTCGTCCCAGCCGGGCGGATGGTCCGGCGGTCCAACCAGTAGTGGGTCGTCTCCCGGTTGCCGTCCGTTTCGACGGTGGTCCAGAGCCGCAGGTTTTCGTCGTAGGTCGCCTCGTCTTCGGAGCGAGCGGCCCCGTGGCGGACGAGCCGTGTTCGGTCGGGGCGGACCGGTCCTTTCGAGCCTTTCCGGTTGACCTCAGCGACGCTTTCGACGGCCCGGAGGGCGGCTTCCTGGTCGGGGGACCGGGATGGAGCGCTGGATCCTCCGCCGCCGCATCCGGCGAGGAGAAGGGGAGAGAAGAGGAGCGAAGCGAGGACAGGACGCATGGAATAGGAGCGGGTCGCGGCGAAAGTCGGCGCGAAGGATTATATCCCGGCATCGTTCTAAGGGTTTAAACGACGTTCCGCCTTCGCGCTGCCGGTCAATGCGTGAAGGCTAACGCAACCGGACGAGCTTCAGGGCCACGTCGCCTCCCATCGCGCCCAGCGCGACGATCGCGCGCCGGTCGGGTCCGACCTCGACCGCGCTGGTCCCCACGATCCGGCCCAACCAGGTGTCCCAACGCTCGACGCGCCAGCGGCCCGGAGCGAGGCGCGGAACGGTAAGCACGGTCGGGGGGATCGCTCCGACCGCACGCTTGGCCACGACGTTCTTCCAGGTGAGATCCTCGTTCCGAACCCACGCGATCGCCGTGTTCCGGCCGACCGCCGCCCGGGCAATCAAGGGCGGGACGGCGCTCTCCAGCGCCCCCACGACCCGGAAGGCCGCGACGAACCAGTCCTGGCCGGGGTTCTCCACGATCGTGCGGTGGCGGCCCGCCGGGATCTCGACCGTGAACTCGCCCGCGAAGCCCTTCAGCGTCGCGGTGTCGCGGTCGCCATCGGGATCGGGAAAGGCCCGCTCGACGATCGTCTCGCCGTCGCGCACGATCCGCAAGGCCGCGCCACCGTAGCCGGAAACGTCGCCGACCTCGACCACGAGGCGCGTCGGCGACGGGAGGTCGGTATCGAAGGTGACCGGATTATGGAGATCCTTGTGGTTGCCCACGCCCTGCTGGACCCGCGCGAGGCGGGGGGCGGCCATGCCGCGCGCGTCGATCCTTACCGTCCGCGGCGCGTTGTAGGGGGCCGGTTCCCATCCGACGCCGTCGGTGGTCGGAACCGCGTCGCGCCGGGAGCGGGTTCCCCTGGCGGCGTAGGCGAGGGTGGGAGTCACCGACGCGAAGCCCTCGCGGTCGAAGGCGATGCCCTTCGCGAAGCGCGCCGCCGCTCCGAAAATCGGATAGAGGCCGCGCGGTCCGACGTAGGAGTCCCACCACCACGGCATCGCCCCGCCCGCCGCGCCCGAGGCGAGGCTCGCCCAGAGAGGATCGTGGACCTGATAGCCGTCCGGGTCGTCGGCGGAGCGGTCGCCCGACGCGTCGGCCCCTACCTCGCCCACGAAGTGCGGCTTGCCCAGCGCGCCGAGTCGCGCCTGCGCCCGGACCACGCCGAGCGCCAAGTCCGGGTCGTCGTACCGGTGGCTCTGGGCGTAGTCGATCGCCTTCAGCCCGAACACGGCCGCGTCGCCCGCGCCCTCGCCGCTGCCGCCGAAGCTCGTGCCGACGGGATGGCCGTAAGGGTCGATCGCGTGGAGGTAGGTCGCCATGCGTCGGTGCCACTCCCGCACGGGCGCCGCCGCGTAGTCGGCGACCCCGTCGACCTCGTTCCAAAGCTCCCAGCCCATCGTGGCGGTCGACGCCCCCCAACGGGCGACGAGGTAGCGAAGCTTGTTCCGGTAGAGGCGCGCCGCCGTCGGATCGGTCCAGAAGTCGCCCGGCCGTTTCACGACGAGCCGTTGCGGCGAGCGCTCCCACTCGGGCCAACTGACCCGGTCGCGCAGAACGTTGTACGAGTCGACGCACAGCGCCAGGCGCACGCCTTTTCGCTGAGCCAGCCCGAGGACGTAGTCCAGCCGCCAGGCGTTGCCGAGGTCGAATTGCCCCAACGTCTTCGGCTCGAGCGCGAAGGTGGCCCAGGGCGGCGAAAGCCAGACGCGGCCCCAGTTCGCGCCCTGCGCGCCCAGCTTCGGAAGCCAGTCGTCGTAGTCGCGCGTGCCGCGCGGACCCGCCCAGGCGACGTTCTCGCCCAGCGGCCAGTACGGAGCGCCGTCCGACGTCGCGAAGTAGCGCCCGTCGCGCGGCGACACGCGGACGAAGCCGCCCGTCGCGGGCTTCGCGAGAAGGCTCGCGGTCCGGCGGGCCGTTCCGGCGCGCGTGCGCAGGACGAACTCCAGACGATAGCGGCCGACCTCGGCGGGCGCGAAGCGGACGCGCCACTCGGGCGGACCGCTCGGGACCATGATCTCCGCCCCTTCGGACGTGCGCGTCGGCGCGGCCTTGCCCGCCGCGAGGGCGTCGGTGCTGGCGATGGGGATCGGTAGGGTCGCCCGGCCGAGGGTTCGGCGGTAGGGACGATAGAGGAAGCCGGGAACGCTCAGCCGTCGTCCCGAGGGCGCGACGACGCGCAGGTCGAGCGCCACGTCGTCGGGGTCGAAAGGGTCCTTATAGGCCGCCCTCAGGTCGACGGCGTACTCGGCGACCCGGTAGCGGGCGACCGAAGGGCCGGCGAGCGGCCGGACGGAGACGATCGTGGGGACGAGCGGAACGAGGATCATCGAGCCGCGACCACCCTAGACGAGAATTTAGCCATGCTCCCTTGCATTAAACGTTAGCTCATTGTACACTAGGTCTTGAGCTAACGTTTAATGAGCCCATCAAAACCGGCAACCCTGAAGGAGATCGCGATCCGCGCCGGCGTCGGTACGGCGGCGGCGTCGGTCGTTCTCAACGGGGCTCGCTCCACCTCGCGCGTCTCCGAGGCGAACCGGCAGGCGATCCTCCGGGCGGCCGACGAGATGAACTACCATCCCAACGGCCTCGCTCGCTCGCTTCGCAACCGCCGCACCGGGATCGTGGGCTACTTCTCGGGCTACGAGTGCGTCGATCCCCGCAACGGCTACATCGCCGAGGTGCTCTCCGGCCTGCAGGCCGCCTGCGTCGGGCTGGGACTCGACCTTCTCCTCCACACCCCTCACGCCGACCTCACCCCGGAGAAGGTCGTCGCCAGCCTTTCCGACGGTCGGCTCGACGGCCTGATCGTCACCGCGCTGCCCGAGCATCCCATCGTGACGATGCTCGCCGAGGCCCACCTTCCCGTCGTCGCCATCGCGGACCCGCTGGCCGAGATCCCGAGCGTCGTGGCCGACGCCTGGGAAGGCGGCCGGATGCAGGCCCGTCACCTCCACGCGCGGGGCCACCGCCGCGCGCTCTACCTAGCCGCCGACTACCCGTTTCCGTCCGTTCTGGAGCGCCAGGAGGGTTTCCTCCACGAGGCGTCGATCCTCGGCCTCGCGGTCGAGTTCGGACGTCCGATCCACGGTCACCATCCGGAGATCGACGGCGCGTCCGACAAGCCCATTGGGATGCCCCCGGAGGATCTCGCGCGTCTGCGTGGACCCGACCGGGCGACCGCCGTCGTGGCCTGGGACGACGCTCCGGCCCATCGCGTGGCAAGCCAGCTCGTTCGCGAAGGGATCAACGTGCCCGTCGACGTCGCGGTCATGGGATACAACGGCTGTCCCTCCGCTACCGAGCTTCGCTGGAACCTCGCCACCGTGCGCGCGCCCTTCCGGGAGATGGCGGGCCTCGCCGTTCGGACGCTGCACCGCCTTATCGCCGGCGAGAGCGTCCCGCCGCTCCAAACCCTCCCGGTCACCCTCGTTCCCGGCACGACCGTCTAAGCCGCCCTCCGATCTCGAAGAAGAGCCCTCATGCAACGAAAAGCGTTCACCCTCATCGAACTCCTCGTCGTCATCGCGATCATCGCGATCCTCGCCGCCATCCTGTTCCCCGTCT
>CAZEWR010000023.1:0-82209 GCA_964516175.1 uncultured Fimbriimonas sp. | reverse complement strand
GGGCGGCGTCGGTGGCGGCGGCGGCGTCGGCGGGGGCGGCATGGGCGGCTTCGGCGGCGGCGGCGGCGGCTTCGGGCGCTGAGTTTAAGGTAAGCATCGGACGAGAGGGTTTTTGAGGAAAAGAGGAATGACGTTGAATTGGGGAAGGGGGGCGGCTCTGGCGGCTCTGGCGGCGCTCGCGATGACGCCCGTCGCCGCCATGGCGCAGGACGGCGCCTTGCGGGTCAATCGGCTTAAGTTGAAGGACGCGGACATGCTGACCGCGACCCGGACGCTCACGGCGCAAACAGGCGTCCAGTTCGTGGTCGAGCCGTCGGAAGAGCCGTTCGGCAAGATCACGCTGGAGATCGCCGACGTGACGCCTGAAGAGGCGCTTCGATACATCTGTCAGGCGGCAGGTGCGGAGTACCGTCGCGACGAGAGGGGCGTGTTCATCATTGGACATCGAAAGCCCGCGCCGCTCCCGAACATGGATCCTGTGCCCGCGTCGGCTGGCAAGCCGACCAAGGTATGGCGCAAGGTGCGCATCCTAAAGGCGCAGGCAGGCGACATCTATGACATGTTCGTCTTCAACAAGGCCTTCAGCTCGACCAAGGGCTTCGAGGATCTAAAGCGGTTTACGAACTTGACGGCGGCGGACAGCGGTCGCATCTTCGGTGCGAACACCCAGTTCCAGGGTAACGGCTTCGCCCAGACCTTCGGGCCGGTCGGCGCCTCACCCGTAAAGAGCCCCACCTTGGCCGGTAGCGAGACGAGTGGTCAGATCATCCTTCCCGGTGAGTCGGCCAATCAGATCGGCGGCATTGGCGGAGGTGGCGGTGGTTTCGGCGGCGGCCAGGGTGGTCGTGGCGGGATCGGTGGCGGCGGTCAGAACGGCGGCGGCGGCCAGAACGGCGGCGGTCAGAACGGATCGTCGACGCTCACCGCAGGACAAGGCCTAGTGCCCGAGGGCATCACCTTCATCTCCTACGACCCGACCGACAACAGCCTGATCGTCGAGGGTACCGAAGAGGCCATCCAGGAACTCCAGACGCGTATCGGCCTCTTCGACAACGCGCCTCGGCAGATTCTGATCAAGGTGGAGTTCATCACGACCACCGAAACGGTCGACCGATCGTTCGGCACGGAGTTCCTCTACCAGCGCGGTACCGTCTTCGCTGGCACCCGTCCCGGCTCGTTCGTTCGCTCCGGCGACCCGGTGTTCCTGAACTACGCGTCGGGCAACGTCACGGGGCGTCTGCGCGCCTCGCTTGTCGAGGGCAAGGGCAAGGTGGTCAGCGCACCGATCATTCGGACGATGAACAACCAGCCTGCTTCGATCTCGGCGGCGGTTACCCAGTACATCTTCATCAACCAGCTTGCGGCGACCGGCAACGTCGTCGTGAACGTGCCTCAACCGTTCCCGATCACCGCCACGACGTCGCTCAGCGTCGCGCCGCGTATCAACGACGACAACACGATCACGCTGTATCTCAACCCGCAGATCTCGGCTTTCGTCGGAACCTCGACGAGCCCGGACGGTCAAGAGCTTCCTAACCAGACGTTCCAGACCCTGTCGGTCGTCGCCCGTGTCCGGAACGGCGAGACGATGGTGCTGGGTGGTTTGACGAGCAAGAACGAGGACAACAGCGTCAACCGAGTCCCCGTGCTCAGCGAACTGCCTATCATCGGACAGTTCTTCCGCACGAACAACAAGTCCAAGGTGACGAGCGAACTCCTCATCTTCGTGACCCCGACTATCGTCGATGAAGACACGACCGGCAGCCCCGGTCAGCCCTAACGACGAGACGTGAACGGGCCGGGGGTGGTCGGACGCGATGAGCGGCCGACCGCCCTTCGGCGTTTATTAAAGAGAGGATGGAGCGCACTTGGATCCTGGTCGGCATGATGGGCGCCGGAAAGTCGTCCATCGGTCGGCTTTTGGCCGAGCGCGCGGGGCGTGACTTCGCGGACACGGACACGCTCCTCGTCCACCGTCTGGGCCGCCCGATCCCCCAGATCTTTCGTCTGTACGGCGAGTCGGCCTTCCGCGATCACGAGACCAGCGTTCTGCGTGGCCTTGAGCCGGGCTCGCTCGTCCTTGCGACCGGCGGCGGAACCGTCCTAAGGACGGAGAATTGGAACGAGTTGCGACGCCTAGGAACCACCATCTACCTGCAGGCTTCCTTGAACACCCTTACCGAGCGCCTTGAGCGCACCCGCTACCGACGCCCCCTCCTGTTGGCCGACGATTGGCACCAACGGATCGAAGAGATCTTCCGTGCTCGCGAGACGATGTACCGACAGGCCGATCTTTTCGTGGAGGTCGATGGCAAATCGCTCGACGAAACCACCGACGCGATCCTTAGGGCGGTAGCTTCTCGATGACGATCTGTCATTCCGGAGGCTCTTACGACGTGATCCTCACCGTTCTTGAGGACGCTTTGGCGAGGCTTCCGGAAGACTGTGTGATCCTAACCGACGAGAACGTCGCCGCTTTCGCACCTTTGCCGCGAGAAGTTCCCATTCTCGTCCTCCCGCCTGGCGAGGCTACGAAGAGTCTCTACTGGTTTGGGGAGTCTCTCGGGTGGCTCGCCAAGCAAGGGGCCTCTCGGCGCACGACGGTCGTCGCGCTCGGAGGCGGTGTGGTGGGCGATCTCGCGGGCTTCGTCGCGGCGGCGTATATGCGGGGCGTACCCCTGCTCCAGATCCCGACCACCTTGCTCGCGATGGTCGATTCCAGCGTGGGCGGGAAGGTCGCGATCGATCTGGCGGACGGTAAGAATCTTGCGGGCGCGTTCTGGCCGCCGATCGAGGTGCGAATTCCGCTCGATGCCCTCGACCGCCTTCCACCTCGCCAGAGGATCAATGGGATGGCGGAGGTCCTCAAGTACGGCTTCATCATGGATGCGCCGCTACTCGACGCACCCTTGGACGTCATGCGTTGCATCGCCCTCAAGGCTCAGGTCGTCGAGGAGGACGAGTACGAGACCACGGGACGGCGCGCGATCCTGAACTTCGGCCACACCGTCGGGCATGCCATCGAGCGGCTCACCGGCTACGGTCCTGTTCTACACGGCGAAGCGATCGCCATCGGTATGGCTTTGGAGGCCGAGTTGGGCGAATCGCTGGGAATCACCCAAGGCGGAACGGCGTTGCAGGTGTGCGAGATGTTGACGAGGCATGGTCTACCGACGCGTCACGGAACCACCCGTGACGTGGAACCCATGCTCGCCGCCATGCGCGGCGACAAGAAGGCCGTTGGAGGCCGACTGGCGTTTAGCCTATTGGACCGCGTCGGAAGCTGTAAACTAGTCGCGGACGTGCCCGAAGCCGAAGTGCGGCGCGTCTTGGAACGCTCATGACGAACCTCCGCACCGCCCTCGCCGCCCTCGTGGTCGTGCTGCTGGTTCTCGGCTGGGGTGGCGCGGCCTTCGCCGCGATGAACGGCACGGCAACGGAGTGGGCGGTCAAGATGGACGCCGCGCCGATCCGGACGCTCGCACTGGTCGTGCTGATCGGCGCGACTATCGCCGCCTTCGTACCCGAACGGGAGGCCGCATCCTGATCGGCAGCGTCCTTGCCGGGCGCTACGAGGTCAGCGCCTTGGTGGCCGAAGGGCCGATTTTCACTCTCGTGCGCGCCCGCGACCGGATTATCGGTCGCGACGTGTCACTTCGCATCGCCAAGGCTCCCTTCGATGGGCAACGCGCCTTTATCGACGCTTTGGAAGAAGCGGTGCGCAAAGTCGCGCCGATCATCCACCCTAACGTCGAGCGCCTGATCGAGCTCGACCGGGCGGAGGGACAAGCCTACATCGTCGGCGAGTGGACCCAAGCTCCGATTCTCTCCGACCGCGTTCGCAAGCTCGCTCCCTTCTCGGTACCGGTGGCGGTGGCGGCCGCGCTTTCCGTCGCAAGAGGGCTCGACGCCTTCCACAAGGTCGATCTCGTCCACGGCGACGTCGGACCCGATACCGCCTGCCTTATGGCCGACGGCGAGGTGCGGCTTCAGATGGGTGGTCTGTGGGAAGCCTACGGGGCTAGTCCTACCGCCGGCGCGATGGTCCTACCGTCTCTCGCCGCCGCCATGGCTCCTGAGGTAGGCAAAGGAGCGGAACCGAGCCTCCGGAGCGACGTCTACGCCGTCGGCGTCCTTCTCTACGAGCTTCTGACCGGACGCAAACCTTACGCAGGCGACACCCCCCTCGCCACCGCGATGCGCCACAGCACCGATCCGACTCCCCGGGTTCGTGGTTTCAATCCCAGCGTGCCCGTCGTGGTCGATGAGATCGTCGCCAAGGCGATGGACAAAGACCCAGCCCTCCGCTACGCTAACGCGGGCGAACTGATGGCCGACCTGCGGCTCGTTCAGGACGCCCTTCGATTCGGTCGCACCTTGAGCTGGCCTCTGCGGCCGGTCACCACGCCGACCCCAACGGCCAAGCCCCTCGGGCGCGCGTCGAAGGCTTCCGCTCCCGGTCGGGTCGCCCCCAAGATGTCAGCGATCCGTGAAGACGAGGAACCCGAATACGGCAAGCCCGAACGCGACGTGCCCGCCTGGGCCTCTTTGGGCCTAGCGTTGGTCGCCTGCGTCGCGGTAAGCCTGCTCGCCGTCTACTTCGTTCTTAATCTGAACCGTCCGCGACTCGTTACCGTACCGAACGTGCACGACCTCTCGATCGCCGACGCGCGCACCGCGATGGAGAAGCTTAAGCTGACCTTGCGGCCGTCCGACGAGGACGTACCCGACGACAAGATCGAAAAAGGCCACGTCCTGTCGACCGAACCGCTTGCCGGAAGCCGTGTCCGTGAGGAGACGAGCATCGTCGCCCAGGTTTCGGCCGGACCTTCCCAGGTGAAGGTGCCCGATCTCACCGGCATGACGCCCGACACCGCCCGCTCCATGCTGGAAAAGCTGGGCCTGCGCTTGGACGACAACGCCGAGAAGGTGAACAAGCCCGGCGCTAAGGACGGCACGATCCTCGATCAGAGCCCGAAGCCTAAAGCCCCGATCGAGCGTGACGGTCTGGTGACCATGACCGTTGAAGATGCCTCGCTGCCTGTGCCGGAGATCCGCCGCTACGACTACACCCTGGATCTTGATCTCGTCGACCTTCGCGATACGACGCGAGTCAAGATCGACGTGGAGGACGTCGACGGTAAGCGCACGATCCAAGACCGCCGTCGACGTCCCGGAGACCAGTTCGAGGTCCATACCCGCGCCCGGGGCGACCAAGCCGTCTTCCGTATCTACTACGGCGATCGTCTCGTGAAGACCATCACCCAAAAGTCCGACGGCACGTCCTCGGAGACGAACCCATGAAGCTCGCCCCTTCGATCCTGAGCTTCGATCTCTCCGGGTTGCGCGAGTCGGTGCCCGCTCTAGAGTCCGCCGGAGCCGCCGTTCTGCACCTCGATGTGATGGATGGCCAGTTCGTACCGCCCATCACTTTCGGCGATGCCCTTGTTCGTTCGTTGCGACCCCTAGCGAGTCTTCCCTTCGAGGCGCACCTGATGACCCTCACTCCCGAACGACAGTTCGAGGCGTTCGCCGAGGCGGGCTGTCAAAGGATCATCTTTCATGCCGAAGCCGCCATCCATGCGCATCGGCACACCCAGGCTCTTCGTTCGATGGGGCTGGAAGCAGGCCTCGCGATCAACCCTTCGACTCCGGCGGAAGCCGTGCTTTCGATCGTCGACGAAGTCGACCTCGTGCTCGTGATGACGGTCAATCCGGGATACGGAGGTCAGGCTTTCCTGCCGTTCACGTTGGAGAAGGTGCGCCGCCTGCGCGCCGCCCGTCCTGACCTCACGATCGAGGTCGACGGGGGGATCGCCCCCGAGACCATCCGTTCGGCGCGCGAAGCCGGGACCGATCTTTTCGTTGTGGGAAGCTACCTCGCGAAGGCCGATGATCTTGGCGCGGCGTTCCAGAGGCTGGAGGCGGCGTGGTCCGGATCGTAACCGGCGTCTTTATCGTCGCGACGTTCCTGCTCGCTCTTTCCTGGCCGCTCGAACTCAAGGGTCGGCCCTCTCGTAGCTCCTCGCTCCGAACGCGTCAGGCCTTTGCCTCTCGGCTCGCGCTCCATACGGGCGGCATCGTCCTCTGCCTCGTTGGTGCGGGAGTCGGAGCCGCTCTTATCTCTCGAGAGGCGAAGCGAGAGTATCGAGAGGCCTCGTTGCGAAACCTGAAGAAGCTCGTCGAAGGCGAAGAAGTCGATTGAACGCCGCTTACATGGATCGGGCGATCCGAATCGCTCGACGCGGTTTTCCCGCGCCGAATCCGCACGTCGGATGTGTCCTCGCTAAGGACGGAAAGATCGTCGGCGAAGGATGGTGTCCCTATGCGGGTGGGCCGCACGCGGAGGCGATGGCTCTGGCCAACGCGGGCGAAGCGGCGCGTGGAGCGGATGCCTACGTGACCTTGGAGCCCTGCAACCACTTTGGTCGAACGCCACCGTGTAGCCTTGCGCTCATCCAAGCGGGGGTGGCTCGCGTCTTTGTGGCCGTTCCCGATCCTAATCCCCGAGCGGCGGGCGGCGCGGAGCGGCTTCGAGCAACGGGCATCCCTGTCGAGTTTGGGCTTCGTGAAGAGACGGCGCGTCGCATAGCCCACCAGTTTCTCTTTTCCCTAGAAGAGAAGCGCCCTCTGGTCGTTGCGAAAGCAGGGTGCGGCCTCGACGGACGGATCGCCCTTCCGAACGGAGAGTCGAAGTGGATCACCTCCGAGGCGGCGCGGAGGGCTGCTCACCGGTTACGAGCCGAGTTAGGCGCGGTCCTTGTTGGATATCGCACGGTCGTTGCGGACGATCCCCACCTCACCGCACGGGTCCCAGGCATCGTAAATCCTCCGTTAAGGGTAGTCGTTGATCCTCGAGCTGCTCTTACGGGGAAGGAGAAGGTCTTCGACGATGCCGCCGAGACCCTTTGGATTCGGGAGCCTCTTTCTCCGAAGGAGATCGTGGAGGAAATAAGCCGCCGAGGAGTGACCGGATTGCTTGTCGAAGGAGGCGGAAAGACCATCGCTAGTTTTTTGGCATCGGGCTTCGTCGACCGACTGGAGCTTTTTTTGGCTCCCCGGGTGCTTGGCGATGGTCCATCTTGGTGTAATGGCCTTAAGCTTTCCTCCCTCGGCGAGACTCCTGATTTTCGCTGGGCAAGAACGCGCCGAGTCGGTTCCGATCTTCAGATGACGCTTGAAAGAGCTTGATAGGGAATATAAACCGTCCGGTCGTAGGCCCTGTTAGGCGATTAACCCTAGTCCAACGATGAGAGTTAAAAAACCAACAATAACCCACCTGGGTCTTCTCGGATCGAGTTGGGGGGCTTTGGCGACGAGGATGAGGCCCGCGAGACAGCCTGTCGCCCACCACCCCGCAAAGTTGGCCATCGGTGCGCCGCCTGGCAGAGGACCGTGTTCTAGCCATCGCCAGTAATCCAGCGGACCCGTCAACACGGGCTCCATCACCAGATCGATCACCGCCGCGAGAAGCCCGCCGGCGACCGCCCGGAGAACCGGACTCGTGCTTTTCAAAGGCGGGAGGGACAGAACCGCCGCTCCTGCCATCATCAGCCAAGCGAAGGGGAGCGGAAAGGGAAAAGGACCGCTAGGAATCGAAACCGATGGCCACCAGACCCCGGTGTACGCATAACGACCGAATGGAAATCCCGTCGCCAAGCCGACGACCTCGGCTCCCGCGCCGAGCGAAAGCGCGAGGGCAAGTCGCGCGCCGGGAGACGGAACTCGGCGAACGTACTCGCTGAAAGTCGCGGCGATGCCCGAGGCGATCGTGAGGAGAGAGGTGACTGACGCGATCGGTCCGGGATCGAGGTGCGTGACGCGAGAGAGAAGCGACCCTGCGAGGGAAAACGCGACGAAGCCGAGGAAAAGGCGGGGAAGGGAAGAAGGAAGCCTCCTTCCTTTCAAACGATCCAAGATCCACGACTCTCCGTTTCCGAGTAGCCCAAAGCCGTCGCGAGGGCGGCGGCGCGCGGAACTTGGGCAAGGCGCGCTTCCTGAGCACGGTGCTCCTCATCGAGGAAGCGGACCCTCACCTCCGTCTCGGTTGCGAGATCGCAACCGATGACGTCGAGCAGGGGAATGCGAACGTGGTCGCGGTCCCCCCCGAGAAGTCTCGAGGCTTGAATCGGCGAGAGCCAGAGATCGCCTTCCGTAAGCACCGCTCGCCACCCCTTTCTTGCGGCGGGGAATTCTCCGGCGGCAGTACGCCAATCGATCGCGACCTCGAGGGGTTCGAAGGCCTCACCCTCAAGGTGGGGAAGCGGCGACCGGCGATCTACTTCCTGACGCCAAGCCCCGTAGGCCCAAGCGGCCGAGGCGAAGGTCGCGGCTACGCCCCAGAGGGGCGATTCGATCCATAAAGGGAGGCTCACTAGCCCGGCGGCGAGTGGAAAGGCGAGTCCTGAAGCAGGAGCGATGGGTTTCATCGTGGGACCCACTGGACATCCGTCCAAGGTCGTGCTACACTAGAGTATATCCACCGGAGAGATGGCTGAGTGGACGAAAGCGCCCGCCTGCTAAGTGGGTAAGGGGTGAAAACCTCTTCTCGGGTTCGAATCCCGATCTCTCCGCCAGCTTTGGGCATTTCCCATGCGACGCCTCGCGCTCCTCGCCCTTTTGGGACTGGCCGTCGCCGCCCAAGCCGATAGTCTTGATTACCTGCGACTGCGTGCGAAGAGCGGCGTCGTTCAAGCGGTCGGCCCGTCCGCCCTTCGTGAGCTGGTCGGAACGCACGTCCTTGAGATTCAGGGGAAAGTCGCAGGAACGTGCCAATCCGGCGCTGCGACGATGATCGTTCTTCAGCTGGCCGACGGGGAGACGCAAGCGGTGGGAGCCAAGGCGCTTCCCGTGTGGCTAGCCGATACCGATGGCCCGGTGCGGCTTCTCGTTCGTTGTGAGCGCAAGGCGGCAGGCGGCGTACTGACCGCGACCTTCTTGTCCGCCGCCCCCGAACTCGACGTGCTTCCCGTTGAGGAGGCGTACTGGCGTGGTCTTGCGGAGGCGCGTGCCAAGAGCGCCTCAACGGCGACCAAGTTCGCGGCTCGACCTGGATCGCGCTCTATCGCCTCTCGTCGGGGGACGACGCGCGGCGGGATCGTGGGCCGTATCGGCGGTCGGTCCTACGCTCCGCCGCGCGGAAAGGATTGGGTTTTACCGATCGCGCAGGTGATCGACAGCTACGCCGACTTTATCCGCCGTTACAACCCACGCCTGAACCCTTCGCAGGCCCTGAGTATCGCTCAAAGCGTCGTGGTGCTGAGCAAGCGATACGGCATTCGTGACGAGCGGCTCGTGATGGCGGTGCTGATCGTTGAGAGCGGTTTCAACCCGAACGCGGTGAGCCGTACGGGGGCGGTTGGACTGGGGCAGCTTATGCCGGGAACGGCTCGCGGGCTTGGCGTCCAGAATTCGTACAACACGGTGGATAACCTTTCTGGAGCGATCCGCCTTCTGCGAAGCCATCTTGACGCCTATGGCGGCGATATCAGCCTCGCTCTCGCCGCCTACAACGCCGGAGCCGGAGCCGTACGACGTCATGGCGGCGTCCCGCCTTACCGGGAGACCCAGAACTACGTGTTCAAGGTCACCGCGATCTACCGCAAGCTTTCTGGCTTTTAGGGCGTTTGGATAAACCGTACGGCTGTCCTTGTCGACCTAAGCCGAAGGCGCGTTCGGTCGCATAGGTAGCCTAGCCTAAAAGAGATGGAAGCGAGTTCCACGATGCGGCAGCCGACTTTGGCATCGGTGAGCGAAACTAACGAAGAAGGGAAGGACGGGGAGATTCCCACCCTTCCCTTTTCTCCTTCCCAATCGACAGGATCGACCGGAATCGGCCTCTTAATGCTTGTTGAGGGCGTCTTTCGCCTTGTCGATCAGGTTTTCCGCGCCTTCCTTGATCTCGCCCAGCAGGTTCTGGGCCTTGCCCGCCGCCTGATCCTTCGCCCCTTCGGCCCGCAGGGAATCGTTCCCGGTCGCCGCGCCAAGCGCCTCTTTGGCTCGACCGGCCGTCTCTTTGGAAGTGCCTTCGACTTGGTCGGACGTTCCAGCTCCGGCGGTGCGGTCAACGGTCTCTTTGAGATTGTCGCTCATACCGGTTCGACCTAGCTACAGTGTTTTAGGTTCCTGGTCGGGACGTCGGGCAACCGCGACGACGCTACTTCCCCAAGGAAGATCGACCGCGCGGGTGATCCGGGCTTCCAAGCCTTGGATCGCGATCAACAGCCGGTTCGCCCACTCGGGAAGGACGACCAGGGAAGCCTTCGCCGGACCCTTCTTCCGCTTCTCGAACACGCGCCAGACGACGATCAGTGGAAAGAGGAGGAACACCGAGTAGGTGCATCGCTCCACGACGAACCCCGCCGCCTGTAGTCGCTCGGTCATCTCTCGGCGCGTGTAACGTCGGAAATGATGAAGGGCCACGTCGTGCGGACCCCAGAGAAAACGGAAAGCGGGCACGCTCAAGACCAGCCGGCCGCCGGGACGCAGAACGCGGTAGGCCTCCGCGAAAGCTTTCGCGTCGTCTTCGATGTGCTCGAAGACGTCGAGTCCGATCATCGCGTCGAACGCGCCTTCCTCGAACGGCATCGCCGTCCCGTCGCCCATCGCCAACCCCGTCAGACCGCGCTTTCGGCAAAAGGCGAGGGCCAAGGGACTCATGTCGAGTCCAACCGGATTCGCCCAGTCGGCGAGTTCCGAAAGAACGACCCCGGTGCCGCAACCGAGATCGAGAACGATAGGGCGCGCGCCGAGCTTCCTTCCAAGGAGCCCAAGAGCCAGTCGCCGTCGCGCGACGAACCACCAGTAGCGGTCCTCGAGGGCGAACATCTTGGCGTACTCGTCGGTGTTCACGCGGGCGGCCCTAGGGTACCAGCCGACTTGCCCAGATCTTGCCATCCTCCCAAGACGAGAACTCGCGTCGGTCCGGGTGGTACCGCCGGGGCGCAAAACCGGCTTCGAAGTGAAGTCGCTCTCCGGCGAGCGTCCAGACCGTCGTCCCGGTAGACGGATCGATCGCGAAGAGAAGGCCGCCATCGAAGACCATCCATCCTTGTCGTCCGGTTTTCGGCGGCCAAGGGCGGTGCGGCGAGAAACCAGGATCGAGCAGAAGACGCTTCTCAAGGCTCTCAGAGTTGAACGTCCATATCCCGGAAGACTTCTCGTCTTCGTCGTATCCGCCGATCCCCCACACCGCGATCGTCCCGTCGTCGATCCAGCACAGGGGTTGGTTCCAGTCTTCTCGGTAGGTGAGACTGCGGACGCTCGGTCCGTTCTCCGACTCCCAGAGATTCGATATCCAGGCGTCCAGAGACCAGGAACGTACCTCGCCGAACGGATGCCATCGCCAACCATCGGTCGCGATACGCCGATCGTCGGGTGAGATGTGGAGAGCGCCGTAGAAGTAGTTCAGGTAGCGCGGGTCGAGGGGTTCGCCTTTTTGGTAGGGGATCGTTTCCCGCCCGCTGAGAAGTTCGCCCGTCGAAGGAGCGGAGACGTCAAGCCGATTCCAGTCCGTGGCATGCACGAGCAGGGAGCGCCCTTTCTGATCCAAGAAGGCGACGGGGAAGACGCTCAGGTCGTTCCTGTAGCCGCCCCGGTCGAGTTCCATCGTGACTTTGCCGTCCCGGAACGCACGCCCCTTCCGCCCGAACCGCTCGACCACGGCGACATGCCGAAGGTCCCTTGCGACATGAAGTTCGATCGGCCCTCCAAGATCGAGACCCGACAGGTCGAGGGGCGACCTCGCGAGCGTGCCATCCCTCTTCAACTCGATCCACGACTTCCCGAAGGGGCGGACGTCGAGCACGTCCGAAGGGGAGGCGGGGGCATGTTCGAAGCGCATGGCGACGGTGCGAGGGTACTCCGGTCGAGGACGGCCGAGTGCTGCTTGGCCATCCCAGGGGATACTTCTTCCTATGACCGACTTTCCCGGGATCGAGACCCGCTCCTTCGGCACGACGAAGGACGGCGAGGCCGTCGAGGCCTACGTCCTGACCAACCGTAAGGGCGCCCAGGCGACGATCCTTTCCTACGCGGGGACGATCGCCGACCTCACCGTCCCGGACAAAGACGGCGTTCTCGGCAGCGTGGTGGTGGGCTTCGCAGGCGACTCGGTGACGCCGTACGAAGACAGCCCCCACTTCGGCGCGCTCGTCGGGCGGGTGGCGAACCGCATCGCGAGAGGGAGCTTCGAACTGGAGGGCAAGGCTTACCATCTTGCCATCAACAACGGTCCTAACGCCCTTCACGGAGGACCGAAGGGCTATAGCAAGCGGGTCTGGAAGGTCGAGCCGCGTCGCGATTCGGAGGGGCCGTCCCTCCGGCTGACGATCGACGATCCCGACGGCCATGAAGGCTATCCCGGCCACGTCCAAGTCGAGGTTCACTACACCTGGACCGACTCGAACGTCTTGCGGATCGCTTACCATGCGACGACCGACGCTCCGACGCCGATCAACCTGACGAACCACGCCTACTTCAACCTCAAAGACGGGGGCGCGACCGACGTGCTGGGCCATCTCCTGCGCTTGGAGTCCGACGCCTACACGCCCGTCGACGACACGCTCATTCCGACCGGCGAGATTCGCGACGTCGCGGGGACGCCGTTCGACTTTCGCGAGCCCAAGCCGATCGGGGCCGACATCGAGGCGGCGGGTGGCTACGACCATAATTTCGCGCTCAAACCCGACGGTCCTCGCCTTGCCCTCGCCGCCATCGTTCAGGAACCCACGACCCGCCGCCACATGGAGGTCTGGACGGATCAGCCCGGCGTCCAGCTCTACTCCGGAAACTTCCTCGAAGGCTCGATGACGGGACGCGGCGGTCCCATCCACAAGCACGCCTCGATCTGCCTGGAAACCCAGCACTTCCCGGATGCGGTGAACCGTCCTGAGTTCCCGAACACGATCCTGCGGCAGGGCGAGGAGTTCCGCTCGGTCACCGAATACCGTTTCGAGGTGGTGAACGCGCACACCCCCGTATAAGGCTTCGACGTGGATGGCCCTGGCGTTACGAGTATCCTAGCCGTCAGAGCTATGCTGAGCACCGCTGCCCTCCTCCTCGCCGTCGCCCCTCTGACCGCCCCGAACGGGAGCATCTCAAAGGCTCCCTTCGGCAAGGCGCCGGACGGTAAGCCCGTCTTCGCCTACACCTTGACGAACGCTAAAGGCGCGAGCGCGAAGGTCCTGACCTGGGGCGCGGTGCTCAATCGGCTCCAGATGCCTGATCGCGAAGGCAAGCTGGGCGACGTGGTCCTTGGCCTCGACAGCCTCAAGCCCTACGAAGGCACCGTCCCCTACTTCGGCGCGACGGTAGGCCGCTACGCCAACCGCATCGCCAAAGGTCGCTTCACCCTGAACGGCAAGACCTACAAGCTCGCCGTCAACAACGGTCCTAATTCGCTGCACGGTGGCCTCAAGGGCTATGACAAACGCGTCTGGAAGGCCGTGCCGCGTACGACGCCCGAAGGCCCCTCGCTGACCCTGAACCTCGTCGATCCGGCGGGCACGGAAGGCTATCCCGGCACGGTGAGCGTCTCCGTGACCTACACCCTCACGAACGCGAACGCTCTGCGGATCGCCTACCGGGCGACGACCACCGCCCCGACCCCGATCAACCTGACGAACCACTCGTACTTTAACCTGAAGGACGCGGGCGAGTCGGACGTCCGGGGCCACCTCCTGCACCTTTACGCGGATCGCTACACCCCGACCGACGCGACGCTTATCCCCACGGGCAAGCTGACTCCCGTCGCAGGCACCCCGTACGACTTCACGAAGACCAAGGCGATCGGCATGGACATGGACGCGGTGAAGGGCTACGACGTGAACTACGTCCCGAGCACGAAGGGCTTCCGACAGGTCGCGGGCGTGGTCGAGCCCACCACGGGCCGGACTCTCCAGTGCTGGACCGATCAGCCCGGCGTGCAGCTCTACACGAGCTTCTTCCTCGACGGAACCATCACTGGTCGGCACGGCACGAAGTACGACCAGTACCACGCCTTCTGCCTGGAAACCCAGCACTTCCCCGACTCTCCGAACCAGAAGAACTTCCCCAGTTCGATCCTCACGCCGGGTAAGCCGTTCGTCTCGAAGACCGAGTACCGTTTCGGCGTCGTGAAGTAGGCGAGATCGGTGGCAGGAAGGTCGGCTCCAACCTTCCTGCCCCTGTCTCTTCGGAAACGAGAAGGTGCTTGCCCCGCTCTTTCAGAAGAGATCGCGGCCTAAAGTGATGGAGCCGTCTCCGTGCGGCGGCTCCTCCCATCCAAAGGGAATCTTTCCCCTTGGAGACTCTTGGGAAAGGCCGAATTCGTAGCGTCTTCGAAGATGAAAAGAATCTGGACTCATTTGTCCGGGAACCATCCTTTTTAGGTCGTCGTAGCCCACGACAGACCATGCAACCGAACGATTTGACGGTCGGCCAAAGGGCGCCGGATTTCGAGGGGAGAGTCGAGGGCCAGACGACCGTCCTCGCCTTCTTTCCCGACGACTGGGACCCCGCGCGGCCGGCGCAGCTCGCCGCCTACCGCGAGGCGCTCCGCAGCCTGCCCGGCGGCGCCCACCTTCTGGGAGTCACCCAGGACGACGCCTGGATGCAACTCGACACCGCCGAGGAAGGCCCGGTGCGGTTTCCCTTGGTCCAAGATTCGCGTCTCGCCCAAGCCTTCGGCGTCGAGGGCAAGCAGGCGGTCGTCGTGGTCGATCCCGAGGGGATCGTCCGCTGGGCTCACGTCGGTCCCGTCGGCGGCTCGCCGAACCTGGAGGAACTGACCGCCAGCGTGCGCCGCGCCCAGTCGCCCGGACTCTCCCGCCGCTCGCTTCTCGTCACCGCCGCCGCCGCCGGTCTCGCCCTCGCCTTTCTTCCGGGCAAGGCGCACGCCGAGGCCCTCGGATTCGGAGGCGCTGGCGTCGGGGGCGCCGCGCCGAAGGGTGAGCGGACGATCACGCTCAACGTGAACGGAAAGGCGATGAAGGTCGCGGTCGATCCCCGCACCACCGTGCTCGACGCCTTGCGCGAGCGGATGGGCCTGACCGGCACCAAGAAGGGCTGCGACCACGGCCAGTGCGGCGCCTGCACCGTCCACATCAACGGTCGCCGCGCGAATTCGTGCCTCGTCCTCGCCATGCAGGCGGAGGGCGACAAGATCACGACCATCGAAGGCCTCGCCCACGGCGACGACCTCCACCCGGTACAGACCGCCTTTATCAAGCACGACGGTTTCCAGTGCGGCTACTGTACTCCCGGCCAGATCATGAGCGCGGTGGCCTGCATCAAGGAAGGCCACACGAAGGACGACGACGAGATCCGCGAATGGATGAGCGGCAATATCTGTCGCTGCGGCGCCTACCCAGGCATCCTGGCCGCCGTTAAGGAGGCCGCCACCCAATGAACCCTTTCGAGTACAAACGCGCCGGAAGCGTCGGTGAGGCGATCCGCGAGGGCCAGCCTGTAGGGGCTAAGTTCCTCGGCGGCGGGACCAACCTTATCGACCTGATGAAGTACGACGTCGAAGAGCACGATAAGCTCGTCGACGTCACCCGCCTCCCCCTAGCGAAGACCACCGAAAGCGAGGGCGGTCTGATGGTCGGTGCCTTGGTCAAGAACTCCGACCTGGCGCAGGACCCGCGCGTCCTAGGGCGCTACGGCGTCGTCTCCAAAGCGATCCTCCAGGGGGCCTCGCCCCAGCTTCGCAACCTCGCGACTACCGGCGGCAATCTGCTCCAACGGACCCGCTGCTACTACTTCTACGACACCGCCCTGCCGTGCAACAAGCGCGAGCCGGGCAGCGGCTGCGGCGCGGTCGGCGGTTTCAACCGCATCCACGCGATCCTCGGCCAATCGGACCAGTGTATCGCGACCCACCCGAGCGACATGGCGGTCGCGATGCGCGTCCTCGACGCGGTGGTGATGGTCGAGGGGCCGAAAGGGAAACGGTCGATTCCCATCGCCGACTTCCACCGTCTCCCCGGCGACACTCCCCAGATCGACACGAACCTCCAGCACGGCGAGCTGATCACCGGCGTCATGCTTCCATCCGCCGCCGCTCACACAAAGGGCACGTATGTGAAGGTCCGTGATCGCCAGTCTTATGCCTTCGCGCTCGTCTCGGTGGCGGCGATCGTCGACGCCACGGGCAAGTTTCGCCTCGCCTTGGGCGGCGTGGCCCACAAGCCCTGGCGCGCGGAGAAGGCGGAGGCCTACCTTGCGGGCAAGCCCATGACGAAGGAAAACTTCCGGGCCGCCGCTGAGGCGGAACTCGCGGACGCGAAGGGCTACGAGCACAACGCGTTCAAGATCGAGCTCGCCAAGCGCACGATCGTCCGCGCGCTGACGGAAGTCTCTTAAGGGAGGTCCTCAACCGGGCGCAGGCTGAAACCTGCGCCCCCACCGGAGCTTTACGGGACCAGTCCCGCGCCACGCTGTGCCTTCTGGCGCAAGAAGGGAACCTTTGACGGTTTAAGGGAGGGGAAACGGTAAAATGGACGCCGCCTCTTCTTCTGGGCCGAGCCTGCCGAACATAAGGCAAAGAAGCCCGCTACCGTCATGGAATCCGCCACCGACCTCCTTCTCCTGCCGCTCCTCTTCACCTTTTTCGGGGGCCTCGTCTACGGCCTCGTCATCGACGGTAACCTAAAACGCGGCAAGCTCACCGCTTCCCGCTGGGTTGGTATCGGTCTGATCGTGATCGGTCTTCTCGCCGGATTTCCACGGACCTGGGAATTGCGGGACAGCTTCACGCGCACGTCCTACGGCGATCTCGGCAAGAAGCTTCTCTACGCGCACTACGCCTCCGGACTCCTGCCGCTGATCGTGCTTCTCGTTTGCCTGGGGATCGACCTCTGGTCCCGACGACGCATCGCCATCCTGAATTCGGATTAGGATTGGGTCGCTGGGCGTCTTCGTTGAACCCTCGATCCTCGAAAGGGCTCCCATAGAGGGAGTAGGGACTTCGGCCTAGTCGTCGCGAGCCTTCCTCTATCCTGGTTCTAGGTCTCCGCGCGATGAACGTCTTCCACACTCCCGAGACGACGATGACGCCGCAGGAAGCGGAGGCGGTCGTCCGCCGCTTCCTGGAGCGCACGGCGGACGCCCCGACGGGGCCGAGCGTGGCCGACGTCGCGGAGGCCCTGCGCACCTCCCCGCAGGAGGTCGCCCGCATTCTCGCCGAGGTGCGCGCGGCCCCTAAGGCGAAGCCCCAGCGGCAGACGATCCGTCGAGAAAGACGGGTATGGCTGCTGAGCGGCGTCGCCGCCTCTATCCTCGGAGCCGTTGCCCTCGGCCTGATGAATATGGCGAAGATCGGTCCGTTCGCGCCCTTCGTGCCGACCGTCGTCCAGATTGGAGGACCGTATGAGCCGTACCAAGTACAGATCGACGGCAGGGATCGGGGGGACATCCATTACGAGGATCAAAAAGGGCCGCCATCGATCGAGATTCCGAACCTCGTCGATCGTTGGTTCCGAGAAGACAAGGCTGCGTTTGGGCCCCCTCGGAGCTACGGGGCCGAAGCCGCGCAAAGGGGAATCCAGGCGGCTGAAGAAGGCCGTTGGAAGGACATCCAAGGCGTCCGCATGATCGCGTTCGATCTACGTAAGTCGACCGAACGCGGCTTTATGCGGTGGGCAAGGGCGACGATCCCCGTTTACAGGGGCGACGATTCCCTGATCGCCGATGCCGTCGCCCGTGAGCGCAAGCGTCGTATCGAAGCGGCGGTCGCCCTGGCCCTCGAAGGCGTTCCCGAGCTTTCCAAACCCGTTTCCGCTCCGCGCTAAGTTGTGGACCTACCGGGCGCCTCCCGGAAGAGGTACCACGGAAAGCGTGGACCACATTCCCCGCCCCGAGCTCGATCCCGCGCAGCTTCGGCGGGCCCTGCGGATCGGGCGCATCCTGATCCTTCTCCTGCTCTTCGCCGTCGTTTTGGCGGCGGCGGTGGTCCCCTACACGAACTATCTCTGGTTCCGCCACGACGCCCGCCAGCCCGAGGTCTACTCCACCGCCTACCGCGCTCGGAGCGCCCTTTTCGCTCCCGCCTTCTTCCTGAGCTGGCTTCTGCTCGCGACCAGCCTGCGCCGCGCTCTCGGAGCCTCCCTCGTCTTCCTGCGCGTCCCCGAAGGGCTGGGCGAGCGGATCGTGACCCACGCCCTGACCTGGGTCCAAGAGCGGGGGCCGGGTCTTTTGCGCTTCGTCGCCCCGATCCTCGCCCTCTTCTTCGCGCTCGGCTTCGCGAACGAGTGGAACACCCTCCTCCTCGCGCGCCACGCGCAGAGCTTCGGGGTGAAGGACCCGACCTTCGGCCTCGACTTGGGCTTTTTCGTCTTCACCTTGCCGTGGCTACGTGCCCTCGCGAACGCCGCCTTCGGCCTGCTCCTGCTCAACACGCTCGCGACCCTCGGCCTCTACGTCGGGCTTCAACTCCTCGCCTCCTTCGTCAAGATCGAGCTGGGCCGCCCTGCCGTACGGCTGCACCTCAACCTTCTGATCGGGACGACGCTCCTCGCCTTCGCCGCCCAGACCTGGCTCAAGCGGTACGAGACGGGATTGGCGAACGGCCCCCAGTTCACGGGCGCGGGCTACGCGGGGATGCAGGCCCTGGGAGCCCAGACGATCCTTGCCGTCCTGACCGCCCTCGTCGCCCTCGCGATCCTCGCCACCTCGCGAACGCCCCGCGCCTACGACGTGGCGCGGTACGGCGGCCTCGGCCTCGTCGCCTTCTACGCCGTCGGCCTCGTCGTCTGGCCCGAGATCGCCCAACGGCTCCTCGTCGATCCCAACCGCCTGGAGAAGGAGGCGCCCTACGCGGAGCGCGCGATTCGGATGACGCGCTTCGCGTACGGCCTCGACCGCATCGAGACCCGCGACCTGGAGCCGACCGTCGCCCCCACTCTCACCGAGGTCAAAGGCGCGTCCGCGACCCTCGACAACATGCGGCTCTGGGACCCGGAGGTCCTGCGCGCCGCCCTGGAAGGACTCCAGGGCATCCGCCCCTACTACCGCTTCCGCGACGTGGACGTAGACCGCTACCCGATCGGCGGCAAGCCCACCCTCGTCATGCTCTCCCCGCGCCAGATCGACCTTGAGGGGCTCGACGCGGGCGCCCGGAACTGGACGAACGAGCGGCTTCGCTACACCCACGGTTACGGACTCGTCGCCACCCGCGTCGACCGGGCCGAGGCCGACGGCCTTCCGAGCTATCTGGCTTCCGACATCCCGCAGGAGAGCGACCCCGCCCTGAAGATCGACGAGCCGAGAATCTATTACGGTGACGCTCGCGACGAGTTCGGAACGCTCGTCGACGAGTACGCCGTTGTCGCCACGAAGGTGGAGGAGGTGGACTACTCGACGCCGAACGGAAGCGTCTCCCACTCTTGGACGGGTCGGGGCGGCGTTCCCATCGGAGGCCTGCTCGCCCGTCTCGCGTTCGCCCTGACCCTCGGAGACGGCAACCTGCTCGTCAGTTCGAACGTCAAGCCCGAGAGCCGCCTTTTGATCCACCGCAACGTGGTCGACCGTGCGACGAAGATCCTTCCGTTTCTTCGGTTCGACACAGATCCTTACGCCGTCCTGCTTGACGGTCGCGTGATGTGGGTCCTCGACGGCTACACCGTCTCGGAAGGGGTCCCCTACGCCGCCCGCGTCGGCTCGGGACCAGGGCGGATCGGCTACATCCGCAACTCGGTCAAGGTGACGGTGGACGCTTACACCGGCGAGACGAGGGCGTACGCCGTCGAGCCGGACGAACCCGTACTGAAAGCGTACCGAGCGATCTACCCCGGCCTCGTGGGAGACGAGGTTCCGGCGGGGCTCGCCGCCCACTGGCGCTACCCGGAGGATCTCCTAAGCGTCCAGAGCAACGTCCTCGCGACGTACCACGTCACCGATCCGACCACCTTCCTCAGCAACGGCGATGGCTGGACGGTCGCCCGCGAGCGCGGCCTCCAGGGTGCGGGCGAGACGATCCGGCCTTACTACGTCGAGCTTCGACTGCCCGACGAGCCGACGCCCGGCTTCGTCCAGATCCTGCCCTTCTCGCCCACCGGAAAACCGACGATGATCGGCTGGCTCGCCGCCCACGGCGATCCCGACCGCTACGGCAAGGTGACGCTCTACCGGCTCGCCCAGAACCCGCCTATCGCGGGGCCGGAGCAGATGGAGGCGCAGTTCTCCGCGACCTCGGAGATCGCCAACCTGAACCGCCAGCTCAACAACGACCAGTCGCGCCTGATCCCCGGCAACCTGCTGGTCGTGCCGGTGGGACGGAGCTTCCTGTACGCCGAGTCGCTTTTCCTCCAGGCCAAGTCGCCGGGCGTCCAGGCGATCCCCCGCCTCACGAAGGTCATCCTCGCCCACAACGATCGCGTCGTCGTCGCCGACACTTACCGCGCCGCCCTGGCCCAGCTCTTCGGGGCCGAGACGCCTGAGGAGGCGACCACGGTTCCGGCGAGTCCCGGCGCTCCGAAGACGCCGATCCAAGCCGTGCGCGACGCCCTCGGCATCCTCGACCGTGCCGATGCCGCCCTCCGCGCGGGCGACTTCGCGACCTACGGCAAACTGCAGAAGGAGGCGCGCGACCGGCTTCGGGCCTTGGCGAAGTAAGTGATGGGGGAGACCGCTGCCGTGCCGAACCTCGCGCCTCGGGCGGGAAGGTGGATCGCGCGGCCGCGCAAGCCGCGCTGGGCCTTGCGACATGCCGGTTGGAGTTTCTTCGGTGTGGAAATCCTGTTGAGGATTACTTCGAGTCTGCGCCGCGGGTTTCCGTTGGTTGGGCTGATCTGGTGGATCGTGGTCTTTCTGATCGTCCTTATGCTACTGCCCGCGAGCGTTCGGGACCTTCTCGGCCGCCGTAAGAGCGTTAGAGACTTTGCCCTGGCCGACGGGGCCTTCGGCGATCAGTTCCCGGCCGAGATGACGACGGTCGTCAATGGCGCGCGGATCGCGACTGACCGGGGTGTAGTCTGGTTCCTGGAGGGGCTGACGGGATTCAGCGGCGAGGCGTCGTCGTTCGTGCTTGCCGCGTCCGACCTCGCTCCCCAGTGGATCAGGGCCAAGCGGCATCCCACCGGCAAGGAGTTGCCGCCGAACGCGCTCGCGCTGCTAGGCGCCGCGCGAACCGCCTACCTTCAGATCGCGCCTCTCATGGGCCATGGGAAGGCGTACCGAAAGCGGTTCGGGGAGTTTATGGCCGCCAACGAGCGACCCGAGAGCGAACGCTTCTGGCCGCCGCTGGAACGCTACGAAGAGGCGTCGACGGGCGTGGTGGTCCGACATTGAGCCCGCCGCGCGAAGGCCGGTGGGCGGCGAAGCCCCTGAGACCTCGCACCGACCTTTACGCGGCTCTGCTCATTGCCGTCAGCCTCGTCGCCGTCGCCGGATTGGTCTCGATCGTTGCGCGCGACGAACCTCGACGGGATCCGGTTTGGATCGCCTATGGGCTTGGGGCGGCGTTCCTCGCCGCGTATCTCTTCGTCTTCTTGAACGAACTGAGAATTCGACGTCGGACGAAAGAGGACGCCGCCTGGTGCGAAAGACCGGAGGGTCTACAGGAGTTCGCGGTCGAGATCTCGGTGCGGTCGAAGGGAGCCTTTATCGGCAACGACCGGGGCGTGGTCTACTTCGATGGGGCGCTCCTTGGCTTTGCCGGAGGTCGAACCTCGTTCCTCCTTTCGGAAGGCGACATCGAACGCCCTAAGGGCGTCGTTCTGTTCGAGTGGGACCGCCTATACCTGCCGCTCGGGCTCAACGTCGAGGACGAGGGCGCGGCGGTCACGATCCGGCCCCTCCTCGGCCAGGGGCTCGCCTATCGGCGAGCCTTGCGCCTTTTTCTACGGGCGCGGGAGGCGACCGACGCGGATCGCCAGTGGCCGCCGCTCGTCGCCCGGGGGAAGGACGCGCCGGTCGAAGATAAGCCGCCGGAACCGCCGAGGCTTCCGGACGCCGAGGCGGCGGAGCTTCTGGAACGGGCCGAACTGGCTCTTCGGCTCGGCCACATGGGCGAATACCAGCGTCTTCAGGATGAGGCCTTGGGGACGACGCGCCACAATAGGGCATGACCCCCCAGGAGTTCTGCGCCCGGATGCCCAAGGTGGAGCTTCACGTCCATCTCGAGGGCTCGATCCGGCCCGAGACGGCGCTGAAGCTCGCCGCCCGCAACGGCGTGAGCCTGCCCGCCGACACCGTCGAGGGACTGCGCGAGTGGTGCACCTTCCGCGACTTTCCCCACTTCGTCGAGGTGTACGTCGCGATCAGCCAGTGCATCAAGACCCCCGACGACCTAGAGCTCATCATGCGGGAGTTCCTGGAAGGCCAGAAGGTGCAGAACGTCCTGCATTCCGAGGTGACCTACACCGCCTCGACCGTCGAGAAGTACTCGGGCATCGCTTGGGAGGCGCAGCACGCCGCGCTCCTGCGGGCGGTGCGCTGGGGCGAGACCGAGCTGGGCGTCACGAGCGGCCTGATCCTCGACATCGTCCGGGGCGATCCGGTCGAGCGCGCGATGGAGGTCGCGGAGTGGGCGAGCACGAGCGAAGGCGTCCTCGCCCTCGGCCTCGCGGGGGAGGAGCGGCTGGGCACCATGCCGTACGCGCCGGCGGTCGCCCTCGCGGCGGAGCGCGGCCTTCCTTTCGTGCCCCACGCGGGCGAGACGACCGGCCCCGAGACGATCCGCGAGTGTCTCGCCCTGAACCCCCGACGCCTGGGTCACGGCGTTCGGGCGACGGAGGACCCGCGGCTGATCATGGACCTGCGAAACCAGGGGATCCCCCTCGAGGTCTGCCCCACGAGCAACGTCGCCCTCGGCGTTTTCCCGTCGCTGGCCGAACACCCTCTGCCGAACCTCCTCGACGAGGGCGTGATGGTGACGATCAACAGCGACGATCCGCCCCTTTTCGGGACGACCCTCTCCGACGAGTTCGCCCGGTGTGCCGAGGCGTTCGAGCTCGACGAGGATATCCTCTACAGCCTGACCATGAACGCGGTCAATGCCGCGCTGGTGTCCGACGCCCGCCGCGTCGAACTGCGGACGGCGGTTCGCGAGGGCTTCGCCGAGCTCGCGGACGAAGAGGAAGAAGACGAAGAGGCGTGAAGCATCTCTTCGTCCCCTGGGGCTATGCGTTGCGCGCCCTCGTGCTCCGAGCTCCCGAGGGGCCACGAACCCCGAACGTTCCGGTGGCCGCGCCGTCGGGTTTGGAGCCGCCGGAGCCTTTGGCCGACGCCCAGAACGGCTACCGGCGGCTGGTCGAACTGGTGGAGGGCTGGCCCTATGAGGGACCCTTTCCGCCGGACCTGAATCACTGGCGGCGCTCGCTCCCTGCCGAGCGCGTGGCGGCGGAACGCGCTCTCGCTCCCCTCCGGCCTCTGCTGGAACGCACGGACGTCGCCCTCGGCTCCGACGCCTGGCAGTCTCCCGTTCCTGAGAACGGCGGCTTTCCCGAACTCGCGAAGGTGCGGCGCTTCGCCCAGGCCCTGCTCCTAAGGGGAGCTTTGGAGAGGCGGAGCGACGATCGGGAGCGGGCGGTCGAGATCGCGCGTCGGTTGCGCCGGAGCCAAGGTCCCTTCATGCACTATCTCGTTGGGGTCGCCATCGAGAAGATGGCCGAAGGGCCGTTCGACGGCGTCGACGAGGATCGGGCGGCGGCGGTGCGCTGGGAACTCGCCCGGTTCGCCGTCCCCCGCGCCCATCGCCTCGGTCCCTGGGAGCCCGTCGACTACGAGTTGCCGCCCCAATGGGCCGACGCGCAACGGGGCGTCCGTTGGGCGCTCGTCGGTCACGCCCTTCCTTACGACCCCGCCGCGCTGGTCGCCATGCTGGTCGCGGAACGAGACCGGATGGCGTCGGGCTCCTCGACGGAAATCCAGGCTCGGGCGGAGGAGATCGCGGCGCCGTGGCCGAGATCGATGATTCCGGTGGGAGGCTTCGGCCCGGCGAGTTCTTCGCTCGCCGACCTTCGCCGCGCCCGTCTCGCCCTGCGTGAGGTCGCCAATCCCTACGGTCGGCTCTCCGCGGCCCAGACGCTTCGTGCGGCGGCCAGCCTCACGAGGGCGACCGAGAAGGCGAGGGACGCGTAAACTGTCTATGGGAAGCGAGTCGTTCGGTCTTTAAGTCGTTAAGGGCCTTCGCGATCTCACGACTTAAAGACCTATGAAGATCGAAATCCTCCTCGCCAAGCTCCGCGAGGCGCCGCTCGTCGCCTCGGTCCAGGCTAGTCCCGGACCGCTGGACCATGAGGACACGCTCCTTCGCCTCGCGCGGGCGAGCGCCCAGATGGGGGTCGGCGTGGTGCGCCTGGAGGGCGTGAAGTCGGTCCGCAAGCTGCTCCCGGGCCTCGGCCTGCCCGTGATCGGCTTGCTCAAGCGCCGCTACCCCGACAGCGAGGTCTACATCACCCCTACCGCGCAGGACGTGGACTCGATGATCGACGTCGGCTGCCACGTCGTCGCCCTCGACGGCACCGCGCGTCCCCGGCCCAAGGGGCACGAGCTCAAGGGCCTGATCGATCGTATCCACCGCCGGAAGACGCTGGCGATGGCCGACTGCGACTCCGTCGCCTCCGCCACGGCCGCCGCCGCCGCCGGGGCCGATCTCATCAGCACCACGCTGGGGGGCTACACCGATGCCCGCCCTGCGACGGAAGGTCCCGACCTGGAACTCCTGCGCGAGATCGTGCGCGCGGTGGACGTTCCCGTCATCGCGGAGGGACGCTACAGCCAACGCTGGGAGATCGACGCCGCCCTGAGGATCGGGGCGGTCGCCGTGGTCGTCGGCGGCGCGCTGAACGATCCGGTGAAGCAGACCCGCGCCCTCTGGCCCTCGTTCCACCCGACCAACCCGAAGAAGGGCGGGGAAGGGACCGTCGGCGCGGTGGACATCGGGGGGACCTGGCTCCGGTTCGCGACCTTCACCGAAGACTGGGAGATGCTGGAGATCCAGCGCGAACCCTACCCGGCGACCCGCATCGACCGGCTCAAGTGGATCAAGGAACGGGTCGAGGAGAGCGGGGTGCGCGCGGTCGGCGTGAGCACCGGCGGCATCGTGGATCCGCGGACGGGAGAGGTCTGGACCGCGAAGGAGTACCTCATGCCCGACCACGTCGGCATCGTGTTCGACGAGGAGAACCTGGGCGTTCCGACCTACGCCTTCGGCGACGGCCACGCCTCCGCCTGGGGCACCGCCAACCTGCCTCAGTACGCGGGACGGCGCGTGGCGACCCTCGCCCTCGGCACGGGCGTCGGTTGCGGCTTCGTGCAACAGGGCCGGATCTGGTGCGGGCGTCGGGGCGAGTACCCCCGGATCAACGATCTTCCGACCGAGGAGGGCGGAACGTACGAGAAGCTTCTCGGTGGGATCAACCTCACGAAGGCGCCGACCGAGGGCCAGAAGGCCGACGCCCTCAAAGCCCTGGAAGGCGCTGCGAAGGCCCTGCGCGACCTGTACTTCCCGGACGACCTTGTGGTCTGCGGCTCCGTCGGCCTTTCCGAATGGCTCGCCCCCGAACTGGCCCGCGTCGAGGCGGTCGTCTCACCCTTCGGCGCGGACGCGGGCCTCTACGGCGCCGCCGCCCTCGCTCTGTTCCCGGGTTGGAAGCAGGGCGTCTAAAGGTTGCTTATCTTGTCGCCACCGGACCTGCTTCGCCCCTCCCGAAGATAACGGTGGAAATCGGAAAGGGAAGCGGCTTGGAAGGTGGGAGGTCGCACCTTTCGGCTGCCTTTCCCCGCGCTCAAGACCGCTACGCGCCACAATAAAGGCTTATGGCGGCGCCCCGGCCCTTCGATCCCGATCCGAAGATCCGCTGGCTTTTCTGCCTCACCCATCCCGACGACGAGCTTTCGATCGCCGTCTGGATCCGCCGTTGCGTCCAGAACGGGTGCGAGGTCTGGCTGAGCTGGACCCACGCGACGTTCGTCCGGCAGGCCGAGGCGCGGGCGGTCGCCCGTCTGCTGGGGGTGCCGCTCGACCGGATCGTGTTCCACGGGGCGACCGACGGCTCCGTCTGCGACGAGATGGGCACGCTCCTGCCGTCGTTCCGGACGATGATGGACCGCGTCCGCCCTGATCGCGTCGTGTGCGGCGCCTTCGAGCAGGGACACCTCGACCACGACGCGACCCATTGGCTGGTCACCCACACCTTCGACGGACCGGTGTTCGAGGCGCCCTTCTACCACGTCTACACCGGGCGGATCCAGACGATGAACCGCTTCTCCGATCCCATGGGACAGGAGACGATCCGCCCGACCAAGCAGGAGCGCGCCTTCAAACGGCTCCTCGCGCGGCAATACCCCAGCCAGAACATCTGGAGCGTCCTGCTCTGGTACGAGCTGGTCCACCAGGGGGCCCGCCTCCGCCCTTTCCGCCTCGCCTTCTCGGAGCGGCTCCGGCCTTGGCGTGGCGGCGACTATCGCCATCCCGCCCACGCGCCGCGCCTCGCCCGCCGGGTGCGCCGCTCCGCGAAATGGCGGCGATGGCTCCGCGCCGTGCGCCGCGCCGAGCGGTTTTTACAACCGATTTCGGCATAAAGCGCGTTCAGCCAAAAATCATTTGGCATTAAACGACCTCATGTCGTACAATCCTCCCGATCGTCCTTTAGGACGTAAAGATCGCATTGGTGCGTCTATGAAGAACTTTTCTCGCCGCCGCTTGACTTCCGCCTTCACCCTCATCGAGCTGCTCGTCGTCATCGCCATCATCGCGATCCTCGCCGCCATCCTCTTCCCCGTCTTCGCCCAGGCTAAGGCCGCCGCGAAGCAGACGGTCACCCTTTCGAACATCAAGCAGGTCGCTCTCGGAGCGCGGATGTACGCTGGAGACAGCGACGATACCGGGGCTATGACCATCCAGTCTTGTTTGAATAGCGCAGGGGGATGGATCGCGAACGATCCTTACAAGTACGTCGGCCACCTTCAGCTTGTCTATCCCTACACGAAAAGCTCGGGAGTGTTCTGGAACGGCCTCGATCCGAAACCCGCCCAGAGCGCCGCTTTCCCGGAGCGGTACACCCCGGTCAATCCGGCGGTGAGTGAGACCTGGGGGCCGTGGACCTCGCTGACCACGATCGCTGGAAACGCGGTCGCCTTGAACGGGTGGAACGGCAGCAATATTTTTCCCCGCCAAGAGTCGCAGTACACCGATCCGGCCGCCCTCGTCATCTATGCCCCGATCATCACGGGAGCGACGGGAGTCGGCGCAGTGGATTGGAATCCGTACTACGAGACTTGCGTCGACGACGTGAAGAACAAGGATTACTGGCTCTACCAAGCCGCCGTAAAGCACAACAACTCCGTGGTGTCCGGCTATGCGGACGGCCATGCCGCGCGACAGAAGGTCGGAACCTTCCTGACCGGTGCGAACTGCACCTCTGCCAACTTCGACAAGTTCACGAAAACCCGAGCGTCGAACCGCTTCTACGGGTGGTACCTGGACGGTATCCAGGAGACGCAGTAGAAGTGAAGGCGCGGCTGAAGGCTCTTTTGGTGGTGGCTCCTGCTGCTCTTGCCATCGGTGGCTGCGGCGAGCCTGCGGCGGCAGGCGCCAAGGACGCGAACGGCGTCCTAATGCCTGCAGGCAAGACCCACGAGGCAGCGACCGATCTGGGCAAGGGGGCTCGTCCCCCTCAGAACGGATCCAAAGGCTCCGCAAGTGAGAGCGGTCAACCGACCTCGGGTGGCTAGCCAAGCGCGAACAAAATTGGTTCGCTCCCCTATGTTAACTCTAGGGGAGTGAACCGTCTGAGGGCTACTAAGAGCCTCTCGATGCAGATCAAAAGCAGAGGTCTAAGGGGCGACGTTCGTCTCTGGGGTAACGTACTACAGATTATGAAGCGCTCTGTAGCTCTTTTCGCTCTCGCCTTGCCCGCCGCCTTCGGCGCGGTGGTCGTCTTCCATCCCGGCGTCGCCTACGCCGAGACCCCGCTGGCCCGGCTTCCGATGCTCCAGAGCGCCGGGACTTACACCGTCGACCCGATGCACACTTCCGTTGGCTTCGACATCGAGCACCTGGGCCTCTCCCGCGTGCAGGGCCGCTTTACCGACGTTTCGGGCAAGTTCGTGGTCGATCCCCAGCACGTCGACAAGAGCTCGGTCACCTTCCGCATCGGCACGGACTCCCTGGACACGGCGGTCGCCCCGCGCAACGCCCACCTGAAGACGAAGGACTTTTTCGACGTCGCGAACTACCCGGAGATCCTTTTTGCCAGCACGAAGATCGCCAAGAAGGGCAAGGGCTACGTCGCCACGGGCAACCTGACGATGCACGGCGTCACCAAAGAGATCCAGATCCCCTTCACCGCGCACGGCCCGGCGGAGGTCGGCGCGCAGATGGGTGGCACCCGCGTCGGAATCGTCTCCGAACCGTTCAAGCTAAACCGCATGGAGTTCGGAATCCCTTACAACGAGAAGCTGCCGGACGGAACGCCCGCCGTCGGCTACGACGTGAACGTCCGGCTCTCGGTCGAGGCCATCAAGGACAAGTGAGGCTCCACGTCGTCGTCTGCAGCACCCGCCCCTCTCGCCAGGGGCCGCTGATCGCGAAGTGGGCCGCCGAGTCCTCCCAACGGGAGGGCTCGTTCGAGGTCGAGCTGGTCGACCTCGCGGAGTTCGCCCTGCCGCTCTTCAACGAATCGGCCCACCCCATGCTGGGGCAGTACGAGCACGAGACGACCAAGCGGTGGGCCGCGAAGGTCGCCGAGGCCGACGCGTTCCTGTTCGTGATGCCCGAGTACGACCACGCCGCTCCCGTGCCCTTCGTGAACGCGGTGACCTACCTCGTGAAGGAGTGGCTCTACAAGCCCGCCGGGTTCGTGAGCTACGGCGGCATCTCGGGCGGCCTGCGCGCGGTCGAGAACGCGAAGACCATGCTCACCACCCTCAAGGTGATGCCTATCCCCGAGGGCGTCGTCCTGCCGTTCTTCGGCAAGCAGATCGCCGACGGCGCGTTCCAGCCGACGGAAACCAACGAGGACGCCCTGCGGCTGACCCTGGGTGAACTTGCCAAGTGGGCGAGCGCGCTAAAGACGTTGCGCTGAACGGCCTCCCGTCGCCCGGATTCGGGGACGGGAAAGCGGCTCAGACCTCGATCAGGATGTCCGCGACCTGCGGTCGCGCACGGAACAGGCCTTCGAACTCGTCGCCCAGCCGGTCGGCCTTCTCGCCGTCGAACGAGAACGCGAGGGCGCAGGCCAGTGTGCCGTCCTCGCGGGCGTAGAACTCGGCGTACTCGCCCTTCTCGACGTCGCCGACGATCCGCGCGGGCTTGCCGCCTTGTGGGTCGCCGCGCAGGACCATATGCGCCTCCAGGATGTCGGAGAAGAAGTAGGGCACCCGGTCGTACGGCTCAGGCTGGAAGCCGCCCACCGCGTCGCGCGCCATCTCGCGCCCTGCGTGGAGACCCTGCCACTTGGCGTTCAGGTAGTGCTCCGCGTGCCAGCGCTTGCCGATCGCGACGTCCTGGAACGCGGCGATGTCGCCCGCGACCCACACGCGCGGGTCCTCCGTGCGGAGCGAGCCGTCGACCACGACGCCATGCTTGGGATCGATCTCGAAGCCCGCCGCCGTCGGCAGCTCGACGTTGAGGTTCGCGCCGACGCCCGCGAGGACGAGGTCGGCGGGGTACTCGCCGTCTTTCGTCTTGACGATCAGCTCCCCATGACCCGATTCGGTGGAAAGCACCTCCTCGAACGCGAACTTCGCGCCCTTGCTTTCCAGGAAGCGCTGAACGTGACCTCCGGTCTCCTTCGAGGCGAACTTGCTCCACACTTGGCCGCTGGGATCGATGATCGTCACCGAGGAGCCGTGAAGCAGGGCCGCCGCCGCGGCCTCGACGCCGATGTAGCCCGCGCCGACGATCACGACCCGGATCTTCTTCTCGAACTCGCTACGCAGGCCGACGGAGTCGTCCACCTTGCGCAGGGTCCACACGCCCGGCAGATCGCCGCCAGGAAACGCGAGTTTCTTCGCCTCGGCGCCGAGGGCGAGGAGGAGCCGTCCGTAGCCGATCGTCTGCCCGTCGCTCAGGGTGACCGTCCGTTGCTCGCGGTCGATCGCGGTGGCGGTCACGCCCGTCATGAGGTCGACCTTGGCCTTCTCGTAGAAGTCGTCCGCCTTGCTCTCGGCGTCGTAGGGCGTCATCGTGCCTTTGAGCACGCCCTTGCTCAGGGGAGGCCGGTCGTAGGGCTTGTGGGCCTCGCCCGCGACGAGGACGATGCGTCCCTCGGGATCGGTCGCCCGGATAGCCGTGGCCGCCTGCGCGTTCGCCACGCCACCGCCGATAAGAAGGTAGTCCGCTTGGATCACGCCTGCGTTCTACGAGAAGAGGCGGGGCATGGTCTTTCCAAGGTCCTAAAAAGGGAGCGCGTTCACGGTCCAAGGACCGTGAACGCGCTCCCTTTGGCTGGATCGAGGACGCTTACAGCTTCGAAGCGAGGCGGCCGAAGCCGTCCTTGCCCGCGTACATCGCGGTCGAGCCGAGCGATTCCTCGATGCGGAGGAGCTGGTTGTACTTGGCGACGCGGTCGGTGCGGTTCGGGGCGCCGGTCTTGATCTGGCCGCAGTTCGTTGCGACGGCGAGGTCGGCGATGGTCACGTCTTCCGTCTCGCCCGAGCGGTGGCTCATGACGGCGGTGTAGCCCGCGCGCTTGGCCATGTCGACTGCGGCGAGGGTCTCGGAGAGGGAGCCGATCTGGTTCACCTTGACGAGGATCGAGTTCGCGGTGCCCGCGTCGATGCCGCGCTTGAGACGCTGGACGTTGGTGACGAACAGGTCGTCGCCGACGAGCTGGACCCGATCGCCCACGGCGACGGTCAGCTTGTGCCAAGTGTCCCAGTCCTCCTCGTCGCAGCCGTCCTCGACGGTGATGAGCGGGTACTTCTCGGTGAGGCTCTTCAGGTAGGCGACCTGCTCGTCCCCAGAGAGGTTGCGACCGTCCTTGTAGACGTACTTGCCACCCTTGTAGAACTCGGTCGCCGCGGCGTCGATGCCGAGGTAGATGTCCTTGCCCGGCGCGAAGCCGGCCTGCTTGACCGCATCGAGAATGTAGTCGAAAGCGAGATCCTGGTTCTCCAGGTTCGGGGCGAAGCCGCCCTCGTCGCCGACGCCCGTGTTCAGGCCCTTCTGCTTGAGGACCGACTTGAGGGTGTGGAACACCTCCGCGCCCCAGCGCAGGGCCTCGGCGAAGGTAGGGGCGCCGACGGGCAGGATCATGAACTCCTGGAAGTCGACGTTGGAGTCCGCGTGCGCGCCGCCGTTGAGGATGTTCATCATCGGCACCGGCAGGATGTTCGCGGTGACGCCGCCGACGTAGCGATAGAGCGGAAGCTTCGCGTGACCGGCGGCGGCCTTGGCGACGGCGAGCGACACGCCGAGGATCGCGTTCGCCCCAAGCTTGCCCTTGTTGTCCGTGCCGTCGAGCTCGAGGAGCTGGGCGTCGATGGCGATCTGGTCCGTGGCGTCCGCATCGAGTAGGGCCGGAGCGACGATCTCGTTGACGTTGTCGACCGCCTTCTTGACGCCCTTACCGAGGTAGCGCTTCTTGTCGCCGTCCCGCAATTCGACGGCCTCGAAGGCGCCCGTGCTGGCGCCGCTCGGCACGGCGGCCCGGCCTACCGCGCCGCTCTCGAGCATCACGTCGACCTCGAGGGTCGGGTTTCCGCGGCTGTCCAGGATCTCTCGGGCGGTGATGTCGGCGACGTAAGGCATTTGGGAAGAGGATACCGGAGGCGAGAGAACCGGGGTGCGGGCTAGGATTCGGGAGAGAACGCCCGCCTCAAATTGCTCATTCCTCGATTGTCGCCTCGCAACCCCTGTCGTCTACGCTATCGCATGCGCTAACCTAGAGCCGCCCGTGCGCTCCGTCGATCCCATCCCGGTCCTTCTAGGCTGCACCGTCTGGATTCCGCTTCTCCTGTGGATCTCCGCGCTCGTCCACTGGATGATCGGCGGCGAGATCGAGGTTCCAAGCGGCATTCTGGGCATCTTCGTCGGGATCGTGCTGGGTTTCGTCTCGCTCCACCCGCCTGTCCCGGCTCTCGCGCCGCTCGCCTACGTCTCCGTTTGGATCACCCTCGCCTTGTTTCCCGTCGTACGGATGGGTCTCAATCGGCGCGAGCTGCGGAGCGTCGACGTCCACGCCCTCGAGCGGGCCTACGAGGCGCTGGGGCAGCGTCCCCGGGAGACCTTCCTCCGGTTCCGACTTGCCATGGCCGCCTGGAACCTGGGAATGACGGGCCACGCGATCCGCATCGCGGAAGACTGCCTTCCGAGCATGGACCCCAAGGTCTTCAGCGAGGAACACATGATCGTCCGTCGCTGGCACCGCGAGCAACCTCCCGCCGAGATGTTCGTCGATTACCCTTGCCTGGACTGCGGCAATCCATGCCCGCCCGGCAAGACGCATTGCCCCACCTGCGGCGCGCCCTTCCTGCTCGAACGCGTTCAAGGGAAGGCGTTCCGGGGCGGAACCCTACGCAAGTTCGTCGCCGCCTGGGCCGCCGGAGCCGGGGCCATCGCAGGCGTTTCCTGGGCCTCGACCCTGCCGCCTTCCGCCGCCCTCGGAGCGATCGTCGCCATCCTCGGCGCCGCCTTCCTCGTGGTGTTCCTTGCCTTTCGGCCCCAAGGACGGACCGTGTGAGGCGTCTTGACCGCTACGTCTTCAAAGAGATGTTCGTCCCGTTTCTCGCGGGCACGCTCATCGTCGCCCTGCTCTTCCAGGCGAACTCCTACATCTTTCTCGCGAAGAGCTACAACCTCGAGAACATCCCGATCCTGGCGCGGATCCAGTGGCTCGTCTACACCCTGCCGAGCCAGCTCAAGCTGACGCTTCCGACCGGTATGGCCCTCGCCGCCTCCCTCAGCGTCGGTCGTATGGGTCGGGAGAGCGAGATCACCGCCCTGCGCGCGGCGGGCGTCTCCGTGAAGCGGCTGATGGTGCCGGTCATCTTCTTCGGCCTGATCGCGGGCATCCTGAACTACGTCACCGTCGACCGCCTCATCCCCGAGAGCGGGCGCAAGGCGCGCGAGCTCGCCCAGAAGAACATGATCCTGGGGCTGAGCAAGACGGACAAGACCTTCAAGGCGAACGCCTTCATCCAGATCGACCGCTACGCCGTCTCCCTCGGTACGACCACCCGCACTCCCAGAGAGACGCTCATGATCGGCGACATCCTGCTCATCGAGCGGGCCGAGTCGGGCGTAAAGTCGATCATCGCCGCCCCGACGGGCGAGTACGACGGGGGCGTGTGGAGCTTTCACAACGCGGTGGTCTACGCCGTTCAGGGGGGCGAACTGCTCACTACGGAAACCAAGGAGATCTCCTTGAACCAGAAGCAGGACCTCAACGCCTTCTTCGCCGCGGGCTCCCTAGGGATCGAGGAGAACTACGAGGAGATGCCCACCGACGCCCTGCGGGTGGCGATCGACACGGCGAAACTTCAGAAGTCCAATCCCCGCAAGTTCGAGGTCGAGCTGGCCTCGCGCTACGCCGCCCTCGTGGCCTGCGCCATCTTCGCCTTCTGCTCGGCGGTGTTCTCGGTGGTCTTCTCCCGCTCCGGCGGCTTCGCGGGGCTCCTCGTGTCCTTCATGGTGGTGATGGCGTACTACAACGTCTACGTCGTCTGCCTGGACGTGCTGGGGCGCCAGGAGAACATCCCCACCTGGGTCGCCGCGTGGCTTCCGAACATCGTGTTCACCCTGCTGGGCCTCGCGGGCCTGAGGAAGATCGAATGAAGATCGGGGGGGCGCGTCGGCCTCAAGCCAAAAGCCTCAGACCCAGAACGGTCGTCCTGGCCCTCGGGCTCGCGGCGTGCGCCCAGGCGCAGTTCGACCCCTCGCTGCTCTCCGGCGTCGACGCGCTGAAGCAGAGCGGAACGCTCCAGGGCGCGCCGGTCAGCCCGCTCCAACCCATCGGTTTCCCACATCTGCCGGAGAAGGTGCCCGAAGAGAACGTCGAGGGCGGCCCGGGTTTCCAGCTGATCAACGCCGACACCTACGGGAAGAAGGGCGACACCCTCGAGCTCGTAGGCAACGTCGAGTTCACCGCGCGGGGCTATCATGTCCGGTGCGACAAGGCGTCCGGCAACCTGCGCATCGGCGTCTACACCGTCGAAGGCCACGTCCTGATCACAGGCGGCGAGACGGTCGTCTACGGCGAGCGCGTCGTCATCGACACCGTCAACGACAGCTATCTCGCCGAGCGCGCCGAAACCCAGGTCGATCCGAGCTTTCTCCAGAACCAGGTTACGGACAAGGTCTACGTCTCGGGCCGGCTCTCGGCGGGCACCCGTCTTCTCACCCACACGCAGGACGGCTTCATCACCACCTGCGACCTGGAACGGCCCCACTACGGCTTGGAAGCGCGCGACGTCGAGGTCCGCACGGGCAAGCGGGCCATCCTGCGCGACGCCCGTCTGCGCATCCTGGGCAAGACGATCGTCCAGGTCCCCTACCTCGTGATCCCTTTGGAGGACCGCACCGTGCGGAACCTCCCGTACTTCGGCTACACCGAGGACGAGGGCTACTTCGTCAAGAACGTCTTCACGGTGCCCGCCAAGTACGGCTACGTCCTGACCCACGAGGACGTGATGACGAAGAAGGGTGTCGGCCTTGGGGCCGACTACGTCTACCAACTCCCGACCGTTGCGGGCCTCGCACGGTTCTACAAGATCCTTGGGAGCGACGACACCCTCACCCTCGCCAACAGCCACCGCCAGGTGTTCCGCTGGGGCTCCGTCTCGCTGGACAACGACTACGAGCGGAACAACTATCTCGTCGCGCCTAACCAGACGATCCTCAACTCGCGCGGCGACGTGACCTACAACGGCTTGGGCGGGGGGCGCGCGGTCAGCAAGCTCAGCTTCACCCGCAACCAGAACGACGCTCAGACCTACTCCAGCACGAGCCAGACCGTCGGCTTCACCGACCAGCGCACGATCGGAACCTTCCGGAGCGATTTTCAGACCAGCTACCTCAGTACGCAGAGCGCCTACCAGGGCGGCACGGCCACGGAGACCGAGCGGGCTCAGATCCGGTTCCTCGGTTCCCAGGAACTCGGCCTCGGAGCCGCCTCGATTCAGTACCAACGCGCCATTCCGATCGGCGAGACCACGAATTTCGTCGGAAGCTCCGACCTGACCCCCGTCCTCAGCCTCCAGACCGACTCGCGCCATCTGCTCGGCGCCGACCGGGCCCGCGACTTTCCCGCTTTCCGGGGCGAGGTCTCCTGGGGCCAGTACGCCGACTCGCGACTGGCGACGAACACCGAGCGAACCGCGCTCGCCCTCTCGTTCAACAAGAGCACCCCGGGTACCGAGCGCTTCACCTCCGACACGGCGGGCAACTTCCGTCAGGGCCTCTACAGCGACGGCACCGCCCAGTACATCCTCGGCCTCAACGAGAACCTGCGCTACCGGCTCGGCCCGGATACGGGGCTCAACCTGCGCTACAACTACCTGCGCCCCTACGGCTACACGCCCCTTTCGATCGACTCGTCCGGCCAGTCCAACACGGTGAGCCTCGACGCGAACGCGCGCCCGATCCGCCCTCTCCTCCTCGGCCTTCAGACCGGCTACGACCTCCTCCGCGAGAAGGAGGGCGAGATCGCCTGGCAGCAGGTCGGCCTTCGCTCTGAATGGACCCCTCGCGCGGGCATCCTCTTCCGCGGGCTCTACACCTACGACACCTATCAGCAGGCGTTCAGCACCCTGCGCTTCGACTTCTCCTCGTATGGGCGGCAGGCCCGTCTGAATCTCAACGCCCAGTACGACGGCATCCGTCACACCTGGAGCTCGTTTAACGGCGTGGTGGACGGGCTTCAGGTCGGTCGCACGAAGATCTCCGCCCTGTTCGCCTACAACGGCTACACGAAGCAGTTCGAGACGCGCCAGTACGCGTTCACCTACGACCTTCACTGCGCCGAGGCGGTCCTCGCGATCCAGGAGAGCACGACGGGCTTCCGGCCCGGTCGCCAGATCTATTTCCTCCTGCGCATCAAGGCCCTTCCGTTCGACCTGCCGTTCGGCGTCGGCAACCGCGGCCAGGGCGTTGGCTACGGCGGCTCGGGCACGAGCTTCTAAGGGGACGGTAAAGGAGGGCGGCATCGAGAGAGAGCCCTCCGCCTTCCCCCTGTATGCTGTCCCCATGCGACTCGGTCCTGCCGCCCTCTTCAAGCACGAACACATCCCGATCCGCGACGCCACCGCCGATTTCGAGTCGAAGATGAGCGTGGGAGACCGCGTTGCCGACCGCCTCGCTTCGCTGGTCGGCTCCTGGCCCTTTATCATGGTCCAGACGGCGGTCCTCATCCTGTGGGTCGCCGTCAACGTCTGGCTGTTGGCGACCCACAACCCGCTCAAGCCCTGGGACCCGTACCCCTTCATCCTTCTGAACCTGATGCTCTCCTTCCAGGCCGCCTACACCGGGCCGATCGTGATGATGAGCCAGAACCGGCAGTCGGCCAAAGACCGCCTGGAGGCGCGCGACGACTACCAGTGCAATCTCAAGGCCGAGGAGGAGATCCGCGTCATCATGGAGCACCTCGCCCACCAGGACGAGGCGCTTCAGGAGATTCTCCGGAGGCTCGAAGCCCGGTAGTCCCCTCACACCCGGAGCCGCAACGTGATCGCCGCGTCGTAGAGGCCTCGCTTCCGTAGACGGACGAGGGGCTCGAGGTCGACGTTGCGGGACGCGTGGATTCGACCGAAAAGGCGTATGAGGAAAGGATCGTCGCCGCTGGAACTCGTCAGGCCGAAGCCGATCGTCCGGTACGCGTCGGAAAAGTAGGTCGCTTCGAGGTCGAGCACGGAAAGCGCCCTCTCCGGGCCGCCGTTCAGGGCGACGAAGTCGGCGGAAAGGGCCAGCTTGCCCAAGCGGCGGGAGGCGTCGAGCCCGTACGCCTGCCCCCAGCCGCCGCCCCGGCCCGACGCGTCCTCGGGCGAACGGACGACGCCGAGCGACGTGCCCGCGATCCCAAAGTGCTCGCCGACGAAGAGGCTCGCCCCGATCGAGCGACCGACGCGGAGCAGGCCTCCCTGCTGGCGCTCCTGGCCGCCGCTGCAGAAGGCGAGCGTCACCGGAAGGTTCTCGGCGATAAGATTCGAGTCGATGCGGGCGGCGGTCACGCTCTCGTGGAGGAGCCGCCCCGTTCCGAACGGCAGATACTGCTTGCCCACCCGAAAGATACCGGGATCCTCGATGTACGCCTCGTCGAAGATGTCCGCGTTGCCGTCCCTCGGAAGCCGCTGGAGCCGCTCCGAGACGACGACGTTGTAGCCCGTCTCCAGAATCAAGGTCAGCCCGACCGTGCTGGGCCGTCCCAGGGGCGAATAGAGACGCGCCGTGTTGGAGCGGTCCGACTGTCGGTAGTCGAGCGACACCGCCAGATCGAGGCGCGGACGGATGTCGGGGGCCTGGGCGCGCGCGGAAAAGGGAAGGAGGACGAGGGGGAGCCAAGCGAGCGGAACCCTCCGCCCTCCGCCCTTCACAGAAGCTCCCGAACCCGCGCGACGATCTCCGCCCTCGGAACGTCGCTCCTTTCCGAGGCGTCGAGCGCCCGAATCTGCACGACGCCGCGCTCCATCTCCTCGGGACCGAGCAGGAGCGCGAGGCGCGCCTTCGTCTTGTCGGCCTGCCCCAGCTGCGACTTGAGCGAGCGGGCGTTGGGGTCGGTCAGGACGCTCAGCCCCGCCGCGCGAAGCTCGCGGGCGAGCCGCAGGGCCTCGTCGGCCGCCTCGGGACCGGCGGGGATCACGAACGCGTCGGGCCGGGGACTCGGCGGCAGCAGCCCCGCCGCCTCCAGAACGATCAGGGCGCGCTCGATGCCCATGCCGACCCCGACCGCGGGCGTGTCCGCCCCGCCGAGCTCCCGCACCAGATTGTCGTAGCGCCCGCCGCCGCACAGCTCGGACTTCGCGCCCAGGGCGGTCGAGTGGACCTCGAACACCGTTCCGGTGTAGTAGTCCAGCCCGCGCACCACGCCGGGGTCGAGGCGGTAGGCGATCCCGGCGTCGGTCAGAAGAGCCTGAACCCGCTCGAAGTGAGCCCGCTCCTCGTCCTCTAGGAAGTCCGTGATCGGAGGAAGACCCTGGATCGCCTCCTTCGCCACGGGGTCCTTGCTGTCGAGCAGACGCAGGGGATTGCGCCCCGCCTTGGCCCGTATCTCCTCCGTCTGATCCGCGAGGTACGCCGCCATGTGGTCGAGCACCTTCGCGCGAAAGGCGGCGCGGCAGGCGTCCCGCCCGAGCGAGTTCAGGACGACCACCGTCTCCGTGAGGCCGAGGGCGGCGTAGACGCGGGAGGTGACCTCGATCACCTCGGCGTCGGCGACGGGGCTGGAGGAACCCAGGACTTCCAGGCCGCACTGGTGCGCCTCGCGAAGGCGACCCTTCTGGGGCCGCTCGTAGCGGAAGATCGGAGTGACGTAGCCCAGGCGCAGGACCGTGCCGGGCGGGCAGAGGGAGTGCTCCAGCACGGCGCGGACGGCTCCCGCCGTCCCTTCCGGCTTGAGAGCGATCTCGCGGTCGCCCTTGTCCCGGAAGTCGTAAAGCTCCTTGGTGACGATATCCGTCGTGTCGCCCACGCCCCGCACGAAGAGAGCCTTCTCCTCGAAGGTGGGGGTTCGGATCTCGCCGTAGCCGTAGCGCGCGGCCAGCGTGCGGAACGTCTCCTCAACATGCCGCCAGCGGGGGCTAAGGTCGGGGGTGACGTCCTCGGTTCCCCGAGGGGCTTGGATGCGCATGGGGAAGAGGATACTAGGAAGGCGGGGACGGTGAAGGAGGACTAGGGAAGAGGAAAGCCCCTATCCGCTCGCGCTCCCGTAGCTCCTCAGAGCCCGGAACCAGAATAGGCGCGAAAGCACGAGCGCGGCGGCGGCCCACGCGACGCCCGCGAGAAGCGCCCATGCGGGCAACCCACGCACGAGGGCACGGGCGGGCAGGGTGCCCAGGATGCCTAGGGGAACGGCGAAGGTCAGGAAGCGGGCCATCACCGCGCCGTAGATGTCGGTGGGAAAGCGAGCCACCTGCTGGACCGTCTCCGTCAGCACGAAAAGGTTGTCGACCCGAACGAACCACACGGCGGTCGTCATCAAGGCGAGGTTCAGGCTGTAGAAGATCGCCACCGCGCAGACCACGAGCAGGCTCCAGCCCGCCCACTGCCCAAGCGAGGGGGAAAGCCCCTCGATCCGCAAGCCCAGCACGACCATCCCGAAACCGACGAGCGCGACCCCGACCTGCTCCGGCGCGAGCCGTCGGAGCGACACCCAGAACTGCGGATCGACCGGCCGGACCAGCACGAAGTCGAGGGTGCCCATCCGGACCTGCTGGGGAATCTCCGTCAGCGAGAAGAAAAAGCCGGTCGAGATCGCGCCCATGAGGAACACCGTCGCCGCCAGTACGAGCGACTCGCCTTTCGTCCAGCCCGCGACGCTCGTGGTCCGGCTGAACACGATGAGCAGGGTCAGCGCGAAGAAGCCTAGCCAGAGAACGTTCTGGCCGATCTTCGCGAAGAAGTTCGCTTTGAACTCAAGCTCGCGCTGGAAGGACGACGCGGCGAAGCTCCGGTAGACGCGCAGGTAGCGACGCACAGGCTATTGTGTCGTGGACGGTCGCTTCGAGAGTCTTTAGGCCGCGTGAATGGAAGGAAAACCTCAGCCTCCTTTGCTGGAGAGAGGATCTGAACGTTCGACAGGATTCCCTGGTTCGCGTTTATAATCCCATTCCTGGCGTGAGAGCAAGCGATGCCGCGACCGACGGACCAGGATCGTGAAGGCGAGAGGCGACCAAGGACCGAGATGCACCGACGAAAGATCACTCTGGCAATAGCATTTGTCGGATTCGTCATCTTCGGAGGGCTGGCCGCAAAGCAAACCCTATTCAATCGGGAAGCCTATGTCGAACGCTACACCGATGGGCGCGTGATCCCGGCCGGTGGGCTTCTCGTCAACCCGAACGGGCTGTCCGGACTCTCGAACGACACGGAGGGCGACTTCCGAAAGCTTTACCGGGCGATCGACGCCTACGTGACGGCGAAGGGGACGTTGCCGGACGATCCTCGAAGCCTCATCCCCTTCACTCAAGACTGGCCCGTCGGTCGCCGGATCACCGAGGAGGCACTCTACACGCCCGACTATCGCAAGTCGGACGTGTACTCGCCGAAGGACGAGAAGTTCAACTACCTATGGGCGTATCGATCGCCCCGGGCCGACGGCACGGCGAAGCCTCCGCGTCCACCCTCGGGAGAGCGGGACGTCTGGCTCTACACCGAGACCTACGTTCGTGAACGCAAGCGGGTCTTCCGGGACGGATCCTCGGTCACCCATCCAAAGGGCCGGTACGTCGTTCTTTGGAGCGACGGGACGGTCGAGAAGGTAGGTTTCGATCGGCTCGTCACCGCTCCCAGCGGAGCCAGTGGGGAGGCCTACTTCTTCAAGGGAGAAGCCGGCTCGGTAAAGGCGATGCACCCGTCAACCGCAGGGGAAGCAAAGCGGGGTAAGTGGTGGCCTGAGCCTAACCAGAACCAGAGACCTGACCTCTCGACTGGTTAAACGCCTCGCGACGGCGCTCCCGCCGCTACAATAGGCGGTGGGCGTGATCATCACCCTTCTCGTCGCGTTGGGCGCCAACGGCCTGGGACGCGGCCTTTTCGGGCGCTGGACCCCGGGCCTCGACCCGGCGGCGCGACTGGGACTGCACGGCGTGTTGGGCCTGGGCTTCCTTGGCTGGATCACCCTTCCGCTCGGGCTGCTTCCGGGCGGCTTCCGCTGGGGCGTGGGCGTCATCGGTCTTCTCGCGCTCGGCGGCCTCTTCCTGTTCGCCAAGGAGCGGCCACGAGGCGCACTCCCGAAAGGCCCCGCCGCCCTGGCCCTGCTGGTCTTTGCGGTGGCGGGTCTCGTCGCGCTGGTGGGCGTCCTCGCCCCCAGCGACAGCTTCGACTGGGATTCCCTCGCCTACCATCTTGCGCTCCCGAAGGTCTGGCTCGCGCAGGGCCAACTAGGCTTCATCAGCTACGACCATCATTCGAACTTCCCGTACGTCGTCGATGGGCTCTTCGTGTGGGGACAGCTTTGGGGCGGGCAGGCTGGGGCGAAGGCGTTCATGCTCGCCTACTCGGCCTACGGCGTGTTCGCCGTCTTCGGCCTCGCCCGCGCCCGCTACGGCGCGGCGGCAGGCTGGTGGTCGGCCCTGGCGTTCGCGACCGTCCCGGAGGTCGTGTGGGAGTCGGGAACCGCCTACGTCGACGTGGCCCACGCCCTGTTCGGCGGCCTCGGCATCTGGCTGGCCGCGCGACTGGTCGAAAGCGACCTGGAAGCGGCGGAAAGCCCCCGCCCCGCGTCGCGGTGGGTCCTGCCCGCCCTGCTCCTGGGCGGCGCGATCGGCAGCAAGTACACCGCCCTCCAGACGGTCGCGATCCTTGGCGCCGTTCTCCTCGCCTACGCCTTCGTAAAGAAGGCGGTCAAGCCTGTCGATGTGGTGAAGATGGGCCTCGCCGCCCTCGCCATCGGATCGCCCTGGTACGTGAAGAACGTGGTGTGGACCCACAACCCGGTCTATCCGTTCTTCTACTCGAAGCTCGGCGGCGTGAACTGGGACGCGTTCCAAGAGCGGATCTACTCGAACGAGCAGCAGACGTTCGGCGTCGGGCGCCCGATGGCGGACGATTACACCGCCGGCCATCTGGAGCCCGCCCGGATCGGGGGGAGCGTCCTCGGCACGGCCTACGAGCCGGGCCGCTTCTCGAACCCCGCCCCGACTCAAGGCGGCGGCTTTCCCTTCGTCAGCCTCGGCGCGATTCCCGCCGCCGCTCTCCTCGCCTGGCTTCTTTCGGGGCGGGCGAGAAGAACGGAAGGGGTCTGCCTCGCGGTCGCCCTCCTCAGCTTCGCGGCGTGGTTCGTGCTAAGCCAGCAGGCCCGCTACGCGTTCGTCTGGTGCGTTCCTCTGACGATCCTGGCGGGCGGCGCGATCGTCCGGCTCGGGGCGGGGCGGGCTATGGCGGGGGCGGTCGCTCTCCAGGCCCTGCTGACGCTCGTCGTCGCCACCCGGTACGGTGACCTGTTCGCCGCGAAGCTCCGCGTCGTTCTCGGTCAGGAGTCGTCGGAGGAGTACCAGGCGAGGAACCTCGGCTTCTACGAGCCCGCGAAGTACCTGAACGAGATCAAGGCGGGCCGGGTCGCCCTTTACGACGAGCTGTTCGGTTATCTGCTCGACGTTCCCTACTTCTGGGCGAGCCCCGGCCACACGACCCAGCTCGGATACGCCGGAATGGAGACGAGCGGCGAACTGGTCGCGTCGCTTGAAAGGCAGGGCATCACCCACGTTTACGTATCGCTCAACCTGGGGATCGCTTTCGGCGGCAACCGGGAGGAGAGGGACAAGTGGCTCGCTGCTGCCGGTCTCGTCGAAAGCGCGCCGGTACCCTACGCGGACCGCGCCGCGCGGATGGTTGACGAGCGGAGCGCGGTCAAGGTCCTTCTCGCGGAGGCCATCGCCTCCGGGAAGTTGCGCCTTGACAAGCCTTTCCGGTCGGGCATGGTCTTCAGCGTCGGCGGTTAGGGTTCTCCCCTAGCCGCCTTTCTCGTGGGCTTCCTTCATCGCGCGCTTCGCCTCACCGAGGTCGATCCGGGCGGAGGTGAGGGCGTCCCCGCTTCCGGAGAGAAAAGAGCGGACGTCGGCGGCCACGAGGGCCATAAGGCGGTGGGCGAGGGACCAGGCGTCGTGCGCGCCCTGCGGACCTTCGGGCGGCGGCAAGGCGGCCCAGCAGGCGGCGCGAGCCTGGGCTTGGCGCTGCGCCTCGTCCAGCTCGTCGCGCACCGCGCCCGACTTGGGCTGAGAGCCCGCACGGCTCAGGAGAGGCATGATCGACTCGGCGGCGCGCTCGGCCATCGCGCCGAGCGTCCGACGGGCGAACGTGTAGCCTTCGCCCCGGGCGAGGGGATCGGGAGTGCCCTCCGCCCACGCCTTCATGTCCGCCGCCGCTCCTTCGGCGCCGCCCAGGCGAGCACGGGCAAGGCCACGCAACAGATGGGCCTGCGGATCGTCGCCCGTCTTCAAAAGCGGCTCGACGTCGCGGATCGCCGTCTCCGCGTCCCCCTCGGAAAGGGCGACCTCGGCGGAGAGCCGTCGGGTCGCGGGATCGTCGGACAGGCCCCCGAGCGCCGCCTTCGCTTCCCGGACCTTCCCGATCCCTAACAGACGTCGCACCGCGTCCGCGCGCAGAACCGGCTGATCGGGCATCAGTTCGGCGGCTCGTCGAGCCTCTTCGGCCGCTCCGGCGGCATCGCCCTGCGCGGCGAGAAGCCGCACGAGGAGGCTTCGAGGGCCGGGAGAAAGAGGGTTCGCGTCGACCGCGTCGCGGGCGATCGCACGGGCTTCGCCCAGCTTGCCCGTCTTCGTGAGCGCGCCCAGCCGCGTCTCCAAAGCTTGGAGATCGGTGGTGGGAGGCGGAAGGGGAGGAGGCTCGACGACCACGACCGGGTTCTGGCCGGTGGTCGGCGGGGGCGTGATGGCGGTCTTTTTGGGCGGCAGGGCTTTCAGCGGACCCGTGGTCATCAGGAGAAGCCACGTCCGGGCGATCGAGCTGGCGGTATCGTCGTCGTTGGGCGACGTGCCGTGGGCCGCGCTCATGCTCTTGGTGTCCTTCCAGACGGTGCGTCCATCTTGAAGCAGTTCAGCCGACGCGTCGAGACGGCCGTCCTTTCGCTCCGACCGATAGACCAGCACATAGGCCGTTCCCAGCCTCTTCCCTACATCGAGGGCCTGGGCGCGGGTCGGAAGCACGGGCACGTCGCCGAGCTTGCCTTCCAGCGCCGAGGTGCGGAACGCCACGTCGGTCAGGCCCCAGACGATCGGCTGGGCCCGTCCGTCCTCATCGAGCTGGTTCGCGAACTGGTCGCCGATGGACGACGTCGGCAAGGGACCGTCCTTTTTCAGCGGCGCGAGCGGCGCGATAAGGATGCGGGGCGTCTCGGGGCGGAAGGCGAGTAGAAAAACGAGGGGGAGGGGCATTGAGGGTTTGGGTTCGAGAAGGCTAGGGCTCAGAGGTGAGGGACGGAGCCCCCACCTCGGAACCTAGCCTCCCTTCACCGTCTTGAGTCCGGCGTCCGCCGTGTCGCGCGCCGCCTGGAGGCGGTCCTTGTCGCCCTTGCCACTGGCGAGGGCGGACGCCGCCGCCGAGCGAGTGCGCTCGTAAGCCGCCGCCGCCTCGCTGTTGCGACCGAGTCGGGTGTAGGCCTGGGCGAGCCGGAGGTTGAGCTGGACCGCATCGCCGCCACCTGCCACCGCCTTCTCGAGGTTCACCGCCGCGCCTGCGTAGTCACCGAGCTGGAACCGTTCGGTACCGACTTGGGCGTACGCCGCCGAGCCGTTCGTCCGGGTCTCGGGCATGATCCGCGAACCACCCGTCCGGGCGCCGCGTCGGCTGACCTCGATCTCGATGGAACCGTCGTTCTTCGGGGTCTCGGCGGCCAGGGTCCCCGGATCGGGGTCGCCGGTTTGCTTGGTCGGCGATTTCACCGTCGGCGTGGTCTTGGGAACCGTCGGGGTCGGGGTCGGAGGATTGACGGGACTAAGAAACATGCCCGCGCCCGAATCGTCGCCGGAAGTCGTCGGCAACGGTTGGATGCCGCTTGGAACGCGCGGGGTGACGGGTTCGCTTCGGATCACGCCGGGCGTGATCGTCGTCGTGGCGGTCGTTCCTTCGGGCGTCGTGACCGTGGTCTGGGTCGTCGCTAGCGGCGCTTGAACTGCCGGACGCTGGGTGACCGCAACCGGATTGTCGACGATGGTTCCACCCGTGGCGTCGGCGTTCGTCCCAATCCCGTTCGTCGTCGGAACGTTCGACGCGACGGAACTCACGGAAGCTTCGGCGTTGCGGCTTCGGCCCCACAGGACGCCCCCACAGGCCACGAGGATCATCGCCGCCGCCGCCGCCGCGAAGGCGACCCGACGATCTGGCTGGACCGGGGTCGAGGCGCTCAGGAGAGAATTCCGAAGCCCGTTGCGCTTGATCCGATCCAGCTCGCTATCCGGATTCAACTCAACGATCCGCTCCGCGCTCTCGAGCGCGTCGGCGATCTCGCCCCGGCGCTCGTGGACCGCCGACTTCAATTGGAGGGCTCCCAGGTGGGTCGGGTCGCTCGCCACGGCGGAGCTCGCGATGGCGAGGGCCTCGGCGGTGCGCCCGGCGTTCAGGGCGGCGAGCCCTTCGTCCACGAGCTTGTCCAACTGCAACGCGGCCTCACGCCGTTGGTCGGCGGGGATCGCGGTTCCGCATTTCTTGCAGAAGGTCGAGTCGAGACTGTTGGTGGTCGAACAGTGTTTGCAGGCGAGCATGGCGAAAAGCGCCCTCCAGGAAAGGGCAGGTTCCTTAGCGTCCCATTGTACCAAAGGATTTTCCGCGTGGCCTCTTTTCGCTTTGGCGCGGGGCGTCTCAAAAGGTTCGTCGGGTCGAAGGGAGCTGAAAGTTCGTGCGATCGCCTCGGGGCGTTTCCTTCCTCTCGCCTTTTCCCTACCGTCTGCCGATAACCCTTAAGTGCGGCGCTCCGGCCGCTCTAGAGTCATGGCCTACGGGAACCAAGCCCAGGAATATCGAAGAAACGCCGTCCTCGGCGCCTCTCCCGCGCAGCTTATCGTAATGCTCTACGACGGCGCCCTCCGCTTTATCGAAGCCGGACGGGCCGCCATGCGAGCCCGCGATCTAAACCGTCAGAACGATTACCTCGTAAAGACCCAGCGGATCGTCACCGAGCTTCTCTCCACCCTCGACATGGAAGCGGGTGGCGAGATCGCGGCGAATCTCGCCCGGCTCTACGAGTTCGTCCTCAACCAGTTGATGACGGCCAACATCGAAGATTCGGAACCACCCCTCGACGCGGCGGCGAAGACGCTACGCGAACTGCGAGAGGCCTGGGTCCAGGTCGCCGCCTCCGCGCCTACGCGCCCTGCCGTTTCTCGGGAGATCGCCCTTGCCGCTTGATGAAAAGCTTGTCGGCGTCTCGCTCGCGCTCGAGGAGGCCCTGATGCGCGAAGCTTGGGAAGAGGCGGACGGCCTCTTCGCCGCCCGCGAGGCGCTCTACCTTGCTATCCCGCCGCTCGCGGTCCCTCGCGAGGTGGACGACATCGACGCTCGCATCCTGGCTCGACTTCGCGATGGCCTTACGGAGATCCGCCGCGAGACGCTCGCGCTTGGTCAAGGTCGCCGCGCGAACGCGGCGTATGCCGGCCAGGCCCAACGAGCCACGCTCAACGCGGCCTAGCGGGAAAGAAGATAAGCCTCTTAGGGCGCGTCTCGTTGGGCCATGCGCTTCCCGCTCTTGGCGCCTTCCGGCATCAGCTTCAGGCTAAGAGCCCATCCTGCCGCCACGCAGACGAAGCAGCCGAAAAACGGGCTGTAATGCGCGATGGTGTCACCTGCGACAGGTCTCAGCTTCTCGTAGAGCGCAGCCCCGATCGGCGCGCCGACGATGGCGCCGAGCCCCTGTGCCGTCATCACCGCCCCCACGTTGCTTCCGCGCCGTTTGGGGTCGATATCGCTTACGCTCGCCGTCCAAGCCGGGATCGTCAGTAGGAAGCCGATGCCGATGGGGATGCCGCCCAAGGCGAGCGCCCAAGGCGAGTGGAGAACCGGAGCCACCGCTCCGAGACAGAGCAGACCCAGACCCGCCGCGCACAGGAGCAGGCCGGTGTGGACCGCCTTCGACCGACCGATCCGCTCGCCGTACTTCGTGAGGGGGGCGGAAAAGACCGCCATCCCGATCGCACCCGGCAGCACGAGCCCTCCGAAGGCCGATTCGCTGAGCCCGAACTCCTGGAGCGCGAACCGCTTTACGACCACCATCGGGAAGCCGATCCCCATGAACGTGACCGCCGCCAGAAGCAGGTAGGCCGGAATCTCCCGCACGGATCGCATCAGTTCGCCGAAGCCGATCGACTCGTGCGTGTCCGGCTCGACCGCCTGCTCGATTCCCGGCCCAACCCCGGCTTCCGGAACGTGCGAAGTATCGCCGTGCGGCTCCTCTTTGGGGATGCCCAGCCAGACCGTGATCGAGACGGCGGCGAAGAGCACGGTCGCGAGGAGCAGGCTGGCGTACTTGTGACCCGAAAGGTCGTTCACCGCGCCGCTGATCGGCAGGGCGAAGGCGATGCCGCCGAGGTAGCACGAGTTCAGAAGGCTCATCGCGCCTTGCCGATCCTCGTCGTTCACGACGTGCCCCATCCGAGAGAACAGCGCGGGCCAGAGCATCGCCGCCCCGATACCGTCTCCGAGACGGAGGACGACGAGCAACAGGACTTCCCAGATACCCCAATTGAGAGGGATCACGAGGGTCAGGAGCGAGGTGCAGACCGTGATCAGCGGCCCGATCAGCATGAGCTTGCGCGGTCCGATCCGGTCGGCGAGCGTTCCCATGGGGCTCTTGAGCAGGGCCTCGCTGAGCAGGAACGCCACCACGATCCACCCGATCACGCTCTCGCCGAGGCCTCGGCCTTCCGCGATAAACCGCCGGGCGGGCACCGGGTCCGCCGCTAGGTAGATCGGCATCGTGGAGATGTTCATCGCCGCGTACCCGATCTCCGCGAAAAGGGCGACGAGCAAAAGCCGCCACACCGCCGGACGCTTCCAGACGGGGATCGAGACGGGAGCGACTTCGGACATAGCTTGAGGGGCGTCCCGTAAACCGGAACGCACGGTTCCGACTTGGGCCGGGGCTAGAGGATTCTATCCGCTTACGCGCGTTCGCGTCGGAAGGTCCTAGGAGAAAGGGACCCCGGATCGAGGGGCTTGGGTTCCTCGAACGGGGACTATCGTCTAACCCGAACGCCCTTCGTGCCCGGCTGCTTCCGAAGCCAGCTCAGAAAGCGAGCCACCCGTTCGTCCTCCCGCAGGGCCGGGATCGAGTCCAACCGCGAGGCCAGCTCACCGTTGGGATAGAGGACGTGAAGCTGTTTGTGGCAGGGTTGGCAAAGCTCGGCGGTCGGCAAGCTCGCGATCTTCTGACCCTTCCGGCGGGCGGTTTGCTTGGGCTTCAGATGATGGACGGTGGTGTGAGGAACGTCTCTTTCACAGAGTTCGCAACGCGCGTCGGGCACCCTTTTAGATACGTCCGCTAAGGGCCGAACGCTCACTCGGCCCGCTTGGGAGAGTGGCGCATCGACGCCGTCCGGATCCACTGGCGAGCGGGTCCCTCTACGAAACGGTAGACCGGGATCGAGACGAGAATGGTCGCTAGAATGAGGAGAGCCGCAGCGAGAGGCTTGTCCAGAAAGGTCTCCTGCCCCGCGACCGCGAGCGTCTTTCGAACGACGACGAAGACGAGGCCGTGAAGCAGGTACATCGAGTAGCTCGCTTCGCCCAGTAGGACTGGAAGCGAACGCGAAAGCAGGTCTCGGACGAGGCCAGTCGCCTCCGCAAGGCCGAAGATGACGCCTGCCAGCGCTAGGTCCAACACCATGTAAGGCCACGCGTTGGCATCCAGGGAGAGGGGCGTGAAGGCCAGAAGGCCGATCGCGAGAAGGAAGGAAGCAGGAAGGAGGATCGGCTCGGCCGGTGGAAGATCTTGGGCGCGACGGAGGCTGAAAAGCCGGCCCAGCGCGACGCCCATCAGAAAGTCTGGAAAACGAAAGGGCGGCACATGGAGAAACCATTCGTTCGCGACCGTGTCGCCCACGTGCATAGCCGGAGCACGCTCCCAAAGCGCGACGACGCCGTTGCGCACTCCCCAAGACGCGAGAGCGCAGAGAAGGACGAAGGCTAGGAGCGCACGGGGGCTCAGCCGCAGAAAAGGACGGACGATGAAAGGGAACAGCAAGTAGAAGAACGCCTCTACCGAGAGAGTCCATCCCATGTTCACGTATGACGGAGACTTGACGAACGGGGGGTACCAAGACGTGAGAAGCGTCACCTTGGTCGCCGCGAACGCGGCGAGGTAGACCGGCGAGAACGACTGGTGAATATGCCGCGCGTAAAGGATCGAGGGCACGAGATCGAGGGCTAAAGCGAGCGCGAACACGGGATAGACCCGCGCGAAACGCGCTGTCCAGAACGCCCGCCGATCGATCGTGGCTCCGCCAGACGCGCCGACGTACACGTACATCAGGATAAAGCCGGAGAGGATAAAGAAAAGATCGACTCCGGCGCCGCCCCGAAGCGCGAAAGCGCGAAAGGCGCCCGCCTCCTTGCCGAGTCGCGGTGCGACGAAGTGCGCGAAGAGAACCATGAGCGCCGCCAAGAAGCGGAGTGAGGTAAGCGGATGGAGCGGCTCAGGCCGTCTTCGGCTCGAAGGGACCGGACGCGGCGAATCCACCATGCGTCGAGCAAGGATAGCAGAAGCGAAAAAGGCCCGCCCCTGAATGGGGCGGGCCTTTGGAAGAGACGCGGGTGGGGACGCCCCCGCCACGCTCTTCAGCGCTTGACGAACTGGAAGCCGCGGCGCGCCTTCTTGCGGCCGTACTTCTTGCTTTCCTTCACGCGCGGGTCGCGGGTAAGGAATCCACCCGCGCGCAGGTCCTTGCGTAGGTCCTCGTCGAAGGTCAAGAGGGCACGGGCGATGCCGAGCTTGACCGCTCCCGCCTGACCGGCGATGCCGCCGCCCTTGCAGAACGCGCGCACATCGTAGCGGCCGTCCATCTCAAGATGGACGAGCGGGCTCTTAACGATGATCTCCAGGATCGGACGGCCGAGGTACTGCTTGAAATCCTTGCCGTTGATCGTGATGTTGCCCTCGCCCGGCGTGAGCCAGACGCGAGCGATGGCGCTCTTGCGCCGGCCGGTGCCGTAGTTCTGAGTGGTGTTGGGCATGCGTTACTTCTTGTCCTTCCGAACGTCGAGGGGCTCGGGCATCTGAGCCTCGTGGTTGTGGTCGGGGCCGGCGAAAACCTTGAGCTTCTTGACCATGGCCTTACCCAGCCTCGTTTTGGGCATCATGCCCCACACGGCCTTCTCGATCAGCATCTCGGGCTTCTCCTCGAGCATCTTGCCGCGAGCGACGTTCTTCAGTCCACCAGGCCAGCCGGTGTGCCAATAGATGACCTCGTCGGCCTTGCCGCCGGTGAGGACGGCCTTGCTGGCGTTGACGATGATCACGTAGTCGCCGCAGTCGGCGTTGTACACGAAGTTGGGCTTGTTCTTGCCCCGGAGCACCTGGGAAACCTGCGCGGCAAGGCGTCCGACGGGAATGCCGGCGGCATCCACGACGTACCACTTTTGCTCGATGTCTCCGGGCTTATAGGAGGTTGTTCGGTTCATGTTAAGAGTCTTAGGGTAGTTGGGCCTTAGGTTTCGGGCTCCGGACCCGAGGTCCGATGCCTGATGATCCACTGCCCGGATCGTCGAGTTACGCAGAGTCGTTCCGCAGACGGTTGTCCACGGGGGTGCGGCCGTAGCGCACCCGCATGAGGCACAAGCCTCTTGCGGGGAGCACCACCGGCCACTCCAAGGTTTCCTGCCCCTCCTTCGTGAGGAGCTTGCTGACCTCTTCGACGGGTCGGCTTCCGCGCCCCACTTGAAGGAGCGCCCCCGCCATCCTTCGCATCATGCCGCGAAGGAAGGCGGTGCCGACCACGTCCACCCACACCTCGTCGCGGCGTTGGCTCACCTTGAAGGAGTAGAGTTCCCGCACCGTGTTGGTCACGGTGGGCTCTAACTCCTCGGTGAACGCGAGAAAATCGTGGCGACCCAGGAGGTGGTTCGCGGCGCGCTGCATCGCGTTCACGTCCAGCGCGCGACCGAACGTGTGAACGTACCGCGAGCGGAACGGGTCGCGCGGCCCGGTCCCGATGCGGTACCGGTAAAACCGATCCCGCGCCATGAACCGCGCGCTAAAGTCGCTACCCACCGCCCCGCTACCTACGACCACGAGGTCGTTCGGCAGGCGTCGGGTCAACACTTGGGCCCACTTCTCGGGTGGGATGCCCACTTCGGTATCGAAGTGGCAAACCTGCCCTCGCGCGTGAGCGCCGCTGTCGGTGCGACTCGCCCCCCAGATCTCGATTTCCTCGCCCGAGACGATGCGAACAGCCTCTGTCAATGTGCCCCGGACCGTTCTTAGTCCGGGTTGTGCGGCCCAGCCGCGAAAGTCGGTGCCGTCGTACGCGACGACGAGCTTGATGCGCATAAAGAGTTAGGGAATAAAGAGTCTAGGGATTCAGGACCCTAGGTTCCTGAATCCCTAACTTCCTTTAAACCAGTTCGAGAACGGCCTCGGGCGCCGCGTCGCCGCGTCGCGGTCCGATCTTGGTGAGGCGGGTATAGCCGCCGTTGCGATCCTTGTAGCGCGGGCCCACGACGTCGAAGAGGTGCTTGACCAAGTCTTCGCCGTTGATGAGGCTGCGGCTCGCGAGGATCTCGGTCTTCTCGCCGAGGGTCTTGCCCACGAGCGACGCCTGGACGCTCTTGCTCAGCTTGGACGAGGCGCTGTGGCCCACGAGGATCTTACGGGCGCGGCGGCGCGCCTCGAGGCCGTCCTCGAGCTTGGTGAGGGTGATCAGCTTCTCGACGAGCCGCTGCGTCTCCTTGGCCTTGCCGAGGGTCGTGCGAACGTACCCGTGGCGGATGAACTGGCGCTGGAGGTTCACGAGCAGCGCGTTGCGCTGATCGGAGGGAAGCCCCAGCTTTCTATGGTCGATCTTGTGAGTCATCTCTTTTTCCTAGTTGGGGCGTAACCCTTTCTCAGTCTTCGTTTCGATCCTCTTTGGGATCAGTCCTCGAACTCGTCCTCGTCGTCGAGCGAATCGAGAGCGGTTCGGTAGCCACCCTTCGGCGGCTTGAGTTCGAGGCCATGCTCCTGAAGCTTGTCGCGAACCTCGGTCAGCGACTTGCGGCCGAAGCCACGGATCGCCGTGAGGTCGCTCTCGCTCGCCACGGCGAGCGCCTTGAGATTGAGGATGCCGGCGCGGCGAAGGCAGTTGAAGGTGCGCTGGGAGAAGTCGAGTTCCTCGATCCGAAGATCGGGAACGTTGCGCAGCATCTCCTCGTCGCTCCCCTCCTCCTCTTCTTCGGCCGAGACGAAGCCCGCCTCGCCGAGGTCGAAGAACATGCGGAAGAACTTGTCCAGGACGTGCGCCGCCTGGGATAGCGCGTCGTTGGGGCGGACCGTGCCGTTCGTGTGGATGTCCAGCACGAGCCGCTCGTAGTCCGTTCGCATCCCCACGCGGGTCTGCTCGACGGTGTAGTTGACCTTCTTGACCGGCGTGAACTGCGAACCGGTCGGGATCAGGCCGATGATGCCCCGATAGCGCTCCTGGCCGATCGGAAGCACGTAACCCGCGCCCCAACCGACCTTCAGCTCGATCGCGAGGGTCGAGGAATCGCTGATGGTCGCGATGTAGACGTCAGGGTTGACGATCTCGAAACCCTCGGGGCACACGATGTCGGCGCCCGTCACACGGCCCGGCCCCTTCACGTCGAGGGTCAGGGTCGCCTCGTCGAACGGCTCACCACCGAGCGACGCGACCGCGACGTCCTTAAGGTTGAGCAGGAGTTGGGTGGTGTCCTCCTTCACGCCAGGGATGGGCGCGAATTCGTGGAACACCTTGTCGATCCGGATGGCGGCGATGGCCGCGCCCTGGATCGACGACAGCAGGACGCGCCGCAGCGCGTTACCGATCGTCTGACCGTAGCCGCGCTCGAGCGGCTCCAGAATGAACTTTCCGTACTCGTTCGAAAGGTCGAGGGTGGTGATGTGGGGCATTAGGACAGGGGGGTTAGATCTTAGACTTCGGGCTTCCGGCTCAATCTGAGCGGAAGCCCGAGATCACCAATCGTCAGACTCGGCGGCGCTTGGGAGGGCGGCAGCCGTTGTGCGGGAGGGGCGTGACGTCGATGATGCTCGACACCTCGAGGCCGGAGGCCGAGAGCGCGCGGATCGCCGTCTCACGACCGGAACCGGGGCCCTTCACCATGACGTCGAGCTTCTTGAGGCCGTGCTCCTGCGCCAGTCGGCTCGCCTTGTCGGCGGCGACCTGCGCGGCGAACGGGGTGCCCTTTCGCGAACCCTTGAAGTTGACGTTGCCCGCGCTGGCCCACGAGATCGTGTTGCCGTTGGGGTCCGTGATGGTGATGAGAGTGTTGTTGAACGTGGCGCGAATGTGCGCGACGCCCACCGGAATGTTCTTCCGCTCCTTCTGCTTGCCTTTGCTGACGGTCTTTCGTGCCATGGATACTGGGTTTGAGGGTCATTGGGTCTTTGGGCTCGGGGTCCCAACGACCCAAAGCCCAACGCCCTGTCTTTACTACTTCTTCGCCTTCTTCTTGCCGGCGACGGTCTTCGGCTTGCCCTTGCGGGTACGGGCGTTGTGCCGCGTGTTCTGGCCGCGCGTCGGCAGGCCGCGCCGGTGGCGGATGCCCCGGTAGCAACCGATCTCCATCAGTCGCCGGATGTTGCCTTGGACCTCACGGCGCAGGTCGCCCTCCACCTGGAAGTCCTTGTCAAGCACCTCGCGGATGCGGGCGATCTCGTTCTCGTCGAGGTCGCGCACTTTCTTGCGCGGGTCGATGCCGGCCTTCTCGACCAGCTCATGGACGTTGTGCTTCCCAATGCCGTACAGGACGGGCAAGGCGTAGGTGACTGCCTTGTCCCGCGGAAGGTCGATACCTGCGATTCTCGCCATAAGTCTCTTAGTTCGCTCCGATCAGCCCTGGCGCTGCTTGTGCTTCGGCACGACGCAGATCACCCTCACGACTCCGTCGCGTTTGATGATCTTGCACTTGTCGCAAATCTTTTTCACACTGGCCCTGACTTTCATGCTCCGTTCGCCTCTTCTTCCCCGTCCTTATTCAGGAGCGGGATTGCCGGCGGTCGTCCATGGATGGACAACACCTCCCGGCGCAAGGGAAAGTTATACCCCTTTCCGATATCGCCATGCAACCTCCAAGGATGGAGGGCGCGCCTTTCGGCCCGCGTCTTCGCTTGCGGCGTTCGGCCAACGCAAAAACGGCGTCCCAAACCATCGGTCCGGGACGCCGTTTTAAGGAAAGGCGGGGGAGCGTCTTAGCGGTAGCGATAGACGATCCGACCCATCGTGAGGTCGTAAGGGGAAAGCTCGACTCGGACTTTGTCGCCCGGCAGGATTCGAATGTAGTTCATCCGCATCTTGCCGCTCACGTGGGCAAGAATCTCCGTCTCGCTTTCCTCCAGCTTGACGCGAAACCGGGCGTTAGGCAGGTTCTCGAGGATCAGCCCTTCGATTTCGATGCCCTTCTCTTTGTCGGTCTGCGGCTTGTATGGAGGTCTACGTCGCGCCATTAGGCCTTAGTGTACCGCGACAAGGCGCTTAAAGCCAAGCCGCCGCATACCGCCTTAACCACTTCGTAAACCGGTTTGCGCTTAGTGCGCCGGCTTGGCTTCCGTAAACTCCACCCGTACGGGCGGGCTTCCGACTCGGCGCGGCCATAGCCAGAAGAGCCCGAAGGTCACGATTAGCAGCAAAAGCGCCAACCACGGGAAGGGATCCCGCCCGACTTTCCGCTTCGCCACGACGGTCAGGATACCAACCATGGAAGGGGGCCAGAATACGAACCATGGAAGGCGGATACGGAGCGAAGGTCTACGACGCGGTCTACCGTTGGAAAGATTACGACGTGGAGACGGCCCGCCTTCGGGACATCCTGACGGATAAGGCGGGCGGAACCCTCCTCGACGTCGCCTGCGGCACCGGGAACCATCTCGTTCGACTTCGCGAGTCGTTCCGTGCCGAAGGTCTGGAAAAGGACCCCGAGATGGCTGCCCTCGCCCGTGCCAAAGGGTTGATGGTCGCCGAAGGCGACATGGAGACGTTCGATCTAGGACGCCGCTTCGACGTCGTCACCTGTCTCTTCTCGTCCATCGGATACATGGAGACGCCGGAGCGCCTCGCCCGGGCGATCGCCCGGATGGCCGCCCACCTCGCGCCAAGAGGAATCCTCCTCATCGAGCCGTGGTTCGGCCCCGAGCAGTGGCGTGACGGCCACGTCGGCGCCGACTTCGTGGACGACGAGGATCTTAAGATCGCGCGCATGAGCGTCTCCCGGACCGACGGCCCCGTCGCCGTCATGGACCTGCACCATATGGTGGCGACTCCTGAAGGCGTCGAGACCTTCGTGACCCGTCATCGCATGGGGCTGTTCGCCGACTTCGAGTATCGCGACGCTCTCGAGACGGCCGGGCTCAAGGTCGAGTGGGACGAAGAGGGCCTCATGGGGCGGGGCCTTTACGTCGGTCTGTCCCAAGTGGAAAAGACGGTATGACCGAATCCGAGTCCGAAACCGGGCGCGAGCCTCCTCCTGAACTCGGGATACCAGCCAAGGGTACGACAACTGGGCAGGCCCGCCCGACACGCTCTAAGCGGGCTCTCAGGGTTTTGCCGACCTTCTCTGCCGCTTCCTCCACATCGGCTGTCAACTGGGGGATTGTCAAGGTGCGAGAGACCTGACGCTCGTCTATCGCTTCTTGGCTTTGCGGCGCATCGCCGCGTCCCGTGAGGCGTCGAGCCACTCGCCGCACGTCTCGGGATCGTCCAGCACGTCATCGGGAATCTCGCGGTAGGCGCCCGGCGTAACGCTCCAGGTTTCCATCCCCCTCTCGACGTATGCGGGTTCCGTCTGCGCGTCGATCTTCAGGAACAGCCGATCGTCGTCGATCACGCCCATAAACACGCCGTCGTGATAGAGCCCCAACCCGCCGAACATCGCGCGGCTCGTGATCGGCCTCGCGGCGGACAGGGCGGCGAGCAACCGCGATTTGGCGGCGGGCGTTACCGGCATCGAACGACGATACCCCGCACGTCAGAGCGTGAAAAGCGACGAACCAGCGTGCGGGCTTTGTCTGGGACGGGACAGACGAGAAGAGAGGCTTGATCGGTCGTAGCTCCCTCCGACGTCGGCGCGTCGCGTAGAACCAGGATGCGCAGCTATCGCGGCTGGTTTCTTGCCGCCGCCGCCTACAACCTCCTTTGGGGGACGGCGGCCTGTCTTTTCCCAACGGCTTTCCTTCGCCTCGGGAATCTAGAGGCGCGTTCCGCACCGCTCTTCCAGGCTATCGGCATGATCGTCGGCGTCTACGCGTATGCGTATTGGCTTTTGTCTCGCGACCCGATCCGCTACTGCGGGCTCGTGTGGACGGGACTGATCGGCAAGCTGCTCGGCCCGGTCGGCTTCCTCTTCGCCGTCTTTCGTGGGGAACTACCGTGGACGTTCGGTTGGATCAACGTGACGAACGATCTGATCTGGCTTCCAGCCTTCGCGCTCTTCGCTTGGAATTACGCCCGGCGACCTTTGGAAGCAGGCGCGATCTAGATCCTCGGCCTCTTTGGAGTGGCTTCGCGGGCCTCCTTTGGAGTCCCAAAGGACGTCTGTCCCGATTCCTTCTGGCAGACTCCTTGCCCAGCTTCAGCATGGGAAGAGATGGGCTTGATCTTTGCCCGACGGAACCTACGGCGCGGGAATCGCCTTGTCGAGGAAGATCGCGTCCTTCGTCATCTCGGCGGCGCGCTTCGCGTCGCCCAACTGCCGGAACAGAGACGCCGCCGTGCGCGCGGCGTTCGCGCCGACGGTCGTCTTCTCCCTCGCCTCCCGCGGGGTTTCGCCCGCGAAGGTCGTGCCGATCTTCGCGGCCCTCATGATTTCCGGCGCCGTGATCTGGGCGTACCGGCACAGACCGTCTACCGCATCACCCAAAAGTCGCGCCTTCTCTCGTGGGTCTTTCGCGTCCTTGGCGAGGACGAGGCGAGCCTGGAAGGTCTCCGTCGGTACGATCTGTTCAAGCGAACGGATACGGTAATAAGGCGTCTGCTCGACGTCCACGATCCGCTGGGCCGTCGCGCGAGCCTGGTCGTCGAGCCCTTGAGCCTGTTGGACCTGCAGCAGTTGGTAGAGGGCGGCGAGATTCAGTTGGTCGCGGATGAGCCCCGCATGAAGGACTTCCGCCGCTCCGGTAAGGTCTCCGTTCTCGACGCGGATCCGCGCCAGCCGGCGTGCGAACTTCGGCGTGGGATGGATCGCGAAGGCCCGCGCCATCGCCGGCTCTTGTGAACCTGGCGGCTGAGCGGCCGCCCAGAGGTAGGCGGCGTCGCCGTCCCACCCGATCAATCCTTCAAGAGACGCCACATCCCCCTTTTGCCGAAGGCTCTGCGCGAAACGAACCTCGGACTTCGCGAGGTCGGCCCAGCCGAGATACGCGAAGAAAAGCCAAAGCGCGGCGATCCCGGTCGCCGCGACATAGCGAGAGTTGCGCGGGACGAACTCCGGTGCGACCGCATCGGCCGCGAGGAGCGAGGCCGCCCCCATCACCAGGAAGAACGTCAGCCCGAGCCCGAAGTAGGAGAGGTCGCTGTCCACTAGGCAATGGGCGAGAACGGAGGCCACTCCCCCCACCGCGGCGGCGAAAGGAAGCCGTTGCGCCTCTGGCAGGCGCGACGAGCCCCGAAAGGTCCGCCGGGTCCATACCCCGATGAATCCGACGAAGAGGATGAGGGCTCCGAACCCCGCCTCGGCGGCGAGTTGAAGGTAGCTGTTGTGGGAGAAGGCTGTGAGCGTCACGAGGCCGGGACGCGCCGACTCGTAGCGGTAGCTGCCCAAGCCCCAGCCCGTGACGGGCCTCTCCTCGGCGAGCTTCGCCGCGCTTTTCCAGAGGTTGAGACGAAAAGTGGCCGACTGGTCCTGTGTGCTCGCGGCGGCGGCGAGGCGACCTGCCGAGGTGGTTTGGACCTTACCCGGGGTGGTCGAACTGAAGAAGGTCAGAAGGAAAGCGGAAAACGCGACCGCCCCAGCGAGGCGCCCGATGGTGACCCGCGCCGGCCAGAGCGTCGCGGTCGCGAACAGGAGCGCCGCGCCTGGACCGAGATAAGGGAGCGACTTCAGGAAGCCGATCGCCGACAGCGCGAGGACCAGAGCCGCGACGGGGTAGAGCGCGGCGTGTCGTCGCCCCCCTAGCAGCCCGAGCATCACGAGGCCGGTCGGAAGCGCGAGGAGAGTGCCTCCTTTCGAACCGGTGAGGAGCAGAGCGGTCAGCGCGAGCGCGCCACCGACCGTCACCATGACGTTCAGAAGCAGATTCACCGAGCGTTCTCGCACCGTCGGCACACTCAGACCGCATAGGAAGCCGAGAACCAGCATCGCGGCAGCGGCGTTAGGATTGTTCCAGTTGCAAAAAACGCGCCAAGTTGGATCGGTGCGCCGCATACCGAGGTAGTCGAGTACGCCGATCTGCGCGATCACGACCGTTCCGACGAAAACCGCGCCGAGCAGAGCCAGCGGACCCACGCGCCTCCCGAGGCCGGAAACGGCGGCGAGGTACGCCACCCCGTACGCCGCCCACTCGATCCACACGTTCAGGGAGAGCGCGCGGTAGGAGGTGACTGCCACCGAGAACGAGAGGCCGCCGACGAGCAGCATCAGGAACACCGCGACGTACGGATACGGGATCTGCTGGATGCGCCGTCGGAGGAGCAGGACGACCATCGCGGCGAAGACGGGCAGGGCGAGCAGGACGTGCTGGAGAACCGGCGCCTGCCCCTCGCCCATGCCCCCGAAGAGGTTGGCGGGATCGACGGCGGTCTGGTCGCTGAGCACGTAGCCGCCGAAGATCGGAGCGAGCAGGGCGGCGAGGATCAGCAGGATCTGAGGGGCGTTCAACGCCGGAGCCTTCAACGCCGGAGCCGCTCCTTCAGCCGATCGACCTTGTTGGACGCGACGAACAAACCCGCGCGCAGGCCGAGGGCCGCCCCGGCCGCCGCGAGGGCGAAGGGACGAAGGGGCAGAGCGACCTCGGGAAGCATGTTCTTACGGTAGAAGCGCCACATGGAGCGGTGGAAACGGCCGATCATCCGGTTCGGCACCTTGTCCGTCGAGCGGCCGATCGCGTGGGTGATAACGCTCGATGGAAGGTAGACCACCTTGTACCCGGCTTTCCACGCGCGCCAGCACCAGTCCACGTCCTCGCAGAACATAAAGAACTCCGGGTCGAGCCCGCCGATCTTCTCGACCAAATCCCGCCGCGCGAGCAGGGCCGCTCCCGATACCCAATCCACCTCACGGGGCTGGTCGTGCTGGAAGTCCTGCATCAGATAGTCGCGGGTGAAACGGTTGTTCGGGAACAGCTTGCCCAGCGGGGTGTTGCGGAAGAGCGCGGCCAAAGGATTCGGAAAGCGGCGGCACGAGAGTTGGAGCGAACCGTCCGGGTTGAGGAGCTTCGGGCCCAGGATCCCCACCTCGGGATGCGCCTCCAGGTAGGCCATCAGGGTTTCCAAGGCTTTGGGATGAACCACCGTGTCCGAGTTGAGGAGCAGGACGTGCGGCGCGCACCGCGTCTCGATCATCAGGTTCTGCCCACCGGTGAAGCCGAGGTTCTGGCTCTGCGCGAGAAGCCGCACCCAAGGGAACTCCGCCGCCACCATCTGCGGCGATCCGTCCTCGGAGTTGTTGTCGCAGACGATCACCTCGGCGGACGTGCCTTCCAAGCTCCGCAGGCAGGCGCGCAGATCGTCCTGGGTGTTCCAGGAACAGATCGTCACGCTGAGCGCGGGTTCGTTAGAGAGGTGGCCGGAATCCTTCATGCCTTCCACGGGCGCGGACGAAAGCCGCAAGGTTGAGGGCAGCGGCCACGAACGGCAACGCCAGCGCGCCCAGGCCGGTTCCCCGGTGCTTCTTAAGATAGCGGACGAGGCTGCGGTGAGACTCCCAGATCATGGCCTTTCGGACCTGCTTCGTGCTCTCGCCCCCGTGGTGGAGGAGGCTCGCCTGCGGGGTGTAGAGCGCGGGCCAGCCCGCGTCCGCGAGCCGCTTGAGCAGATCGACCTCGTTGAAGAAGATCGGGAACGTCTCGTCGAACGGTCGGCGCGGGTCTCCGATCGACGCCAGGGCCTCGCGCCGGAACAGCAGGAAGGTCCCCATAGGCTGGGACGCGGGGCCTTCCGCGTCGTAGTCGAATCGCCGGAGACGATAGGCGTCCCCGATCTTCAACACATCCCCGAGGACGTTGAGGACGGTAGGGAAGCCGCGCACGGAACGTTGCGTCCGCCCGTCCGTTCCGACGAGCCGCACCGCGACCGTTCCGATCCGTGGGTGGGCGTCGAGAACGCGGAGGGCGGCGTCGAGCGTGCCGGGAAGAACCTCCGTGTCGGGGTTGAGGGCCAGAAGCCGCTCGCCTTTCGCCCGATCAAAGGCGAGGTTGTTGCCCTTCGCGTAGCCCGTGTTCGTCGGGCTGGCGACGAGGACCGCTTCGGGAAACTCGGTCCTGACCATCTCGGCGGAGCCGTCCGAGGAAGCGTTGTCGACCACGATCGTCTCCATCGGTTCCGTCGATGGATAGTTTCTTAGGGAGCGGAGGCAGGCGCGCAGGAGGTCCCGGGTATTCCAGTTGACGATCAGGACGCTCAGCATCGGGCGGTGGAGAAACCAGTGTACAAGGCTGGGCGACACGGTCGCTTTCGAAGCGGGGCGGCTTGCCGGAGAAGGCGATGGAACGGAGACCGCCTCTTGAAGAAAGGTTAAGAGAAACGGGTAAATACCCTTTTCGAAGGGGTTCCGACCTTCCTGAAAATTGCGGTTATCTGCGTCTCAGAGGGCCTTATGAGGCTTCTTCCAAGCTAGACCCGTCTTTCCTACCCTCTGTCAAGGTTGCTTTGCCTCCGAAGATAGGGTTATAGTCACCCCTGTTGCCAAGGGACCCCTTTGAGGGAAACGGTTTACGAGGCGCCGCGGCGCCGAGGAGGAAAATGCCGAGAGAGAAGCTAACCTTGGGGATCGGCCTGCTTATGGCGGGCGCGACCCTCGCACCAGCAAATTACATCGTCCGAAAGGGAGACACCCTCGTCGGAATCGCCCACAAGCTCCACGTGAGCGGCCCCGCGCTAAGGATCGCGAACGGGCTGGGCAAGAAGAACACGCTCCGGGTCGGCATGAAGCTGAACGTCCCCGGATCGAAAGTTGCGAAGAACGCGAAGAAATCCAAAAACCACCCGCCCGTCTTTTCGGGCGACACCTACACCGTCCGTCCGGGCGACAACGACTGGACCATCGCCAGTCACACCGGGCTCAAGATCAAGCAGCTTCACAAGCTGAATCCGGGCGTCGCCTGGAAGTCGATCCGACCTGGAATCAAGCTTCACCTGCCTTCGGGCATGAGCGCCGCGAACGCCCCGCGCCTGCGGAGCCGCTACGCCGTCGTCACCAAGAACGGCACGACCGTGCGCAAGGCCCAAGGCCACAACGCTCCCCGCGTCGCCACCGTCTCGGCGGGAACCCGCGTCACCGTGCTCGCCCGCGATGGCGGCTGGTACAAACTGCGTTTTCCGATGGGCGCCGCCGGCTGGGTTCGAGGCGATCTTCTCAAGGCCGCCGCCGCGCCCGTAACCGTGGCGTCTCGCGCCGCGTCCCACAAGACCCCGGCCAAGCGCAAGGCGACCGCCTACGTCGCGGTCGTACGGTCCCGCTCTTCGCGGGCTCAGCGCATCGCGCACTGGCAGAACCACATGCAGAACGTCCGGGCGCGGTACGTCCGCCGCTGGAGCCGTCAGCAACGACGCTACGTCGTGGCGCCGGTGGCGAACACGGGCGACCTTATCGCACGGGCCGAGACCTTCAAGGGCGTCCGCTACTCCTGGGGAGCGGCCAGCCGCTCGGGCACCGACTGTAGCGGGTTCACGATGCAGGTTTACCGAGGCGCGGGCGTCAAGCTTCCGCGCACAAGCCGCCAGCAGGCGACCATCGGCAACAAGGTCGATCGCTATCATCTCGACAAGGGCGACCTGGTGTTCTTCCACACCGGTCGCGGCCACCGCATCACCCATGTGGGCATGTATGTGGGCGGCGGCAAGTTTATCCACGCCTCCTCTGGAGGAGGCCACGTTCAGGAGAGCGCCCTCACCGGCTACTATGCGAACCGGTTCGTGACCGCCCGTCGGGTCGCGAAGAAGGGCGCCGCGAAAAAAGGCGCGGTCGCCCAGAAGGAAGCCGCTCCGCAACCCGTCGAAGCTTCAAAGACCGTCGAACCGCCGGTCGTCGAAGAGACGACTCCCCCTACGCCGTAGGGCGCCGCATCGAAAAGCCCCCCGCCGCAGGTCGGTGAGGGGCTTTTTCGTGCCCGGAGGTTCGTGTAGAGCGATCCTTTAGTCCGATGGACGAGCCGCTCCACCCCACCTTCCCCCAAAGGCGAGGCCCATGATCTGGGAGTAGGAAGAACGGCATGGCGCTTGGGCTCTCGCCTCCACCCTCCCCTGGGTAGGAGTAGGGGGCGAGAGCCCAACGAAGCGCTAAACCGAATCTAGCCGAGGATCAACTGGGCGGTCGCGTATCGGACGCGGACGCGGGCGAGGTTGAGGGCGCTGCGGGCGGTCGACTGATCCTGAAGGGCGGCGTTGAGCTGGCTCTGGGCGGTCGTAATGTCTTGGAAGAGCCCGAGACCGTTCGCGTAGCGGCCCTCCGCGATGCGGACCGCCTCCCCCGAGTTGATGGCTTGCGCCTCGGCGGTGACCACCCGTTGCTCCGCCGCCCGCAGTCCGTAGACGGCGCTCGCCACATCGGACTGGACGCGGAGCACGGCCGTTCGCAGGTCGGCCTCCGCTCCCGTGATCCGGCCCTCGGCGGCGCGGATGGCGCCCCGCCGCCGACCGCCGTCGAACACCGGGAACTGGAGGCCGATCCCGAGGGCGATCGAGGTGCCGTAGGAGCCCGCGAAGCTCGTGCCGCCCAGGCCGCCGCCGAAGGTGCCGACGACCACCGGAAGGTTCGAGGCGCGGGCGGCGCTCAGGCCGTATCGGAACGCCGCGACCGAGAGCGCGGCGGCGCGCACCTCTGGGCGCCGCTGTAGGCCCGTCGTCGCGAGGCCGCGGGGATCGGCGTCGTCCACCGGAGGTTCGTCGAGCTGGGACGCTTCTAGAGGCGTGAAGGGGTTCACGCCCATGAGTTGGAGAAGGCCCACGCGATCCTGGTTCTCAGTGTTACGCGCCTGAACGAGCGCCTGGATCGCCGCCGCTTTCGAAGACTCCGCCGTCGCTAAATCGATCGGCAGTCCGAGCCCGCTTCCCAAACGGGCCCGGGCGAGCTCAAGCTGTCGCTGGCGGTTGACCACGTCGGCCTCTGCGACGAGGACGAGACGACGGTCGTTAGCGAGGGTGTAGAACGCGCCCTCGACGTCGTTAAGGGCGTTGAGAGAGGCGAGATCCAGGTCGGCGCGGACGGCGTCCGCCAGCGCGCGGTCGCGCCGGACGAGGTTACGGGTCTGGTTGAAGTCGAAAAGGAGCTGGCTGACCCCGAGACTTGCCGAAAGCGGAAACAGGGCGGAGGCTCCGGGGGCGCCCGCGCCCGAAGGGCCCCCGAGTCCGCTCGCGATCCCCTGGTTCGTGTAGCCTGCTCCCGCCGTCGCCTGCGGGTTCAGGTCGGAGGCGGTGATCTGCGCCGTCCCCCGTGCGGTTTGGAGCGCGCCCCGTGCGCTCAGGATGGAGGGCTGGAGACGGAGCGCGATGCGCCCCGCCTCTTGGGCGGTCAAAGGGCCGGGCGGCACGTCGGCGTTCGGATCTACCGGCAAGACGACGGGCGGCGGCACCTGAGGATCGACCGTACGCGGCGGCGCGGCGAGGGGACGCGGCCCAAGATCGCCGGTCGGGTTCTTCGGGGCTTGCGGACCGGAGATAGGCGTCTGGATCGCCTTCTCAGGAGGGGGCGCTTGGCCGGGGTTGGCTTGCGGCGTCGGAGAGCCCTGGCCCGCGAGGCGCACGAGGGCGACGCCCATCGCGAAGGGGATCACGCGCCACCGCCTCCCGCACCACTTCCCGCAGAGCCGCCGCCCGAGCCTCCGCTCGTGCCGCTTCCGGCGTTCGCCTCCGAGCCTCCACGGTCCGAACCGCCGCCGTCCGCTCCGCCGGTATCGCTGCCGCCCCCGCCCGAGCCCGACGCGGCTTTCTTCTTCTTAGGCTTGAGGACCCGAACCTTCTGTCCGTCCTGAAGATCGTCTGTGGGGTTACTCACCAGACGTTCGCCCGGCTGGACGCCCTGCAGGACCTCGATCTCCGTGCCGAAGTCGCGTCCAAGGGTAACCGGACGCATCCGAACCACGTCGTCGCGACCGACCACGGCGACCCGAGTGCCCTCGGTGCCGTACATCACGACGTTCGCAGGCAGGCGCAAGACCTGCTGTCCGGCGGCGGGCGTGAACGCCGCTTGGGCGTACATGCCCGGCAACAGCCGTCCGTCGTGGTTGTCGAGCCGGATCTCCGTCAGAAGCGTGCGGCTCGTCGCGTCGACCGCCCCCGATCGCTGGAGCACCGTGCCGCGGAACTCCGCGCCGGGATACTCGCGCAGGGTCACCGACGCCGCCGTACCGGCGGGGATCGAGCCGAACTCTGTCTGGGGAACGTTCACGAACATCCGTAGGGTGTCGACCTTGGCGATGCCGAACAGACCGACCGTGGGGGCGGTGACCGCCGCGCCGGGAGTCGCGGCGGCGGAACCGCCGCCGTTGGCGGAGGGCGAGGCTCCCGTGGCGGAACCGCCGGAAGCGAGGTTCGTCGTCGCGCCCGGCGTGACGAGGGCGCCGAGATCGACGTTGCGCGCGGTGACCACCCCGTCGAAGGGTGCGACCACCTTCGTGAACGACTGAAGAATAGCGTAGCGGCGCTCGTTCGCCTGGCTGGAGGCGACGGCGGCCTGGTTCGCGGACACGAGCTGGCGTCCCGCGCTCACGTCGGCCTCGGCGGCGGCGATGCGGGAACGGGCCGACTCGGCGTCGCTCCGGGCGGCGCGGACGAGGGCGCGCTGGGCGAGAACCTCCTCGTCCGCCGCCTTCACGTCGGCTTGCGCGGCGAACACGGTGGCTTCCGCCGCGAGGACCGCGGCCGCCCTCGACTTGTAGTCGGCGGCGGATTGGTCGTACTCCTGCTGGGCGACGAAGCCTTGGCGAAGAAGCGTCTCGTACCGCTTCACCGTCGTGTAGGCGAGCTGGTAGTTGGCGCGGGCCTGGGTCAGGTCGGCGCGCCGCTGGGCGACCGTGCGCCGGGCGCTCGCCGCGCGCGCCTGAGCCTGGGTCGTCGCGGCGAGCGCCTGGGCGACCTTGGCCTGGGCGGTGGCGTAGTCGGCCTCCGCGCTCTTGACCGCCGAGACGTTGCGGGCGAGCTGCGCCACGCTCTGGCCCACCGTCGCCTGGCTCCGAGCGGTGTCGGCTCCCGCTTGGACCACCTGCTGCTCCGCGTCGGGCGACTCGATCTCCGCCAGCACCTGCCCCGCCTTCACTTTCGCCCCGATATCGACGTACAGCCGCCGCACGTAGCCCGTCGCCCTCGCCTGCACCGCCGCGATGGAGATCGCCTGCAAGGTGCCGGGAAGCAGGATCGAGTCCGCCGCCGCCATCTTGGGCTGGGCGACCTCGACGGGCGGCGGGGCGGACGCACGCTCCTGCGTCTCCTTCGCGAGGGAGTGCGAGTGGCGGTACCGCGGCACGAAGCCGATCAGGAACAGGACCACGACCAGCACGATCGCGATAAGACGGACGCGCTTGCCCGACGAGTGCCGGTTCAAGGGGGAAGACTGCAGGGAAGAGGGTTTCACGGGACGAGAAGGTTAGGAGCGCAGGCGATCAGGGAGCGAGGGGAGGCGCCTCGTCGGGGATGCCGAAGTCGGGAAGGCGTGGGCGCCGGGGCTCGTTCGCGGGCTTCGCGTCCTCGAAGGGATCTTCGATGTTCTCCAAGCCTTCCGCCTGATCGACGGGCTGCTTGCGCCGCAGGGTCGAGTAGACCGTGGGAACGAAGAACAGGGTGGTGAACGTCGCGACGAGGAGGCCGCCGATGACGGCGCGGCCCAGAGGCGCGTTCTGCTCGCCGCCCTCGCCGATTCCCAGCGCCATCGGCAGCATGCCGATGATCATCGCGAGGGCGGTCATCAGAACCGGGCGTAGGCGCGTGTGGCCCGCCGCCTGGGCGGCGGTCAGAGCGTCGTCGCCCTCCGCCCGGCGTTCGTTCGCGAACGTGATCACGAGGATCGAGTTCGCGGTGGCGACCCCGACGCACATGATCGTGCCCATAAGAGCGGGCACGCTGAACGGGGTGCCGGTGATGAACAGCATCCAGAGGATGCCCGCCATCGCGCCCGGCAGGGCGCACACGATGATGAACGGGTCGGTCCAGTTCTGGAAGTTGACCACGATCAGGAGGTACACGAGGCCGATCGCGAACACGATCCCGAGGCCGAGACCCTGGAACGACGAGTTCATGCTGTCGACCTGGCCGCGCACCGCCAGGGTCGTGCCCTTGGGCAGCTTCTTGTAGCCGTCGACGACCCGCTGCACGTCGCCCGCCACGCCGCCGAGATCGCGGTTGGCGACGGTGACGTACACGTCGTAGGTGGGCTGGACGTCGTAGTGGTTGATGTTCTGCGCGCTGCGGCTTCGATGGCTGCTCGTGACGTTCGAAAGGATCTGCGCCTGGCCGCCCGCCACGTTGACCGGAGTGTTCCGCAGGGCCTGGATCGAGGCCATCTTGTACTGCGGCGTCTGGACGACCACCTGATAGTTCACGCCCGTCTTCGGGTCGAGCCAGTAGTTCGGAGCGGTCTGGCCGCTGCCCGAAAGCGAGATAAGGAGGCTGCTCGCCACGTCGCGCTCGGTAAGGCCCAGCAGGGTGGCGCGCTCCCGATCGACGTCCACGTCGATGGCGGGCGTATCGAGCACCTGGTGGACGTGGACGTCGACCGCGCCCGGAACCTTCCGGATGTCGTTCGCGAGCTTGCGGGCGATATCCGCGTTCTTCGGGTCCTTGCCCACGATCTGCACGTCGATCGGCGCGGGCAGACCGAAGTTCAGGGTCTGGCTCGTGATGTCGGCGGGCTGGAAGAAGACGGTGAACTGTGGGTAGTCGCGCCGCAGAACGTCCCGCAGGGCGTCCTCGTACAGCGCGCTCGGACGATGCCCCTCCTTGAGGTCGATCAGTAGCTCGCCGTCGGCGGCGCCCACCGAGGCGGTGTCGCTGTACGCGAGGTTGATGCCGCTCGACGGAAGGCCGATGTTCTGGAGAACGAGATTTAGCTCCTCCGGCGGAATGAGCCGGCGGACCGTCGCCTCGATGCGGTTGAGCTGACGCGTCGTCTCCTCCACCCGCATGCCCGAGGGGCCGCGAAGGTGCAGGCGGATCTGGCCCGCGTCGACCCGGGGGAAGAAGTCCCGTCCGATAAAGGGGAACAGGAACATTGAGAGCCCGAAAGCGACGCCGAAGCCGAGGATGGTCCGCTTCCGGTTCGCCATCATCCCCTTCAGAAGCTCCGCGTACCGCTCGCCGAACGCCTCGAATCGTTTGTCGAACTTGCGGTGGAAGTTCCAGATCCAGCCGCCGTCCTTCGCCTCGCCGCCGGGCGCGAAAAGCTCGGCCTCCTTGCCGAGCAGCATGTACGTCATCACCGGCACGAGGGTCCGGGACAGCAGGTAGGACGCGAGCATCGCGAACACCACCGCGAGGGCGAGCGACGTGAACAGGAACTTCGCGGGACCGGTGAGGAACACCACCGACACGAATACGATGCAGATCGAGAGCGTCGCCACGAGGGTCGGCGTCGCGATCTCCGCCGTGCCGTCGAAGATCGCCTTGGCGTAGGGCTTGCCCAGGTGGAAGTTGCGGTAGATGTTCTCGACGGTGACCGTCGCGTCGTCCACGAGGATGCCGACCGCGAGGGCGAGCCCGCCCAGGGTCATCGTGTTCAGGGTCAGCCCCATCGCCCCGAGGGCGCAGATCGAGGTGAGGATCGCGAGCGGGATGGAGACGGCGACGGTGAGGGTGCTGCGCCAGGAGCCCAGGAACACCAGGATCATCAGCGACGTGAGCGCCGCCGCGATCACCGCCTCGTGGATGACGCCGCTTACCGACGCCTTCACGAACACCGACTGGTCGAAAAGCGGCTCGATCTTCAGGTCGCCCGGCAGCTGGGCCTGGATCGCGGGCAGGGCCGCCTTCACCCGCTGGACCACGTCGAGCGTTGAGGCGTCGCCGTTCTTCAGGACGGTGAGCAGGACCGACTTGCGCCCGTTGAGGGTGACGACGTTCCCCTGCACCGCGAAGCCCTCATGGACCTGAGCGACGTCGCGCACGTACACCATCGCTCCGTTCACCACCTTGATCGGCATGTCGCCGATCCGGGCCGCCGCCGCCGGGGAGCCGTTCAGGAGGACGTTGTACTCGCGCGCCCCGATCTTCGCCGTGCCGGTGGGCAGGATCACGTTCTGCGCGTTGATCGCGTTGCTCACCTCGATCGGGGTGATCCCCTTCGCCTGAAGCATCTCCGGCAGCAGGTCCACGGAGATGTTCTTGCTCTTACCCCCGTAAGGGGTCGGCACCGAGGCCCCGCGCACCGTCGCGAGCTTGGTGCGGATGATCTGGGTCGCCGCGTCGTTGAGCTGGGCTTCCGATAGGGTGGAAGAGCTCAGCGAAAGCTGCAGGATCGGGACGCTCGACGCGCTGTAGCTGACGATGAAGGGCGAGGTCGTGCCGGTGGGCAGGATGCGCAGCAGGGTCTGGGCGATCGAAGTGAGCTGCGCCACCCCCGACTCGACCTTCGCCCCCGGCTGGAAGTAGAACTTGATGACCGAGACGCCGGGCAGGGACTGGGACTCGATGTGCTCCAGATTCGACACGGTGGTCGTCGAGGCGCGCTCGACGACGGTCACGATCCGCCGCTCCATGTCCTGCGGCGGGATACCCGTGTACGTCCAGATCATCGAGACGACCGGGATGTCGATGACGGGGAAGACGTCCGTCGGCGTGCGGCTGATCGTCGTGATGCCGAGCAGCGTGATGACGAGGGCCATCACGATAAACGTGTACTTCCGCGTAAGCGCGAGCTTGACGATCCACATGGGGTTCCGAACACCAAAGCGGACCGCGCCGTCCGTCCCCTAGTACCAACGAGGGGACTGGCCTTTAAGTGCCCTTTTGGGGCGGGTTATGCGGGAACCTTTGAGAGGTCGCAGAGTATTGAAGCTCCCTACCGTGGGCGCGAAGCCTGCGATACTCGAAAGGAGATGAGTCGGCGGGAGATCGTGCACGTCGATATGGACGCCTTCTACGCCTCGGTCGAGCAGCGCGACGATCCGGGCCTGCGCGGCAAGCCGGTCGTGGTAGCTTGGCGGGGCGGTCGGTCGGTGGTGTGCGCGGCCTCGTACGAAGCCCGCCGCTTCGGGATCCGCTCGGCCATGCCCGCCGTCACCGCCGAGCGGCTCTGTCCCCATGCCCTCTTCGTCCCGCCGGACTTCGCGCGCTACCGGGCCGTGTCCCACGCCTGCCGCGAGATCTTCCTCCGCCACACCGACCGGATCGAACCGCTCTCGCTCGACGAGGCATACCTCGCCGTCCCGGAGGCTTCAGGCGGTTTGGCGATGGCCCAAGATATCCGCGCCCAGATCCGAGACGAGCTTCGGCTGACCGCCTCGGCGGGCGTCGCCCCGAACAAGTTCCTGAGCAAGATCGCCTCCGACTGGCGCAAGCCCGACGGCCTGATGGAGATCCGCCCCGAGGAGGTCGACGCGTTCCTGCTCGACCTGCCGGTATCCAAGGTGCCGGGGGTCGGCAAGGTCACCCAGGAAAGACTGGAAGGGCTGGGGATCACGGTCGTGGGCGGCATCCGGAGCTACGGACGGATCGGCATGGAGACCGCCCTCGGCCGTTCGGGACTCCGGCTGTTCGAGCTGTCGTGTGGCATCGACCGGAGCGAGGTGGTCTCCGACCGGCCGACGAAGTCGATCTCCGCGGAGGACACCTTCGCGAACGACCTCGAACTGGAGGAGACCGCCCCGACGCTCGTCCGCCTCGCGGAACGGGTCTGGACGCTCGCCGAGGCCGAAGGCCGCCCCGCCCGGACCGTCGTCCTCAAGCTTAAAACGAGCGACTTCCGCATCCTCACGCGGAGCCACACCCCCGGACTCCCGATCGCGTCCGCCGACGAGCTGGTCGAGATCGCGATCGCTCTTCTCGACCGGGTCGAACTCGAACCCGAAACCACCTACCGCCTCGTCGGCGTCGGCCTAGCCAACTTCTTCGATACCGACGCTCTGCTTCAGCCGACGCTATTCTAGCGGGCGAGCCCGCCTTCCCATCGCGTTCCACGCTTCCAGGCGGCGTCTTCATGCGATTGCACGATACGGGCCGAAACGCCGCGCGTCTAGGGTCTATGGAACAGGCTCTCCCTCGCTCCGCAACGTCGCACCGCCGGAACGCCGCCCGATCCGCGTCGACCCTCGTCGCTCTCGCTTTGGCCGGCTTGATCGGCGCCTGCTCCGGCGTCGGCCCTCCCGGCAAGCCGGTCGTGTTCGGCGACCAGACGAACATCGTCATCTGGGACGAGGCGCACGGGACCGAGCACTTTATCCGGAACGCGAACTTCCGCTCGGGCGCCGACGACTTCGGCTTCATCGCCCCGACCCCCGGCAAGCCCGAACTCCACGAGGCGTCGACCCAGGCGTTCTACACCCTGGCCAACCTCGACCCGACCCCGCGCGCGGTGTTCAGCGCCCGAGCGGGCGGATTCGGCGGCGGCGGAATGGGCCGCGCGGCGGAGGTCAAGGTGATCCAGGAGGCCGACGTCGCGGGCTTCCACGCCACGACCCTCTGGTCCACCGACGCCCACGCGATCAACGACTGGATGAACGCCCACGGCTACGTCTCGACGCCGGAGGTCGAGCGGTGGGCCGACCGCTACACCAAGCGGGGCTGGTACCTGACCGCGTTCAAGGTCGTGGACAAGGCGAAGCGGGCCGCCTCGACCGGCACCGTCCGCATGACCTTTAAGACGAAGAAGCCGTTCAACCCGTTCTACGTGCCGAGCAGCAACATCCTGGTCGACAAGAAAGGCGCCCTGCGCGTCTATTTCGTCTCGGTCGGCGACTACGATGCGAACGTCGGCACGTTCGGCACGTGGCAGACTCCCCAATGGAAGGCCCCGATCCCCGAAGCCTCTTCGGCTCTGCTCGCCAAGCAGATCAAGATCCCGGCGGAGGCCATCCCCGACAACGTCCAAGTGGAGACGTTCGTCGACAACGACTTCCCCAGGCCCGCCGCGGACGACATCTACTTCACGAAGAAGCGGGTCGCCCTTACGCCCGCACCGAAGCGTACGGCCCCCATCACCCTCGCGATGCCCATGCTCGCGGCTGGCCTCCTAGTGGTCGCCCGCCGCGCCGACCGGTCGTGTGAAGATCGTGGGGCGTCTGTCATCGGTTTGAACCCTACTCTTGCCTCGGCTACGAAACGCTCCGACGAGGGCGACTCCCCTGTCGGATCGCTCTCGCGTCGGCACGGAACCGACTGCTGCCCCCTTCGGGTTCCCTGATCCGATGCTGAGTCAAGAGAAAAGGGCGAGGCAGTTGAGTCGGCGCAGGCGGTCGTCGGCGGTTGCGAGAGGACATTTCAGGGAGTAGGCGGTTGCCGCGATAAAGCGGTCGGCTGGATCGTCGTGATCGAACGGCAAGGTTCGCGACAGGATGGCGACCTCCGCATCCAAAGGGATCACCCGAAAAGGGCTCTCCCGAAGCCACGCGCGAACGGCGCTTTCGGGGCTGGCCGCCGTGGCGACGCGTCCCTTCTCGATGGCGACCATCGTCTCCCAGACCGAGACGACCAAGAGACCGAACGCGGAATCGTCGCGTTCGAAGGCTTCGACCAAATTGGGAGGAAGCTTTTCCGGCTCCAGATTCGCCCAGATCCACATATGCGTGTTCAGCAGGATGGGCGAAGCGCCTCCCAAGACTCGTCCAAGGGAACGACGATATCTCTGGCGATCTTGGCATGGGCGCGGAACTGGCCGAGTTTCCACCGCTTGCCGACGTTGGCCGGAGGCGGGACCACCATCGCCATCGGCTTGCCGCGCCTCGTCAGTGCCAATGGCTCTCCCGTCCGCGCGACCTCGTTGAGCAGTTCGAAGCAATGGGACTTGAACTCGGTCACGGAGATCGTCTTCACGATGACCATTGGGGTTCGGGTTCAAACGGCAGACAGGATCATCCCGAACTCCAGCGTTGTTAAAACGGGCGATCCCATGCCCGCCGCTACCCTCTCGTTTCCACAGTTATTCGAGCCCCTTGCCCCCTCCTCGATGCGCGAAAAACCGCGTTTATCCCGTCTTTTTTCTCGTGGAGACCGCAAAATACGACGGTTTGCCGCGCTTTGAAATCTGCGGATGGAAGCCCCTCGGCTCGTTTCGGCGCTTCCTTTCTGGCGATCCCCAAGCCGTTCGTCAAGGAAGGGTTAAAACCGTCCGGATTCGGCCGTCGGAAGCCGGGGCGGAGGGTAGTGTTCCGAACATGATCTCACGTTCGCGGATGGCCCTCGCCGCCCTTTCGGTGACCGCCCTAGGCTACGGAGGGCTCCGCCTCGCCCACAACGTCGTGCCCGGTCCCCATCTTCTCTTCAACGGGTGGGGGCTCGCCCCGACGGGCGATCACGTGCGGGTCGGCGACATGCCGGTCAAGATGACCCTCTCGCCCGACCGCAAGCAGGCCGTCCTCACGAGCGTGGGTTTCGACGGGGTCCACCTGACGACGGTGGACGTCGCCACCCAGCGGACGATCGAGAGCCTGAACCTCGCCCACGTCTGGAACGGCGTCGCCTTCTCGAAAGACGGCAGGACGCTCTACGTCGCGGGCGGCAACACGGGCAAGCTGCTCGTCTACGGCTACGACGCGGGCCACCTCACCAAGTCGGGTGAGGCGACGCTACGGCCCGGCGCCTTCGTTTCCGGCGTGGCGGTCCATCCGAAGACCGGAGCCGTCTACGCGCTGAACGAGGCGTCCGACGAGCTCCTTCGTCTGGACGGCGAGAAGCTTGCCGTCGTCTGCAGCACTGGGCGCAACCCGCACACCCTGGCGTTCGGGGCCGATCCCCGCTACGCCTACGTGAGCGATTGGGGCAGTCGCGAGGTGACCGTCGTCGATACCCAGCGTAACGTTCGGGTGCGGGACTTCCGCGTCGGCGTGCGGCCGAACGACATGGCCCTCGCGCCGGACGGCCGTCTCTTCGTCGCCTGCGCGGGCGACAACACGGTCCACGTCCTCCAGACGCGAACGCTGGAAGACGCCACCCAGGGCTCGACGCCTGGAACGCGGATCCCCGAGGGCGTTCGTGAGATCCTGAACACCTCCATCGAGCCGACGATCCTCGAGGGCAGCACCCCGGACGGGATCGCGATCTCGCCCGACGGAAAGACGCTCTACGTCGCGAACGCGGACAACAACGACGTGATGGTGGCCGACGTCGGCGATCCGAAGGCGACCCGCATCGCGGGCTTCATCCCGACCGGTTGGTACCCGACCTCCGTCGCCGCGACCGACGACCGGCTGCTCGTGGCGGTGGGGAAAGGGCTTCGCTCGCGCGCCAACGCGCCGGTGCAGGGCGAGAAGCCGCGCGGCGCGGCGGGGACGCCCAAGTTCGACTACATCGGCAACACCCTCGAAGGCTACGTCTCGTTCGTAAAGATCGGCGATCCGGAGCAACTGAAGAAGTGGACCGCGCAGGTGCGGGCTACCGACCCGTTCTACTTGGCGAACGTGCGGAAGACGGCGGCGAAGACCACGTCGATCGTGCCCGACGAGGTCGGCAGGACGAGCCCCATCAAGCACGTGGTCTACGTCATCATGGAGAACCGGACCTACGACCAGGTGTTCGGCGACATGGCGAAGGGCAACGCCGATCCGTCCCTGTGCATGTACGGCGAGCGGGTGACCCCGAATCGGCACGCCCTGGCGCGCGAGTACACCCTGCTCGACAACTTCTACTGCAACGGCGAGGTCAGCGTGGACGGCCATTCCTGGTGCGACGCCGCGATCGCCGACGACGCGAACGTGCGCGATTGGACCTCCAGCTACGCCGGCCACGGCCATGTCACCGACGCGGGCGAGCCCGAGGCTCCCGCCGGCGGCTACATCTGGGAACTCGCCCGAAAGGCGGGCCTCTCGGTGGAGTGCTACGGCGAGGGCACGAACGCGTTCGTGGGCGGCCACGCCGTGCCGCAGGACTGCCGAGGAACCTGGCCTGCCGGACGCGACAAGGATCGCGTCCAAGGCTGGATCGACGATCTGCAGGCGGCCGAAAAGACCGGCCAGTGGGCGAATTTCCAGATCATGTCTCTGGGCGAGGACCACACGCGCGGCACGACGCCCGGCGCGCCGACGCCGGACGCGTGTGTCGCGAGCAACGACGTCGCGATCGGTCGGATCGTCGAGGCGGCGAGCCGGAGCCGATTCTGGAAGGACACCGCGATCTTCTTCGTCGAGGACGACGCGCAGAACGGCCCGGACCACGTGGACGCCCATCGCACCTTCGCGCTGGTCGTATCGCCGTACGTCCGGCGAGGGGCCTTGGACTCGACGATGTACAGCCAGGCGGGCATGGTCCGCACGATCGAGCTGCTGCTCGGCCTCGCGCCGATGACCCAGTACGACACCGCCGCCACGCCGATGTTCTCGACCTTCACGAAGAAGCCGATGGCGGTTCCGTACCGGGCGCTCCCGGCCCAGGTCGATCTTGAGGCGAAGAACCCTGCGCGCGGCGTGGGCGCGGAAGCCTCCGCCCGGATGGACTTCACCGAGTACGATCGCGCTCCCGCCGAAGAGCTGAACGAGATCCTTTGGGCGGTGGCCAAGCCCGGCGTCCCCTACCCCGGTTCCCGCCGATCGTACGGGAAGTAGGCGTGCCTATCCTTCGGGGAGCCGATAAAGGCGGATTGCGGAACCGGCTCGAACCCTTCTGAAGCGTTGGCGTCCGACCGAGCGCACGTCGCCTCCGGCGGGAGAAGCGTTCGCCGTAATCGCCGCCGCGTCGGGACGTCTGAGGCTTTGATGCCGACGAGCGTGCGGGGCATGGTCCTCCCCGCCTTCCAATATCTGGGAGAGGACCTCGCGCGGGTGGACGCCGACGGTTTGCGGATCACCCACACCCGTTACGCGCCGGGGGAGGCGCAGCCTTGGCACGCCCATAGCGGCCCCAACTTCCACTTCCTTCTGGCGGGCCGTTTCATCGACGAGTGCCGCGAGCGCGGCGAGCGTCGTCCGGAGCCTTTCTCGCTCGTCTTCCACCCCGCGGGAAGCGCGCACCGCACCGCCGCCGGTCCCGAAGGCAGACGTGGTCTGAACGTCGAGCCGAGCGAGGCGTGGCTTTCGCGGTACGGGCTGTCTGAGCACGATCTGGGCGGAAGCAGAGTGCGGCACGACGCACGGTTCGCCCTCGTCCTCGTGGCCTGCGCGCTTAGAAGCTTTCCGAAAGCCGCTCTCGGCGATGCGATCTTCGAGTCGATCTTCGTCCTGGGGGGCGAGGGAAAAGAGACGCCCGGTTGGTTCAAGCGGCTCGAATCCCGCCTTGAAGAGGACGACGGCGCGCGCTGGACGCTGGCGTCCCTCGCCGCCGATCTCGGCGTTCATCCGGTCCATCTGGCGCGCGTCTTCCGACGCCGCTACGGGATCGCGCTGACCCCCTATCTCCACCAGACGCGCCTGCTCCGCGCCTCGCGCCGTCTGGAAGACGCCGACTGCCTCACGACGGCCGCCCTCCAGGCGGGCTTCTCCGACCACGCGCACTTCTCCCGGTCGTTCAAGGAGTGGTTCGGAATGACGCCCCGCGAGGCTCGGGCGCGCTTGCGCGAGGTTTCGATCGTTCAAGTCTAGGCGCGCTTCGCTCCTGTACCTTTGGAGGCGTGACTCTCGTCGCCCTTCCCCTGCTGGCCATCGCCCTCCAAGGCCCGACGTACAAGGAAGCCTGGACCTTCGAGCAGGCCGCGCGCTCGAGCGCCGGAGACAAGATCTTCGATGCGACGAGCACGAAGGCAAGAGTGATCGAGGGGCTGCACGACTTGGATGCCGTGCTCGCGTACACTCGCCGCCCCGAGATCGAGGCTTTGGAGGTCGACGGCCATGTCCAGGCCTTCGTGCTCCAGCGCAACGACGTCTACAACGACATGGCGGCCGGATACGCGCGCCTCAAAGACGTCGCGGACGTTTTGCGTTGCGTTCAGGAGCTCAGGCGGAACCTGGATCGCGGCACCCCGGAGACCGTTGCCCTGGCGCATGGTCTCGGCGCCACTTACGCCAAGGGGATCAAGGCGAACGGGTTCGTGCGGCCGCTCCTCCCGAACGCCGGGATCGAGGCCGAACTTCGAGCCCTCCGCTTCCTGGACCCGGGGCTGCGTTTCGAGTCCTACCCCTACGACACCTCGGACAAGGCCAACCTGACTGAGTCGGATCGCGTCGCGGGGCTGTCCTATCTCTGGTCCGAGGCGAAGTACAACTTCGCGAACTTCGATCTCACGAGAGAATTGGACTGGAACGAGGCCTACGCCGCGTTCCTGCCGCGCGTCAAGAAGGCCAAGGATCGCTACGCCTACTACAACGATCTGCGCGAGTTCATGGCCCTGCTTCGGGACGGTCACACGGACGTGGCGCTTCCTCCGACGCTCCGTCTTCAGAAAGAGGTGGGAGCCGGTATCCGCACCGCTCTCGTCGAAGGGAAGGTCGTTGTGGTTGGTGTGGCGCCGACGGTCTTGGCCCAAGGCGTCACGAAGGGCGACGTCGTGGAGACGATCGAGGGCGCTCCCGCCGTCGCCTACGGGAACGACCGTTGGAGGCGCCGGGTCTCGTCCTCGACTCCGCAGGACCGGGACGTGCGCGTCTACACCTATATGTTCTGGCGCGGTCCCGAGGGATCGACCGTACGGGTCGGTCTGCGCAAAGCCGACGGCGCCCTCAAGAATCTCTTCCTCAAAAGGAGCGCCAAGCTCGCGTTCTCCGCGCGGCCGCCCTATGAGTTTCGGATCTTGGCCGATGGAACGGCCTACTTCGCCTTCAACACCTGCGAGAACGACGTGCCGATCGAGGGCTTCGAGAAGAGCCTGGAAGCGATCCGAGGCGCGGGCCGTCTCGTCATCGACGTCCGAGAGAACGGCGGCGGAAACAGCGGGGTTGGCTACGCTATCCTGAGCCATCTGATCGATGCCGAGGTGAAGACCACGACCTGGGAGACGCCCCAATACCGCGCCGCTTTTCGGGCCTGGCGCCGGGGGCAGGAGCCCTACCAGGGAGAGTCGGACACGATCGCGCCCGCCAAGGAGCGCTTCGGAGGTTCCGTCGTCGTCCTCACGGGTCCCCGCACGTTTTCGGCGGCGGAAGACTTCGCCGTCGCCTGCAAGACGAGCAAGCGCGTCACTCTGCTCGGTGAGGCGACGGGCGGCTCGACGGGGCAACCCCTCAGCCTTGAGCTGCCGGGAGGTGGCTTCGCCCGGATATGCGCCAAGCGCGACCGCTATCCGGACGGCACGGAGTTCGTGGGTCGGGGAGTGGTCCCCGATGTGGAGGTCTCGTCGACGCTCGCGGCGGTGCGACGCGGTGGGGACGTCCAACTCGAAAAGGCGCTTGGAATCATTCAAGGGAAGCGCTGAGAGCCGAAAACGCCCTGTTTCTCAGGGGCCGGGAGGACTCAGCAAACGAGAACGGGTCGGGCTTCTAGAGAAGCCCGACCCGTAGAGTCTTGGTACTCCGTGCTTCACGGACTGCGAACCGAAATCGAGGCTAAAGCGGCGTGATCTGCTGGCCGTTCTGGACGAGATGCGAACGGCCTTCGCAGCGTGAGACTAGGATTCGAACCTTCGACCTCTGCGATCCGAACGCACAAGATTCGAACCGGAAAGAGCAAAAAGGAAACCAAGGTTTGGGACAGGATAGGACGGGCCGGGACTACCGGGATAGTGACTTTTCCAGTGACCGAAGGAAGTAAGGCGCGCCCCGCTATTTTGAGCGACTATATACTTGACGCACAGCGATTCGTTTTTGACTGTCCCATGTGTTCTTGAGCAATTATAGTGAAAGCCAAGCCTGTCGGTAAGGCTGCGGAAGAGTTCGAAGTACGATGGCTCTCTCTGCGGGAGCCCACCTATGAAATTGCTCTCGATGCAGGATCATCAGGGCAAAATTTGCCGCACCGGTGGTTCGTTCCAGTAATGCGGCGTGTTTGCGCACCGCATCGGGCGACATCTTTATGTCGGCTAGAGCCCGCCGCATTTCGTGATGGACCACTTTCGAGGCGTGTACGGCGCGTGACAGCTCGCTGTAAACAGTTTTCAGGTCCGCGATGGGCCTTTGCTTCTTATCGGCTATGGACAGGGTCGGATGGTGAAGCGCATACTCGAATAAGTCTTTGATGGACATATGCCACTCTTCGACGGCGTTGTCCCTTATAAACTCGATGGGATGATCTTTGAAGTAGATGTGTCTTAGGACGTCTTCAGTTATGCATCTGGTGAGCAGCGAGGTCGTTTTGGAATACCCAGACAACAACTGAGGAATGTACTGCACCGCGTCGGAAGCCATCTCTTGTAAGTAGGGTTTGGAGTGCGGTGGGAGTCGTTTTAGACGATAAGGCCAGAGGCACAGGCTGTACGTCAGCCTGTGGCACCTCTTCACCGCACCTTCGATTTCATGGGGAACCGACAGGTGCATGTCGGACGCCAGAACCCTCGTGACTTCCTCGTAATCGGCGTTCAGGATCCTTAGACGTTCAGACAGCACTAGTCTTCACCCTTGATGACGCGGGTCCACTGCCTAAGGAACGAATCCGCGCTACCTTCACCCCGTATCGCCTTCTTGCGCAGGTCCTTTAGGAGTTCTAGGAATTCCTTGTGCTTGTCAGCAGGAAGCTTGGACAATTGGCGCGCGACTCGTTGCGCGAGCATCGAACGAGAGTAGTTCCTGCCCATAACGCCAATGCCCAAGCTTGCGTGAACGAAGTTCGTGAGGTCGGCGTTCGACGGGAAAACTTCCGTGCTTCGAAATAGATCGTCTATCAGAGCGGCTTCCTCAAACGAGATTGCAAGGTCTGGGGTACCGGACTGAACAGGAGAGGTCAGCGCGTGCCCCTCAACCCATGTCTCGCGAAATCGTGCCAACGCATCCACCACACGGACCAACTCGGGACCAAGCCCAGGCTTGCGTGTTCTAAACCGATAAAGTTGTTCCGAATCGAACTCGCTTAGCAACGAATAGACGCGCGATAGAAAAGCCGCGTACTCGCTTTCTTCCTGCCTGCCAGACTTCACTACTTAGTCCTCTCGAGGAATTCTTTCGTGATGAGCCGCACATCGTCGGCAAGCGGCTTGTTGGGACAGAAGGACAGGATGGGGGAATTAGCCGCCGTTGCTTGGGCGGCGGCTGTCAGATCCCGCATTTGGGCCGCGAAAACCTTTCCCGGATGGTCTTCACGTAGGTTCTTCATTACTTCGCGCATCTGGAGCGTTCTGTTTGTCTTGACCATCGTGAACACGATTCCGATGTAGTTCAGATCGAGTCCGAAGTCCCCCATTTTTTCATCGATCCATCGTTCCAGCAAGGGAAGCCCGATGGCCGAAAGCGGGTCGGGCTTGATCGGAACTAGATAGTCGGTACTCGCCAAAACCGCCGCGATGGTAAAGAACGAGATTGTCGGCGGGCAGTCGATGAACACGTAATCGTATCCCTGCGCCTTCTCCCGCACGAAGTTCTTCAGCTTGTTCTCTGCGCCCCTGTCCGAAAACTGAAGCTCCATCACGAGAAGATTTGAAGGGATGATGTCCAACCTCCCGTGAAGCTGGCTGTAGGCGGTAAAGGTGCAGTCCTTTAGGTCGATTCCACCCGTTCCCCCTTTCCCCTGCCTCTTGCTCGCGGTGTTGAGCCTGTCCGCATTTGGCTTAAAGATATCCAGGATGGTTTTCTTCTTGGGGTCGTTGACATGCTCAAGATATTGATCGGGCGTCATGACTGACGTTGAGGCGTTGAACTGCGGGTCAGCATCGATCAAGAGCACTCTCTTGTCGTGTTCAGCGGCTAAGCCGTGCGCGATATTAACGGCCATCGTCGTCTTGCCGACGCCACCCTTCATGTTCAAAACCGAAACTACCCTCATGCCTAAGTCGCTTGATCTTGATGTTGACCAGGATCAAGCGACAGTATGCCGTACTTTTCCGATGAAGTCGAACCTAAACCGCACCGAACCCCTAGTGAAAAACTCACAGTACATAGTGAGGTATTCGATGTTTTATTAATTTAATTTTTGATGCGGTCGACGTTCAAGTCCTTGCGCTCGTCTCAGCGGAGCGAGTGCTCATCGAGATAGCGGTGAAGGTGGAACGCTTCGACGCTTACGCAGGTGCCATCAGCACCGCTTCACCTTCCTGGTCAAGACGTTGAGTGCCTACCCTCTTAGGCCATGTCCCCCGACGACGCGATCGCCGAGCTGCTCCAGACCCTGAACAAGGGCCAGTACCTCCTGCTCGTCGAGGCCATCCGCCAGCTCGGGGGCGAGCTGCGCGTCGATCCCCTCCGCTTCGCCGCCGCCTTGAACGATCCGGTACCCGGCATGTCGGTGGACGCGACGGACGGGCCGGTGATCCTTCGGCTGTCGAGGTAGCGCCAAAGTACTGCGTTGACTTTCTCCCGGATGTCCGCTATGCTGTGGACTCCTATGAAGCGTCTGCTCGTCCTCTCGCTTGTCCTCGCCTCGATTCCCGCGCTCGCCCAGAAGGCGCCCCTCAAGCGCGCCACCTGCCGGCCCTCGGGAACGTGCAAGGCCTGCTCGAACTGCAGCGCGTGCAAGAACTGCTCGAAGAACGGCGGCACGTGCTCGGTGTGCAAGAAGACGTTCGTGGTCAAGGCGAAGGCGAGGCGGGTCGCGCGCCGCTGATCCGCGCGTGGACGGAGGGCGCTTAGCTCGGCTTCGTGCCAAGATCCCTCCGCCGATCGTAGGCGTCTACTGGCCGACCGGCTGGATGACCAGAAGGCCGCCGATCTTGGTGAGGGTCCTGTTCACCGAGGCAGAACCCGATCCGTTCGACTTCGCCGCCGAGCCGCAGGAGGTGGTCCAGTTGGTGGCGTTGATGTGCTCGAACGTCCCCGAACCGATCCAACCTTCCGGCTGAGCGCTGAAGGTGAATCCGCCATCGACCATGTCGGTAAAGCTTCCCGATCTGGTCTGAGAGATGTTCGACGGGGATGACAGCGTGACGTTCATCGCCGTCGACGGTGTCGACATGCCGACATGGTTGTAGGCCACGAACTGGCCGGATGTCGAGGTGCTCGTGTTGACCTGACCCCAGAAGCCGGAGCCGCCCCCGCCTCCAGGCCCCGTCCCGAAAACGGGGCCAAGAGATACCGCAGTCGACTCGTCTCCAGTCCACTGCCCATCCTGTCCTTGGGGCTTGAGGTCCGGAGGGTTGTCCAAATCCGGTACCCATTTCACTCGGATCGTGTACTGGACCCTGTGCTGGGCGTCGCCGTTGTAGGACGTCCCAGGATTCGGAGGGATGGTGTTGGACGCGCTGAGCGACTGACTCCACTTACGCTCCGCGACCGAGAACGAAACCGAGCCCGATACCGTGAGAATCGCCGTGGACGGGGTCAGATTGTCCACGATCTTCGTGGCCGAGAGGATCACGTAGTGGCCCTTCAGTCCCTGGTTGTTCTGTGCGGCGGCGCTTCCGGCGAGGACCGCGAACCCGAGCATGGAGAGGAGCCGGAGTTTTGAAAACATCATGTGTCTTTCTGGAGGGCATCTTAGGTGCCGAGCCGCATCATACAACGATTATTTAGAACTGTCAAACTTTATCGGAAACTAAGAAAAGGAACTCCTTTTCTTGCTCATTGCAGTCCTTCAGCCGAGCCCCAGTCGCGGCGTCTCTAGGCCGAACTGGCCACAGGCCTTCTACGCTGCGCCCTTTCGCTCCTGACAGGGCGCAGCGTCGACGGCGCTGACGGGCTGCCGACCCTTCGGCGGACGGAGCAAGGCCCCCCTTGCCTCGAAGAAGTCGCGTGTATCGACGCTTAACGCGGCGATGTCTCCCGATGGCTCTAGCTCCGAAATACCTCGGGCGCCGTGAGGTGGAAAACCTCTACGTTGAGATCCCGCAAACAGCCGATCATCTTTATCACGGGGCCGCGAAACTCGCAGCGGGAGAAGGCCGACCACGTCGGATCGTCCTCCCAGGCCCCACCCTCCTCTTGGCGTACGTCGAAACACGTCAGTCCCACGCGCAGGGCTTCGTACGTCTAACCCAGGGGCCGCGTCCAAGGGCGCAAGCGGCGGTGCGGACGACGCGGCGAACGTGACGACCTGGAAGCCACGGCCCCTTCTCAGTGGCCCGCCTCTAGCCCAGCCCCAGCCGGGGCGTCTCCAGGTCCAGCTCCGGCTGATGGTCCGCGAACGGGTTGTAGCCCCCGAGCGGCCTGAGCGCGCCCTCCTGCGCCAAGCCCGTCGCGTCGAGCGGGATCCCCTGGAACGCCTCGCCCTCCGAGAGGTCCACCG
>CAZEWR010000022.1:0-84486 GCA_964516175.1 uncultured Fimbriimonas sp. | reverse complement strand
ACTCTCGCCAGCCCTCCGGTATGCCGCCACCGTCCCCCGATAGAAACTCGTGAGCCTCGCCTCGAGCGGATACCGAACTGGCCTGGACGCCGACGAATCCCTCAGCGGCGGCGAACCAGCACGAGGAGCCCCAGGTCCACGACGGAGAGGCTCGCGGGCTCAGGCGCCGGAGCGACGGCCGCCGCGTAGGTCGCGTACGAGGTGACGGTCGCTCCCTGGGGCGTGCTCGCGAAGAAGGCCACGTAAGGCGCCTCGAACCCTTGGGCGCCGACCGAGTAGCGGTCCGCCGGGTCGGTGGCGTCGACGTCGAGGAACGCCAGAACCCTCGTGTACGAGTTCGCGGACGCGAGGGCGGAACCGATCGCCAGCCCGTTGGAGCGGATCGCGATTTGGTGCGTTCCCGTCGCGTCGAAGGCGTCCGAGGCGCCGCCGCCCGCGAACGTCTCGCCCGCGCTAAGCGCGACGATGCCGCGAAGCCCGTAGGTGTTGATCCCCGACACCGGGGCGGTCGCCGCGACGATGGGGTCGTCTAGGCTCAAGGTCAGTGCGGTCGCCGTCGGAGAGAGCACGGCGAGCGAAGCTAGAAGCAGAAAGCTCTTCATGGGACGTCCTAGCCCGGCCTCTTGCCGAGACCATGGTCTACGCGTGAGCCGCTGGGAGCCTAGCCTCCCTGACTGATCCGGTAGGCATCTTCCCATCCCTCGCCGTCCCTCCCGACGAGGACGGCGAAGGCGCGAGAAGCCCGGTCGTCCGCCTCCCGATCCTCCGTCCACCCCCCCCCGCAGGAGCCCCGCGAGGTTGGGCTCGTCCAGAGCCTCGGCGAGCAGGCAGGCTACCTCGTACCCAGCCGTCCTCAGACGCGAGATCTTCAGCAGGAGCGCGAGGATCGCCGCGTCCAACACCGGGCCGTTCGGATGGCCGTCGAGTAGCGCGTCCACCTGCCCCTCCCAGCCCGAAAGGAACCGGGCGGAAGGACGCTCCTCCGTCCACCCTGCGAGGGAGCGCGCGAAGTCCAGCCGCGCCTGCCGTCCCGGGGCCGCCTCGATCAGTTCCAGGAGGGTTTCGTGCACCGCCGCCGAACTCGCGCGCGGACGGATGCGTTCCAGGATCGGCACGGCATCGTACTCCTGCGAGAGGAGGGCCAGCGTCTCGTCCCGAAGCATCCCGCTCCAGGTCACGCGGATTGGTCTCCTCGCGGCCGACGCGAAGAGGCGGGGCGCTTCGTGTCGCGAGGGAGCAGGCTCGTTTCCCGCGTCGGCGTCGAGCGGTCGGAAACGGAGAAAGGACGCATAGCGGAGGCGACGCGCCGCGATCCCCGAGGGTTCGGCTCAGATGGGCTTCTTCACGCCAGGATCGTTGCGCACGCAGGAAAGACGCCGATCCCCCGGAAAGGCGAGGGCGTCTGAGAGGGACTATGCCCCAACCCCGTCTCGACGACGTGATCAAGGCCGAAACCCAGGCGCTCTACAGCGTCGAAACGAGGGTCTCGGACGCTTTCCTCGTTCTTTCGGGCCTAGCCGACGACCGTGACCTGGCCCGGCTGCTCCAGATCGTCCGACGACAGTCCCAAGGCCACGTCGAAGTCCTGGAAGGGCTGTGCGCCGACCGGAATTGGACCGCCGACGAGCGCCCTTCGCGCACGATGCAATCGATGTGGGAGGAGGCGCGGACGATGATCGGCGCCAGCCATCCCGACCCGGTCCTCGATGCCATGATCGTCGCGGAAGCCCAGCGGGTCGGACACCTGAAGATCGCAGGCTACGGCACGGTCGCGGCCCTCGCCAAGCGGATGGGCTACCACGAGGCGGCGGAGACGTTCGCGCGGCTCCTCCGGGAGGAGCGCGAGGCGGATGGACGCCTGAGCGGCATCGCCGAGACGCGCGTCAACGCCCGCGCGGCATCGCTCTCGCTTTCCCACCAGACCCGGCTTTGACCGCTCGTCCGAAGCGGACTCCCCGGAGACGCCGCCGATCGAGGTCGAGCCGACGCGGGGCTGCCTGGAGGCGGAGTCCTGCCGGTGGCCTCGTCTCCGTCGTCCGCACGGGTTCACTCCTGAGGCCTCACGGACGGAGTCCGCGTCGGTGCGGATCCTGGCGGGGCGGCGGAAAGTCAGAAGCGAGGGCGGAAGCAGAACGCGCGACGGACGTCTACGGCGGTCGGGGATAGGTTGGGGGGCCTTCGGGTGGAATCTCTCGTGGAACCGCTCGATCTCGGCTGCGAGATCCTCCGCCGTCATTCCAAAGGATTCGGGGCGGATAAACATCCACGAGCCGAGGGCCGCCCATTGGTCGCTCCGTATTTTCATCGGATGCTCTCGCAGGTCCTGCATCCCCCATTCCGGATTCACGGGTTCGAGGACCACGACGGGCTTACCTTGGTAGTTCGCGTGCCGGGTCGCCCGGAGCTGGCTCCAGGATAGCTCCTGAAACGAGCCGCCGACCGGGCTCCCCATCTTGATGCCCGCCGCGCTGAGCCGCAGACCCACCGGGGGCCTGGCGGTCCACCATGCGAACCCCAGCGCGCCCACTCCGCCGACGACGGTCAGAAATAAGCCCAAGGAGCGTCCGCCGGAGCCTTCCCTCCGCGATGGACAGCACGTAGAGTCCGGCGGCCGTCATGGCGAGGCAGATCGCGAGGCTCTTCGCCATGCTCGCGCGAGTTGCGCGACGCTCGAACAGTTCCGATTCCAGGGCGCCCAGTGCGGCCGTGTTCGACTTCGAGACGGTCGCCCTCGGCACGACGACGCCCTTCTCCTCCACCGCCGACGGCGTCACCGCCTCGTTCTCCAGCGCGCCCGGCGTCGGCGCCTTCCGCGTCGACAACGCGAGCGCGTACAGCTTCGTCACCCTCCAGGGCCGCACGCTCATCGAGTTCGCCACCAACGGAAACGCGCTCACAGTGGCGGTCGGACAGTCCCTCGGCTCCGTGTCGATGAACTTCGCGACCAACACGAGCAGCGCGCTGACGCTGGTCGCCTACCAGGGGTCGAACGCGGTGGGAAGCAGCGTCGTGACCGGAAGCGTTCCCGCCGGGGGCGCGTTCTACGAGGGCGTCGTCGGCTTCTCGGGCGCGTCGTTCGACCGGATCGTGCTCAGCTCCTCTGCCTTGTTCGCGGTCGACAACATGGACGTGACGCCGCTTTCGACCGCCGCCGTCCCGGCCCCGTGGCCGCCCTGCCCTTCGCGCTGATGGCCCTGCGCCGCCGCAAGCGGGCCTTAGCCTTCTACACCCATAGACCCCACGAGGGCCGCGCTTCCCAAGGAGAGGCGCGCCTCTCCTTGGGAAGCGCGGAGAGGACAAGGCGACCGGGGCGAAAACGTCACAGAATTTTGCCAGATTCGGTCATCAAACTCGAACGATTGCCACAATCGTGGCTATTTCGGAAGAAACCTGTCGTCGATACTAGGATCGACGTTAGGATTGAGGTCGTCCATGCTTGGCGCCTCCCATCTTCTTCCGATCGTCCTCGCGTTTCTCTTCTGCGCCGTCGCGCTACTCTCCATCGGGGCGATCCCGAAAATCCCCGGACTCTCGTCTCTCAGGCCCCCGGTCGAGAAGGGTCGGCTGGTCGGGCTCGACGGCCTGCGCGGCTTCCTCGCCCTGGGCGTCGTCCTCTCGCACGCCGCGAGCTACCGGGAGTACTTCCGGGGGTGCGCGTGGGCGGAGCCGCCCTCGAGGCATCTCGCGATCGCGGGCAGCTTCGCGGTCTCCCTGTTCTTCGGGATCACGGGCTATCTCTTCTGGGCGCGCGCGATCAAGGGTCCGATCGACGCCCGCGAGCTCTACGCGCGTCGCTTCCGGCGCGTCTATCCTCTCTACCTGGCCGTGGTCGTGGCGACCCTCGCCTACGCTCTGCTACGAAGCCCGGGAACGCTCGACCTCCACGCCTCGTCGCTCGGCCTGCTCGTCCCGGGCTTCGGGCAGAACGAGCCCCTGAACGGACTGCGCCCGCTCTTCGCGATCGGTCAGGCCTGGACGCTTCGGTACGAGATCGCCTTCTACCTTGCGCTGCCCCTCCTCGCCCCCCTCGCCCGGACCCGCTACGGCACCTGGCTTCTGGTGGCGCCGGTCTGCGCGGTCACGTTCGTCCCCCGCGTCCTGTGGAAGCTCGGCCCTGAGCTGACGATGGCCCTCTCCTGGGCTTGCGCGGCGTTCGGGGTGGGGATGGTCGCCGCCGTGCTCTCCAAGCAGGCGCCGGTCGCGCGCTTGCTTGGAGGTCCTTTCGGCTCCTCGATCGTGGCCGCGTCGATCGTGGCTCGCTTCGCGCTCCTCCCGACGGGCTACCCGCCTCTGGGCGCGCTGGCGACGCTGGGCGTTCTGCTGCCCCTGGTGTGCGGGGCCGACCTGTTCGGGCTGCTGTCCCGCCGCGTCTGCCGGGAGCTGGGCGAGATCACCTACAGCGTGTACATGGTCCATAACCTCGCTCTCTTCGCCGTCCTGTCCGCGATCGGGGCGGGCCGCCTCTCGGACGCGGCCTACTGGGCGATCGTGCTGGCGACCCTCGTCCTGATCGTCGCGACGAGCCTCGTCACGTTCCGGCTGTTCGAGTGGCCGTTCTTCGCGCGGCGACCTGTGGCGAACGTCGACGCGGCCGCGTCCCGACCCGCCGCGCCCCCGATCCGTGCGGTCGTCAGGCTTGAAACGACGGCAGGCGCCCAGGCCCCTCAAGGGTCCGAGGCGGGCTCGGCTCTCGTTCCGTAAGCCTCCGTCGGGATCGCCGTCGCCTTAAGGGCCGCCGGAATCTGGACCGGTGGGTCCGACCCGCTTACGGACACCCTGGGCCTCGGCGTCGCGTCGTTCCTCGTCGCGCGGAAGCGGCGCGAGGCGAGCCCGGAAAGGGCTCCGCTTCGGCCCGAGCCGGGGGCGACGTCCCAAGCCGCCCTTATTTCGACCGTGGAGACTTTGGAGTAGGGGATCTCCCCGGCTTCGCTCGTAGCCCCCGAAAGGCGACAGTATCTTAGCCCTCCGCCAGAGAGGGCAGCCAACGAGGAATAGGCCCCGGTTCGTTCGCGAGCCGGGGCCACGTTTTCGGAGTCGGGGCCGTGGCTTTCGGCTCGTCGCGTCCCCCGCGTCGACTCCTCCGCCTCTGAGCCCAACCGGCGCGGCCCCGGATGGTTGGACGGGCGCGGTCCCTCTTTCGGGGGTAGCGTGTTTTGTCGTAAGGACCACGAAGAAGAGCCGGGGCCTGTCGTCTCGGGCGCGTGTTCGGCGACGCAGGGCCATCGGCGCGAACGGGAGGAAGGCGGGGCCCTACGAAAGGGCGTCGCCACGCTCTCCCCCCGCGAGGGACTCTGACGACGCTCTAGGTCGAGAGGCCGCGACGGGCGGACGGCGGAAACGCCGTCCGCCCCCTGGCCGTCGGCCTTCGGGCGAAAGGGAAAAGGCCGTCCCTGAAATCTTCAGGGACGGCCTTCGAGGTTCGAATTTTGGCGCGGCTGAGAGGACTCGAACCTCCGACTTCTTCCTCCGGAGGGAAGCGACAACCCGATTCATAGCGAGTTTTGACGAGTCTTCGGGTTCACCGTCTAGCGGTTGCGAGTGGCTCTAAGCGGTCATGCCGTTTTGGTAGTCACCAGCCGTAGTCATGGCGTTGGGTTGAACTATGACGCCGAGATATTAAAGCGATTATGCGTGAATCAGATGTACTTTTTTGAAAACGTCTGGTTCGCTAGGCGAAGAACCCTTCGGCCTTGTCAATGAATTCACGACTAACGTAGTCGTGAAGGGTGACGAGGAGCTTGTATGCGAGTGCGCCAGGAGCAAATTCAGCCTCTTCGTCGAGTCGTATATCAATGGCGATTGGGGCTTGAACGTTGTCTATCGGCTCACCCTTGACCAAGGTGACCCGTGCGTACTCAGTGCCACTCTGTATGCTTCCGGACGCAAGATTCCCGCCGTAAACAACCGGCCTGTGGATTGTCTGCCCATCGACTTCGCGGACGACGATCTCGGACATTTCCACGTCGCTCATCCTAGTGCTCCCGTCTTCCGCAACCGTAATCGTCCAAGTGACGGATCGGTCTGGGCTGCCGACATCAACCAGGACTCCGTGCACGGTGTTGACTGCCGTGACTTTGAGGGGAAGGCGGTGTTTGTCTTGGTTCCAGAGGCCGTTAAGGATGAAGAGCGGGTGCATGGAGCCTACAAAGGAACTCCCCTTGCCGTCAATGTATGCATTGTAGGGCTGAAGCGATTCCAGGAACGCCAGAATGTCAGCGCGGAAGGGGTAATCCTTGGCCCATCCTTCGAAATGCCGAACCCCTCCACCTGCTACAGCCCTCGGTTCGAGCATGACGGGAAAACCAAGGAATCTCATCTTGGACGGCTTCAGTGCCTTGTCGAGCCCGCTCTTAACCGCAAGTGCGACGATGAGATTGTCGCAAGCGGATCGGAGTTGATTGATGCTGTCCCCGAAAGTCAATTCGAGTTCATCCGTAAGTGGTTGAGTGACCAGGAAGGTGAAGGTTACGAGAGTGTCCTGCCCTTCCGGCTTCGCCTCTCTCACCACCTGGTACGCGCCCGATTGAATGAAATCCCGGGCTTCGCGGTTGAACTTCTCGGCGTGGTCACGTGCCCTCCGAAGTCTGTTTCTAGCGGATTTAATCTCGTTGGACATGTTTTTTAGAAGCCTCTGCCCTGCGTCGGTCCAACCCCGCTCCAGCAACGCTCAGCACCTTTCGGGCGAGCGCCTGGAAGGCGTTGTACTCAGGGCTCTTTTCTTCGCTAAACCTCTAGAAGTAAATGGGCTCTCCAAGAAATTGCGTTGCCTCGATACAAGAAACCATGACGTGTGGTGGGGTAGGACCAATCTCTAGGAACAGTCTCCATTCACGCCAAGGACGGTGTGCCTCCGGTTTTATTAGGTGGATCGGAACCTTCGTCTCATGCCCCATCGCATATCGGGACCTATACTCACAAGGCATGAAAGGGTTGAGCCTAAACGCTACAAAATCAGACACAAATGGAGGCGGAAACTGGAATTTTGGAAATTGAGACAACATAGCGAAGAAGCCAAACAGATCTGTTATCTCTATGCATGCATCGTAGCCATCTTCAGCAGATGGTTCCGGATTTTCGGAAACTGAGAAAACATACCCACTAACATCATATTCCAAGTTAATGTTCTCTACAGATACATTCTCGGTTTCATCATGAAGGATAAAGATGCGCTCCACAGCTTGCCGAGCAAATGTATTTTGATTTTCATCTTCGGATGACCATACTTCTGCTTCGATTTGGATCGTCCCTTCTCCGTGATCGCCGATCTCTGTCCCATAAAGTTCCTCGCGACGAAAGTCGGCCAAAGAGCCGAACCGAAAGCGTCCTTCCCTTTTCATCGACTCGATATGTTCCCTCCGCCCGTGCTTGAACAAGCGAAGGTCATTCAGTCTCTCTCCTAGCACCGTGGTCCAACCAGCGTAGGCAAGTTGCAGTTCGAGTGGAGGGCGATTCATAAGAAAAGTGTACAAGATCACTTCTCCAAAACAACTAGGCGAGAATGGACAAGAGGTTTGTCACAGAGTGGCCGCGTACAGGAAGCCCATACTACTGCGGTCCCCAGTAGGTTATCCACCCAGTGACGCCCACGCCGATCGCCGTCGCCTTCTTCAGATCGGTCGAGCCGACCTCGAAGCTGTGCGTGTCGACGGGGTAGTCGTTGCCGTTCGTCACCGTCGCCACGCCGCCGTCCCAGCGGATGGTGAGAGGGTTGCCGCGAACGGTCACCGTCACGCCGACGCACTTGGCCGGGGCGTTCTTGAAGATCAAGGCGGAGGACGACACGTCGCCGATCGCCTCGCCGAGGAGTGGCTTGAAGCCGCCCTTGTCGAAGTTGTTGCGGGAGAAGATCATAAGGTTCCTGTTTCGTGAGGTCGAAGGGGCAGGAGTGCCCGATGCTGAGGCGGTGCCCGCCTCCTGTCCGTCGACGCCGTAGCCGGGGCCGCTGGAGAGGTAGTAGGCCTTCGCGGGCGGATAGTATCGACCGGGGTAATCGATCCCGCCTTTCCGAGAGATCCATCCGGCCAGGATCGCGACTGCGGGGGGAAGCACCGCCGAACCGTACGTTAGATTCGTGCTCACCCCGTATCCGGGGCCGGTGGTCAGGTAGTAGCCCAAGTCCGGCACTCGATATTTGCCCTTGGAGCCGTCGCCGAGGTCAACCCCTTCTAGGACGTAGTTCGGATTGAGCAGGGGGTAGCCGCCGCCCCCCGCCGTCGCCGTGCCGTCCGCGCCGACGCCGTTCGTCGCGCCAACGATCACCTCGTTCGGAGGGTTGACGCCTCCGAAGATGTTGCCGAAGATCCCTACCATCAGTCGCTCCCGTCCACGATGACTTCGGTGCGGTCGGTCCCGATCGTGAACTTGACTCGGACCTTCGTTCCGTCGCGACTCAGGTAGTTCTTAAGGTTGCCGGTCGAGAGCCCAACGAGGATCGAACGCGCGATACGGAAGAACGTGCGAAGGGTCTCGGTCCCCTCGTAGGCGATGCTCAGAATGTTGAACGTGGCCACGTCGAGCCGGAAGTCGTCTCGCTTGTCGCCCTGGAGCCCGCCGACCGTCGCCACGGTGCGGACCAGGATCTCGTCCCCCAGCGCGTAGCCCACCGGGATCGTGCCCGTCACCCGGTACAACCCCGTGGAGATCTTCGTGACGGTCACGACGACGGTGGCATCGAGCGTTCCATTGCGATACAGCGAGGCGGTCGGGGGCGTGTCGGCGTCGGTCTGGACCGAGCCGTTGTAGGTCGAGGCCCAGAACGCGAACGCGTCGCCGGGAGAGTAGGTCTTGCTGGCCATTATCGGATCACGGGGAGGGTCTGGGCTCCGACCTTGCCCTGGAGGACGGGAAGGAGCGTCGAGGCCATGAACGCGGCGCCCGCGTCCGATTGGTGGGCGCCGTCCCACGCCGCGACGTTGGCCGCCACGGCGCCGGGGGCCGTTTTGCCGACCGACCCGTACCCTCGAGACGCCCACCAATCGGAGTTGCACTGGCCGATCTCGTGGAAGTTGACGAACGCGGCGCCGTAGGCCGAGGCGAGGGCGCGCAGGCGGGCGGCGTACTCCGCGTTGTAGCCCTTTCCGGCGGCGAAGGTCTTGCCCTCGCCCGCCTTTCCGAGGTGCGGGACGACGACGGCGATCTCCTTGTCCTGGCCCGAGTTGCGGAAGGCGTAGAGGGCCAGGTTCACGTCGTGCGCGAAGCGGTCCAGCAGGCGGGCGTTGTCCGCGTCGTTCCAGGCGAGCGCGTAGACCAGGACGTCGGCGGGATTCTGGACGCCGCCCGACCAGTCGATCGCCGGGCCGTAGAGGCCGCTGCTGGCGCTCGTCGTCACGCCGTTGAACGCGCTCTGGTTGCCCGTCACGCCGTTGTAGGCGAAGCTCGCCATCCCCGAAACGGCGTAGTTGTCCACCACGACCCCGCTCGCGTTCTCCCCCTTGAAGCCGTTGAGGTAGAAGATGTTCGCCGCGCCGGGCGTCGTCGCCGTCACCTTGACCGTGTGGGCGCCCGGCGCGAGGCCGGAGAACGTCTGCCTCCAGATCCCCTTGGCGACCGCCGTCGTGTAGCTGTTGACCGCCCCGCCGTCGATCTGGATGGAGTAGGTCTGCGCGTTGCCGTCCAGTTGGCGTCCCCAGACGGTGACGGTCGTGCCGCGCACCGTGGCCGTCGCGGTCGCGCCGGCCGCCATCTGGAGGCACACGGCGCCGGGACCGTCCGCGCTGAAGTTCGCGTTGGACAGCGAAGGGATCTCGATGTCCGTCGTGCCCGCCAGGGTCCACAGCTCCGGCGCGTAGAACGACGACACCGTGGCGGCGCCGGTCAGCTTGTCGAGGTACGTCTTGGTGTAGGCGGATCCCGTGAAACCCGAGCCGCCGTCCGAGGCCGAGAGGTCGGCTCCCCTGAGGGACGCGCCGACGCGGGCCGCGAACGAGCCGAGCGCGAACGTGGAGCCGTAGCAGCCCTGGCCGATGGAGTCCGCCACGACCGCGTACGTGATCTTGCCCGTGCCCGCCTGGGCCGCCGCGAGCTTGGGACGAAGAGACTGGCCGAAGCCCTCGGGAATGTAGACGCCTAACATGGAATAATCGGGAACGTGCTGAAAAGGGTATGGACGAACATAAAGCGCTTGATCGAGAAGGGTGCGGAGGAGGCCAATCGGAAGATGGAGAACGCCGAGTACTGGAACCCGACCGACATCGACGATTACTGCGACCGCTTCGCTTAGTTCCTCCCCACCGCCGCGCTTGAGAGGGCAGGAGCCTTTACCGCAGCCTGCGTAACGTCGCCTTTGGCCTTCACCGCGCCCCCCGGATCGTTCGCCAGGAACAGGGCCGTCCTCTGGGTCGTGCCGAAGGTGTTCGAGCCCCGAAGGTTTACCGAGCCCTTGAAGGGCCTGCGCGCCAGGACCGCGCCCCAGGACGCCCCCCCGACGTTGATCGCCTCATCCTCAAGACTCAGAGAGAACGTAGGCGAGGCGGTGTAGAGCTCGAACGGTGAGTACGTAGACCCGCCGAGGATCGTGATGGGCGAGCGCCGAAAGGTGATGCCGCCGGTGACGTACTTGATCTGCCCGACCTGGGTGTAGGAGTCCGCGCCGCCCACGATGGGCGTGTCCTCGATGGTCAGCCCGTCGATATCCCCCTGCTCGGAGAAGAACGACTTGACGAAGCTCACGCGGCTGTTCTTGACGAGGACGTTCGTCGGCTTGCCGCCCGAGGGCCGCGCCTTCGGGTCGTTCGCTAGGCTCTGCCAGGAGAGGTTCGAGAAGTCGCAGTTCGTCACCGTCGTGCGGTCGACGTTGGCGTTTACGAGGAGCGTCCCGAACCGGCAGTTGGTCAGCGAGGTGTCGACGGCCCCGCCCAGGTAGGCGAAGTTCCCGCAGTTGACCGTGTTCGCCTGGCACTGGTTGTACGAGATCCGCCGTTCGTTGAACCCGTGCGTGTCGAAGTTAGAATCGGGCGCCTTGCAGCGGTAGTACGCGATGTCCGTACTGCCGTTCGTCGCCATGAAGCCGTGGCGAGTGGCCTCGCTGAAACAGTCCTTGACGAGGACGTCCCGCGAGCGCATGATCGTCGGGCCGTAGCCCGATCCTGGGTTGCCGATGTCCGCGCCGCGCCGGGTCGTCACCCGCTCCAGAACGCCGTCTCGGCACCCGTTGATCTGGACCGAGCGGGAGCCGAAATCGTCCGTCTCCAGGTCCTTGAGCGTGAAGCCGTCCACGAGGCCGATCTGGACCACGCCCGAGTTGCGACCACCGGGGAACGTAGCGTCGAAGGTGATCCCCTCGACCCGGATGCCGGTCGACACGACGTCCGTCACCAGGGAAAGGGACGGCTGGAGCGTGTAGTCGCGGGCGACCGGGCGATCGAGGACGACCGAGCCGCCGATGTTCGACACGACCCGCGCGATCTCGAACTCGTTGCACTGTGCGTCGGTCCCGCCCGTGTGCGTGACCCACTGGCGGCTCATCAGGGCCACGCAGTCACCGGGAGCGAGGGTCAGCGGGGAGGCGAGCGCGACGGCGGTCGAGCCTTCCTTGACCGGGGACACGGGGACGGTCAGCGCGCCTCTCGAACGGATCGGTTCCTGGTCCCAACGCATCTGAGGGCCGCAGGACACGACGTAGCCGATCCACCGATCGGCCTTGACCCGCGTCCCGCCCGGCGCGCCTCGAAGCGTGAAGCCCTGGACGCCCTGCGGAACGACGATCGTGCCATCGAGCGCGGGCAGAGAGGCGGGAAGCGTGTACTCATGCCCGCCCGCTTTCACGACTTGCGAGATCTCGGCGCTGATGCTCGCGGCGGTTGGGGCTATGGTCTGAGCACCGAGGATCGTTAGAGCGTGGCCGAGCTGCGCCGTTAAGGCCATGATCCCAATGATCGCCATCCTCACCAGCTCGCCCCCACACCGACGTAGAGCCCGCCCGCAAGCTTCCCTGAGCCGGTTCCGTAGTTGAGCCACGGCCCGAGGGTGAGGACGCCGACAGGGGCGAAGCGATCGAACCAGTCGAAGCGACGCGACCATGTATGGGTTAACCCCATCCCAAAACGCAGATTCTTGTCGAGCTGGGTGAGCGCGTCGAGATCGATCGCGAACGGACGCGCCGATTTGGTCCGGAAGGTGTCGAGTGTGGCCCGTACGACCGGCGTCGCCTTGCCGCGAAGGTCGAAGGCGAGCGAGGCCGAGTACTTCGACTGGGGGAACGCTAGGGCGCACAGGGCGACGAGGGCGAGGGTAAAGAGGAGTCGGGTCTTCATCGGAGATCGGAAGGCAGGTTGGGTGCCCGCACCTATGTGGTTCAGAGGCGGGCACTTGAGACGGCGAAGGCTTCGCTCTAGGAGGGAGAAGCCGCCCCGTCCGCGCTCGTGGTGTGGACAGGGTCGGAAATCGGGTTGGTGACTTGAGCCTCGATCGGCACGGAGGCCACGATCGCCACGCGCTGAGGGTCCGGCTCGCGAAGCTTGGAGAGGACGTCCTTGATCGGGTCCGGCACCGGCAGGCCGAGGGTCGCGCTGTTCTCGGTCAGGCTGATAGCCTCCATGCCGACGAACGCGATGGTGATCATCACCGAGATGTTCAGGCCCGGAATGAAGGGGTCGAGGAACGCCATCGCGCCGACCATCAGGAGCATCGCCGCCTTTTTGCGGAGGCCGTTGAAACTCGCGCTGGAGTTGATGCGCTTGGCCTTGATCGAGCAAAGGAGGCCGAGACAGATGTCGAAGAAGATGAGGATGAGGAGCAGGTAGAACCACGGCTCCGTGATCGACCACTCGCGGCGCCCTTCGGCCATGAGCATCCGCAGAGTGCTCGACTCGACAACGACCGGCTGCTCGTTCAAAGCTTGCCCTCCGCTTGCCACTTGCGGACGAGACCGTCGCCCGCCTCGAAGTGCATGCCGTCCTCGATGCCGAACTCCGTTCCCCAGAACCAGCCGTGGGCGTGGAAGACGGCGTACAGCAGGAGAAGCCCCGCCTGGACCTTGTCGTCGCCGCGCTTGTCGAGCTCGCCGCCGATCGTCACGTCGAGCGCGAAGCCGAAGGCGTGGTTGCTCCAGCTCGTCTTGCTCCCTCGAACGAGGCGGCAATTGAGCATCCCCGCCGAGCCAAGGATCTTGTAGAGCTCCGGCTGCTTCGCCTTGACCACCGCGAAGATCTCTCGGAGGGAATCCACCGCCGCCTTGTGCCCGGTGACGCGGAACGGGCCGACGCTGGCAGTAACGATCTTAGGGGCGAGCTTCGGATTGGTGACCGGGCCGTCTTCCGAAAGATCGGGGTGGGCTTTCGTGGCAAGACGGGGCGCCCCAAAGATCGAGAGGACCGTCTTTTGATGGAGCGGCTCGACACCCGTGTTCACCGACGAAGCGTCGGGCTTGGGTTGGAGGCGCGTGTACGCGTTCACGAACCTTAGGGTCCGTCGTCGCAACCTCTACGCGCCGCATATACCTAGCGATACACTAGAACTATGCGACTGAGCATCCTTGCGGCCATCGCCTTTTGTGCGGCCGGTTGTGGAACGAGCGGCACAAACCCGGAGATCCGTTCTGCGGAATCTCTTGTGGACGCTCGCATGAAAATGCGCGAGACGGTCGCGAAAGGCGGCAGGCTCACCTCTGAGGACTTCGCGATGAGCAACGTGGACAGTGCCTTCCCGTTGAACGACGGCACCTTTCGCGTCGGCGTGGTCGCCGGTGGGCGGCTGTGGTTTATCGAGAAGAACGGAGAGGCGACGTGGGTAGACGGCAAAGCGGCTACGGCGGCGACGTCGCCGGCCGAACACACCCTGCCGTCGAGCAAGGGCGAGACGGAGTAGCTACCGCCGAGGCTTGCCGCCTCGGCGCTTCATCGGCACCCCCGAACTCGACAGCCCTCCGTCATCGAGCAGCTCGCTCTTGTAGCTGGGATCCTTCAGGTCGGCGTCCTCGTTGACCATCTCCTGGAAACGTCCCTTGAGCGTCTCCATCAGGTCGAGGTACCGCCGCTCCTCTTCCGGCCCGAGCTTCTCACCTCGGTTGACCCGGCTCTCCAGATCGTGGAGCTGCGTCACCTCCGGCTTGAGGCCCGTCCAGTCGGTGATGCGGCGCACGGGCGAGAGGGACGAACGGAGGGCTTCGAACCACGCGGCCTTGCTTTCCTGGCTCGCGTAGTCGGCCTTCGCGCCCTCGGAACCGTACACCGCATTGTTGAACGACCCGATCTTCTTGTAGCCGCCGACCACGCGCCGGGAGTCCTCGAAGATCTCGCCGACGATGGTCGGCATCGCCGCCTTCCAGACGTCCGGCGTCGGGTTGCCCGTCAGGTCCTGGAGACGCCGGTTGTACGGCGAGACCTCGCCCGCCACGCCGGTCAGCCCCGAGTCGTAGAGGTTCTTCCCCGCCGCCCCGAGCAGACCCATCAGGTCCGCGCTCGCGTCCTTGCCGCGCAACCGATCCGCGATTAGCTGCGCCGCCCGAACGGGAACCGCGTCCTGCGCCGGCAGGGCGAAGAACCTTTGGAGCCCTCCGAGGTAGTCGCCCTTGTGAAAGAGAGCCCGCGTCTCCTCATCGAAGCCCTTCCCCCGGACCGCGTCCTTCAGGTAGGTCGCCACCGCGCCGCCCGCCGATCCGTAGGCGAGGAACCGCGCGGCGGGCTTGACGTTGCCCTTGGCCAGTTCGCCGACCACGTCGCGAAGGAGCAGCCGCGTCGAGACGTACAGCGGCTTCTTGAACCTCGCGAGGACCGATCCCGCTGGGGTGCTCATCCACAGTGGAAGGTCTTGCGCGGCGCCGGAGTAGGTGAGCTGCGATCGGACGTTCGCCGCGAACGACTGGACCGTCTCCGGATGGCTTTCGATCGCCGCCCTGCCGCCGACCTTCGCCGCCGCTTCGACGCGACCCTCGACGCCGTACATCGCGAGCTTGCGCGCGACCTCGCCCGAAACCTCCTTCCCCGCTTTCGTCGCGGCGACGGCGGCGTCGAGCGCGCCCGCCGCGTCCCGAAGCCCCGTCACCACGGCGAGCCGCTTCATCGCGCGGTCCATGCCCTGAATGCCGATGCCGGTCATGATCGCGTCGGCCATCGTGGCGAGGCCCTGGGACGTCTCCCCGCGCGTGAAGGTCTGCTTCACGCCTTTCGGCAGCCGCTTGATCGGCGATCGCTGGAAGGTCGGGTCGCTCCCGCCGTTCCGAAGGTCCGAGTACCACTGCTCGTGCACCGCCGCCATGACGTCGGCCTCGGCTCGGATCGTCGCCCGATCCTTCGAGAACGCCAGGTCCCACACCGCCGCCGCCGTCTTCGGCAGTCCGGCTCGGGTCGTGGCGAACAGCGCGTCGTTGAGCTGCGCGACATGGGTGGTTCCGCCCGTCAGCTTCGAGATCGTCTGGTACGATCCCTCGCCCCGCGCGAAGCCCGCCGCCAGGTCGTCCGTCACCGGACGCTCCGGCCCGATGCCGAGCACCCGACCAAGAAGCTTCTCCAGGTACACGCCGTACGCCTGGTTCCGAGACTTGACGATCTTGAGCGCGCCGCCGAGAGCGTCGGGGTTCGGCCCGAACTGCCGCGCGACGGCTACCCGCTTCCAGCCCTTGTCCACGTACTTCGCGACCGAGTCGATGTAGCTGGACTCGTAGGGATCGACGGTGTGCGTCTCGCCCTTCGCGTCCGTCCACTCGAACTTCGCGAGCTCCATGACGCGCTCACGCTCGAGGTTCGCGAGGAACGACGCGATACCGCCGTCCGTCTCCTCAGCGCCCGCCGCCAGGTCGCCGAGCTTGCCCATCATCGCGTCGCCCGAGAGACCGAGGTCCGGGTTCGCCTTCTCCAGCATCGCCTCCAGAGCGGTTCGGTAGCCTTCCGGCGCCGAGTCCAGGGTCTTGAGCGTCTTGACGAACGCGTCCTTGAACACGCGCGGCACGAACGCCTGTCCGATGCGGTCGACCGGACGCCCGAAAACCTGGTTCGGACCGATCTCCACGAGGCTCCCGTCCTCCATCCGCACCTTCAGCGTCGGGACAGGTTCCGAGGCGTCGGCGGGGAGGCGGATGTTGCGCGCCGCCCGGGCGTTCGCGTTCACGTCCGTCGCTCCGCGCGTTCCAAAGCCGCCCGCTCGGCTGAACGGATCGGAGGGGTCGCCCGCAGGGGGCATCTCGTAGCCTTCGTAGGTCCCGAACCGCCCGCCCTGGACACGGACCGAGTCGCCGGGGTTGAGCTTCAGGTGCTGGGAGCCGTCGTTCTTCACGCGGATCCGACCGCCGAGATCCTCGAAGTCGTCGATGACGGAATCCATCACGGGGATGACCGACTCCACGAAGGCCTTCCACTCCTTCGAAAGACCAACGTGCCACTCGCGTCCCTCGGCGAGGTTGATCTCCATCGTGTCGCGCACCGTGGCGTTGCCTTCGCGGAAGGCGTTCGACTCCAGCCACTTCTTCGAGCCGAACGCGTTCTCTGCCGCCTTCCCGATCTGCCCCATGGAGTCGGCGGTGCGGTAGGTGTGCTCCGCCTTCGCGCTCATCAGCGCGTCCGCGCCCTCGCCGAACAGCCGCTCCACCGCGCCGCCGCCCTGCGCCGCGCGCCTGGCCAGTTCAGCCGGGTCGAGCAACGCTTGAGCGATGGCGAAGCCCTTGGGGTCGGTCGTGAGGCTCAGCTTGCCCTTGCGGGCGGCGAACATCAGGCCGATCGCGCCCACACCGATCGCGCCCGCCTCGGCCACGCCCGAGAGGCCGTTCTCCTTGTACCACTTGGAAAGCTGACGACCGTAGAGGGCTACGCCCGCCGTGGTGAGAGCGGCCGCGCCGCCGATGACCGCGAGCGTCTTGACGTCGGCGGCGCCGGTGAGGCGCACGTCCCCGCGGCTGAACCGCCCCGAGTTGCCCGTCGCGCTCTTGAGCTGGTTCGGCTCGAAGACCACGCCCTCGCGGATCTTCCCTTCTCCGTCGAGACTGAGCACCGAATCGTAGCCCGCCTCCCTTACCTTGTCGTGCCACGCGAGCTTCGCGGCATCGTCCTTCGCGTCCCATACGGAGTGATGCTCGCGGGAAAGCTCGCCTTGGATCCCTTCCGCCTTCGGGTCGAGCACGAGCGGCTTCTCAGCCCTCGCGTAGAGAGGCAGGATGCTTCCTTCCGCGTCGGGAGCCCTCTCATCGAACGCCTTCATGAAGTGGCCGGGACGCGCGTACCGATCCGCCGCCTGGGCGTCCTCGGTGAAGTAGAAGCCGGGGCCAAGGTCGCCAACCTTCCCGCCGTCGACGCCGCTTCCGATTCGGGAAGGGTCGAACGCCTCGATCTCGCGCGATGTCGTGCCGTGGTAGACGCGCTTGGGCGAGCCTTGCGCGTCGGTGATCTTCGACTCGCCGAACCAGTTCGAGAACTCCGGCGTGTGGACCTGCCTCAGCTTCGTCGCGGAGGCCTTCGCGTCGACCGTGCCGCTCGCGTCCGGAGCGATGACCCGATCGCCGAAGACCGAATCGACCGCCTCCGTCACGTTCCTGTAGGCGAGCTCGTCTCCGAACATCCCGCCGTCCGCGTTGGAAGCCGCTTCCGAAAGGTGGCGCACCGTCTCGGCAACTTGCTTCGCGCTCTTCGCGTCGTGGAGCATCTTGCCGATCCGGAGCGCGTCGGTGTCCCGCTCGAACAGGCTCCCCTCTTCGAACCAAGCGGATCCCCGGCCTGAGCCCTTCGCGGCGTCCACGTCCCGAAGGGCCTGGGTCATGCTGTCGAGCATCCCCTTTGCGATCGCGTTGCCACCATCCGCCGATTCGCGGAGCGAGAGGAGCGACGGCGAGGACTGCTCGAGGCCGGAAGACACGCGGGCGGAGAAGTCGCCGTCCTGCTGGATGCGAAGGAGAACGTCGTGCGAGCCTTCGCCGAGGGCATGCGCCACCATCGCGCGGCCCACGCGCTGCCGTCCCGGCTCCGAGAAGCCGCCCCGACCGTCGAACATGGAAGCCCGTTCGCTGGCGGGAAGGGAGTCGGCGAACTGCCGCACGATGCCCTGATTGTCGGCATGGGACAGCGCGTCCTCAAGCGTCCGTCCGTGCGGGTTGAACCGACTGGCCAGGTCTTTCGGTAGCCGGTCCACGTCGCCGCGCGAGATCTCGGCGAGGCTCATCGCGGAGGAAGATCCCTCGTTGCTCGCTCCCGCGATCGTGCGCCGGGTCACGTCGTCCAGCGGTCCGAGCCGCTCTTGGATGAGGACGGGGTCTTGGATGTGGGAGACGTCCACGCCCCGCTCCTTCGCCATGCGCCGCACCGAGTCCTGATAGGCGGCGTACCGCTCCGGGAAGTCGCGCTTCGCCTGATCGATCGACAGGACGCGTCCGTTCCCGCTCTCTACGACGCCGTCGCTTCCCACGAGGGGCGCGCCCCGGTCTGTCGCCTTGAAGTCGTCGGTGAGCAGATCGGGGTCGAGACCCTTCGCCTGATCGCGGATCTTCGCACGCTCGCCCGGCAGCGACCGGTCGCGCGGCTGCACGAAGGACGGATAGTCCGCGCTCGCCCTTCCTTCCAGATCGTGGCTGGCCTTGAGCTGCGAGCGATCGACCACGCGAAACTCAACGTCGACCTTCGTCGCTCCGTCTGGCGTCCGAACGGTCCCCTTTCCGAGAGAAGCCCGCTCGTCGGCCCTCGGCGCGGTCGCCTCATCGATCGCCGCCGCGAGGGCGGGCCGCTTGCCTCGCTGAGGATTGGCCACGGGGTTCCCGCCCTTCTTCGCTGCTGGCGCGACCGTCTCGGGCTGAGCCTTCGGCGTGGTCACGGGATCGGGCGGAGTCGCCGTCTCCGGCACGACCGGATCCTCGAGCTTCGGCGCGATGGGCTCCGGCGCCTCGGTCACAGGCGACCGCCTCACACCGGACGGAAGACGTCGCCCCGCGATCTCGCCGCCGACGTGCGCGAGCTTGCCGCCCGCGAGGCCTCCGAGGAGTTCCGCGAGAAAGTCGGTCTGGGCTTGGGGATCCTCTCCCGCCACCTGCTGGAGGATGCTCAGGGGCTTGCCGTCCTTACCCTTGGGAAGGTCTTCCTGCGGCCCGAGGTTGCGCGCCGCCAGGTCGGCCACGTCGCCCGCCATCGCGAGGTTCGCGGGCACGTTGAAAACGCCCATCGCGCCCTTCGCCGCCTTGCCGACCTTCCGGCCCACGACGCCGCCGATATCGCCCGCGACGGCCTTGCCCGCGCTCTCCAGAGTCGCCGAGGGGTCCGGCGTCTGCACGGTCCGCATCGCCTGGAGGAAACGGTCGACGGCGGGGGTGCGGAGTCCCGGCACCTTCGAGTGGTCCTCGTCGGAGAACCGGGCGATGGCGTCCCAGAGCGACTCGCCTTCCTGGGGTCCGGCGTCCTGCCGATCCTGGGCGTAGCGATCGACGCGCTTCCCCGCCTCCGCCTCGCTCGCCTTCACGTTGGCCGCGATCCGCTTCCTGCCCGCCGCCGTTGGCTTGCCTTGGACGTAGGAGGGATGCACCACCTCGTCGGCGAGGTTCACCGCGTCGCGCTTGACGATGGGCGCCTTCCCGCCTTTGTTCGTCAGATCGATCACGCCCTGCAGCCGGTACTTCACCTGCTCTCGTATCGCCGGGGTCCAAGCCTTGTCGCCCGCGTAGACGTCATCGAGCTGGCGCATCGCCCGCTCGATCGTCCCCGGCGTCGCGCGCCGCTCGTCGTTCACCGGCGAGGCGTACGACATCGCGGGGGTGAGCGGACGCCCGCCCTGCCGCTGTCCCGTGGGAGGCGGAGCGGTGGGCGCCGCCGCAACCGCGGTGCTCGTCGTCAGCCCGCCGACCGCCGAGGGCGCGGGCGTGGCCACGGGAGCGGCCGCGCCGGGAAGCGTGGGCGTGGTCCCCGTCGAGGTGCCGAGTCCAAGGGAAGGGGGCAAGAGCCCCGTGCCCGTGCGCCTAGGCGGCTTGCCGCCCTGCGCCAACGTCGCGGCCCGCTGAAGGGCCTCCGTCACTCCATAAAAGCTCATCTTCTCTACGGTCCCTTCGACAGCGTGTCGATCTCGTCGGCGGCCTTTGACGCCTTGTCGCGCGAATCCTTCATCTGGCTCGAAAGCGAGGTGTAGTGCCCCTTCGCCTCGCTGAACTGACGCTGAAGCTCCGGCAGCTTCGCGGCAGCGTCGCCGCCCCGCCGCGTCGCCTTTTGGATCTGGTAGTCCAAGTCGGCGGCGAGCTCGTACCAATGGTTGTATCGCTGGCTCAGGTTGTCCAGAACCGTGTTCTGGGTCGTAACGACCGCCTTCAGCCCGTCGAGCCGCATCTTGCGAGCGGGATCGGCCTTCGCGGCGCCGGTCCCGGCCTTGTTCGCGCGGATGAGAGCCGCCGCCGCGCGGGTCTTCGTCGCCTCGACGTCCGTGTCGATCTTGAGCTTCTCCAGCCGCCACTTCTCCGGCAGATGGTCGACCTCGGCGCGAAGCTTCTCCACCTGCTCCTGAGTGAGCTCCGACCGGGCGATCCGGCCCTGAAGGTCGGCCCCGAACGCCTGTTCGTCCAGATCGTTCTTTAGACCGAGACCGCGCACGACGGCCTTGATCCGCCCGGTGTCGGCCTGGGTGTGCGCCGTGTTGGCCGCGACGTTCTTCTCCTGGGCGGTCGGGTCGATCTCGTTGAAACGATCGTCCAGCTTCGTCTTGAGCTGCGACTCGACATAGGCCTTCACGTCGGCGGCGCGGCCCGAGTCTCCCTTGCTCAGGAAGTCGAAGTACTTGCCCGCCATGTCGCGCTTGAACCGGCGATCGTCCGCGCCCTCGCCTCGGTCGGTGATGGCGTTCTGAACCGCGATCTGCCGGTCGGCGTCGCGCTTGCCCTTGGCGTCGTAGCCCCGCTGCTCGTTGTTGAAGTCCTCGACCTGGGTGATGCGCTGGAACCGCGCCACCGCCCCCCGGCGCCGCGCCTCGTCCTGCGCGATCTGCGCCTGGGTCTGGAGGTCGACCCTCTGTTGCGCGCGGCCCTGAACCATCCCCGCGCCCTTGAGCACGTCGCCGAAGTTCCCCTTGCCGGTGAGCGCGTTGACGAGGGTGAACGCCGCCACAGCCGCCGCCTCGTTCGGATCCACGTCCTTCGCGCCCGCGACGCGCGGCTGAGGGATCGTGCCGCCGTAAGCGTCCTGGATCGCCTGTTGCGCCTCCGGCGTGAACTCCGCATAAGGGGCGGGCGGCTGCATCACCGACTGGTACCAAGAGTCGAAGATCGCGTCGGCGTCGTCCGGCGTGATCGGCCCGAGGGCGTCGATCTTGGAACTCAGGTCGTTCAGCGCGCCGATGCGCTTGGAGACCGCCGCCGCGTCCTCTCCCGGCATCGCCTTGTACGCCTGGGTCATGAGGCTCCGCAATCGGCCCTGTCCGTCCACCTTGGCGATCGGCACCGGCTGGATCTCGGGCATGGCGGAGGGCGGCGCGAACGGCGTCGCCGGCATCATGTCCCGCACGTCGAGGGACGGCGCCGCGCCGGTCCGGATGAGGTGGTCCATCGCGGCCCCGCCGAGCCCCTTGATGGGGTTGGGCATGGGCGCGCCGCCGATCTCTACGTTCGGGTTGGCGAAGGGATCGAGCGGGATATTGCCGAGGCTTCCCCCAAGCGGTCGAGGCATCCTCATTACAAGACCACCGTGTTCGGGTTCGTCGCCCCGCCCTGATTCAGAAGCGCGAGCCGATCGTTCGGGCCGCGCTTCTTCGGCAGGAGCCCGGTCAGAAGGTTCGTCGCCGCGAGCAGCCCTTGCATCTGCGCGCTCTGCTCGCCCGCTTGCTGCTGATCGAGGTACGCCGCCGCCTGGGTGCCCGCCGCCGCCTGGGCCGCGTTGGGAAGGAGCGCGGCCTGACGGGCGGCGCGGGTCGAGGCGAGGTTCGCCTGAAGCTCGCTCACCTGGGACGCCGCGTCGCCCGCGACCTGGGCCTTCGCCCGGTCCTTCTGGGTGTCGCCCTTAGCAACGGAGCTTCCCGCCGCCGCCGCCCGCGCGTCGTAGTTGCCGAGCGTGGTCATCGCCCGGTTCATGACCGAGTCGCCGTACGCCGCCACCGTCGCCGCGTCCTGGGACTCGAGGTCGGCGTTGTCGTAGAGCCCGAGCGCGCGGCGCATGATCGAGTTCTGGAGGTTGTAGCTGTCCTTGACGTAGTGCGGCGTCGAGGACTTTCCGCCGAAGAGGGAGCCGAGCAAGCCGACCCCCGCCGAGATGAGTGTTGGGTTCATGAGTTGATCGTCTTGTCGAGTTGCCGAGCGGACTCTCGGGGCGTAAGCTCCACGTCGACCGAGAGAACGCGATCCTGAGCGCGACCGGCGAGGGTGAAGGCGACGAGCTCGCCGCCGCCCGTCGCGCGATCGATGGCGAGCGAGGCGAGGCGCGTTCCCGAGTCGGACAGGGAGACCGACGCGGGCGAGTCCTCCCGGTCCGTCTCCACGTCGAGCCTCGCCTCGCCGTCCTCACCGATCTCGGCGAAGACCACGGCGCGCCCTGCGGAGTGCGGGATGAGCCGGATGCCGGTGCGGTAGACCCAAGTCGGGACGACGCCGTCCGTGCCTCCCAGGTCGGTACCGCCGTCCGAGGGGTACGGCCCGACCACGGCGAGCGATCCGTCCGAGAGTTGGAGGATGAGCCCCCGAGTCGGGTCGCTCGTCGCGTCGACCACTCCCCGCCCGTCCGTCCACTCGCCCTTGATCGTGCGCCCCTGCCGAGTGAGGTGAAGGGACCGAACGCCGTTGAAACACCAGATCTCGCCGAGGTGGACGCGGACGACGACGGCTTCGGGTGTGGATCCGAGAAGCCAAGCCCACGCACCCCGGTTGTCCCGCGTCATCTCCGTCAGCTCGTCCGGCTGGTTGTTGTCGAAGGTCGCCTTGCGGACGAACCAGAGGCCATCCGCCGCGCCGTAGAGGCATGCGTCGCCGTAGAGGTCGGCGGCGCGCACTCCCACCACGCCACGCGCGCCGTCGCACTTGCGGGGGAAGGAAGCCGTCGCGAACGTCTCGCCCGGGATCATGGCGTACACCTCGCGGGCGGTCAGGCCGTAGAGGGATTCGCCCGGAACGAGGCAGAGCACCGGCGAAGTCAGATCGTCGGCCAAGACGAGGGTGCGGGGCGGCGAGAGGTCCTCGCTGCCGACGTCGTTCGTCCGGACGACGTTGTCCCAGAGGACGTCATCGAAGAAGCCCGTGCGAGAGCCGTAGAGCTTCCCGTCCTGCCCGCCGTAGATGTTGCTTCCCTTCCAGGCACAGCCGCAAACGATGCCTTCGACCTGGCCGCTGAACGATCCGGTCGGCTGGTCGAAGCTCAGCGCGATCACGGGATAGGTCGCAGTGTCGGCGGCGATCTGAGCGTCTTGGAGGCGGTCGATAAAGACGAGGCGGTCCGTGTTCGGGCCGGTCGCGACGCGCCGGTAGGTGGATCCGATCTTCCGGTAGAGGTTGATCTGAGCGGCGGGGGTGAAGGGCGCGTCGCCCTGAGGCACCGTGACCGTGACCACCGCGCCCATAAAGGACGACCCGGTCGCGATCTTCTTGCCGAGCACCCCGGCTGGCGTCACGTTGAGAAGCCGGGCGGGTCCGTTCGTCGCGCCCTCGCTGACGTTGTACGCGTACTCCGTTCCCGCCGTGTTGGCGACGGTCGCGCCCGGCCAGTCCGTGTCGCGGTAGCGGATGCCGCCGAAGGCGAACGTCTCAACCCGGAAGTCGGTCGAGCCGATTCCCGGCTTCGTGCCGATCCGCAGCTCGATCTTCTTGACGTCGTTCTTGATCGACTCGGGAACGCCCGACAGGTCGCCCCACGCCGCGTAGCTGCCGCCCTTGGCGTCGAGCCTTCCGACCGGCTTGATCGGGATCGAAGCCGAGGCTACGTTCGCCGAGTTGGTGAGGATCACGTAGTTCATCGCCTGGGCCGATCGGTAGCCGTCCGTCGTTCCGGCCTTGTCCGTCAGGACCACGCCGATCGCGTCGGCGCCCTGGGCCGAGATCGGCGTTCCGAGCGTTACCACCGCGTTCGCGTAGGACTGCCTCGTGCTGACGGTCAGAAGCCCCGCCGAGGTGAATCCCGTGTTCGATCCCGTGTTCGCCCCGTTGGACCACACGACGGTGTCCACGCTCGGATCGAACCGCGCGAAGTCGAGGAAGCTGGCGTCCGCGACGAAGGACGCGTCGCCCGAGGATCCGGGGCTCTCCACGTCCTTGTAGAGCGGTTGCAGGATGCCGCCGCCGATGGATCGGTACCAAAGCCCGCCCTCAGGCTCGGTGTAGAAGACCTTGCCGTCGAACGACCAGATGCGCCACCGGCCGTTCTCCAAGGGGCGGGGGGCTAGGTTCAGACCGAAGCCGGGACCGTAGGCGGTCGGGACCTTGGAACCGGGAGCGACGAACGCGCCCGGCGAGTAGACCACAGGAATCTCCTCGTTCCCTTGATAGATGGCGTAGCCGATGCCGCTCGGGACGCCGAGCACATCGCCACCGCCCGCCGTCTGGAAAGTGACCTGGAGGAGAATCTCGCGGACGTAGAGCGTGGTGTTCGGAAGCGCCTGCCCGTCCCACGGAGCCAGAAGGTAGTTCTCTGCGGTGTAGCACTTGTTGGTCTGGTTCGGCCCGGTGATCGGAGCGCAGAAGCTCTCGGCGGATTGGGCCACGGACACGGTCGCCCCCGCGTTCCCAATGGGCAGGGTGATGTACTCGTCAAGCACCATCCCGACTCCCTTCCCGGTGTAGACCTCCCCGTTCCCCAGGTCTAACGTTCCCTTGTTGTTAGGGGTGGCGTCAACCGACTGGTTGCCTGCCGAGAACACCCGATACCTTCGGAAGAGAACGGACGCAGGGGCCTGTCCAGCACCGATCCACTTGATCGTGAAGTTAGCGGTGCTGGTGAACTTAACGGTCTGTCCTGAATTGGCAGGGCCGTCGTAGGACGCCCCGAACGCGATGCTTTGAGTCTGATCCACGACGAAGGCGTCGGTGGCATCGGCGGGGAAGCCGCCGTACGTGCGATTGGTAACGGTGTTGCCTTGAAACCGAAAGTTGCCTCCGGCGTACTGGATCGGCGTGTCGTTCGTCCGGTAGCTGGCGCGAAGAGAGACGAGCCCGAGGTTGATCTGCTCGGGCGTGACGCCCATGGCCGAGACGTCGAGAGTGATCGTCTCCGTGCCAAGAGCCTCCGGCACGACGGCGGAGAGCGGAAGGCTCTGCTTCAGGACGCCGCCGACGAGCACGTCGAGCGCGTCGAGCTTCGGACGGAACGTTCCGGTCGCGCGATGCCGAACGAGGGCCTTGAGCGAGACGATCGTCGAGTCGAGAGGAACGACCGTCGACGGGATCATCGAACCGACCCGGAGCCAGTAGGTCAGATCGCTGTTGTCCATAACGCAGGACGCCTCGTCGTCGCCCGCCTTCGCCTTGTCCGGAGAGGTCCAAAGGACGTTAGACAGAGGCCGCATCTCCTGCGTCCCCACGCCTCCGAACTCGATGATCTCAGTGGTCGACTCGCCCGGATCGTTGACGGTCGGCGACTCGCAGAACAGCCGGTGCCGAAGATCCAGCTCGAACCGCCCCCGGCCCGTGTCGCAGTTGACAAGGTCGCGGGCCTGTCCGGCGTCGAGCGCGGTCGGGGCGAGCGTGGTGTTGAGCGTTCCCGGCGCGACGAGGACGTGGACGCCTTCCGCCATCAGATCGGCCTCCGGGTGTCGAGTAGCGCGCGCATCCGTTCGCCCTTGATCCGCAGGACGGCGCGGTAGGCGTCCTCGTTGAAGGTCCTGAGACGCTCGAGGCCGACGTCGTCGCCCGCGACGTGCTTGCGGAGGTTCGCCTGGGCATAGGCGTCGAAGAGGTCGAGGACGTCGGCGAGGTCCGGCTCGATCGTCTGTTCCGCCGAGACGATGGGCGCATGCCGATAGAAGCCGCGCGCGTAGCACTCGGTCAGCCCGTCCGATGGGAACATGTCGAACACGAGCTTGTTGCGCGTGACGTGGGCGAAGGCGGTTGGGACGCCGACCCGGCTTCCGAGCCCCCAAAGCCGCATCACCTCTCCCGCCGAATCCGCCTTGCGGATCTCGCGGCCTTTGATCCAAAGCACCCACACGGTGTGGAAGGCGAGCGCGGTGTTGGTGGGCTCCGCAAGGCTGTACTCGCGGGCGTTCTCCGGGATGGCGATCGGGCTCATCGTCGCGAAGAGGAGCGGCACGTCGCGCGTGAAGCAGTCGATAAGGAACGCGATCCGCGCGCCGAAAGGGGTGGCGAGGTGATCGTTGGTGGTCTTCGGGGAATGGACGCTGTCGCCGTCCGGCGCAACGTTCGCGGCGACATAGGAGGCGAGAGCTTGAAAAGTCATTGGGTCTAAGGGGATGCCCGCCACAAGGGCGGGCTGTAAGAGGGCCGAAGCCCTATGGGGTAGTCGTCAGGAGCGAGGAGCCTGGCCCTGTGTCCCATGCGCGATGCTCTTGTTCGCCCACATGGCCGTCTGCTCCAGGTTCGTCATCGCGAGCGACCGCTCGCGGCCATTAGGGATCGTGAGGATCACATCGGCGAAGGCTTTGGCAGCCTCGCGGACCTCGCCCATTTTCGCGATCATCTCGGGGGTGGGCTTGTCGTTGTAGTCGAAGGGGTTCAAGACAGGCTTGCTGACCTGAGCCTCCTGGGTCTTCGCCGCTTGACCGAGTTGGTAGTCCATCCAGTGCCAAGTGCCTGCCTCCATAATCTCCCGAGGATCGCCGTACCCAAGCCGCTCGATAGGCATCGGGTTGCGATTGAAGGGATGGGCGGTGACTCCGATCTCGTTGTCGGAATAAACGCAGTTGACGATCGCCGGAGCAATCTCCATTCCTCCTGCGATCATGAGGACGACGAGGACGATGCGTCCAACGGTGGGTTTGATGGGGTTCATCTTGTTTCTCGCCCTTGCGGGCTTCTTCATCGTTTAGGCGCCCGCCCCGAAGGGCGGGCCAGTGGTGGCCCCGTAGGGCCTTCCAGCGTTAGTTGCGGGTCGCGCCGAACTTCAGGTAGTCGAGGTCCGTGTACTGGGTGCCCACCGCCGAGCCGCTCTGCATCGCGTAGGTCGGCGTGAGGTTCACGTCGTTCGGCATGTCCGTGAACAGGTCGAAGTTCGTGCCGTCCGCGTAGAAGACCGCGTTGCTGTCCTTGTAGACCACGACCGAAGCGCGGGTCGAATCCGCCTCGGAGCGGACCTCGAAGCCCCAGCGGTGGAACCCGTCAGCCGCCTCCAGGTTGCCCACGACGCGGGTCGAGGCGACGCCGTTGTGCATCACCACGAGCCGGACCTCGGTCGAGTTCTCCGGCTTGTAGAGCCAGACGCCGGCCGTGGGGAACGATCCGATGACGGTCGTGTCCACGATCGCGAAGCCCGCGAGCCACTCGACCAAGGTGGACGAGATGCTATGCCGGAACCCGAACTCGGCGACGGACTTCGCCTTCAGCTTGATGGGAGCCGACGCGATCTGGATCTGCGCGCCGGAGTTGTCGGTGGTCGCCGCGCCGGTCAGACGCAGGATGCCGTTGGGAGCGACCTGGATCGCGGCGTCGCCGGCCGCGATCTGGGTCTTGACGAACGCCGACAGGTCGGCGCCCTCCACGAAGTCGTACGCCCCATAGACCTGGGGTTCGTGGAGGAAGAATCGCTTGACGAGATTCAGTAGGGGGCTCATAGCTCTTACGGAAGGACCACGTTGTAGGCGCGGCCCCACTCCCAGGGGCGCTCGTTGATGAACCCGACGAGGCTCATGCCTTCCAGCGCCGCCATCGTCGGCAAGCCCGGATAGGGGTCGATGTAGTGGACGCCCTCCATGGGATCGTCCGGGAGGCCGAACGCGAGCGAGTCGGACGAGCCGACGTAGATCTCGCGCTTGGGCAGCTTGTCGATGGCGGTCTCCAGCATGTGGAACACGCCGTCGTTGGTCACGAAGAACTCGCCGGGCAGGGCCACGACCTTGTCGGGCTTCTGCTGGATCGTTCCCGAGAGCTGCGTCTTGGTCGCCTCGAACGTGTCGGAACCGTGGATGCACAGGTCGCACTTCGAGTTGCGCTTGGAACGGAGCTTCATCACCACGTCGAAGCGGAACTTCTCCCAGGTGTAGGTGTAGGCAGCCGCGTCCGTGCCCACGTTGACCGCCTTGAAGCGCGGGAACTTGTTGAGGTCGATGTTCTGGTACATGTAGACCTCGTTGCCCTGCGCGGTCGGCATGTTGCCGAGGAACCCCGACTGGAGCGGGTAGGCGAACGCCATGATCTTCGCGATGTTCCCGTCGATCTGACCCGCGCCGCCGACCTGGTTGAAGTCCGGGAAGAGCGCGTCGTTGATCTGCTCCCAGAACGCCTGGGCGCTCATTCGGGCGACCATCTTCTCCCAGTCCTTGAGGCCTTCCTCGTCCTCCAGGATCGCCAGCTCGTACTTGTCGAACGGCTCGCCGAACTGGATGGCGGAGCACATGGTGCCGCCCTGGATCACGCGAACGCGCTTCACGAGCTCAAGCTCGCGGTTCGCGATCACGGGGTCCATCGCGTCCACCCACTGCCACTTCGGCTTCTCGGTCAAGAAGCGCGAGCGCATCTTGCCCTTGTAAACGCCCCCGCCGACCTTGCCCTTGCGGATGGTGGGCATGTTGCCCGGAGCGTTCCGGTTGTAGTACTGATCGAGCCCCGCCAACATGGCGACGAGGTGCATCCCATCCGACGTGATGTCGAGGATGCGCTTGGTCATCAGGGCTCCGATCGCCTGCCCGATGCCGGTGGTGTCTACCGCACTCATAGGTTTCGTGTTTTCCTTCCCCGGCTATCGGGGTTCGCCTCTTTAGCCACCTCCCTTTCGCGCCCGTGCCTCGGCATGCGCGCGGTCGATGATGTCGTCTTCGGTCATGGGTCCATCCTTCCCCGCCGACGCGCCGCCGCCGCGCCCAACGGGCGGCAGGGCGACCTTTGTGACGGGCTTCTCGACAGGGGCCTCGGTACGCGCCTTGCGAAGCTTCGGCCCGAGCTTGGTCTCCGCGATGGAGAGGAACGCGTCAGGCGTCAGGTAGAAGACCGCGTCGTCCTCGGGGACGCCGTTGATCGCCGCCCACGCCTTCGCGCCGCCGTTCTGGGCCATTCCCATCAGCGCGACGGGGGTGATCGCTACGCCGTACACGCTCTTGAAGGTCGCCGCCGCCTCGCCCGCCGCCGCGATGAGCGTCCGCGACTGCTGCACCTCGAAGAAGCGCCGCATGTCGGCAACCTCCGACTGGGCCTGAGCGATCTCGGGAAGGACCTCGCCCACGAACCGCGTCAGCTTCGCCTCTCCCGGCGTCGGCACGTAGCCCTTCTCCGCGACGCCGTCGCCCCAGTCGTGCGTCTTCTGATCGTTCTCGATCTCGCTGAGGAGAGCCTCGTAGCGGGCGACGAGCGGAGGCTTGTCGCCGGTCTCCGCTGCCGTGGTCGACGGGGTGGCGGTCGTCTCCGAGCCCGTGGACGCGTCGTCAGGGACGGTTGTCCGAAGAGCCGCCGCGTCCTCCGCCATCTGCCGCGTGATCGCGATGCGGTTGCTCTCTCGCTCTCGCCAAGATCGCCACGCCGCAGGATCGGCCCCGTCTGGCTCGGGATCTTCGTCGCCGTCCGTCGTCTCCGCGCCCTTGTCGCCCTCGGCGGGCGCGTCCTTGGTTTCCAGCGCGGGGGTCTCGTCGGTCGTTTCGACCTTCGTCTCGGTGGCGGTCGTCTCGGTCGCCGCAGTGGTGTCCGGAGTCGTCTCTTCGGTGTTGGTGATACCGTCTTCCATTGTCATCGTCCCCTCTCACGGGGTCCGATGGGATAGTGGGGCACCTATGCTCTAGCGGGACACTAATACATAGCGTCCCGCTAGAGGTTCGTATCTAAGCCGTCTCAGGCGGCGCGGCCTCGGCTTGCATCTGCGCCATCTGCCGTTGCATCTGCTCCTGGGGCGTGAAGCCGAACCGCTTGAGCGGGTTCTCGTAGCCGAGTCGCCGGTAGGTGTCGGCCATGACCTTGACCGCATCCGCGACGCCCATCTGGATAAAGGGCGTGTGGACCTGTTGAAGGTCGATGATGGCTTCCTGTCGCCGGTCCTCCTCCGTCTTGAAGACGAGGCTGTTCGGGTTCACCTCGACGGGAAGGTCGACCTCCAGGAACGCCTTGATCGGGAACATCCCCAGGTCGACCGGCTCCATGTCCGGCAGCGAGAGCGTCCTCGGGGCCACGTCCTGGCCCGCGCCGATGGTGCGGCAGACGTTGACCACGCCCCGGAGGAAGCCAGCGAACTCCTTCCGCATGAACCGCGCCTGGACGCCGCTCTGATCGAGGAGCGCGTTGACCTCGTAGCGGGTGCGCCGCTCGCCGCCGAGGGCTTGGCCGCGCTGCATGTCGCCGACGCCGGTCGCCGCGTTCATCTCGTCCTTGAGGATCGAGCGGAGTTGCAGCGCGACGGCAGGAAGCTCGGCGGCGGGGGTGCGCTGAAGGATGCCTTCCAAGCCGCCACCCTCGGTGAGGATGATCTGCTCGAGAGCCTCCCACCCTTGGGCGCCCTTGATCTTCTCAAGGATGTCCTGATCGATCCGAGTGGAGTCCACCGTGGTAACGGAGACGCCGAACCGGAGGGTGTTGACGATGTACCGCTCAACCTGGTTGAGCATCGCCGCCAGCCGGATCGTCGTCTCCATCTTGGCGCGCGGACGCGGGACGCCCGGAATCCAGCCGTCGATCCACCACGAGTGCGGGATGACGCCGAAGGGGTTCGGCCCCGCCTCCCACTCGTCCGCGTTCGGGCTGTCGGCCTGGCCGCACTTCACGTACTCGTTCCGCGAGTTGAGCTTGAGCGGGATCTTGTCCTGCCCGTGGATGCCGCCGAGCCAGACGACGTGCTCGTCCCGGCTGTACCAGGACCACTCGTACACCATCTTGCGACCGGTGCGCCGCCGCTCGGCGTCGCCGTTGAAATCCGGCTCGTCCTCGGTCAGGTTCTTGATCTCAAGGTCCGTAAGCGCGTCGCCGTAGATCTGCTCGGCTTCCTCCGGACTGAGGCGGTTGCGAACGCACACCCACTCCCACCGCCCCGGCTCGCGCTTCGAGCGGTCGTAGAGCGTGTCGAGGTTAGGCGAGTGCCGGATGTTGGGGCGCCCGCCGTCCGAGACCCCCCAATGGACGGAGCCCATGCCGTTGCACTCCATCTCGATACCGGCCATGTAGATAGGCGAGTCCCACCCCTGCGAGACCCAGAGGTCCCGGACGTACGCCGCGTTTACCGCCCGGATGAGCGGATCTGGGTGGGCGAACACGAACTCCGGGTCCATGCTGAGGCCCGCGACGTTGATCTTCGCGTTCACCTCGGCGTGGTTCATCGTGCCGATCTGCCCGATACCGGGCATGATCTCCCCGTAGTCCGGCAGCTCGCCGCCGACCCGCGCGCCGTGGTAGGTCGCGTCGCTCAGGATGCGACCGCGCATGGCGCCGTCGATCGTCCGCTTGTCGCCCGCCATGAATAGCTGGAGGGCGAACATCAGATCGTAGTGGTCCAGGTCGGTGGATTCCTTAATCCACCGCTTGATGGTGCCGAGCTTCGTGAAGCCCGATTTCGCCCTCCGCACGGCTTACTTCCTCCCCTTCTTGGGCGAGGCGTCCGATACGTCGACCTGGATCAGCGGCATACCGAGCGCGTCGTGCGTGGCCGGAGCATCGTCGCCCTCGTTAGGCCCTTCGCTCTGCTCAGCAGCTAGCGACTGTGTTACAGCGTCAAGCGCATTCCCTAAGGCGTCGTCGCTGCCATCCTGCCCATCATCGAACACGTCGCCGACGACAGTCGCCTTCCGATACTCGCGCGCATCGTTAAGAGCTACGTCGAGCGCCGCGAGGATCTCGTCTCGACTGGCATCGCCCTCGAAGCCGAGACGCCCCACGATATCGTCAAGAAGCAACGCATTCTGAGCCGCCGCATCCTCGAACGCTCTCCGAGCCTTCAGAACCTCGCCGTCCTCGCTATCGACCGCGAGGGCGAACCGCGTCTGCTCAGCGAGAGCGGCGAGGTCGAACTCGTCGCGGTAGCCGACGTCGATCGTCTCGCTTTCCGCCGTCAGCTCTTCGAGACGGGCCTTCGACTGGGCAAGCTCACGCTTGTTGCCGGCCACGCGCTGCCGCTTCGCCACCGCGCTCGCCCCGTCGCCCGAGACGCGCTCCGCCGCGAGCGGCTCAAGCTCAGCGATGCGAAGCTGTAGCCGCTCGATTTCGCGCGAGATTTCGGCCTTCCGGGTGGACGACGGCTCGAACGTCACGCTGAGGGTGCGGTAGTCCTTCGAGCGACCGAGGATGTACCGACCGCCGAAGCCGGTGACGGTTTGCGTCGAGTATTCGCTGTGGACCTGCCGCTGTCGGGCGTCCACGAGGGTCATGAGGGCCGCGAGGATCGCGGCGGGATAGGTTCGCTTCATAGCCAGTCTCCGGTCGTTTTGCCCCGCTTCTGCAACTTGGCGACTTCCCGGAACCACTCCGGGGAGCCCGGCGTCAGCAGGGTCTTTTCGGTCGCGCGTCCGCCCTTGAACCGCGTGTGCAGGAAGTAGCGGACGCTGTCGTAGTCGTGGTTCTTGCCGTCGTTCGGGTCGACGTCCTCGGGTTCCGAGGGATCTCGCGGCAGATCGGGGATCTGATCGCAAAGCTCAGGGCAGCCGGGCCAGAAGGCCTCGCCGCTGTGGATGCGCCAGCGCGGAGAGCGGGCCATCCTGCCATCCGGGGTCTTCGTCCAGCTCAGCATGAAGGCGACGGTCGACGCGCCTTCGACGCGCGAGTTGTCGCCCGCGTGAAAGGTGAGGCCGAGCTTCCTGAACCGCTCCGCCCGGTTCAACGCGTCCTTCTTCTTGTCCTTGCCCCACAGGGCCGGGTCGGCGTAGCGCAGGGTGACGTGGCACCCCATCTTCGCCTCGAACTCGATGATCTTATCGGCTTGGTCTTCGAGCTCGATGCCGCTCATCCGGAGGCGGGCGAACGTCCAGACGTGGTTGTCCGGGCCGACGAGGTGGAGGTAGTAGGCGGAGACGGAGGAGTCCGACGTGCCGTAGTCGAACGACGCGTAAACCTTGAAGCCGAAGAAGTGGCATTCCCGGATGAACTCCTCCGGGGGCATCCCGTGGGGGATGCCGTGCTCCTCATAGAGATCCTCCCACCGGAACTTATGGACCTCGTCGCGCCACATGCTGAAGCGGCCGCTGACGTAGAGGTCCCAGGAGCCGTCCTCGCGGGCGCGCCGGATGTCCGGGTCGCCGATCATCGACATGATCTGGTCGATCTGGTCTTTGAGCTCCTCGTAGGCGGGGTTGTCCTCTTTCTTCGCCTGGATGAAGAGGAAGTCCTCAGCTGTCGCGGCGCCCTTCCCGTTGAAGATCGGCCACGTCAGACGCCGATACTTGGGGTGGAAGATCTCCTTGACCCACTTATGCCCGATCCCGTCCGGGTTCGCGCCCATCAGGATCGGGATGTACGGCAGGTTGAGCGAGCCGGGGCGCGTGACGTAGTTGATGCCGACGAAGTCGTCGTAGCCCATCTCGGTCGGCTCGTCGATGAGCGCGCCGACGCTCTCCGCGCCAGGCCTCTTACCGCCGCCTCGGCCCGTGTTGGACCCGGAGTCGATGTTTCGGAAGAACACGCCCCCGAGCCCTTCTCCGAAAAACTTCATGTGGAGGCCGTAGCGGTTCGAATCGCTGAACTTGCCGATGCCGGCGAACTCCGTGTCCAGCTTTCGGATATGCCGGTCTTCGAGCGACGGATAATCGAGCGTGTAGATCGTGACCCACTGGTTCGGGAACCCCCGATCGCGAAGGTCCATGACGATCTCGAACGCCGCCGACCGCAGGAGGTAGCTCTTGCCGCCCCAGCCCGCGCCGCCGTAGAGGCAGTAGCGGCGCCGACCGCCGATGCTCGCGGCGCGGCCCTTTCGGGTGATGAAGTCAAGGGCAGCGCGCTGTTTGCCCGAGAGCGTCCGATAGTCGCGCCAGCTCTTGGTATCAACGACCACTAGAAGCGGAACCCCTTGCGGTTCGTCCGGCGCGCGCGCCTCGCTTGGCGCAGCCGCCGGCTGCCCGTGCCGGGAGAGTGCCCCAGGTGCCACGCGTCGCAGAGCTCGCACCGGTAGGCCTTCAGGTGCCCCGAGCCTTTGCGGCGCGCGGACATCGCCGCCGACTCGCTCGGGTGGCGGATCTTGCCCGACTCGGGGCAGAAGGCGGGCGTCATTCGCACATCCCCGACGTATGCGAACACGTCATGGGCTCTTCGCCGAAGAGGCTCGGCGTCTCCTCGCCACGGTAGCCCGTCTGGGACCACCGCACGACGTCGTCGACCATCGCGATCCGGACGAGTCGCCCGCCCTTGGCCGTGACCTCGCGAGAGCGGAAGCGCGCCGGAACCTTGTCGGGGCTGAAGAACGTGTTGCACTCGCGCGAGCCGCCGTCGAGCTCCGCCTCGCGGATCCGATCAAACCGCTCCGGGAAGAGCGCGGCCATGCGTTCGATCTCCTTCTTCTGGCTCATCACGCACGGGGCGCATCCGACGCGCGACATCCCCATCGCGTAGAGCGGGTTCGGCTCGATCCCGTAGCGCGCGTGGATCGCCCAGACGTCGTCGAGGCTCCAGCGCAGGAGCGGACGGCGCACCGGCAGGGCGTACCAGTCGTCGAAGCCCTCGGGCTCCAGCAGGGCGCGGGCGTGGCTCTCCCCGGCCCTGACGCCGGTGTGGAGCACGACCTCATGCCCCTCCTCCAGCAGGCCGTAGACGTAGGCCTTCGAGGGCTTGAGCTTCAGCTCGACCGTGCAGAACCGGACCGTCGCGGAAGGGAAACGGCCCTTGTGCCGGGCCAGCTCGTAGAAGTCCCGCTCGGGCCGGATCCACTCGATCGGGTGGACGCGCTCCGACAGCATCCGGACGTAGGCGTAGGTCTCCTCGCACTCGTTGCCCGTGTCGGCGAACGTCGCTCGAATGCTCTCGCGCGGGTAGCCGCTCTCGTGAACGGCCCAAAGCAGGAGGGCGGTGCTGTCCTTGCCGCCGCTGATGCCGAGGTGATTGATCTTCATGCGACACCGTCCTGGGGGAGGGCCTTGACGCCGTAGTTCTCGGCCTCGATCTCTTTCCAGACCGCGTCCATCGCGGGATCTTCGTCCTCGGCGGGGGCGCGCACGGAGCCGATCTGGATGATCGCGCCCTCGGCGTTGACGTTGACCGTGGTGCCCTTCGTCTCGAAGATCCCGAGGGCCTCGCCGAGCTTCACGTTGGCGCGGAGCGCGGTGTCCAAGTTGCCGCTCGCCTCCGCCTTCAGGGCGATGCGGAGCACCCGTTCCTTAACCGCATCCGGGGAGCGCTGGAGGATGCGCCGGGCGACCATCGCCTTCGCGGCCCGCATCACCACGCACATCGCCGGTCCCTCCTCAAGCTGATCCTGCTTGACGGACGCCGCGTACCCCGCCTTCTGGGCCGCGCTCTTGAAGTCTCCGTCCGTCTCGACGTAGTGCAGGAGATAGCGAGTCTGCTTCTCGGTGAGATAGCGAACGAGGAACGAGAGGTCGGCGTCCACCGATCCCTTCGCGATGTTCTCCTCGATGCGCTCGAACCGTTCGGCGTCCTCGGGGGCGAAGGTGGCGAGCTCAGCGAGAAAGGCGGAAAAGGCGTTGACCGCCTCCCCGTCGCTTTCGCCCTTGCCGTGTAGCTCGTCGCCCTTCGCCATTCGATGCTTCCTCAGGTGGTGGCCCGCGATCCTCGGGGGAGCGCGGGCGCGTGGGGTCGGCGTCAGCCGTGGATCGCGGTTTCGGTGATCCGTCCGCCGCCCGCGAGGATCGTTGCCACCGTCTCGTTCACGAAGTCCTGCGCCTGGGCGTAGGTGCCGAGCCGCAGGCTCGTGGAGACCTGGGCGCCGTTTGGGGCGACGTATCCGACGCGGACGTAATAGGACGGGTGGGCATCGTCGCGTTCGGCCTTGGTCGCGCAACACTGTGCTTCCTCGTTGAGGGTCTGAGCCTTCGGCTCGTCAGCCTTGGCCTGGGACTGATCAGGGACGCCACCGGACAGCTCGGCGGAAAGGACCTCGTTGGCCTTCTTGCGCACCTCGGTCGTAGTGGAGGCGTCGGAGAGGGAGAGAACGGCCAGCGCGAGGCCGACCACGGGAGGGAGATTCATTGGTTTCACCGATCGGCACGAACGACGATCGAAGATGACCGTACATGAACGTTCATCTTCTAAACAAGGAATCTCTAGCGTTACGCTAATGGTTAGCGATTAGCTATTTTCGGAGCGCATATTTTTTGGGTGGGGAGGCCGCCGCTTCTCCCAGCCCCCTGCCCCCTCTGTCGTTACCCTATTGCATGGGCACCCAAAGAGAAAGACTCAGGCTGACGTGCGCTCTGCCCCGTTGGTAGTCACCATGCGTAGCCACCGAGGCACGATACAGGGCGGTTCTAGGCTCGAATCTACGGGCGTCCCCATACACTCGAAGTAAGCGTACTGCCGTCAGAAAACCACTAGGTTCGCACTAGGTAACGGGGCTGAACCCGTGTCTATCGAGACTCACGCCCACGCCTCTCGTGCTCTCCCCCTCTTCACTCTCTCTCAGCTTCGAATGGCCCTTGGCATGGCTTAGGCTCGTCGGGAATGGGTGGGCACGGAAGAAAGACACGCGACCGTACAAAGAAAGCTTGCGTAAATCGTGAATGATCGTATACAATATTTGTACGTCGTTCACAGCGTCGTACAAAGAAAGACCCAGCGACGTTACGAGCGTCCTGGGCATGGCTCGAAAGATGGTTAAGACATCCCCGAACGTTCAGAAGCCTACCGCTTCCCCCTTCATCGCTGACTACACGCACGAGGTGACTCGCTACAACCACGGTACGCGCGTCTCCTGCACTCTCTGCCGCTCTTGGAGCGAGATGATGGGTCTTTGCGCCCACATCGAGTCTGAGGGTGGCGTGGCGCGGGTGGTGAAGCTCTAATGAGCGCCTACGTGCTCGCTCCGGAGAACTTCGACGCTCTCCTGTCCGTTCTGATGACCGCACACCCGCAGCAGGACGCCTCTCGTGCCTACGCTCTTCTCTCCGCGCTCGACATGGACGACCGGAAGGACAACCTGGAGCGAGACGCGAAGGCCGAGGCGTTCGTGGCCGATCTCTACCGGATGAACAACGAGGCTGTGGCCGTGCGCTACCGCCTTTCGGAGTGGGACGCGCCTCGCGAGTTCAAGGCGTCGTTCTCGTATCGGCACTCTTCCCTGCCGCTTCCCACGATCTTTGGGATCGCCGAGTGTCTCCTCTACCAGTGCAGCGAGGGGGACGTGCCCGAGTCGGAGACGTACAAGCGGCTTGACCGATGGGTGAGCGCGCTCGGGCGAGCGGCGGCGAAGCTGTCTCCCGGCTACTCCTGGGGGTTGAAGTGAAAGGGACGGACGATCAGCCGCAGCTCATCACCGATGCCGAGCTAGACGGCCAATCGGTTCTCTTCTGACTGCCGAGGCGTGAAACCCGTGCGGCCCCTGGATAGGGGCGGTCCCTCAACAGGACAAGGCAAAAGACCATGGCTACCAGCACCAATGAACGCGAGACGTTCGTCATCGAGTACCGCCACCGCGACACGCGCGCGAAAGGTCGGCTCTCCCTTCCAATCGAGCTCTACTCGCCTGAGGAGTGCGAAGCGGCCGCGAACGATATCGCGCAGGATGGGCACACGGACGTTACATCGACTCTGGAGGTGCGCTAGTGGCCGGAAAGGATCTCATCTCGCTCACCCAGGCGGCGACGCTTCGGGGAGTCAGCCGCGGGCGGATCTACGCTCTCTACTCCCAAGGGCGACTCAAAGGCCAGAAGGTCGGAAGCTGGCTTTCCTTCGAGCGGTCGGACGTCGAAAAGCTCGAGGTGAAGAGCGTTGGGCGCCCTAAGAAGGCCTGAAACATAAGAAATGAGTACATCGTCACTACTCCAGGCAACTGGGTTGCCTACTTTACTCATGGCTGACGAAACCATTAAACTCTCGCCTGAATCGCTCAAGGCGAACCTCGAAGCGAAACGACTCGATCTCCAGCAGAAGGCTGAGGACGAGCGAAACAAGCCCATCCAGGACCTCTACAAGTCTATCGACGAGGGAATCAAGAACCTGGAACCGGGTGCATCGTCCTTCGAGATCGACCCAGAGCCCTATAAAAAGCTTCTCGGTACGAAGGGCTGGGCAAAGACGATGACCGACCTCTACAACGCAGGATTCGATGTAAGCTACAACGAATCGAACGGCACCGCTGGCGTCTTCGTTAAGCCTTGATTTAATATCTTGCCCCTACTCTCCCGAGAGTAGGGGCAGATCGTGCTTTAAGCGAAAGGCGTTGCTGATCTTCAGCCGTTCCTCACGCGAAATAGACGCCTCTTCGGCGTTCTGCGGCAAGGCGAGCATCGGTGCCGTAGCTAGGCGGTCGCTCCGCACGGCAAGGGCGAACTCGATGAACTGAGGCGGGGTCGGAAAGTACTTGACGTCGCCAGGCCGGGACATGAAACGCTCCGCCGCCGGCTGAAGATCGACCTTTGCCACCCCAGCTATTTTCAGCGGGCGGGAGAACCCTCGAAGCCAATCGCGCTGACGCTTCGCCCATGCCGCGCGCTCCGGACTATTTTTTGCGGGAACGGCCTCTTTGGCGAAGCCAGGTCCCTTGGCGAGGTAGGTGTCGAGGTACAGAACGGCAACCCGGAGCTCCCGCAAGTACTCGACTTCCTCCTGTGGCAGGACGTCCACCGTGGGCTCATCCGGCTCATCCGGCACGATGGACTCCTCCGACACAACCAGGGCGCCGAGGAACGCTCTGGCCTCAGAAGATGTCGGCTTCAAGCTGCCCCCTCAGATCCGGCGTCTGTTGCCCTTGGTTCGCGCGGTTGCGAACGATCCAGTTCTGCCCGTGCTCCATTTGGCTCAGGATCACGTCGAGTCCGTCGAGCACCTTCAGGTACGACGTGCTCGGCGGCATGTGGCGGGCGACCCAGACGAGCACGTCGACCGCCGCGTGAGGCCCGAGGCGGTCGATGATCGGCAGAAGCCCGGTCGTCCCCTTCAGATGGCTTTTGAGCGTTCTCTCGTGAGGCTTAAGCGTCGATGGGTCGGCGGGCTCGTGGTTCAGCTTGGCCAGCCGGATAGCCCTCCCCCAGAGCGCGAACTCGACCTTCTGGAACGGCGTCGGCTCCTGCGACGAGCCTTCGTCGCCCGATAATTCTCCTGAATTATCGGAATATGTAGGTGTTACTGTAACTGTGGTTTCGTTGGGCTTTGGCTCGGCTTTAGCCGGATTAAAGCCGGGGGTTTTCTCCGGCTTTACCTCGGGCTTTTTCGGAGCTTTAGCCGGTCTCCCGCGCGGCTTTGATCCATCCTTTGGGGGTGCGCTTCCCTTGTCGCGCTGACGCTGGACGAACGCGATCGACTTGTCAAGCTCGATACGCCATAGCGGAATGAGCGCGTCGATCGCGAGGCGCGCCGCAGGGTACGCCTTGGGATACTCCTTCCAGTCACCGGCGCCAATGGCGTTCCTCAGGGCGTCCGGCTCGTCGGGGACGCTACCGCGCTGCATGAACACGCCGAGGGCTGCATCGGCCACCATCCGCGAGACGAAAGGCGCATCGATGTATTCGGGCACCTCGGTAGACCACGACTTCACGCGCGGGTACCAGCTCAGGTCCTTAGGCTGAACGGGGGCTTTCTCGCTCATGCCGCCTCCAGGCTATCCATGGCGACGCGTACGACCTCGGTCGCGAGAGGAAGCACGATCGCGTTGCCGTAGCCCTTCAGGAGCGCACCCCGCGCCGCCGCGACTTGCTCATCATCCGACAGATCGCCGTAGCTCCGGCCCTTAAGTGCGCCCTTTGGTAGCCCATGAGCCAGCGGGAATGTTCCGGGTTCAACTGGCCGCCAGAATCCATCCCGGCAGAGGAGCCAATCAGCAGCTCCCCACCCGCCGTGTACCGCATCGGCAGTAGAAATCCCGAGCTCGCGGCAGAGTAGCTCAGCCGGTGAGAGGATGATCCCTCGTTCATTGCCTGGACCACATCGCCGATCGTCTTCATGCTTGAGGTCATCGTTGGCCAGGAAGCGATCGTCGCCTCGCACTTCAGATCTAGGCTGTCCCGCAGCATCTCCGATGGAGAGACCGTTTCCCGCCGGCCGTCCCATGCTTTTGGGGTCGCCCAGCCCGCTAGTATCGCCGCATGGTTCAGCGTGATATTGTCCGTCGTGAAGTCCACCGAGGGTTGCCGCTGCCCATCGGTCGCCGTGGTGGTTGGCCAGAACGAGAGGATCGCCGCGCCCTCCAGCGTCCAGTTCCCGTCGCCGCGACCGTTGTGGCGAAGAGCTCGCGCGTCCCCCGCGAGCGTCGTGGGCCATCCAGTAGATCCTTTGCCGGATGTGCGGCGCCCCAACGAACGGTGCGCCAAGATCGACCGCCCCGAAGGCGTAATCCTCCGACTCCAGGTCGAGTCGAACAAGGTCGAGCCAGTCGAGCGCACGGTCAACCTGCTCTCCAAAGACCGTCTCAGGGCGTCCGAAGCGGATGAGGTGGAAGAAGGCGGGCCAGAGGTGCCGCTCGTCAGCAAACCCCTCTCCTTTGCCTGCCGCGCTGAAAGGCTGGCATGGGCAGGATCCGCTCCAAGCCGGTCGTTCGTCGGGCCATCCTGCGGCGCGCATGGCGAGGGGCCACCCTCCGACCCCGGCGAAGAAATGGCACTGGGTGTATCCCACAAGGTCGGTTGGCTTGACATCTTCGATGCTCCTTTCGTCCACGTCGCCGGCAGGGATCATCCCTTGGGCTACAAGCTCCCTAAGCCACTCGGCGGCGGAGGAGTCGATCTCGTTGTAATAGGCGCGCGGCTTCACCGGTAGTACCGCCGCGCGACCACGTTCCTATCAGCGTCCACGAGCAGGACGCCCACGCAGAACTTGCCCGTCTTCTTGCTCATCAATTCGGGCTCGGTGCGTTGGATCTTGCTGCGGATCGTCTCTTCGGTCCTCTCCTCGCTCCGGACCGTAAGGTTCATAGGGCATCGGGACCGGCTCCAGGCGCTCAGAAGCGTCGCCTCGTCCGGCGCGACCACGAGGAAGGGAGTCCGCTCGGGACCGATCAGGATGATCCAGAATCCCTCGCCTTTCGTGCCCCGCATCGTCCAGAGGGTGTCGGGGATGTCCGGTTCCGAGGCGATCAGCGCCGCCAGATCGAAGGTCGCCGCGTTCACGCCCGCCTCCCGATCACCATCGCCTCAGAGGCGGTCTGGAGGGCGTACGCCGTCTCTTCGTAGACGGCGGCGTACATCGCGAACTCCCGGTCGGAGACAGGCGCGGAGGCCGCTTTCTTCGCGCCCTCCATGATCCATAGGGCGCGCGTAAGGTCGCTCTCGCCTTTACGTCGTTGACGAACTCGAACGGATGCCACTAGTTGTTCCCCCTGGTGAGGCGGTCGATAAGGCCCTGCGCCTGGCCGCTGTTGGCCAGTTGGTCGATGACGGATTCCGCCACGCCGAGGGTGATAAGTCGTTTGCGCTGAGCGTCGGTGATGCCGGTGACGCGCCACTGGGCGCCGCGCTTGGAAAGGTGGGTGCCGAGGAAGGTCGCGCGGATCTTCGCCTCGGCGGCCGCAAAGGCCATGGTCACGTCGGCGGGGAGCGGGAACCACTGATCCCGCATGCCCATGCCCTGGACTCGGCCCGTCAGGTTGAGCCGCCAAGAGCCGTCGAGCTCGCCGACCATGCGCGCCTGCCGGTCCTCTTCCCCGCCGTGGTAGAAGAGGTTGACGACGTACTCCATCGGGCCGACCTTCAGCCATTGGAGTTGAGCACTCGCCGAGTCCGCTTCCTGCGGCACGTCGAGCTCCGCAAGAAGGTTCACCTGCTCCAGCGATGCGGAGAGGCCGGAGAACGAGGTACGACGGCGCCGCGCGATCTCTCGCGCCTCTTCGGGAAGCTCGTCCCACTGCTCAGCCGCCTCGGCGAGGCTCATCCCTTCCATATCGAGGCTGGAGGGCAGATCCGCGAGCTTTTGGATGCTCGGCAGCTCGTTCCCCTTCGGCTTGTCGGTCAGAAGGTGCGAAGAGGTGTTGTCGACCACATCGATCACCACGCAATTGGGCTTGGCCGACCCGGCGACGCGCGCCGCCCGCAGGATGTCGTCGTCAACCCCGTCCGCGCATCCCGCCAAGGGACGGAGGCCTCGCCCGAGCATCTGCACGAACAGAGACCAGCTCTGGGTCGGCCTGAGGAGCAGGACGCACCCGATCTCCGGCGAGTCGAAGCCCTCGGTGAGGATCTCGCAATTGGTGATGACCTGGATTCGCCCGGTGCGGAAGTCCTCGATCGTCCGCTTGCGAGCCTCGGGCGACATGTCGCCGTAGACGTGAGCGGCGGGAACGCCCTTGTCCTGGAAGACCTGGGCGACGTTCTCCGCGTGGCTGACGCCCGCACAGAACACGATGGTGCGGCGATCCTTGGCCGCTTCCTCCCACGCTTTGTAAGCGGCCTCGTTGACCGGCTCGGTGTTGAGCTTCTTTTCGAGCTGGCCCGCGTCGTAGTCGCCGCCCTTCACCTTCACGTCGTCCAGGTTCAGGTTCACGCCGACGCGGAAGCCCTTGATGTCCACGAGGTAGCCCTCTCGGATCGCCTGGAGGATCGAGTACTGGTAGATCTTCTCCTGGAAGATCGCGGTGTCGCTTCCCGAGAGAGCGAGACCGTCGAGGCGGTTGTCGGTCGCCGTAACGCCGAGGTAGAACGGCCCCTCGTCCTCGTAGCAGCCCATGCGGCGGGCGAAGTTCTGGTAGGTGGACGCGGCGGCGTGGTGCGCCTCGTCCACGATCACCATCGTCGGGTTCATCCAGTCGAGCAGGTTGGAGCCGCCCCGCCCGACGCTCTGAACGCTGGCGACGACGACGTTCGATCCTCGCTGAGCCTTTGAGCTGCCGCTCTGCACGGTCACCTTCAGGCCGGGGCACTGGCGGCGGATCCGCGCGGCGGCTTGCTCGAGCAGCTCTTGCCGGTGGGCGAGGATGACGACCGTCGCGGCGGGGTTCTCCGTCACGAGACGGGTCGCCTCGCTGAACACGGTCGTCTTGCCCGTGCCGGTAGGCAGCACGATGAGCGCGCGACGAACGCCCCGGTCCTGCGCCGCCTGGATCGCCGAGAGGCACTCCGACTGGTAGCGGCGAAGCCTGATCTCGGGCGGCTTCTCCTCGAACCCCTCGAACAGACTCAAGCGATCGCCTCCGGATCGGGCATCACCACGACCATCACCTGCATGAGCCCGCCATGGTCCTTGGCCTTTCCGTAGAGAGTCACGTCGCCGACGCGGACCCTGCCGGCGGCGTCGCCCTTCGGAAGGAGTCCGGCGCCTTGCATGGCGTCCTGGATCGGCTTGGCCGCGCCGATCGCGTTGTCGTGGTCCTTCGGGCGGCAGAGGCGATCACGGATGGCCCGAGTCGCCGCCCGCTTGCGCCCGAGGTACCAGGAGTAGTGGATGACGAGGCGTCCCTCGGGCAGGGCGCCGGTGCGCTTGGCGTCGCTTATCGCCTTGCGGATCTTCGCTTGGCAGACGGCCTTGTACTGCTGGACCGTCTCGTTCTGGGCCATGCGCCCGCCCCGGCTGGCGGGGCGGAAGTTGAGGCTCGCCTCGATCGGGGGGAGCGGCAGGACGAAGACGAGAGCGGGCTGCGTCTCGCTCAAAGCTCAAGCCCCTTCTGGCCGTTCTTCTTGTCGGTGGCGAGCTTCAGACTGTTGTCGTCGGCGTTGAGGAGCCAGTCGATAAAGAGGCTCAGCTTGGCTTTCGTCGTGCCCGGAGCGAGGCCGTACTCGGCGAGCACGAGGTTGTGAAGGGTCGTCGCCTCGTCGTCGGAGATGTTGCGCTCCCGAAGCTTCTCCCCGACGATCTTGATCTGATCGGGGGTGCAGTCCGTGGCCCACATCTTCGGCAGCGGCCACTTCGTCGGCGTGTAGCCGAACGCGCTCTGTCCGCCCCGCTTCGCCGCGAGAGGGATGCCGTCCGTATCGAGATCGTCCACGGACACCAGCCCGACATCAACCGGCCGAGGCGCAGGAACCGCTGGATTCGCGGGGGTAGCGGTCGGCGTCTGTGTCGAGAGATCCTTGTAGTCGGCGTCTACGGCGTCGGCCTTTCCAGCCTGATCCATCTCCTCCTCGATGAAGAGCCCGCTCATGTCGGCAGGGAAACCCTTGCGGAGCGCGAGCGCCTCCGCCGTCTTGCCGAGCATGGCGAAGGGCATCCGCTTCCACTGGAAGCCCTGTTGGTCGCCAGGGTAGTACTCGCTCCAGCGGGTCGTCGCGACGAACGGGCAGCGCTTGCCCGCGACCATCTTGTAGATCGTCGCCCTCGCCCAAGCGGGCCGACCGTTCTCGTCCTCCGGACCGTACACGATGTCGTCGGACCCCGCGTACTTTCCCGTGCGGTCGGCGATGAGCCGGAGCCCGTCGATCCCGACCTGGATCGTCCCTTTGCCCTGCCGCTTGACGTAGTAGATCTGCTTGGCGAGCGGGTCGAGCCCGGCACGCCGCGCCTGATGGAAGAAGAGGTCGAGCTCGTCGGCGGTCGCGCCGGTGGCGACCGTACGACGGATAAGGTCGATCTTCGATTCCCATTCAGGGAGATCGGGCGTGGCAGGAGAGAGTCGGAGAATCTCGGCGGTCTGACTCAACCCGCGCCTCCCGTACAAACATTCGGTGTCGCTTTCGACATGCCTAGACGGTAAGCCCCGGCGAGCACTAAAACCCGCGAAAACCTAGCAATATGCGAACACTTTGCGCTAAATTAGGTGCATAATGAGAATGGATTATGAACGCGTCCATGAACGCGTGACGGGAAATCCGTAAATTCTCATGAATACAATCCCCGCTGTGGCGAACGAGGGCGGCAAATATGGAGCGATCATCAAAAAGGCTTTGGGCGAGCGACCTTACATCAGCTACACCAAGCTGGCCGAGATGTTCAAAGAAGCCGGAGTGAAGGACCCGAAAGACGGTCGAGAGCTCAAGAAAAGCCGAATCTTCAGCTACGCGGACGACCAAACGAACACGCCCGACTGGTTTATGGTCGCGTTTGGAAAAGTCTTCTACGACGATCCCGACTGGTGGACCCGACGCCAGTCCGATACTTTGCGATCAAGCGGCAAGGCCATGAGGAAGCGCAAGCTCACTATGCTTCGCACCTCTGACGGCGAGTCGCAAACATCGGTAGACGTTTACGGCGCCCCGCAGGGCGGATCGATCACCGCGATCCTGATCGAGAACAACCTCGCTAGGCCAGCCTTCGCCGACACGGACCTGGTTCTGATCGACAACAACGCCCGGAAGGCTACCGAGGCGCGCGTGTACGCCACGCTGGAGAAGGAGGGGAAAGCGTCTACCGTCGCCTTCCGAAAGGCCGTGTGGGACGACGCGCGCGACTGCCTCGTGCTCAAGGCAGCGCGGGAGAGGCTCAAGGACGTGGACGCCTCCGAGGCGGAGATCCTCGGCATGGTCATCGTCCGATACGACCGCTTCCAACCCGAAGATATGCCGCGCGGATCCTTCGACTACGACGGCTATCTATTCGGCGAGGGATGGTAGCAAATTAGCCGGATGCGATCAATTTCGCAAAGTAATACGGAATCGTACAAAATCGTTCACAAATAATTCCTGAACGTCGTATGATAGTGGAAGCCCGGCAGACTTGCCAGGACTTGAGCCCCTATGGAAACCACTATCGATCCCTCCGCCAGGGTAACCGGCGAACGGCGACGGCGAGTGAAGAACCAAGCCTATATGGAGAACGCGACGCTCGCTCTTCTCCGTGGCGGCTATCGACGGACCTGTCACACCGATCGCGTGATCGGCGTTCTGGCGGATTCCCCGGAGCCGCTCGGAGCGCTCGACATCAAGAGGCTCCTCCAGCGCGAAGGCGGCGAGCCGATCCACTTCACCGCCGTCTACCGGATCCTCTCCAACTTGGTTAATTCTCGCGCCGTGCTCGTCGTCGCGGCTCTGAGCCCCAACGGGAAGGGCACCGCGTACATCCGTCGTGAGGACTGCGGAGACAAGCGGCCCGGTATTCCCTTCGTCGTCGTAGACCTCTGCCTCAGCAAGGCCGAGGTGGTTCCGCCGCATCCCGAGCTCGTGGAGCAGCTCCGCGCGTACATCAAGGCGAACCAGCTTCCCGACTCCGACTACAGCGTACAGATCGTCGTCGGTAACTCCGTCGTGGATGAGGTGACGAGTTGAGCGAGGTACTCGAACTTGGAACCGTCGACGCCACTGAGATCGGCCTCGTTTGGGACGCCGACAACCGGCTACTGAGCGATCCCGAAACGGGCGAGATCGTCCGGCTGGAGAAGGTCGTGGACGAGGCGACCGCGAAGGCGGCGTCTTACCGCATCTGGGCGACCGAGGCGGGCATCGAGATCCTCAAGGCTCAGAAGCGGTCCATCGATCGGCAGATCAAGCAGCGCAAGGCGCGGCTGGACGTGTTCCGCTCGCTCTACCTTGACGACATGGTGTCGGTCGCGAAGACGATGATGGAGAAGGCCAAGAAGCGCGGCCAGTCCATCAAGATCGGCTTCGGCGTGGTCGGGTGGCGGCAGAGCTCGCGAAAGATCGAGTTCGGCGACTTCAACTCCGCTCTCGCGTACACCCAGGTCAACGCGCCCGAAGCCTTGAAGGCGACCATCGACCTCGCCAACGTGTCCGAGCGGCGCCGAGCGGCTATCTCCGCCATCCTCGTCAACCTTGCGGCGACCGAGGAAGGGTGCGAGGTATCGATCGACACCGATCGCATCCCAGAGAGCCTCGTTCGCGCTCTACCGGTCGACGCGTTCCTCGTCACCGAGGGTGGGAAGCCTACTTGGTACATCAAGGGCGACCGCCCGAAGGGAGGCGACGATGTCGAGGACTGAGGAGAAGGTGCGGCCCGAGCCGACGATCGCGGAACTGTGGCTCCGCCCGGACCTGACGCTCACTGAGGCCGTGCGCGTGACCGGCCGCTCGCGGGAGACGCTTCAGGAGTGGATCAAGAAGGATCAGGTGGAGTACTTCCAGGACGGCAAGTACACGCGCATCCTGACCGATTCGATCCGCGAACGCTCCCGTAAGATCGCTGCTGAGCAGTCGGGAGGTGGGCGATAGTGGGCTGGGTTCCCTACGCTCCGCCCTCTCCGGTCTCCCAGCGGGAGCCGATGGTCACGGTCATCAAGTGCGGGCGGTCTTACGCCATTCGCATCAACCCCGCCGCCGTGGCCCTCGCGGGCTTCAAGAAGGGCGACCTCGTAACGTTGGAGCATCAGAACGGCCAGTGCCGCGTACGGAAGGTGCTTGAAGGCCAGAAGGACGCGCTCGGCTCGCTGATCCAGGTCAATAAGACCGAGGCTCTCCTCTTCACCACGGGCGGCGCTATCCTTCGCCGAGAGGGTTTCGGCTTGGGCGCGGCGACGATCGTTCGCATCTTCGAGGGATCGATCGTCTTCGACCCCGAACCGCTGAGGCCGAAGCCCAAAGACGATGAGGAGCCGACGAAGGGGCGACCACGCGCGGGGAAGAGCGCATGAAAGCTTGGTCACTCTGGCAACCGTGGGCGACGCTCTGGGTAAGCGGCCTCAAGCAGTACGAGACGCGTGGGCATCGCCTGAGCTATCGCGGCCTCGTCGCCGTCCACGCTACGGCGACCTTGCGCCCTGAGGCGCGCGAAGTGGTAGCCGAGTATCCCGAATTCGAGACTGCCTTTGACGATCTGGGCACCACCCTCCTTGACCTTCCTCTTGGAGCTGTGCTCGGCATCGTCCGCATCGTGGACTGTGAACCCACCGAAGCCGTCATCGATCGCATCAGCGACCGCGAGGCGACTTTCGGCAACTATGGTCCGGGGCGGTGGGCTTACCGTGCCGAGACGGTAGAGATCTTCCCTGAACCGATCCCCTGCAAAGGTGCCCAAGGGCTGTGGGAATGGCGCGACCCCCGAGGTAACGAGTGATGCCCTACCGCCTCGTTGGGAGCGACCTGGACTTCATCCACATCCTGGCCACCTCGGCGACCCACCGAGGTGTCGAGCATAACATCGGGATCTGCAAGCGGCACGGCACTATCTACTGCACCTGCCACGACGCTCTTTGCCGCCGCAAGATCGGTCACATCCTGGCGCCGGCTCTTCCGGCATGCAAGCACGTCCAAGGGCTGCACGTCGAGATCGGTCGGCTGCTGGAGGCTTCGTGAGGCAGAGCCGCCAGGATCAGAGCCGGAAGATCGTCAAAGCTCTTCACTGCGACTTCGCGATGTACCCCGCCCTGTGGGCCGCGCTGGAGGCATACCGCGCCGACAAGAAGGCACAGCGCGCCCCGGCCATCCGTAAGCTGCTGGAGGCGCAACTTCGCCTTACCGGCCACCTCGCCCCGTTGAAGCGTCCTGAGGACGCCGCGCACCTTGAGGACGTGGCCGCGTTCCCGTGGTCGACCGCCGAGAAGAAGCCAGGTCTCGTCTGGTTCTCGCGCGATCCCTCCCGCCTGACGTGGGCGACCCTCTTCGACGCGCTCGAGAACGAGACGGCGACGAAGACGAAAGCGATCGCCGAGCGTCACGGGATCTCGAACGTCCACGCCTACCGCATCTTCCGCCGTTTCGACCTATGGCGCCGTGGCCAGGACCACCGCCCACGACTCGACCCCTTCGCCACGCCCCGAGGCGTGAAGCCCAAACCCAAGAGGAGAAAGAAGACCCATGCAAAAGCTGGCTGACAAGCCGACCACCCAAACCAAGACCCGAAAGACCACCAGCCGCGGCGCCGGAGAAGGCACCTACTACAAAGACGGCGACGACTTCTGCTGGAGGCTGCGCGTCGGCCCGCGCGGCGATCAGAAGACGATCGGCTTCGCCCGGGCGAGCACCGCCGCCGAGTTGAAGATCAAGGTACGCGCCGAAAAGGCCCGGATCGAGAGAGAGGGCGAGACGAAGAAGGTCGTTGATAAGAGCTCCGTCGAGCACACCCTCGACGTCTGGTTCAAGACGAAGATCGTGCCGCGCCGAGATCAGCACACCGCGTCGACCTACCGCGCCCAGATCATCCACATCAAAGAGGCGATCGGCACGAAGAAGGCAGCGAGCGTCGGCGTCGAGGAAGCCCAGGCGCTGATGCGTCACTACGAGGCGAAGGGGTTGGGCGCATGGAGCGCTCTCAAAGGGCTGCAGGTCCTTTGCTCCGGGCTTCGGCTGTCGAAGAAGCAGCTCGTCGAGGACGGTCTCGTCGTCCCGAAGACGCCCGAGGGTCGCGACCGCGTTCTGTCGGAGGAGGAGTTCCGCGACTTCCTTGCCGAGCTCTACCGCGAGAAGGCGATCGTCACGCGCAAGTGCGAGAGCCGCACCGTCGCCGTCTACCGCGAGCGACACCTTCTGGCCCTCTGCCTCAACACCGGCCTTCGCATCAGCGAGGCCCTCGGCATCGTCACCATGACCGTCTCCCTGAAGACCGGCATTCTGGAGGTGCTGCACCAGCTCAAGTGGACGCTGGACGGCGCGACCGGCAAATCGATAAAGGATCCTCTCACCGGCCGCTGTGCGTGGCACCTGGACGAGACGAAGGGCGACGCGACCCGCAAGGTGCCGCTGAACGACGAGGCGACCGAGATCGTCCGCTCGCAGATCGCGATGGTCGAGGACGAGAAGGCCGCGCTCGGCAAGGCCTACTCCGACAACGGTCTGCTCTTCCCCACGGGCAACGGGACGCCCATGCGAGAGGAACACGCCCTCAAGATCCTAAAGCGCATCCAGGCCGTTCTCAACGCCAAGCGCGAGGCCGAAGGGCTGGAGCCCTCCCTGCCCTACACGATCCACGATCTGCGGCGCACCTTCGGGACCTACCTCGCCGGCGCCGAGGATAACATCCACATCGTCTCCCTCATTCTGGGGCACAAAGACATCGAGACGACGCGCAAGTACTACACCCACGCTCAGGAGAACCGGCTTCGCGAGGCGGGCGCTAAGATCACGTTCGGAAGGAAAGTGTCATGAGCGAACGACGAAGAGCGTACGATGGCGAGGCGGCGCCCCTTGTGGTGTCTTTGGACACGGTCACAAGGCCCGGAGAGGGTTACTGGGGCTACATCGTGGTCCTTTCCGATGGGCGCAGGTTCGAGGGCTACGACTCGGTCTGGGTGACTTCGGAGCGGGCGCAGAAAGCAGGGATGGATGAGCTCGATCGTCGCGGGCTCCTTCCCTCGCTGTAATTCTGTCCATTTTCATAGTGTAGAAACCCGTCTACGTTTTTTGCGTTAGAATAGGCACGGCGCCCCGCCTTTTCTAACTATGCTCAGCAAGACGCTCATCACCGGTTCCGTCACCGACGACCCTCAGTTCCAGCTCACGCAGACCGAGAAGTCGTTCGCCGTGGTCAACGTGGCCACGGCCCGCCCCAACCGCCCTACCGCCGAGACCATCTACGACGTCTACCGCGTCGTCCTCTGGGGTGCCCGCGCCGAACACGCGAGCATCAACGTCAAGAGCGGCCAGACCGTGGCCGTCGAAGGCCGCATGCAGTGCCGCAAGTACCGAGACCCGAACGGGGTCGAGAAAGAGCTTTGGGAGCTATGGGCCGACCGCGCGATCGAGGTGATCGCGTCCGCTCCCGACGTCGAGGGATTCGTCACTCTCATGGCCGCTTGAGGCCGTAGTCACCACCGTAGTCACCTGACGCAGAAAGAGCCTCCCTCGGATACTCCGAGGGAGGCTCTTGTAGGTTCGAACTTTGGCGCGGCTGAGAGGACTCGAACCTCCGACTTCTTCCTCCGGAGGGAAGCGCTCTATCCACTGAGCTACAACCGCGCGTCGATCTAGAGTATAGCACGCGGTTCCTGCCCGCCGGGGCGAGAAAGCCTACGCGAGCGCCATCTCGCGGCCGGTCACCATGCTCCGGCCGTGCTCGATAAAGTAGGCGAACTCCTCGGGGAACTGCTTGAGCATGCCCTGGATGGGCCACGCCGCCGCGTCGCCGAGGGGGCAGAACGAGCGCCCCTCGATCTGCCCCGCCACCTGCGCGAGCAGTTCGGCGTCACCGGAACGCCCGCCGCCCATCATGATCCGCTCCAGGATCTGAACCATCCAGCGCGTGCCCTCGCGGCAGGGGGTGCACTTGCCGCACGACTCGTTCGCGTAGAACACCGCCGTGCGCCAGGCGAAGGTCACGATACAGGTTGTGTCGTTCAGGACCATGCAGCCGCCCGAGCCGACCATCGTGCCCGCCGTCGCGAGCATCTCCTCGTAGCCGATGATCGCCTTCTCCACGGCGTCGGGCTTGATGATCGGCATCGACGAGCCGCCGGGGATGCAGGCCTTGATCTTGCCGCGCACGCCGCCCGCCAGCTCGATCAGCTCGGTGAGGGGGGTGCCGAACTCGACCTCGTAGTTGCCCGGCTTGTTGACGTGGCCGGAGACGGAGAAGATCTTCGTACCGCGCGAGTTCTTCGTCGAGGCCCCGAGCTTCGCCCACTCCTCCGCGCCCATGTTCGTGATGTAGGGCACGTTGCAGTACGACTCGACGTTGTGGACGAGGGTCGGCTTGTCCCAGACGCCCTTGACGACCGGGAACGGCGCGTGGGGGAACTTCAGGCGCGGCATTCCGCGCTCGCCCATCAGCGACGACATCAGGGCCGTCTCCTCGCCGCACTCGTAGGAGCCCGCCCCCATGTGGACGTAGAGGTCGAAGTCGAAGCCCTCGATCCCCATGATGTTCTTGCCGAGCAGGCCCGCCGCGTACGCCTCGTCGATCGCGCTGCGCACCGCGCGGGCGCAGTCCACGAACTCGCCCCGGATGTAGATGTAGCCCGCATCGCCCGAGACCGCGAAGGCGGCGATCGTCATGCCCTCGACCAGCTCGAACGGGCACGTTTCCAGAAGCTGCTTGTCCTTGAAGGTGCCGGGCTCGCCCTCGTCCGCGTTGCAGATGAGGTAGTGCGGCCCCTTCTTCGCCTCCGGCTTGGGCATGCCGCCCCACTTGAGGAACGCGGGCGCGCCCGCGCCGCCCCGACCGCGCAGTCCGCAGGCCTTGATCGAGTCGACGATCGCCTGCTTGCCCAGTTCCGCGACCTTGCCGAGGGCCGTGTAGCCGCCCGTCCGTTTATAGCCTTCCAGGGTGCGGAAGGCGGGATCGTGGCTGTGCTCGAGAAGAAGCTTGTACTCGGCCATAGGCTTACTGGATTCTACTCCTTAGACACCGAAAGCATGCTTCGTCCAAAGACGAAGCATGCTTTCGGCATCGACTTGCGCGAATGCCATAAGTAAGCATTAAATCTTAAGATAATAGCCTCCATACTACAAGAATCATCTTGCAATTTGGAGGCTCGGCTCAAACGGTCGAGCCTACGCGCCAGAAGGCTTGGCAGCTGCCGCGGGCGGTGTACCCTGCCCCCCAGGAGCAGCAGGCCGTCCGGGCATGTTCTTCGCAGGAGGGGGAGGAAGGTTCGTCGTGGCGTTCGCTCCCGGAGCGGCGTCCATCGTCGCAGCATCGTTCGAACCGCTGCTACAGCCGGCGAGCAGCACCGGTAGAACGACGACGAAGAACACTATTCGAGATCCCACAGGTACTTCTCCTTGTCGGTAATCTGGACAGCGGTGTAGTTGATCCCCTTACGCCAGTTCGTCCCTGCGGCGAGGTTGCCAGGGGTGTAGTACTTGGCGTGACCATCGAGGAAGCCGACGTTCATGCCACCGGTCTGTCGAGGCGCCACAATGCCGGTCGACGTCGGATTTCCGGCATACTGCCCAGCGGCATCGCCGAACGCCCCGATTCCCCAGCCACCGTCGGCCCAGGTGCACATGCCTGGCGCCGTCGCCGCTGCCGGAGACTCGACGAGTTCGGAGGTGTAGTAGCCTCCTCCGCTGCCCGCAACCTTAGAATCGGTGATCAAAACCGTTCCCGCCGGGCTCGCCGCGACGGTCGCGCTCACAGGAGGGCCGTTGTAGTAGGTCTTCGAAGGCGGGTTGACGTCGAACTGCGAGCAGTCCTTGTCCAGGTTGAAGTAGCCCCAGTTGTAACCATAGTGCGGCCACCGCATATAGTTGTACCACCACTGGACGTTCGACGCGCCGCCCCAGATGTAAGAGGTCGACTCGTTCGGGTCCTTGAAGAGCGGCCAGCTCTTCACATAGGGACTGACTGCCTGAGGCCAGTACATCACGTCGTTCGGGAATACCCCGCCCGGAAACGAATAGTTGTCGATCGGCATCGTATCATCGACGTCGCCGATGTACATCGTGATGCCGAGCGAAACCTGCTTCTGGTTCGACAGCCCCTGGGTTTTCTTCGCCGCGGCCTTGGCCTGAGCGAACACGGGGAACAGGATCGCGGCCAAGATCGCGATGATCGCAATGACGACCAAGAGTTCGATGAGCGTAAAGGCTTTCTTCAAAGGGATTTACTCCAACCGGGCTCGCGATATCCTCGCCGCCCAATAAGAGCATTATACGCCATGATTTTAGTACCAATCACCTCATAGAACGGACGTCTACCTTTTCGTTTCCTAATCTGTACAAGCCTGGAGCGCGTTCGATTATCCGAAAACCGAACAAACTGAAGGGTTTTGAACAATGGTGTATTAGATCCGTTCTCTAGAGCCGCAAGAGCATCTTTCCGTAGATCTGGGTGAGCGGCTCCAGGTCCGCGACCTGCACCGCCTCGTCCGCCCCGTGCATCGCCACCGGAACCGGCCCGAACTCCACCACCTCGATCCCCCGCGCCGCGAAGGCCCGTGCGTCGCTCGTCCCGCCCCCCGTCCGCGAGGCCGGCGTTCGGCCCGTCACCGCCGCGACCGCCCGGATCAGACGCTCGCTCAAAGGTCCCGGCGCGGTGAGGAACGGGTCCGCGCTCGCGCTCCACGCGGCCTCGAACACGACGCCGTGGCGGACGAGGATCGCCTCCACCCGCGCCCGGAGCGAATCGGCGGAGGAAGCGGGCGCGTGACGGAAGTTGATACCGAGCCGCGCCTCGCCGGGCACGACGTTCGTCGCCCCCACCCCCGACGCCAGCTCGAACACCTGCATCGTGCTCGGCGGGAAGAACGCGTCGCCCTCGTCCCAGCACGTAGCGACCAACTCGGCGAGCACGGGCGCGAGACGGTGCGCCGCGTTGTCCGCGCGCTCGGGATAGGCCACGTGGCCCTGGACGCCCCTCACCACGATCCGCCCGGTCAGCGAACCCCGCCGCCCCGGCTTGTACGCGTCGCCCAATTCCACTTCGCAGGTGGGCTCGATCACCAGCGCGCCGTCGAACCGGACGCCCCGCCCGAGCAGCTCGTCGAGCGCGCGGGCCGTCCCGTCGTGCGACGGCCCCTCCTCGTCGCTCGTCAGCAACAGGGCCGCCGGAGCCGTCGTCCGCTCCAGGGCGACGACCGCCGCCGCGACCGACGCCTTCATGTCGCACGCCCCCCGCCCGACCAGGAACCCGTCGCGCTCGACCGGCACGAACGGATCGCCCGTCCAACCCTGCCCCGCCGGAACCACGTCCACGTGGCCGTTGATCGTGAACCACGGCCCCGCCCCCCGCGTCGCCCAGAGGTTCGACGCGTCGGGATAGCGCAGGATCTCGACCGTGAAGCCCGCCCGCTCCAGGCGCGGGGCCAGCAGGTCGAAGATCCCCGCGTCGTCGGGGGTCACGCTCGGACGGGCGATCAGCCGCTTGAGAAGATCGAGGGTTTCCATGGCTTCCCGAAAGGTCCCTAGTCGCGCAGCAGCTCGTTGATCGAGGTCTTCGCGCGGGTCTGGGCGTCCACGCGCTTGACGATCACCGCCGCGTAGAGGCTGTGCGAACCGTCGGCGGCGGGCAGGGAGCCGGGAACGACCACCGCCCCCGCCGGAACGCGACCGTAGGTGACCGTCTTCGTCTCCCGGTCGAAGATCCGCGTGCTGGCTCCGATGAACACCCCCATCGACAGCACCGCCCCCTCCTCGACCACCACGCCCTCGACGACCTCGCTCCGCGCGCCGATAAAGCAGCCGTCCTCGATGATCGTCGGGTTCGCCTGGAGCGGCTCCAGCACCCCGCCGATCCCCACGCCGCCGCTCAGGTGGACGTTCTTCCCGATCTGCGCGCACGAGCCGACGGTCGCCCAGGTGTCGACCATCGTGCCCTCGTCCACGTACGCCCCAAGGTTCACGTAGCTGGGCATCAGCACGACGCCCTTCCCGACGAACGCGCCCCGGCGAACCGTCGCCGTCGGCACCGCCCGGTAGGAGCCGTCGGGCCGCTTGAGCGGCACCTTGTCCCAATAACGCCCTTCTTCCATCGGCCCGTTGTCGGCGAGGCGGAAGCTCAACAGGACCGCCTTCTTGATCCACTGGTGGACCGTCCAGTCGCCATCGACCTTCTCCGCGACGCGCAGGAGGCCCCGGTCGAGATCGTCCATCACCGTCTCGACGGCGGCGCGAAGCTCGGCGGGGGCGTCGGTCGGGGAAAACCGGGCTCGGTCTTCCCAGGCGGCGTCGAAAAGGGCTTGAAGCGGATGCACGGGACTATTGTGAAGCCTTCGGGAGCGCGGGAGCTTACTCCCAGTCGCCATCCCAGACTTCGCAGATCCGGCTCGCCGCCTCGACGCAGACCTCGAGCTCCGGAACGAGCGCGATCCGTACGAAGCCGGCGCCGGGATTGCCCTTCCCCGCGTCGCGCCCCAGGTAGGAGCCGGGAAGCACGGTGATGCCCTCTCGGCGGTACAGCTCTCGAGCCGTCGCCTCGTCGTCCTCCACGGGATACCAGAGGAAGAAGCCGCCCGCCGGAGTCCCCCCGTCCGGCAGCCAGCCGCGGACCGCCTCGAACTTCGCCCGGTACTTCGCCCGGTTCTCCGCGACGTGCGCCTCGTCGTCCCAGGCGGCGAGGCTCGCCGCCTGGACCTGAAGGCTCGGCGCGCAACCGTGATAGGTCCGGTAGAGCAGAAACCGATCGACGATCGCCGGGTCGCCCGCCACGAAGCCGGAGCGCAGCCCGGGCGCGCTGGAGCGCTTGCTCAGGGAGTTGAAGACGACCAGCCGCTCGTTCGAACGCCCCAGTTCGCGGGCCGCCTGGAGCGCGCCCATCGGCGGCTCGGCTTGGTATATCTCCGAGTAGCACTCGTCGGCGGCGACGGTGAAGCCGTAGCGGTCGGCGTAGGCGAACACCTCGTTCCAGTCGTCGAGACCCAGCACGGCGCCCGTCGGGTTGCCCGGCGAGCAGACGTAGACGAGCCTCACGCGGGGCCAGACGTCGTCGGGCACGGCGGACCAGTCGGGCTTGCCCGCGGCGGGACCATAACGATCGGGCGAGGTGGGAACGTAGAACGGCTCTGCCCCCGCCATGATCGCGGCGCCCTCGTAGATCTGGTAGAAAGGGTTCGGAAGGAGGACCACGCCGGGGTCGGCGGGGTCGAGCGAGGCCTGGGCGAAGGCGAAGAGGGCCTCGCGCGAACCGGCGACGGGCAAGACTTCCCGCTCCGACGCCTGGATACCGTAGCGCCGCCCCAGCCACGCGGCGATCCCCGCCCGGAGTTCGGGCGTCCCGGCGGTCGGCGGGTACTTGCCCAAGAGCGGCATCGTCCGCGCCATCGCCTCCGTGATCACCGTCGGCGTCGGATGCTGGGGCTCGCCGATCCCCAGGTTGATCGGCTTCCCTCCGGGCTCGATCCCGGCGAAAAGCCGACGCAGACGCTCGAACGGATAGGCGTGGAGAAGATCGAGGCGCGGATTCATGGGCGAAAGAGGCGTCAGGAGCGGCCGGTCGACGTCGAGTCGGGGATCGCCGACGCCTCTTTCCGGGGGCTGCCGTAGCGCTCGGCCTGACCGACCTGAACCTTGACGATCTCGTCCGCCAGTCGCACGACCGTCGAAGCCTCCTCGCCGCGGAGCCGTTCCACGAGCGAATCGAAGAACGAGCCGTCGACCGGCCCGTAATAGCGATCGCCGACCTGCATCACGGGCGCACGGTCGCAGGCGTTGAGGCACTCGACCTCCTCGAAGGTGAACATCCCGTCCGCCGTCGTCTCGCCGTGCCGAACGCCGAGCTTCTCGACGATGTAGTCCCGAAGCGAGTACGCCTCGTTCACGCTGCAGGAGAGGCAGGTGCACAGCTCCAACTTGTGACGGCCGGGCTCGTGGGCCACGTTGTACATCGAGTAGAACGTCGCCACGCCCTCGACCTCCGCGATCGAGCGGTTCAGCCGGAACGCGACCTCGGCGATCGCCTCGCCGGAGAGGAAACCGCCGTACTCGCGCTGAGCGAGCCACAGGCCGGGCAGGATGCACGCCTTGAGGGTCGGATAGTGCGACTTCAGGGCCTCCATCTCGTGGACGCCCTCGGGACTGAACCGTAGGGTCAGCTCGTCGGCCTGGGGTGGTCGCGGCCGGGGACCGCCGATCTGAATCGGTTCACTCATCGCGAACTCAAGTCTACCGTAGCCCTAACCGTCTCCGAATAAAGGAAGAGAAGCCTCGGCTCGAAGGCCATGGCTTCTCTGGGGTATCAGATCGATGTCCGCTTCTTCCGGCTTCTACTGAGTAGCCGAAGAAGTGCCAGCGGATTTCTCCACCGCGGCTCCAGAAGCTCCACCGCCACTAACTGAGGTGTTGAACTGAGACGACTTCGATTCGCTGATGACAGGGGTATCCGACTCCTCCTTAGATCCGCAACCCGCGATCACGAGGCAGCACAGAAGAGCGAAGAGAGAGAGGGTTCGTTTCATGGTTTCTTACTGATCACGGTCGGGGCGGAAGAAGCACCAGTAGTTGTTCACGCCATCGGTGTTGCACCGGATGCGGTAGAAGCTGTCGACGTTACCATTAGGTCCCGTCATAAAGTACGGGTCGGTCAGGGCAGCGGCGATGGTCGCGGGCTCGGTCGGAGCGGTCAGCGGGCTTGAGGTTCGATTCGCCGTGCGTTGGACCTTCGCCGACGAGTCGCAACGGATGTAGACCGCCTGCTTCTCGAACGTCCACGCGCTCATTCCAGCCGTACCCTGAAGTCCGTCTAGCGTTCCAGAGGTACCCGTCTGGGGAGGACCGGAAGCGTTGAAGCGACATGCCGGAGCGGGCTGGCCAGCCGTTCCCGTCGCTGCGCAGAGGAGATACGGGATCGAGTAGGCCCTATTCTGGGTCGCGTGGTTGCCACGGCCCGACCAGAGCAGAATCGCGCTCGAAGGCGCAACCACCTCGGTGGCGCTGATGCCGGATACCAGTCCGTTAAGCGTCAGGTTCGGAGCCGTCTTCTGAGCGCCGGGCGTGAAAGTGTCTGCAGGAGAGAGCTGAACGGTCTTCGCCGCTTGGTTCGCGAAGATATCATAGCTCTTGGTGTAAGGCTGGACGGAATTCGCCCACATCGTCTGCGCTTGGCTTCGGCGGAACGCGGTATCCCACGGAGCCGTAGTCACCGAGTCAGCAGGAAACGGGGTGGCTCCCCAAAAGTACGAACCGTTCTCACGCATGCAGTAGCCGAGAGGCATCATATCGTCGCTATCAGCGAGATAGATGTTGACGGCGGTACCGAGTTGCTTGGCTTGCGATAGGGCGACCGACTTTTTCGCCGCGAGCTTCGCCTGGGCGAAGACGGGGAAGAGGATGGCGGCCAGGATCGCGATGATGGCGATGACGACGAGGAGCTCGATGAGAGTGAAGGCTTTCTTCATGACGATTATGGGATAGCGCGGCTCGATGATCCGAGCCCTTTCGCCTTTCCTCAGACTGTCTTCTAGAGGAAATGGAGAACTGTACGTCACTCCATACTAAAGTCTGATTCAGGGCTAAGAACCTATTGACGTCCTTAAACAGTTCAAAAGTTCGCTACTTCCCTACATCGCCAAAACGGGTCGTTTAGCGGTCGATTTCACCCAAGACGATATCGATCGAGCCGATAATCGCCACCACGTCGGCGATCAGACGACCTACCGCCATCACCTCGAGAGACTTGAGATTGATGAACGAGCTGCCCCGCTCGTGCCAGCGATAGGGCCGGTTGGAGCCATCGCTCACGACGTAGAAGCCCAGCTCGCCCTTCGAGCCCTCAACGCAGCCATACGCCTCTCCCACCGGCGGGTGGTAGCCCTCGGTGTACAGCTTGAAGTGGTGGATCAGGGACTCCATCGATGTATCCAGTTCCGCTCGTGGGGGCGGCACGATCTTGCGATCGTTCGTGTTGATCGGCCCCTCAGGAAGTCCGTCGATCGCTTGGCGGACGATCTTCACGCTCTCCTTCATCTCCGCGACGCGAACGAGGAAGCGATCGTAGACGTCGCCTTGCTTGCCGACCGGCACGAGGAAGTCGAAGTCTTCGTACGACGAGTACGGATTGCTCTTGCGCAGGTCGAGGGCCATGCCGCTCGCCCGCAGGATCGGTCCCGAGAGCCCGTACGAGAGGCACTGGTCGACGCTCAGCGTCCCGATCTCGTAGGTGCGTTCCTTGAAGATCGGGTTTTCGATGAGCATGTTCTCCATCGTCTCGATCTCCGGCAGCACGCCGTCGAGGAAGGTCCGCAATCGCCGGTCCCATCCCTCCGGCATGTCGCCTCGCAGGCCCCCCGGCACGATCCACGAGCCCATCATGCGCGCTCCGCTCATCATCTCGAAAAGGTCGAGGATGTACTCGCGCTGCTGGAACGAGTAGAACATCGGCGTCATCGCGCCTAAGTCGAGGGCGTGAGTGCCAAGCCACACCATGTGGCTCGCGATGCGGCTCAGCTCCGCGAGGATCACCCGCAGGTACTGGCCTCGGCGCGGGATCTCGCACTCGAGCAGCTTCTCGACCGCCAATGCGTGGGCAAGGTTGTTGCCGTACGTATTGAGGTAGTCCATGCGGTCCGTCATCGTGACGCACTTCTGGTACTGCTGGTACTCGGCCTCTTTCTCCATGCCCGTGTGGAGATAGCCGATCACGCACTTGCACTGGACGATCGTCTCGCCCTCCAGCTCGCACACGACACGCAGCACCCCGTGAGTCGAGGGGTGCTGCGGCCCCATGTTGACGACCATCGTGTTCTCGCCCGTCTTCTCGAAGACGGTGGAGGTCGAAGGCATGAAGGAGCTGGTTGCCGCCATCGCCTCTAGTATACGAAAAAGGGCGCGGACACATTGTGTCCGCGCCCTTTTCATATAGTGGTTCGAGCCTAGCGAGACATTCTATTCAGAAAGTAAAGCGTCAAACCTTTTAGCCGCTCGAACCGGCACCGACCGGCTTGTCGTCTGGAGTGTTCCTCATCAGGAAGGGTCGCAACTTGCCCTTCAGGGGTACGAAGAGAAAGGTATACGCCATCTTCGGAGCGACCTGAACCGACTCTCCGAGAACCTTGTACTCGCCTTGGGGCAAGGTAAAAGTCCCGTTGGCCGCGCCCAGAGACGTTTTCGTGCCACCGTTCTCCGCCATGATCGCCTTCGGAGAGGCCAAAGAGCCGTCTCCCTTAGCGAACACGACCCAAACGTTCGCCTTGTCGGTCGGACGTCTCACTAGTCCGGAGACGCTCTCGGTCTTGCCGCCGGGAAGCGCGATCATCGCGACTCCCTCGCCCGAGCGCAGAACGGCCGTTTCCGGACGCCCGTTCAAGGCGAAACGCTGCTCCTTCGTACCCAGAGGCACGAGAACGCTGAATTCGCCCGCCGGAATCGACTGGAACAGCGGGGCTCCATCCTTGCGAGTGACCTTCGCGACGTCGTCGGTGAGATTCACGACGCGCAGGAACCCAGGCGAACGAGTCGCCTGGAGCCGGGCGAGGGCAGCCTCGCCTTTCGATGTATCCTCGCCGCAGGCGCCGATCGCCAGAGCGGCGGGAAGGGCCATGAGAGGCAATACGCGTCGAGGGATCATCCTTACGCGCCTACTACTGGGGAGTCGCAACGCCAGCGCCGCCTGGCTGGTCGTTCGCCCCGGCCTGCTTCGGATCGGCCTGCAACTTCGGCGCCCCTTTGGGGGCGTCGGCGTCGGCGTCGCTGCTGGAGCCGCATCCGACGATCATGGCCGCGAGGGCGAGAAGAAGGGTTAGGGAAATCGTTTTACGCATCTTGTACTTTGGGCCTGGTAAGCATAGAGGCGCGCGGCAATGCTGTGGCATAGCCGCGCGCCGTGTTCGTCGGGCGATTCCTACTCGTTGAATTCGTAGTCCGGGCGGAACAGCCACGGGTGGCAGCCGTTCGTCCAGAGGAAACCACCCGGGTGACCCGCGTTATCGTAGCTCGTCCACGGATCCGTGCGGTAATCGCCAGCCGCTCCCCGACCGACGGCGCGGAACTTGGCGTGGCCATCCGCGTAGGCCCAGTTCTGGCCTCGTGAGTAGAGCCACATCGAACCGCCGTCGCGCGGCCCGAACATGCCGCCCGTCGACCCGTTGCCCGTAGCGCACGAGGACGCGCCACGCGGCACGTAGACGCAGGCCTGTCCGGCGGTGTCGCAACTGAGGAGAGGGTTCGCGATGCCCCAGCCTTTGCCACCGATGTTGCCCATTTGCTCCGTCAGGAGGGCCAGCTGGGCGGGCTGGGCGATCCCGGTCGCCGAGTAGCTCTGAAGGATTCCGTTGTAGGCGTAGCTGGTGGACTGCTTCCGCTTACCCGCCGCGACGGTCTCGTTGGGCATGTAGTCCGAAGCGGTCATGCCCGGGCTCATCGTAAGATCCGCGCTCTTCACGTAAGGCTGGATCGTGTTCAGAGCGAACCCCTGGGAGTAAGCCGGGCGATCCGGATTGCTCGGGTTGGCGGACCAATCGGCAGGGACGTACTTGTTGAAGTTCGTGCCCCAGACTCCGCTGGCGTTCTGGCCGCACTGCAGCGGGAACAGGTCGTCACTGTCCGCAAGGTACATCGCCATTCCCGTGCCGAGCTGCTTGTTGTTGCTCAGGTCGGCCGTCTTCTTCGCAGCCTCCTTGGCCTGGGCGAAGACGGGGAAGAGGATGGCGGCGAGGATCGCGATGATGGCGATAACGACGAGAAGCTCGATAAGGGTGAAGGCTCTGCGATTCATGAAATAGATTCCTATATGCGAAGGGACGCGCGATGCGATCTCGCACCGACGCTTCTCATCATATAGGACTTTTGGCCCTTTTCAAAGATTTTTTTTGCGAGTCGAACTTTTCGCAAGAAGGCGATAGTTCGATTCACACTAGACGGCGACCCAAAATCCTAGGGACTTCCGAGCGATCCCAGAAGCCCGATTCAAAAAGGACGTGCGCCCGAAGGAAAACCCACGGGCGGCATCAGGCTTAACGCCCGGAAACGTCTTCGCTGCCCGTCTTGCCCTCGAAGCTCTCGCCGGCGTGGGGCATCATCACGTCCTCGACCGCCGGTCCGCGGGTGCCCTGGTCGAAGTTCACGTCCTCGCCACCAAGGGGGTACTCCTTGCGCAAGGGGTGGCCCTGCCAATCGTCGGGAAGGAGGAAGCGCTGGCCGGGCCGGGCGGCGTTGCCTTCGAAGACGACGCCGAACAGGTCGTTGATCTCCCGCTCGGGATACTCCGCGCCCGCGAACACGGGAATCGCCGAGGGCACGGCCTGACCGTCGTCCACGCCGACCTTCACGAAGAGTCGCGTCCCGAACTTAGGGCTGTAGATGTTGTAGACCACCTCGAACCGCTCCTCAAAGTCGCGGGCATGGCTCCAAGCGGAGTAGTCGACCGCCGTACATTCGCTCCACAGGCGGTATTGCAGCTCCTCGTGGTCGCGCAGGAGTGTCAGGGCCTCGCGGATCGCCTCTCGGCGCACGCACAGGTAGAGTTGGCCTCGCTCCACCTTCGATTTGACGAGGGCGCCGGAGTCCCGAACCAGTTCGACCTCGCGGGGTTCCGCGACGACCGGAGCCTCCACGGGGGTTTCGATCGCATCCGCCATCTTAGCGGACCTCCGCGAGCACAGGGGGTTCGGACGTAACGAGGATCGGCTTGGGCGAGTCCATCAGCTTCTCGGGAGCGAGGCTCGTCGTCTCGTCCCAGTCGGTCGCACCGACCTTCACCGCGTAGACGTAGCCCACGAGCCAGGTCGCCATGTAGGTCAGGAACTCGAAGAACGAGAACACCATGAACTGGGTGTCGCTCGAACGGAACACCGTCATCCAGCTCCAGAGGAACACGACCTCGATGTCGAACAGGATGAACAGCATCGCGACCAAGTAGAACTTGATCGGGAACCGCTCGTGCGCGTCGCCCACGGGCGTCACGCCGCACTCGTAGGTGGCATCCTTGTAAGGCGTATGCTTCTTCGGTCCGAGGAAGTACGTCCCCGTAACGAAAACGCCGCTCACCACAGCCGCCAGCCCGATCGCCGCCATGACCCCCAGGTACTGCTCCTGCACGGGGGAAGGGTACCCGTTGACGACGATCCGAGCGGCGCCCCGCCCTCGCCAGTACACTCTTATCCAATGACCTTCGCCGAGCTCGTGCTCCCTCTCGTGGAGCGGCGCGACCTGGACCCCGAGCGCGCGGGAGCCCTCATGCGCTTTCTTCTCGGCGGCGAGGCGACCGACGCGCAGATCGGCGGCGTCCTTCTCGCCCTGCGCGTCAAGGGCTGTACCACCCGCGAGCTGGCCGCCTTCGCCACCGAGCTGCGTGCCCACGCCGCCCTCCTGGCGACCGATCCCGACGGCCTCGTCGACACCTGCGGCACCGGCGGCGGCGTCCCCAGCTTCAACGTCTCCACCGCCGCCGCCTTCGTCGCGGCGGGGGCGGGCGCCCGCATCGCCAAGCACGGCAACCGCGCCATGACGAGCCGGTGCGGCAGCGCCGACGTGCTGGAGGCCCTCGGCGTCTCCATCGGCGGGGAGGCCGAACATCTCGCCCACGTCCTCGACTCCATCGGACTCGTCTTTATGTTCGCCCAGAGCCACCACCCCGCCATGCGCCATGTCGCCCGCGCCCGTCGCGAGCTGGGCCAGCGCACCGTGTTCAACCAGTTGGGTCCTCTCCTGAACCCCGCCGGGGCACGGCGCCAGCTTATCGGCGTCTACGATCCCGCCCTCATGCGCAGCATGGGTGAGGCCCTGAACCACCTAGGGACGGAGCGCGCCTACCTCGTTCACGGCCTCGAAGGCCTCGACGAGATCTCCCCTAGCGGCCCGACCGAAGTCGTACGGGTGTGGCACGGCCGCGTCTCCGGCGAGACGTTCGAACCGAAGGACTTCGGCTTGGAGCCCGTCCACGCCTCGGCTCTCGCGCCGGGCGAGACCCTTGAGGACGCGGCGGCGATCCTGCGCGAGGCGGTCACCGACCCCCAGTCGCCCCGCGCCCGCGCTATTCTTCCCAGCGCCGCGGCGGCGATCCATCTTTCCGGCTTGTCCGACACGCTCCCTGAAGCGGCCGAACGAGCCCAGGCCGCCATCGCCTCGGGCGCCGCCCGCGAGAAGCTCGACCGGCTCGTGGAGGAGAACGGCCTGTGAGCGTCCTCGATCGTATCTTCGCCTACAAACGCGAGGAGGTCGCGGCGGCCAAGGTCCGCGTTCCCCTCGCCGACCTTAAGGCCCAGGCGGTGGACGTCGAGCGACCCCGGGGCTTCGCCCTCGCACTGGCGACGGCGAGCACACCCGTCGCCCTGATCGCCGAGGTGAAGAAGGCCTCCCCTTCAAAGGGCGTGATCCGCGAGGATTTCGACCCGGTCGCTATCGCGGAGGCCTACGAACGCGCCGGGGCCCACGCGATGAGCGTGCTCACCGACGGCCCCGGCTTTGGGGGATCGGGGGAGAACCTCCGGCGAGCCCGCACCGCGACCGCCCTGCCCGCTCTGCGCAAAGATTTCATGTACGACGAGTATCAGGTCTGGGAAGCCCGCGCCTGGGGGGCCGATGCGATCCTTTTGATCGCCGCTTCCCTCGACATCGCCCAGATCCGCGACCTCAAAGGCCTCGCGGAAGGCCTTGGGATGGACGCCCTCGTCGAAGTTCACGACGAAGCGGACGTCGAGCGCGCCCTGGCGATCGAGGCGACCCTGGTCGGAGTGAACAACCGCAATCTCGTCGATTTCACCACCGATCTTTCCGCGACCGAACGGCTCCTTCCACACTTCCCCGCCTCCGTGGTCAAGGTGAGCGAGTCGGCCCTGGAAACCCAAGCCGATATAAGGCGGATCGAGGCGGCGGGGGCGCGAGCGGCGCTGATCGGGACGAGCTTCTGCGCCGCTCCCGACGTAGAAGCGAAGGTGCGCGAGGTGATGGCATGGTAGAACGGCACGACGTCGCGCCCGTCGTGGGCTACGATCCCGAGTTGGGCCTGCTCCTCGCCGCGCTGGACGACGCGACGAACGAGGTTCGGGAAGAACTGGGCGACCTGGACGAGGCGGGCCTTGTCGGGCGTCCCTTCCCGGACGGCCCCTCGGTGGGCGCCGTGCTTCTGCACATGGCCGAGTCCGAGGCCTGGTGGATCCAGGAGACCGTCGGCGGAAAGAAGCTGCCCGAGGCGTTCCGCAAGCAGGCCCTCTGCGAGGAGACGGACCCGAGCGTCGGACGTTGGGGCGATGCCCCGGCGATGCCCCTCGCGGCCTATTACCGGTTTCTGGACGAAGTTCGCGAGCGGACGCGCGAGGTTCTCCGGAGCGAGCGGCCCGGTCGCGAGATCAAGCCCGATCCCGAGCGCCCGGCCCTCACCGTTCGGTGGATCGTAAGCCACCTTGTGCAGCACGAGGCGTATCACGGCGGGCAGACGGTTCTCATCAAGCGCATGCTCACGGGAGGAACGTGGTGACTCGGGTCAAGATCTGTGGTCTCACGAACGCGCACGACTCGGAGGTCGCGATCGACGCCGGGGCCGACGCCCTAGGCTTCGTGTTCGAGCGCAATAGCCCCCGATTCGTCGGTGAAGGGGAGTTGGCATGGCTCTCCGTGCTGCCGCCGATTCCCATCAAGGTCGCGGTGTTCGGACGAGTCGACCGCCCCGTTCCCAAGGGCCTGTTCGACGTCGTGCAGGGCGTCGAATGGGAGGTGTTCCCCGAGCCCGCCCCCAAGCGCATCCATGCGATCCGCCTGCGTCCCGGCCAGAAGCCGCAAGACGTGGTGGACACCCTTGTGAACGCCAACCTCGTCGTCCTCGACGCCTTCTCCGCCTCGGGCCAGTGGGGTGGCACGGGCGAGCGGGTCGACTGGGATCTCGCGGCGGAGGTCGTCCGCCTCTCGCGCACCCCGATCATGCTGGCGGGCGGCCTCACCCCCGACAACGTCGCGGAGGCGGTCGCACGGGTGAAGCCGTTCGGGGTGGACGTGAGCAGCGGCGTGGAGTACAAGCCAGGGGTGAAGGACGAGGGTATGGTTCGGGCGTTCGTCCAAGCAGTGAAAGGATCTTAGGCTCTCGTCGGGACCTGACTCTTCGGAGGTCCCAACGAGAGCCTTCTTTTCCGCGTCGCTACTTCGCGCCGTGCTCCCTTAGAACGGCCTTGACATCCTCACGTTCGCCCGCTTGGTCGAGCATCGACGTGCCGCCTCGGTTCGCGGTGGCCTTCGGATCGGCTCCCGCAAGGATCAGGGCCTCGACGACGCCGGGATAGTCGCCCTTGGGATTTCGGCTCCACATCGCGCCGTGACAGGCCCAGCCCAGGGGCGGGCTACCGTGGTGCGCGTCGGGTAGATCGAGCGGGACGCGCGGCGCGAGAAGGCGCACGAGGGGTAAGTGTCCGAACCAAGCTGCGACGTGGAGGCTCGTGCCGGAATCCATGCCCGTCGCGCGCGGATCGAAGCCGGCTTCAAGGAGCAGGCGAGCCGTCTCCATACGGCCCTCTTGGGCGGCGTGGGCGATGGCGCGGGAATCCTCGGGGTCGATCGCGGTTCCCTTCAGGCGGGCGACCGTTGCCGCATCCTCCAGCCAAGCGGCGGCGACGAGATCGCGGCTGGGACTCATCCCTTCCAAGGCGCGTCGGACATTGAAGGCGCGCGACCGAGCCGCCACCTGCTGAGGCGTCTTGCCCCGCCCAAGCTTGTAGTCGTAGATGTGGCCGCCCTCGGAAGCGACGGTGGCGAAGGGAGCCTTCCCGATCCGGGCAGAAGACGCCTCGGGATCGGCCTCGAGCACTTTCCGCAGCAGATCGATGTCGTCGAGGACCACCGCCGTGAACACATCGCCCCGCGCGCCGCGACGCAGGAGGAGCCGAACCACGTCGAGGTTCTGAATCTGATACTGGATCGGCGTGCTCTCGTGGTCCACGTCCTTGCGTTCTAGGTCGGCCCCTCGCTCGATCAAGAGCTCGACGGTGGCGACGTCCTTGGCGAAGTGGAGCGGCGTCTCGCCGTCGCCGCCAGGGGCGCTCACGAGGTTCGGGGCGGCGTCGAGCAATCCTCGGAGCACGTCCACCCGCCCGTGCCCGGCGGCGGACCAAACGTCCCACCGCGCGCCGAGGGAAAGGAGCAGATCGACCGTCTCATCCTGGGCGGAGTCGAGGGCGGAAAACCCGCCCGCCCACCATCGGGAACGTCCGTTCGGATCCGCCCCGTGGCGGACGAGTACGGGCAAGAGCCGCCGCGCCTGGGGATGGTGGGCCGCCTGGACGACGGGCGGGACGTCGAAACCGAACATCGGATCGTTGAGCCGCCTGCGAAGCGACGCACGGCGGTGGAGGAGCCGGTCGAGCCCATCGGCGTCGCCGCCCTGGATCAGTTCTTTCATGCGCTCTAGGAGGACGGGCGTCTCCAGGGCGTCGACGAGCTTAGGCCAACTCGAATAGCCGTTGCGGCGCGCGATCTCGCGCTGGGCGGTGGCCAGCTTAGCGGCGGGGTCTTCGGCGCGGAGCGTTTCGAGAAGCTCCTTCGCCTGGGTGCGAAGCTGCCGAACGTCGACAGCAGAATCAGGGGTGTTTTCGGACATACGAACCTCCGTTGCTTTCGACCGCTACCGCGCAGGTCGCAAAGGAGGTCGCTCGAGACGACCGTGGGCAAGGCTTCGATGGATGGACACGGTCCTTCCCGCGGTAGGGCGGCGCTCCGAAACGCCGTCCTTTATCTTATCACGGGAAAAGTCCTGGGGGCCAGTCGCGCGAAGGCGAGCTCCCAGAGCTGGGCATCGTGGCCCGCGACGTAGAGATCGAGCGAGGAGTTCGGGAGGCGGCGGTGCAGGGAGGCCGCGTACCGATCGACGGGGGACTCGAGCCGACCGGCGGCGATCAGGACACGGGGCCAGTCAGAGGAGACGGATCCCGTGTACGGCGCGAAGGGGGAGAGCGGCAGGAGCGTCCCGAAGATGCGGGGCCGCTCCCCCGTTAGGGCGAGGAGGAACCGCGCCCCGTCTGAGACGCCGAGCCCCGCACGATCGGTACGCCGGATCGAGACTCCGAAGACGCGGGCAACGTAGACGGGAACCTCCTCCGCGAAAAAACGCAGGTGCTTCCGGAAGCGTACAGAGTCGGCGCCGGGCACGTACTCCTTCGTCCGGTAGTCCTTCGCGGAGTCGTAGCCCTTGACGATCGCCCCTCGGTAGCCCCCGTGGTCCACCCCGACAAGGGCGCAGGGCCGCATCCGGCGGGCGAGAATCAGAGGCTCTAGAACGCGGGCGAACCGTTCGCACTCGCCGCCGTCGGTCATGAAGAACGCGGGAAGGTTTCGCTTCGGCGGGTTCGGAGGGAGGTAGACGAACAGCTTCCGGCTCTCCCCGAGGGCGGCGCTGCGCAGGCTCTTCTCGATGATCCTCCCCTTAAGTGTGTCGTCCTTGCGGGGAAGGGCGGGAGCGCGCTCACCCCGCCACGTATGGTCCCGGAAAGCCCAGTCGGGGTTGGTCGTAAAGCCGTATCCGAAGAAGGCTCGGTTCCAGCCCTCCATCCGGAGACGGAGTTCCCAGAGATCGGGACCGACCCGCGACATCGGCTCGTTGATCCCACCCTCCACCCAGACCTTCTGCGCGGGGCTGCGGCAGAGGAATGTGAGCACACCGCCTTCCAGCGTCACCCGCGTTCGCGCTCTCGAGGGCTCTGAAACCGTCAACGAGGGCGGAAGGATCACGTACGGCTTCGCGAGCGGAGCCTGAAGGACGAGGAGCATCGAAGGTCGGACGTTCCAGAGACGAACAGACTACCAAGAAGCCTACGAACGGGCAAAGGAAGTTCGAGTGGGCGGCGGTTAGGCCGTCCCTCCTCTCGCGGGCGAGAGGAGGGACGAAGGATCACGCGTCCATCGGCTTGTGGTCTTTGTCGGGGGCGGCCATACCCGCCTTGTCGGTGATGAACTTGGCCCAGTCCCACACCTGCTCGGGGTCGTACTCGGGCGCCGCCGACTCGTTCTTGGGGTCGAGGTCGGCGAGATCGCCACCCGCCGGAATGTCGTCGGCCACGAACACCTCGCCGCCGCCGTCGGGAGTCGTGCCGTTCCAGATAAGACCCAGGTCCTTGTAGTCGTCCGGCGACCATCGGTAGAGCTTCTGGGCGAGGCCCTGTTCGATGTATTTCGCGCTCTCCGGAAGGTCGGCGTTCTCGATCTTCGGGATAGGAAGCATCCCGTTCATGTTGACGCCGGTGAGCTTCTCCAGGGCCTTGCCGTAGGCGACGGCATGGAGAGTGCCTCGCACGAGCAGATAGCCGATGATCTCACGGGCGCAAGGATGCTCGGTCATCTCGTACACCCGAAGCTTCTGCGCGCGGGCGCCACACTCCAGGAAAAAGTTGTGCAGAAGGTCGAGGGTAAGGTTGCCCGAGGAGAACACGAAGTCGGCCCCGTTCCAGCCGACGCCCGCCGAGTTGAAGGGCTTGGCTCCTTGGCCGGTGTCGATCGCGTGGGCGCGCAGGCCGGGCTTGTAGGCGTAGTCGCTCAGAGGAGCGGTGGTGTAGTCCGCTGGGACGAGGCCTACCTTAGAGCCGCTCATCAGGAGGTTGATCGAGGTTGAGACGAGTTCCACGTGCCCCATCTCCTCGGTCGCGATGTTGGCGATCAGGTCGTAGAACGGACGGACGCTCTCGCGTCCGCGCATGTTGAACGACTGAAACATGTAGTTGTTCAGGGTGGACATCTCGCCGAAGCGTCCGCCCAGTAGCTCTTGGACCGCCGCGGCGGCGGAGCCGTCCGGTTCGGTCGGCTTAGGAACGTCGATCTGAAGTTTGTCGATGCGGAGGAACATGTCTCCTGTGCGGACGAGACCGCCGGAGTTTCGCACCCCCCGAAACCGTTATTTTCGCGGGGACTTTTCCTCCTCTCACCTGCGAGAGGAGGAAGGGGCAGGATTACCGCTTCGCGGGGATCTTGCGTGAGAGGCCCGCATCGACGAACTGGCCGCCCGTCGTCTGCTTGCAGTGAATGGCGAGCGTGTTCGCGCCGCCGGGAATGAGAGCCCTTCGAGCGGCCACGCTCAGAGGCTTGGTCTCGTAGTCCGAGATGTAGCCGCTCGCCTCATAGGCCTTGACGCCGTTGATCCAGACCTCGATATCCTCATCGTGGCAGTCGCGGATCGAAAGCTGAGCCAGGGCGGCGGGGGTCAGCCTCGGCAGTGTGAAGGTGCGCCTCATCCAGATGTCGCTCGTGCTCCACTCCGTCCCAAGCGGGTTGCCCGGCGCGACGGAACGGCCGAAGCCACCGGGGCCGCTCTTCCAGCCGGAGGCGTCGAACGCCTTCGCGCTCCAACCGTCGACCGGCTTGTCGAAGGTGTAGTTCCAAGTCTGCTTCGTCCGCTCCGAGGTGGGAACGACCTCGACGATCGTCGGCAGCGGGTAGGCGAAGCGGTTGGCGAGGGCGATCTTCGCCGGATCGACCTTGAGGATCCGGTCGTAGGTCATCAGGCCGTTCGACTCGATCTCGACGTCCGTGATCTGGGTGTAGACGGCGGCGCTCATGCCGTCCCGGTCTCGGAATCCCTTGAGCTTCGCCATGAACTCCGCGTAGGTGTCCACGAGGTCCTGCCGCGTCGGCATGACCGCGTAGCCCCAGTTGTCCCGCTTCTGCCAGGTGTGACCTTGGACGATAAACCCGAGGCCGCCGTACTCGCCGCAGGCGAGGGCCTGGTTCGGGCTGGGGCGGGGCGTCGCGGGTGGCGGGTAGGAATGAACGTCGTCGACGTCGCCGACCTTGCCGTCCCGGTCGTCCGCGTCGTAGCCGCCTCCGCTGTCGCGGTTCACGAGCCGCGAGGGATCCAGCGACTTCACGAGGCCGACGAGCTTCGAGGTGTCGTGCCGCGCCTGTTCCTCGTTGAAGACGACCCACATCACGATGGAGGGAGCGTTCCCGTGGGTCGCGACGACGTTGCGCACCTGCTTCTCGAAGGCGGGCTTGTCGATGGGCGGCGGGTTGCCGATGTAGGAGTTGGGGGAGGGCATATCCTGCCACACCAGGAGGCCGAGCCGGTCGGTCCAGTAATACCACCGCGCGGGCTCGATCTTGATGTGCTTGCGGACCATGTTGAAGCCGAGTTGCTTCATGGTCTGGATGTCGCCCTTCATCGCCGCCTCGGTCGGGGGCGTGAGGCCGCTCTCGGGCCAGTAGCCCTGGTCCAGCGGACCGATCTGGAACGTGAAGCGGTTGTTGAGCAGCATCTTCGTGACGCCGTTCACCTTCCCGAGGGCGATCTTTCGCATCCCGAAGTAGCTGCCGACGCGATCCACGGTCTTGCCACCCTTCGTGAGCCGCACGTCCAGGTCGTACAGAAACGGGCTCGTGGGGGACCAGAGTTTGGGGTTCGGGACGGGAATCGACGTCTCGCGATTCACGGCCAGGGAGACTGTCTTGACCGTCCGCGCGCCGTCCTTGAGGGCGACGAGGGCCGTCGTACCGGGCGTCGCGTTCACGGTGAGCCGGACCGCCTTGCGGTCCACGTCGGGCACGATCTTCAGCGTGTCGACGGCGGCCTGGGGCACCGCCTCCAGCCACACGGTCTGCCAGATGCCGCTCGTCGGGGTGTACATGATGCCCCCGGGCTTCGTGGTCTGCTTGCCACGCGGCTGGCCGCCCGCCTCGGTGGGGTCGAAGACGCGGACCACCACGTCCTGCGCGCCGCCGGGCTTCAGGAAGGGGGCGACGTCGTAGGCGAACGGCTCGTAGCCGCCCCGATGGACGCCGAAGCTGTGGCCGTTGACGATGACCTCGGCCTCGTAGTCCACCGCGTCGAATCGCAGCATCACACGGTCGCCCTTCCAAGCGGCGGGCACGGTGAACGAGCGCCGATACCAAAGCCGGTCGTGGTGCTCCATGACCCCGGATGCGGCGGTTTCGACGGCGTAGGGCACGAGAATCTTGCGGTCGAACCTCCGGCTCTCGCCGGCGCCGAACTGCCAGAGGCCGTTGAGGCTCTGCCACCGAGGTCGCGTCAGTTGCGGTCGCGGATAGTCGGGGAGAGCGTTCGTCGGCGACACGTCCTTGGCCCAGCGGGTCTCGATGGCGGCGTGCTTGGGGGCCCAGCCGACTTGGGAGGTCGCCAGGGTGGCTACGAGAGCGGAGATCATCATCGTTCGTCTCCCATTATGCGGGGGTTCGGGCTCCATACTCTAGAACAACCCGTGGCCGAACGTCGCCCCCATCCCCTGCTCGTCGCCTCGCTCCTCCTCGCGGCGCTCCTTTCGCTTTTCTCCATCTACCGGCGCTACCAGGCCGAGAGTCAGAATCGCGCCCTCGCCTTGGCAACGGAGATCGACACCGTCGAGTCGCTCGGAGCCTCGGCAGGCCTCTCGCCCGCCGAGGCCCTGGCGGCGCTGAAGAAGGACGGACTCAACGCGGTGGTCTTGGGCGAACAGTCGATCGGCGAGTTGGCGGGAGGAAGGCGGCTGATCGTACGCGAGTCGGGGGGGCAGACGCTTCTCGAAGCGATCGATCCGACGGTGTACGGACGGGTCGAGCGCGGCCTCGCCCTCCGAGGATTCAAAACCCAGAGGACCGAGGGCGGAGCGGACGGACGTCCGGGTCTCGCGGTACCCGCCGGTTCGACGCTGGTGCGAGGGACCTCGGTCGGGCTCGACCCAGACCAGACGGCGGCGGCCCAGACCGCAGGGATGCAGATCGTGGCCCGCGCGGGCAACCCGGCGGGGGTGAGCGGCAAGTACGTGCGAGGAGCCTTGGGCTGGATGCACGAGATGGGAGCGACGATGTTCCTGCCCTCGGGAGACCAGGTGCTCGGGCGACGTGAGGCTCTGACCGCCACCCAAGAGGCCTTGGCGACGACGGGGATGCGCTACCTGACGCCGGAGTTCGCGAAGCTCGGTGGCGACCAGGACATGATCGAGAAGGTCCCGGGAAACGTCGTCCGGCTCCATTCCGCGCAGGCGGCGGAGCTCGACCGGCTTTCGCCCCTGGACGCGGTCGACCGATACGAGAAGGCGGCGCGCGAACGCCAGATGCGCGTCCTGCTCCTCCGTCCTCTCACGAACGCGGCGGAGAATCCGATCGAGTCGTTCGGTGGCTTCGTCAAGAACGTTCGTAAGGCGGTCGAAGACGACGGGCTGGAGATCGGGACGCCCCACCCGTTCGTCGGACCCAACCTCCCCCCCTTGATCTCCGTGCTCATCGGGATCTGCGCCGCTCCGTTCGTGTGGTTCGCGGCGGCGGCGTTCGTCACGGACCGACGCGTACGGACGTTGGGGGCGGTTCTCCTAGGGGTTCTCGCGGTCGGGTGCCTCACGAAGTCCGGGGGCCAGCTGATGGCCCTTCTCGCGGCCGCCGCCGCCCCCGTGGCGGCGTTCGTCCTGCTGGACGAGGTGGCCCTGCGGTTCAAAGGCCCCGAGTGGGCGCGGATCCTTCAGGCGTTCCTGCTCGTCTCGGCGGTCTCGCTCGTGGGCGGGCTGATCGTCGCGGGCATGCTGAACGGTCTGCCGTACTACGTGAAGGCGGACGAGTTCAAAGGGATCAAGGTCGCGGTGTTCCTGCCCGTGCTGGGCATCGGTTGGTACGCCTTCACTCGGCTGACCGACTGGCGCGGCAACCTGCGCTCGCCCATCACTTGGGGCGCGGTGGTCCTGGCGACCTTCCTCGCGGGGGCGATGGCGTTCATGCTGGCGCGCACCGGCAACGACAGCGGCGTCGGGGCGAGCGGCCCGGAGATGCTCCTGCGCTCGGCCCTCGACCGCTACGCCTACGTGCGTCCCCGAACCAAGGAGTTCCTCGTCGGCCACCCGCTTCTGGTCGTCGCCCTCGGCCTCTACCTTCGCCAGCGCCGGGCGGCCATGCCGAACCCCGTGCGCGGCGGCTGGATCGCACTGGGGCTCCTCCTTGGGGCGGTGGGGCAGACGAGCGTGGTCAATACCCTGTGCCATCTCCACATCCCCGTCGCCTTGAGCCTCGCGCGGATCGGGATCGGCCTGTTCCTGGGCGCGAGCTTCGGGTTCGTCGCCTGGGCGATCGTCGGACGGTTGGACCGGACTTCGGCGGCAGGTGAGATCCACGAGGGGGAAGTGGTCTGACCATCGTCTTGCCATCTATCAGGACAAGACCCCTTAGACGGCGGAATTCGGCGCGTTGTTCCCCTGCCTTCGCCCCAAGGGAGTATCCTCCTAAGGTCCGTCTGGACCGTCCACGATGAAAAACTTGCTTTTGGCCGGCTACCTCGGAGCCGGCAACCTCGGCGACGACGCCGTGATGCTAGGCCTCGTCCATGGCCTAGGCGGCGCGGGCTACACCGTCACCGTTCTCAGCGGCGCACCCGAGGAGACCCACCGCCTGTACGGCTTCCCTTCCGTGGCCCGACGCGACAACAAGCTCGTGGAGGCGGCGATCATCAAGTGCGACGCGCTCGTCTTCCCCGGCGGCTCCGTGTTCCAAGACGCCAGCTCGATGATGAGCCCGACCTATTACGCCGGCCTCATCGAGACGGCGAAGAAGCACGGCAAAAAGGTGGTCCTCGTCGGCCAGGGCATCGGTCCGCTGAACGGCTTTATCGGCAAGGGCGCGTCGAAGAAAGCCCTGAATCTCGCCGACGGCATCACCGTGCGCGACCCCATGGCGCTTCAGGCCCTCAAAGACCTGGGTGTGACGCGCCCCGTCCGCATGGCGGCCGATTCCGCGTTCCTCCTGCCGGTGCCGCGACTCTCGGAGGAGGCCGGCTACGGAATCCAGGGTATGCGGGCGGTCGCGGTTGCTCCTAGGCCGGTCAAGGACAAAGGGCGCGACATCGCCGGCCTGTTCGGCGAGTTGTGCAAGTTGCTCTACGGGGCGGGGCTCATGCCGACCCTTCTGCCGATGGACCGCAACGAGGACATCGCTCTCGTCGACGCGATCTCCAAGGCGCAGGGCGGACGGGTCCCCGACCTGCGCAAGGTCACGACGCCGATGGAGGTTCAGCAGCGGCTCGCCCGTATGGACGCGGTACTCGCGATGCGGCTCCATGCGGGCATCCTCGCCGCCACGGTGGGCATCCCGCCCCTGATGGTGAGCTACGACCCGAAGGTGACCGCCTTCGCCAAGGGCCTCGATCTCGGCCCGGCCCTTCCCCTGGAAGGGCTCACCGCGCCGCGCCTGTTGAACTCATTCATGGAGTTCCTCAAGCACCGCGAACAGAACGTCCGTATCCTTGAGCGCAAGCGTGAGGAGCAGGCGAAGCTCGCGGAGGCGAGCGTCGAGATGGTCAAGACGATCGTCGGCTGACGAACTCTACGACTCGGCGGCGTGGCCCCGGAAGCCCGCCGCCCGGGGCGCGTCGGCGTCGGGCACCCGGAAGACGAGCATGACCTCGTTCACGTTGCCGTCCACCGCGATCGGCAGGACCTGGATCAGCCCCGCGCCGTCCTTTTCCTGTTCCTTGATGACGGCGTTGACCCGGTCTTCCTCGGCAGAGGTTCGAACGACGTGGTGCGTGGGCATGGTTTGATTTACGGAGCGAGCCCCAGGCTCGTCAGCGGACGTCCTCAGTACTCCAGCAGCTCTTCGCGGCCCTGTAAGACCGCCATGCGACCGCCGAGAACGAGAACGGTCGCCATGCCGGCGAGGAAGCCGCCCGCGTGGGCCCAGTTGGCGACGCCCTCCTGACGGAAGGCGACCTGGAACACGAACCACCCACCGAGCAGGAGCCACGCGGGCGTCTCGAACTCCAGGAAGGGGATGAGGATCTCCAGGCGGCTCGTCGGGAAGAGCAGGAAGTAGGCGCCTAGTACGCCGCCGATCGCGCCGGAAGCCCCGAGCACGGGGGCGGAGGTGTAGGGATCGACCCAGATCTGCGCGGCGGCGGCGACCACGCCCCAGGCTAGGTAGTACAAGGCGAGGCGCGCTCCACCGATCGCCTCCTCCACGCCTGGACCGAACACGTAGAGGAACACCAGATTGCCGAGCAGGTGCGTGAGGTTCGCGTGGAGGAACATCGCGGTGAACACGGTCACCAGCGGAAAGCCCTGGTGGCGCATCGCTCCCACCACCTCGTTGGGATGCATGGTCAGGTCCGAGAAGGTCGCGCTCGTCCCCAGGGGGTTCCAATTGCGGTCCCAGAGGTAGATCAGGACGTTGAGCCCGAGGAGGGTCCACACGATCAGGGGAAGGCGTGGGATCTCCAGCTTGGCGTTCGGCTCCGGCGTCACGATAGCGGCTAGTGTACATAATGGACGCACGATGGTCATCCTTCTGCCGCTTCTTGGCCACGGACATACCGGCCCCGATCCTGCGGCGCGTTACGACGCGTTTATGAAGGCGCACCCGACGTTCGTGGCGACGCTGGATGTCACCTCAGGCGGAACGGTCGCGAAGACGACCTTGCGCGTGGCGCGGGCAGCCCGGCGGTTGCGTTTCGACGCAAAGGCGGATAGCCTGGACTACTCCGTCAGTTCGGTCGAGACCGGCTACGTCGAACTGGACCGGGTAAGCCGAAAGTATGACCAGCGGCCTTCCATCGGCGGTTTCCGCGTCTACGAGTCGCGCTTCTCGTCCGCGCCCGGACTCATGCCGGGTTTCCTGCTGAGCGCCAAAACGACCGCCGTCCTCGGTATCGGTAAACCAAAGGTAACGGCGGTGGCGGGCGGCGACGAGTTGCACTCGACGGTCACGACGCAGAACGGCCCTTTGGAGCTTCGTCTCGTCGTCGATCCTCAAGGCAAGCCGGTCCGGTTTTCCAGAGTCGGCGTGGGCGGTTCGACGGCGTGGCGGCTGACGTCGTTCGCCGACGTCGCCCCGACCCTCGCGCCCTTCCAGGTCGTCCCGACCGCCGGTTACGTGCCGTACGCCCTGCCGGACCTTCCGACTCCCCTCGCCATCGGCGAGACCGTCCCTCTGACCGGATGGCGGCAGGACGGGAAGGCGGTGGATCTCGGCGCGATCCAGCGTGGCAAGCCGCGCCTCCTGGCGGTGCTCGGCGACGACAGCCCGCCTAGCCGAGCGGCGGAGCCCTTCCTAAAAGACCTAGGCAAGAACCTACCCGTGTTCGTCATCGGGCCGGGCGGGATCACCGATCCTTCGGGGACGCGGCTAAGGCGCCTCTCGCCTCCCGGCGCGCCGATGTTCTACCTCGTCGGAGCCGATGGCAAGGTCCTAAAGCTCTGGTTCGGGTTTGAGGCGGCGAAGGGCGCCGCCTGGGAAGGCGAGGTACGCGCCGCCGCTCAGGGAAAGGCGGCCTCTTGACACGCGACGCCGCCCTCGCCCTTCTCCACGCTCACACGCCGGGCGAGAGCCTCCGCCGCCATGCCCTCGCCGTCGAGGCCTGCCTTCGTGGCTACGCCGAACGGCTCGGAGAGGACGCGGAGCTTTGGGGGAACGCGGGATTGCTCCACGACTTCGACTACGAGGCGCACCCGGATGAGCATCCGCTCTGGGGCATGGCGCTCCTACGGGAGCAGGGTTGGCCGGAGGAGTTGGTGCGGGCGATCGCCGCCCACTACCCCGCCAAGACGGACGTCGAGCCGGAGTCTTCCCTTGAGCGACACCTTTTCGCCTGCGACGAGCTGAGCGGCCTTCTTGTGGCCTGCGCCTACGTCCAGCCCTCGAAACGGATCGGTGACGTCGCCCTCAAGAGCGCCCTGAAGAAGCTTAGGACGCCGTCCTTCGCCGCAGGCGTGAATCGCGACGACGTGGCCCAAGGGGCGGAACTGATCGGTGTCCCGATCGAGCAGCACGTCGCGAACTGTCTTGAGTCTCTGCAGACGTCGGCGGAAGGCCTCGGGCTGTAGACCTGCCGCCGCGCCATCCCCGAGCCACGAATTGAGCCCCGTAAAACCTACAGGACCCGATCCCGGGCGCCGATATCAAGGGTTATATGACGCCTCGCCGCCGCCCTGACGCGGTCGGGATCGGTACCGCCGCCCGCCTGACCGACGTGGAGGTTCACACGATCCGCTACTGGGAAGAAGAGTTTCCCGGCGTGATCGAGCCCATCCGCACGGAAGGCGGCCAGCGCCGCTACACCGACGAGCACCTGGCGGTCCTGCGCCGCATCAAGAACCTCCTGCGGGGCGAGATGCTGACCATCCCCGGCGCCCGGCGCCGCCTGATGGAGGAGCGCAATTGAGACCGCGACTCTCTGCGGTGATGATCGTCAAGGACGAGGCGGCGGTCCTCGCCCGTTGCCTGGCATCCCTCAAGGGGATCGCCGACGAGGTGATCGTGCTCGACACCGGATCTAGCGACAACACGCCCGTCCTCGCCTGGGAGCGCGGGGCGTCGGTGTTCCGCGGCGAGTGGACGGACGACTTCGCCGCCGCCCGCAACGCCGCGCTGGAATGCGCGCGGGGCGAGTGGATCCTGTGGATCGACGCGGACGAGGAGCTGGTCGCGACGGCGGAGACGATCAACGCTCTGATCGATGCGGGCCACGACGCCTATGAGATCGAGATCGAGAACCTCGCGGACGACCGCCCACAGGGCGACCGATTCATCCATCCTGGCCTGCGGCTTTTCCGGCGCGGGCCGGAGACGCGCTGGGAAGGACGCGTTCACGAGCAGGTCGTCGGCCTCGTGGGCCCGCGGCTTCGCGCCGAGGGACCGTTCCTGCGGCACCACGGCTACAAGCCTTCGGTGATCGAGGCCAAGGGCAAGATCGCGCGCACGGTCTCCCTGCTGGAGAAGGACCTTGCGGAACGTCCCGGCGACGCTTTCCAGAGCTCGAACCTCGCGACGGTGCTCCTCGTGGCGGGTCGTCCCGAGGAGGCGTATCCCCACGCGGTGCGGGCGACCGAGGGCTTGCAGACAGGCGACGCTTTCGGAGCCTACGCCTGGCACGTCCGGCTACAATGCGCGCCGGACGCGCTGAAGGACGCCGATCTCGCCGACGCGGCGGGCTGGGGCGGCAAGTTCGTCGAGTTCGAACGCGCTCAAGGCCTCTTGCGCCGAGGCGACGCCGAGGCCGCCCTGCGCGCCGCCGACCGGGCGGTCTGGCTTCCCTGGCCCGAAGGCTCGGCGGGCGACCCCGGCATCGCGACCCACAAGGCGCGGCTCGTGCGCGCCCAGGCCCTCCTGCGTCTGGAACGCGACGCCGAGGCTCTCGCGGAGATCGAAGCCGCCCTGCCGCACGATCCAGGCCTCGGCTATATGCGGCGCCTGAGGGCGGAGGCCCGGCGCCGAGCCGGTCTTCCCTACGCGGAAGACCTCCGTCTCGCTTGGCAGGACGCCCCCGAGGAGATGGGACTCTGGGCCGCCTGGAGCCAAGCCTGCGAGGCGGAGGGCGACGCGGGAGGACTGATCGACGCCTACGCCGCGCTCGCGCGCATCCAGGAGCCCTCGCCTGGCCTCCTCGTGAACTGGGGACGCGCGCTGGAGTCGTCCGGCGAGTCGGAGCGCGCCCTGGAGCTTTTCGAGGAGGCCGTGCGCCGGGCTCCGGACGACGCCAACGCCTGTCTCAACCTCGCGGACGCCCTCGGTCGTCGGGGCGAGTGGTTCGAGGCCGCCCACCTCTACGAGACCGCCGTGCGGCTCGTCCCGAACAACGAGCAGGCTTGGTTCACCCTCGGTAACGCCTATGCCCACGCGGGCCATCCCGACGCCGCCCTGCGCGCCTACGACCGTTGCCTGGGTCTGCGTCCCAGCCACGGCCCGGCGGCGCACAATCGCGCGGTCGTGTACGAAGAGCTCAAGGCGGCCTAGCGGACGGCCTGTCTCCCGTTACGAAGGGGGTCGCAACGGCTATACTGCCCTACCGTGACCTCCTTGGAGATGCTCGCCCAATCGACGCTCGCGACCGACCTGCGCCCTGACCAGCTTGGGGTTCTCGCCGAGCACGCCGAGTTCCGGCGCTACGCGGCGGGCGCCCCGATCCTTCGCCGGGAGGACACGAGCTTCCCCCTGCTGGCGGTCCTGGAAGGCGAGGCTGAGGTGCGCGGGATGTTCGCCCAAGGCGTGGGCCAAGTGAAGCCGGGCGCCCTGATCGGCGAGATCGCGTTCCTCGATCGCGGACCCCGAACCGCCGACGTCGTCGCTACGGCCGATTCCCTGATCGCCGTCTTCCCGGAGGATCTTCTCGACCGGCTAAGCGGCGATCAGGCCGAGATCGCGGCCCGGGTCGGCCTCAACCTCGCGCGCGTGCTCTGTTCCAAGCTCCGTTGGGCCCAACGGCTGATCGACGCCGGGGACGCTGCCGCCGGCGGCGGCCCCGGCGCGTAGGCCTTAAGTCCGCTCGTACTCGGCCCAGAGCCGCTCGAACTCCGACACGAGCCCTTCGACCACCCGGAAGCCGCCCTGCCAGAAGGCGCGGTCGTCGAGATCGATGCCGAGATGCCCCATAAGCTGTTGGGGTGTCTCGCGGCCCCCGAGCCGCAGGACGCTCAGATACCGGTCCACGAAAGCGTCCCCCTCGTCTTTCGCGCGTTGGTAGAGCGCGAGGGCGAGCAGTTCGCCGAACGAGTAGGCGTAGACGTAGAACGGCGAGCCGATAAAGTGGCCGATGTAGCTCCACCACATCCGGTGCCCCTCGCCCAGAGTCAGGCTGTCGCCGAACATCGCGCCGATCGCCTCTTGCCACGCTTCGCCGAACTGCTCGGCTGTCAACTCGCCCTCGGTGCGGCGCTGGTTATGGACCTTCTGCTCGAAGCGGAACATGGTCGCCTGGCGGAAGATCGTGGCGAACGTCCCCTCGCACTTGTCGGCGTAGAGGGCGATCTTGTCCTTAGGCGACGCGCTCGCCACCAGCCTCTCGAACACGAGCATCTCGCCGAAGGTGCTGGCGAGCTCGGCCAGCGGTAGGGTGCCGTGGAAGTTCAGGTACGACTGCTCGCGCGATAGAGAAGCGTGAACGCCGTGCCCCAGCTCGTGGGCCAGGGTCATCACGTCGTCCATCCGGTTCTGGAAGCTCTGGAGGATCACCGGATGGGTATCGGGCGTGTTGTAGGCGCAGAACGCGCCGCCGCGCTTGCCCTTGCGCGCCTCCGCGTCGATCCAGTTGCGGTCGAAGAACTCCTGGGCGCGGGACTCCATCTCCGGACTGAACGCGCCGAACGACGAGAGGACGATCCCCTTGGCCTCCTCCCAGTCGACCGGCGCCTCGGCGTCGAAGAGAGGCGCGTAGCGGTCGATGTGGGTCAGCTCCTCCAGCCCAAGGATTCGCTTCTTCACCTCGTAGTAGCGGGCGACGAGCGGGTAATTCTCGACGCACAGTTCGATCACGAGGTCGACCGTCGAGCGGTCCAGCTCGTTCGAGAGGTGGCGGCTCTGCTCGGGGTACTCCATCCCGCGCAGACGGTCCTCGATGGCCTTGTCTTGGAGGAGGGTGTTGTAGAGGAAGACGAGGGTCCGCTCCATCTCCTTGAGTCCGGCGGTGAACGCGTCGGCGGCCTTCTGGCGCACCGCGCGGTCGGGGTCGCGCAGAAGGGTCAGAACCTCCTCCTGGGTCACGTCCTTGTCGTCGAGACGGTAGACGTGGTTGGAGGTCAGCTCCTCGAACAGGCGGTCCCAGGCGCGCGAGCCCGTGTTGGCGAACTCCTCCATCACGATCTCCTCCTTCTCGCTCAGGCGGAAGGGGGAGAGGGCCCGAGCGGTACGGACGTAGTGGGCGTAAGGTCCCGCCGCGTCGGCGTCCACGTCCGGGGCCTTCTGAAGCTCCAGCTCGAAGAACATCAGGCCGACGCTGATCGCGGTGGAGCGTTCGATCTGCGCCTGGTAGAACGCGCCCACCTCCGCGTTGCCCGAATCGGTGGCATGGCGAAGGCTCGCGTAGCCGATGGGCTTGGCGATCGTCTGGTAGATCGCCTCCAGCCGCCCGATCGCCTCCTGCAGCGCGCCGGGGCTCAGCCCGGCCACTCGGTCCCGGTAGTCCGTCGCGAACCCTTCGACCGCCCCTTCCGCCTCCGTCCAGGCCGCCTCGATCCTCGGGTCGTCGAGGCCGGAGAAGAGGGCGGACAGGTCCCAATGGACCTTGGGGGACTCGAGCGGCGTCGCAGAACTCATACGACGATGGTGGCAGGTTTGGCGTCCATAATCCCGTAAGCCTCGCCATGCTGCCCTTCCTCTCGCTCGCCCTCGCCGCCATGCCCAACGAACTGGACGCCTATCTGAGAAAGCCCGATCCCTCGTACCGATCCACCGTCCACGACGCGGCCAACGGCGCCACCGAGATCGACCTGACGAGCGGAACTTGGCAAGGCGTCGTCTGGCGTCACAAAATCCTCTACCGCAACCCGAAGAAGCTCGCGGCGAAGGGCACCGGCATCCTCTACATCACCGGCGACGGTCCGACGGCGGGCGACCTGACGACTCTATCGCTCGTCGCCGAGGGCACCGGAATGCCCGTCGCCATGCTCTTCAAGGTTCCGAACCAACCGCTCTTTGGCGACCTGCGCGAAGACGACCTGATCGCCCACACCTTCCAGAAGTACCTGGAGACCGGCGACGCCTCGTGGCCCCTTCTCTTCCCTATGACCAAGGCCGCCCTACGCGCGATGGACGCGGTGCAGGAGGCGACCAAGAACACGGACAACCCGATCGAGCGGTTCGTCGTATGCGGCGCGAGCAAGCGCGGCTGGACGACGTGGATGGTCGGCGCGTCGGGCGACAAGCGCGTGATCGGCATCGCCCCGATGGTGATCGACAACCTTAATCTCGCCGCCCAGATGCCCCACCAGATCGAGACCTGGGGTGAGTACTCCCCTCAGATCCAGGATTACACCCGGCGCGGCCTTCAGGCCGCGCTCGCCACCCCCCGGGGCCAGAAGCTCGGGGCGATGATCGACCCCTACAGCTACCGCGACCGGATCACGATGCCCGCTCTGATCATCCGCGGCTCGAACGATCCCTACTGGACGGTCGACGCGCTCGGCCAGTACGAGAAGGGACTCAAGATGCCCCACTGGCTGCTCGACGTGCCCAACGCAGGCCACGACCTCAACGGCGGCTTCATGGCCGCCGAGAGCATCGGCGCCTTCGCCCGCTCCCTCGCGGGCGGACCGAAGCTCCCGAAGGTGACGTGGAACCTGGAACGGGAAGGCGCGTTCGCGAAGGTCCACATGACTTCGAAAGGTCGCGCCTTCATGCGGCTGAACGTATGGGGAGCCGCCTCGGACACTCTGGATTTTCGTCCTTCGGCGTATCACGTCCTAGCGAACGTGGCTTCCTCCGGTGATTCCGACGGTCCGAAGAACGGCGACGACGTCCGACTTCGGGCCGCTCTGCCAGAGGGCAAGAACGCCGCCGTGTTCGTCGAAGCCCGCTACAAGGTCGACGGGCGGGAATTCAGCCTCTCCTCGCCCACTTCCGTGTTTCAGGAGAAATAACGCGAAGCGTTCGCAGTCGGAGCGAGTTACTCCGGCTTGCGGCCGGTCTCGACGACGATCACCGACGCGATGCCGCCGCGCACCGCGAAACGTCCTGTGATCCGCATCCAGCGCGGCGAGCAGGAAGCGGCCAGTTCGTCCAGCAGGCGGTTGACCACGCCCTCGTAGAAGATGCCCTGGTTGCGGAACGAGTAGTAGTACAGCTTGAGCGACTTGAGCTCGATGCACGTCTCGTCGGGAATGTACTCCAGGTCGATCGTGGCGAAGTCCGGCTGCCCCGTCTTCGGGCACACGCTCGTGAACTCGGGGCAGGTGTGGAGGATCGTGTAGTTCCGGTGCGACGCGGGGTTCGGGAACGTCTCGATTTGCGACATCTCTAACCCTTATTGTGGCGCTTTCGATGGTCCACAATCCCCTATGGCCCACCACGGCGTTCCCTCCGCCCGAAGCCAGCACCTCGCGTTCCTGGCCCACGTCTGGGCCTGCGCGCCGTTTATGATCCCCTGGACGAGCGACCGGACCGTCCACGAGAAGCTGGGGGACGACGCCATCGCCCACCTCCGGCCTTTCGTCGCCGCCATCCTCGCCTACCTGATCGTCCGGACGTGGCTCGCCTGGAAAGACCCGAGCTGGCTTCGCTGGCACTACGTGTTCCCGCCGCTCGACGTGATCGTGATCTCCGCCCTGCTCGTCGTCAGCCAGCGGGGTCCCCTGAGCACCCTCACCCTGCTCTACTTCTTCCCTATCATCCAGGCGGCGGGCTCGCTCAACGTCGGCTGGGCCGCCTTCGTCGCGGGGCTGGTCATCGTGGGCACGGGCGCCTCGACCTTCCGCCCGCCGCGCGTGCTTCCCGCCGGCATGATCGATCCCTCGACCCAAGGGGTCTGGGAGCTGGCGCATACCGACCCGCTCAACGTCGCGTTCCGCGTCTGGTTTATGATCGTCCTCGCGAGCCTGATGACCTACCAGGCCCGGATCGCCGCCGAGTACCGCGCCGAGGCGCGGCTCGCGGAGGATCGCAACCGCCTCGCCCTCGACGTCCACGACGGTGTGCAGGGCTCGCTGATCGCCGTCGCCAGCGGGCTGGAGCTGATCGCCCGCGTCGCCGAGCGCGAACCGGAGCGGG
>CAZEWR010000021.1:42712-89051 GCA_964516175.1 uncultured Fimbriimonas sp. | reverse complement strand
AGAACATGGTACACCGGTAATACACGTTCGTGTATTACTTAAAGATCAAAAATTCAAAAAAAGATTACGGTTCAGGCCCGAGGCCGTTGGTGTCCGCTTCCTCGTTGTAGCGGCCCGGTCCGCGCCGGTGTTTGATCGCGACGACGTAGCCGACCACCTCCCACCCCTCGCCGGGGCGGATCGGCTCGTAGTCGGGGTGCAGCGGGTCGAGCCAGTCCTCCCCGCCCCGGGAGCGCAGGACCTTGACGATGTACTCCCACTCGTCGTTGCGGGCGACCGCCAGAAGGCCGTAGGGGCACTGTCGGCGGGACCGGACGGGCTGGACGAGGATGTAGCTGCCGTCCGGGATGCGCGTCTCCATGCTGCGGCCCCGCGCCTGGATCACGAACCGGTCGCCGTTCCCGCTGAGCTCGTCGTCGAACGCCACCGTTTCGCCTGTGGCGTCCGTCGGCAGCGGCGAGGCCGACGCGCCGGCGGTGCCGATCACCGCGTACCGCCGCTTCGTGCCCGGAACGGGCGCCGGGGGCGGGGCGATCTCGCCCGGCCGGTAGTCGCCCACGCTGGGCGCGGGGCCTTCGTCGCGCTCGTTGTAGAGCCAGTCGGGCGTCGTGTTCCAGATCTGCGCGATCCGTCGCGCCACGTCGAAGGGGATCTGCGTCCGGCCGTTCTCATAGTTGGCGACGATGTTCCGGGTGTGGCCGCCGCCCAGCCGGCGCGAAAGCTCCTCCTGGCTGATCCGAGGCTTGCGCGATCGAAGGGCCGCGAGCTTCTCGCCGGGGGTCATCGACATAACGCCGTCCATTCTTGCGCAGTCCCGAAAAAAAGAGCGCACGAAGATATACACGTATGTGTATAATAAGATCATGAACCGTGTAGGTGGTCTGCCGGGCGACGGCGAGGGGCTTCGATGACGCGGGCCGCCCTTCGTCGCCTCGCCGCCTACGGAGGACGGACGGGCGTCTTCCCGGTGTACGCCGCAGGCGATCTCGCGAAGGTCCCGGCAGGCGCCGTCCTCTTTCCCCGGCTCCGAGGCGCCGCCCGTTCGAGCGCCACCGGCGATCTCGTCGCGCGGCTACGCGACCGGCCCACCACCGAGGCGGAGATCCGAGCATGGTGGGGCGCGCCGTCTCCCTGGCCTTTGGGCGTCGCCCTCAACGCGGGCGAGTTCCAGTGTCTCGACTTCGACGATCCCGACGCGTTCCCCGAGTGGATCGCCGTCCTCGCCGCGCGCGGAACCTACCGGCTGCTCGCGAACACCGCCCTCGCCGCTACCCCCGGCGGCGGCTACCACGTCTGGGCCTTCGTTCCCGGCTGCCGCGAAGCTTCCCTCAAACTCGCCGCCCACGCCGCCCCCGTCTTCGACCCGCGGCGGGAAAAGAGCGTCCTCTGCCGGATCGAGACGCGGGGTCGGGGCGGCTACGCTCTGATCCCGCCGTCGCCGGGCTACGTGTGGCGGACCGAGGCGACCGTCCTCGATCTCCCGCCGACCGAACCCGAGGCGTGGCAGGCGCTCGTCGACGCAGCCCGAAGCCTCGACCGCGCTCCCGCGCCCCCCGTCTGCGTTCTGAACCCCACGCCCGCCCGCACCGACGGCGTCGACTCGCCCGCGTCGTGGTTCAACCGGAACGCCGACTGGCGCGAGCTGATGGAGCGCGCGGGAGGCCGGTTCTACCGCCAGGTCGGGGAGCGACTCCAGTTCACCCGTCCCGGCAAGCGCACCGGCGTCAGCGCGACGACCGGCAACCTCGACCGTCGCGGCGTCGACCGCGCCTCGCAGAAGTCGCCCAATTGGCCTGGCATCCCGGTGGGAGGCTACGACAAGTTCGAGTGGCTGGCCGTCCTGGAACACGGCGGCGACCGCCGGTCGGCGGCGCGGGCGGTCATGGCGATGCCGGGCTACTCCGGGGCCGGAAGGCCGCCCGTCGAGAGGGCGGGATGAAGAAGCCCGCCCGGCCCCTGATCGCGGTGGCGAACCGCCAGCTTCGCGACGTCACCGACGACGCGATCGACGCCCTGTGCGCGGCGAACGACCCGCCCCACCTCTTCTCGCGCGATGGCGAGGTGGTGCGCGTCAAAGGCCACCGGGGCAAGTTCCGCATCCAGGAGGTCGGCGCGATCCGCATGCGAAACGAGCTGGCCCACGCCGCAGACTGGACCACCCTCGACGCCAAGAACGCCGTCCGTCAGGGCGGCCTGACGAAGGAGCTGGCGGAGAACGTCCTCGCGGAGCGCGACGTCTCGGAGGCGTTCCCCAACCTCAACGGCCTCGCCGCCTCGCCCTTCATGGACGTCTCCGGACGGATCGTGCGCCGCTTCGGCTACGACCCGGAAAGCGAGTGGTACCTCGCCGAAGGTCGAAGTTGGCCGCAGGAGTTCACCGACGGCCCCGCCGCCGCGCGCTGGGTGCGCGAGGAACTGTACGGCGACTTCCGGTTCGCCGACGAGGCCTCGGCGGCGAACGCGATGGGCCTTTTCCTCTGCCCCTTCGTCCGTGCGGGGATCGACGGGCCGACCCCCCTCCACCTCATCGACGCCCCCACCCCCGGCAGCGGCAAGGGGCTCCTCGCGGCGGTCTCCCTCTTTCCCGGCCTGGGTTACGAGGTCCCCGCGACGCCCCTCCCGACCGACGAGGTGGAGGTCGCCAAGACGCTTTACTCGATGCTCCGAGAGGGCTCCCAGGCGATCCTGTTCGACAACGTCCGCCACCTCGTCAAAAGCCCGTCGCTCGAGGCGTGCCTCACCGCGCGAGTCTACAAGGCGCGGGTGCTCCAGGCTTCGGCGGCCCCGGAGGTGCGGGTCGAGAGCATCTTCGCGATGACTGCGAACAACGGCAAGTTCAGCGGCGACGCCGCCCGCCGTTGCGCCTGGATCCGCATCGACCCGCGCGAGGAGGACCCCGAGGCGCGCACCGACTTTCGCCACGCCTCCCTCCTCGATTGGGCGGCGGAGCGCCGCGGAAGCCTCGTGTCCGCCGCCCTCGCGATGTGCGAGCACTGGGTCCGCGAAGGCATGCCCAAGGGCGCGCGGCGCAAGGGCTCCTACGAGCGCTGGGCGGGCCGCGTCGGCGGCATCCTCGGCGCCTGCGGGATCGAAGGCTTCCTCGCCAACGACAAGGACCTCAAGCGCGCGGTCAGCGAGGAGGACGAGCAGTGGCGCGCCTTCTACGGCGTCTGGTGGAGCGCCTTCGCGGACGCGCGGGTGAGCGTCAAGGAGCTTCGCGGACTTGCCGAGGAACGTGAGTTGCTGGACGAGGTGTTCGCGGCGGCGAAATCCGACAAAGGCCGCTCCACCGCCTTCGGGCGCGCCCTCAAGGCCCATCAGGCGCGGGTGCTCGACGGCCTCGCGCCGGAGTCGATGCCCCTCTCCGCCGGCCTTGCGACCTACCGGCTCCGCGTCGTGGGCGCGCGGCCCGTCGAGGCGGGCGTCCTCCAGGCCCCCGAGCAGCCTGACCTTCTCGATCAGCCCCACCTTCTCGATTTGGGAGAGGAGTTTTGAGGCGCCACGCGGAGGATTGCCTGTGTGGTCTCTGCCTGACTTACCAGCTTCGGATACGAGGCGCGGAGCTAAGCCTGCGAGAGGGTCGGATCGTCGCCCACTGGGGCGACGCGCCCCCGGCCATGCGCGAACTCGCGAGGACGCGTCGGGCGGCGATCGTCGCCCTGCTCGGCACCGAGGCGAGTTTGGAGACGACGGCGGGAACTCCCCGGCGGGCGCAGATGCTCGCGATCTGCGCCCGCTCGTCGCGCCCGGAGTGCCGCGATCTGGCCGACGCGATCCGATCCCGAAGCGACGACGGGAGGATTTTGGAACTGGGCCTTCGGGCCGCCGACGCGATCCGGTTCGGGGACGCGCCCTTGGCGGGGAAGACGCTGGACGTGTTCGTGAAGGAGGTTTTCGAATGATCGATTTTGAAAGGGAAGTGGAGCGTCACCGGCCGGAGATCTACAAGGCGGCCCTGCGCCTGACGCGGGACGTCGACGACGCGGAGGACCTGACGCAGGACGCGCTCGTCCGCGCCCAGCGGGCTTACGCCACGTTCGACGGCGGCAACTTCCGCGCCTGGGTGGTGCGGATCGTGGGCAATCTCTTTATCAACGACTACAAGGCCCGGCAGCGCCACCCCGTCGTCTACATGGACGCCCGGGTGGCGGAGCGGGTGTACGACGACGAGGCGAACGACGCGGCCGCCTGCCTCGTCGCGGAAGAGCTGGGCGACGAGGTGTGGACCGCCCTCAAGACCATCCCCACCATCTTCGCGCGCCCGGTGCTGATGATCGACGTGGCGGGCGTCTCCTACGACGCGTTCGCCCTCGCCGAGGGCATCCCCGTCGGCACCGTCCGCAGCCGCCTCAGCCGCGGCCGCGTCCAACTCCGCAAACTCCTCGCCGCCTACGCCGAAAGCCAGGGGTACTTCCGGTAGGCCCGCGACGGAACGATCCTCTAAGAGCCGTCTGGGAAGGGGGCGTCGGCGCGGCCACCATCGCTCGCAGACGTCCCTCGAACGTTTTTCGAGAAAAGGGAAGCCCTCACGAAACGCTCACACCGCTCCCGTATCTTGATCCTAGGCCGCCCCGAAGGGCGGCCGACGGAAACGAGATGAACCCAACGAAAACCCTTCTTGCCCTCGCCTTCGCCGCCGTGTGCGGCGCGGCGTTCGCCCAGGCCGCCCCGCCCGCCGGAGAGCCCCAGGGCGGACCCCAGAACGGTCCCGGCGGCAACCTGCCGGGCGGTCCCGGACGCGGCCCGGGGAACGGTCCCGGACGACCTCCCCTGCCGCCGCGCGGCGGACCCCGCTGGCTCCTGCAGGACGCCGTGCGCAAAGAACTCCGCCTGACGGCCGCCCAGGTCGAGACGATCCGCAACCTCAAGCCGACGCCCCCACCCGCGCCGAAGGGTCTTCCGCAAGGCGAGAACGCCCGCCCGCCCGCTCCCGAACTCGGCCCCGACCCGATGGAGACCTCCCTGAGAGGCGTCCTCGACGCGGATCAGTTCGCGCGCTTCCGGCAGCTTCGCCTCCAGCACGAAGGCGCCGGGGCGATCCGCCGCCCCGACGTCGCGAAGGAGCTCAGCCTGACCGACGCGCAGATCGAAAGCCTGCGACCGACGCCGCCTGCCCCGCCGAAGGAAGGCGAGGCCCCGCAGCCCCCGAAAGCGGGCGAGCGGCCCGACCGAAAGCGGGAGGACGCCCGCGTTCTGGCCGGACTGACCGACGCCCAGCGCGCCCGGTGGCGCGAGATGACCGGCCGGCCGTTCGACTTCGGCGTCGAGAACGACGAGCCGCCCATGCCCGAGGGCCCGCAGCCCTAGTGTTCGGCTCGGGCGCCTCGAAAGGAAGGCGCTCGAGATCGTTTAACGCTTAACGATTCTTAATCGCAAAACAGGAACATAGAAGCTTCCGGGCACGATCCGTAAGGCTCGGCGGAACTCTCTTCTAGAGACGACGATGCCCGCTTCTTCTCCGAAAAGGACGCGTGGGCGGCAGCCTGCGCGCCCTGGAACCTCTTTGCGTCCTGAACCTTCGCCCCGCCTCAATCTCGCTTCGCAAAACGATGGCCACTCCACCCGCTTTCCGCGTTCCCCTCCCGCCCGATCCTTCCGGCGTCGTCTCCTGGGCCCACGTTGGCGACCTCCACATGATGGGAGAGGACGGCCAGAACTTCACCGACCTCCAGGCCGTCGTCGCCGACCTGAACCGGGACTTCGCCCCTTCGCTCGCGTTCGTCTTCCTTCCCGGCGACAACGCCGACGACGGGAGCGTCGCCTCCTACACGGCGGTCCGCAAGGCCCTCGAGTCTCTGACTCTCCCCTGGTTCGCCATCGTGGGGGACCACGACGTCCACGAGCGGAGCTACGACAACTTCCGCCGCTTTATGGGCGACGAGCTGCGGTACGCCTTTACCGTGGGGGACGTGCGCTTCGTCGCGATGAACGCCTTCGAGGAGCCGCGTCCCGACGCGTTCGTCGTCTCCGACGAAGGGCTCGCCTGGCTCGAGCGCGAACTCTCGGCGGCGGACGGGACGAAGGTCGTCCTGCTCCACTGCTACCCGAGCGAGCTGAAGGTCAACGGGCCCCAGGTCGCCGCCCTCCTCCGGGAGCACGACGTCCGGGTGGTGGCGATGGGCCACACCCACTACAACGAGGTCGCGAACGACGGGCGGATCGTCTACACCGCGACGCGCTCGACGGGGCAGGTCGAGGAGGGGCCGGTGGGCCACTCGATCTCGAACCTGGACGGCGACGCGTTCAGCTGGCGCTTCTTTCCCCTGCACGAACCCCTGGGTGCGATGATCGTCAGCCCGTGCGACGAGCGGCTCATGCGGGACGGCGAGGCGAACGACTTCTCCGACGGTTCCGTCACCGTCCGGGCCCGCGTCTGGGGCGCGTCGCCCGTGCGGGGCGTCTGGGCGAGCCTTGGCGAGACGACGGTCGACCTCGCCCCGATCCCCGGCAGCAACGTATGGCAGGGAACCGTCGCCCTTGGTGACGAGCGGCGAGAGAGCGTGGAACTCGGGATCCGGGCAGAGGACGAGGCGGGCCACGTCGCGACGGACGGGATCCGCCTTGCCGTCGGGACGCGCGCGTCCAAGTCGACGCGCTGCGACCGGGACGTGGACAACGCCCTGGAGGCCTGGGAAGACCGCGGCCTGCTCGGAACCCAACTCGGTCCGAACAAGAACGGGAGGAAGTGGTAGCCGTGCCGGACGAGAAGGACGACGAGAACGGCGGCGCCGCCAACGACGGCAGCGTCCGCGCCCTTAAGGGCATGAGCTTCGCGCTCGCCGACGTGCAGAACGGCATGGGCCCGTACGTCACGGTGTTCCTGAAGTCGGTCGCCCACTGGGGCCCGGCCCAGATCGGCGTCGCCCTGGCGGCGGGCAACGTGGCCCAGGTGCTCGCCCAGGCCCCGACCGGCGGCCTCATCGACGGGCTGAAGCAGAAGCGCGAGCTGATCGTGGTCGGCTCGGTCATGATCCTCGTCGCCTGCCTGGGGATCGCCTTCTTCCCAGTGTTTCCGATCGTCCTGACCGCGCAGATCCTGATCGGCGTGGCGGGCGCGATCTTCCCGCCCTGCGTGGCGGCGATCACCCTCGGCCTCGTCGGGCGCAAGCGGATGGACGGGCAGACCGGCACGAATCAGGCGTTCAACGCGGCGGGCAACCTGACGGCGGCCCTCCTGATCGGGCTCGTCGGCTGGTTCTTCGGCCTGCGGTGGATGTTCGGCCTCATCGTGCTGTTCTGCGCGGCGGCGGCCTTCTTCGTCCTGCGGATCAAGGCCGACGACATCGACTTCGACCTCGCGCGCGGTTGCGACGGGCCGAAAGGAGGCTCGGAGGAGGGCGCGAAGAAGGAGGAGCCGCCTAAGGGCGTCGTCGCCTCGCTCAAGGCCCAGTTCGAAGGCCTGAAGACGGTCGCGAAGAACCGGAACGTGCGCGTGTTCCTCATCGCGTCGGTGATCTTCCACTTCGCCAACGCGGCGATGGTGCCTCTCGTCACCCAGCTCCTGAGCGACAAGCGCGGGGGGAGGGAAGCGGTGGTCTACACGGCGGGCTACATGATGGCCTCGCAGCTCGTGTTCCTCGTCGCCGCCGCCGTCTGTGGTCGGCTCGCCGCCTCCCTCGGGCGCAAGCCGCTGTTCTTGTTCGGCTTCGCCGCCCTCGCCCTGCGCGGCTTTCTCTACACCGTGAGCCACGCCGCGCCGTGGCTTATCGCGATCCAGTGCATGGACGGCCTCGGCGCCGGTATCTTCGGCGTCGTGAGCGTCCTGATCGTCGCCGACCTGACGAAGGGCACCGGCCGCTTCAACCTCGCGCAGGGGGCGATCGCCTCGGCGGTCGGCGTCGGCGCGTTCCTGAGCAACTCCGTCGGCGGCTTCGTCGCGAAGCACGCCGGGGTGAACGCCGCCTTCCTCATGCTCGGCGCCATTGCCGCCGTCGGCCTCGTCTTCTTCTGGCGGATGATGCCGGAAACGCTCGAGGGCAAAGGTGCGGAAGGTCAGAGGCCGGTGGGAGCCGCCGCGTGACGACGTTCTTCACCCTCGCGATCTTCGCCGTTACCCTCCTCCTGGTCCTCACCCGGCCCAAGGGGCTGAGCGAGGCGTGGTTCACCTGCGGGGGCGGGGCGCTCATGCTCCTCTTCGGCCTGGAGAGCCCCGCCCAGGCGCTCGGCATGATCGACCAGGGCAAGGACGCCCTGTTCTTCCTCGTCGGTCTCCTGCTTCTCGCGGAGCTGATGCGCGTCTCGGGCTTCTTCGAGTGGGCGGCGGTCCACGCCGCCCGCAGCGCGAAGGGCGACGGCGCGGCCCTCTACCGGAACGTCTTCCTGCTCGGGGCGGCGGTCACCGCCCTCCTCTCCCTCGACACCACGGCGGTGATGCTGACGCCCGTCGTGCTCGCTTTCGTCGGACGGCTCGACCTCAAGGCGAAGCCGTTTCTCTTCGCCTGCGCCTTTATCGCGAACACGGGCTCGCTTCTGCTCCAGGTCAGCAACCTGACGAACCTGCTCTTCGCGGCGGCGTTCGGCTGGGGCTTCGGCGCGTTCACCCTTCGGATGGCCCTGCCGCAGCTTCTCGCCATCGCCGCAAACTACCTCGTCTTCCGTTGGCTTTTTCGCAAGAGCTTGCCGGAGAAATTCTCCCCGGAGCGGCTGCCGGAGCCCGGCGAGGTCATCCCCGACCCGGGGTTCTTCCGCGCGTCGGTCGGCGTGTTCCTCGCGGTGGTCCTCGGCTACTTCGTGGGGGCGGCGCTCCACATCCCGCCATACGCCTTCTCGCTCGCCGGGGCGGCGGTCCTGTTCGCCATCGGCCTTCGCACGAAGCGGGTGGAGCCGAAGGTCGTCCGTGAGATCTCCTGGTCCGTTTTCCCGTTCGTCATCGGCCTGTTCGTGGTCGTGCGGGCGATGGAGAATCTCGGCCTCGCGGAGCTGATGAACCGGGGGCTGGCGATGGGCCACGGCTCGAAGCCGCTGACCGTCCTGATCGGCACGTTCGGCGCGGGGTTCGGCTCGAACGTGGTGAACAACATCCCGATGGCCCTGCTCTCGATCTCCAGCCTGAAGCACGGCGACGACCTGGCCCGCTACGCGGCCCTGGTCGGCTGTAACGTCGGCCCCAACCTCACCGTCGCCGGGTCGCTCGCCACGATGCTCGTCATCACGACCGCCCGCAAGGGCGGCGAGGACGTCGGCGCGAAGGACTTCTTCAAGGTCGGCCTCATCGCGACCCCGCTGCTGCTCCTGGCGGGCGCGCTCGGCCTCCTCGCCACCGCCGCCCTCTTCCGCTAGAGCCTTCCTTTGAGGGCCTTATCGTCGGGGAGCCGACCCTGACCGTTTCCTAGGTCGGCGGACACGACAGGTCGTGATCGAGGCCAGCAGGCCCGCCGGGAAGACGGCGGGCCCCGCCGGTCTTAGTTGAGAGGGCCGGTCGGCGACTTGTCGGGGATGTAGTAGTGGTTCGTTCCCGTCGGGGCGACGGTACCGGGCGCCACGGTCACGCCGGGGCCGATTAGAAATCCGGTTCCCGAAGCCGGGCAGAAGTAGTTCGTGGTCGCGGGCGGGATGAAGATCCGGAAGCCCTTGGCGTGGGTGTCCTGCATCACGACGTTCGCGACCTTGCCGTGCCGCCCTTGGATGTTGGCGCGGCTGCAAAGCTGGGCGATCCCGGACTGCGGATCCTTGGGCAGGTTCAGGCCGTTGAAGCTGGAGGAGGCCGGGCCGTAGTTGGAGTTGGTGAAGCCCGCGTCGGCGAGGAGGATCGACTCGGCGACGTTGTCCCACTGGGTCGCGTTGCGAAAAGGACCGTAGCTCGCGCCGTCGGAGCCCGTGACGTTGCTGACCAGGAGGCTGTTCTTGTCGTAGCCCAGGGGAACGTCGCTCGGGTCGATCGTGAAGGGCGCGCCGCCCGTGCTCGACTTCAGGTTCGTGCCGTCGGGGCAGTTCACGATCGCGCCGCTCTTCTGATAGGGGTAGAGGATGCCGTCGGCGGCCACGAACTTGGCCACGGAGGAGCTGACGAACGTGAGCCCGAAGTACCAGTAGTGGACGTCGTCGTACGGCCCCTTGACCTTCGGCGTGGCGTAGGAACCCACCGGATAGCCATCGTCGCTGTCGCCCAGGTAGAGCTGGAGCGCGGTCCCCATCTGCTTCACGTTGCTCAGGCACGCGGTCTTCTTCGCGGCGGCCTTGGCCTGGGCGAACACGGGGAAGAGGATGGCGGCGAGGATCGCGATGATCGCGATCACGACGAGGAGCTCGATGAGGGTAAAGGCCGCAGAGGGAGGGCGTGAGAAGGCGCGTCGGTTCATGGTCGTAGGAGGCCGAGATCCGTGTCCGTTCACATCGCTCGTCAGGCTATAAGGATGGAAGAGCCCGAAAGGCGAGCGCCAGCTTAAAGCCTACTAATCGATGGAATACAAGGTTTATTCGGTCGGAGCCCGGCCTCGGTCGTCGTTTCTTCGGCAGACCCGGTAGGGTCGGGTCCTTGGCTGCGGCCTCTGAGGAGAGACCGTCCCCCTTAGATCGCGGCGGATGCGCTTCTCGCGGGCGGTGCGACGAAGGCGCGATCCGACTTCGCTCGACCGTCTAGTCCCTTCGCACGCGCCAGGGCCGCCCTCGCTGAAGTCGATCTCGAGCGGGCCGCAGGGCCTTGACCACCGAACTCGAAGGCTCGTTTTGGGGCCGGTAGCCGGAGCGGCCGCTTGGGGTCTCCGGCTCCAGAACGCAAACGCTCTTATTTACGGGTAAATAAGAAGCGTGGACGACCGCGAGGGCGCGTCGATCTCCAAGGAACCCCAAGGTCAATGAAGCCAGTTTCCACGCTCCTCCTCTTCGCCGCCGCGCTCCCGACGTTCGCCATGGCCCAGAACGACCAGATGAAGCCGATCGCCATCCCGAGCCAGCCGGACGCCATCGTGCTCGGCACCGGGAAGCTGCCCGGCGCCACCGCCGACGAGGCGTGGCACTCGCAGTACGGCAGCGTGTTCGCCCGCAACGTGAGCGTCGCCACCCTGACCCCCTTCCTGCCGGAGAAGGGCAAGGCGACGGGTGCGGCGGTGATCGTGGCCCCCGGCGGCGGCTTCCGCACGCTCTCGATGGAGAACGAGGGATGGGACGTCGCGAAGGCCCTCGCCAAGCGGGGCGTCGCCGCCTTCGTCCTCAAGTACCGCCTGAATCCCACCCCCGCCGACCTCGCCGCCTTCGCCGCGCCGCCTCCCCGCACGGCCCCCGCGCCCGGCGCGCCCCGGCCCGCCCAGGACCCCGCCGTGACCCTGGCCCCGCAGATCGCCGACGCCGTCGCCGCGTTCCGGCTCGTGCGCTCCCGCGCCGGAGAGTGGGGCGTCGATCCGGCCAAGGTCGGTATGGTCGGCTTCTCGGCGGGGGCGATGCTCACGATGGCGACCGAACTCTACACGAAGGACGCCTCCCCCGCCTTCCTCGGCAACGTCTACGGCCCGCTCGCCTCGGTGACCGTCTCGGCCGACGCCCCGCCCCTGTTCGTCGCGCTCGCCGCCGACGACCCCCTGTTCGGCAACGGCGGCTTCGGCCTCATCGAGGACTGGAAGAAGGCCAAGCGCCCGGTCGAGTTCCACCTCTACGAGCAGGGCGGCCACGGCTTCGGGATGTACCCGAAGACCACCACCAGCACCGGCTGGTTCGACGCCTTCGCCGCCTGGCTGAAGATGCGCGGCTTCATCGCGGCCTAGGTCGCCCGACCGGGGGCGAGAGGAGCGCCCGGCTACGCCGCCGGGCGCTTTCGGCGCATCGTCTCGGGATCGAACTCGTCCAGGCTCGGGGAGGCGATCGGGGCCTCGGTCGCGATCGTCCGCAGGCGCTCGGCGTAGGCGTCCAAGGCGGCGAGCCGCCCTTCCTCGCCGATGTGGTTGATCGCGTAGGCGACGAAGGGCGGCAGGACGTCGAAACCGGTGAAGCGCAGGCCGTGGTGGATAGGGAACAGGACGTTCTCCATCGGGCCGTTCAGCCCGTCGACCTCGTACATCGACTCCGGCGCGCCCGTGGTGAGCGACAGCAGCGCGCGCTTGCCCGCGAACGGCCCCCGGTCGTACAGCCGCCCGCCGCCGTACGCGAAGTCGATGGCGAACACACGGTCCACCCACCCCTTGAGGGTCGCCGGAAGGCCGAACCACCACAGCGGGAACTGGAAGACGAGCGCGTCGCACCACGCCAGCTTCGCCATCTCCGCCTCGACGTCCGCCGCGAAGCCCCCGTGGCGCAGGGCGTGCGACTCCTCCCGCTGCTGGCGGTAGAAGTCGGCGTCCGCGACCGTCGTGAAGTTGCGCCGGTCGGAGACCGGGTTCCAGGCCTGGGCGTGAAGGTCCGAGACCCGGACGGCGTGGCCCGCGTTCGCGAGGGTGGCGACGGCCCGCTCGGTGAGGGCGGCGTTCAGGCTCTTGGGCTCGGGATGGGCGTGGACGATCAGCACGTTCATGGGACCAGTCTTCCCCTCGTGCTCTAGGTTTCGCAAGAACTCATTTTAAAGGGTTATACTCACGGAAACCAGAGCATGAGGCACTCGAACGTCCACTCCAACCTCGACTGTCCCGTCCAGGCGACCCTCCACGTGATCGGCGGGCGGTGGAAGGCCCTCCTGCTGTTCCACCTCTGGGAGGGCGGCACCCTACGCTTCAACGAGTTCCGGCGGCTCGTGCCGGGCGTCACGCTCCAGAGCCTCACGAGCGCGCTGCGCGAGCTGGAGGCCGACGGCGTCGTGCACCGCGAGGTCTACGCCCAGGTGCCGCCCAAGGTCGAGTACTCCCTGACCGAACGGGGCCGGACCCTGAGGCCGATCCTCCAGGCGATGTGCGAGTGGGGAGTCGCCTTCGGCCCCTTGCTCGTTCCCGTCTCGAAAGAGGCGGAACCGGCAAGGGTCTAGCCGCCTTCGAGGCCGTCGACCCAGTCGACGTACGCCTTCACCTTGAACTTGCGCTCCGCGCCGTTGCGGTTCATGTACCGCACCTTGCCGAAGATCGGCCGCTCCATCCAGGGGCGGTCGTGCACCCCCGCCACCGACCACAGGATGTTCGCGTAGCCGCTCGCGTCCCGCCCGTCGATAAAGTACTTGTCGTTAAGGTAGACCGCGTTCGCGTGGGCCTCCTCGGGGGTGGCGGACCACTCCAGGATCTTCTTGGACCAGTACATCCGCATGTAGCCGTGCATCTTGCCGCGCCGCTCCATCTCCAACTGGGCCGCGTTCCAAAGGTCGTCGTGGGTCCGCGCCGCCTCCAGCTCCTCCCGCGAGTAGAGGGGCTCGCGCGGGTCCTTCCGGTGGTCGTCCAGGGTCTTTCGCGCCCAGGCGGTGGCCGAGTCGAGCGAAAGGTAGTCCTCGGCGTAGAGGCAGAAGTTGTCGCACAGCTCGCGCCGGATGAGCAGCTCGTCGAGGTAGGCCGCCTTGTCCACGTCCGGGGCGTCGCTCGCCCGCACCGCGAGGGCGGCGCGCTGCGGCGAGAGCTGCCCGAAGTGGAAGTAGGGCGAGAGCTGGGACTGCTCGAGCGGCCGGTCGGGGAAGTTGCGCCGCTCCGAGTAGCCCGGAAGGCCCTCCTTCACGAAGCGCCGGAGCGCCGTCCGCGCCGCCTTCTCGCCCGGCGCGATCCAGTCCACGGGGCCGACGGAACGGTCGCACCTCAGCGTGGCGATCGCCGCCTCCCAGTCGTTTTTCGGCCACCCTTCGTCCCACTTTTGGACCTCGGACTTCGGGAAGTCGGTCAGGAACTCGGCGTGGCGCTTCTGGAGCTTGCGCCGGATCGTGTAGGCGCCCGCCTCCTGCTTGTCCGAGGCGACCCAGGCGGGCACCACGTTGTGGGCGTCCACCTGCACGAGGGCCACCCCGAGCCGCTTCGCCCACGCCGCCTTCCACTCGGAGACGGGACGGATGGGGTTGAAGTCGCACACCACCGCCCCCACGCCCCGTTCCTCCACGAATCGGGGCAGCGTCTCGGCGGGCGAGCCCGACAGCAGGAAGAAGGGGATGCCGAGCTCCTCCAGCGCCCCCTCCATCTCGCGCAGCCCCTTGAGCATAAAGTCGTACTGCCGCCAGGTGCCTCCGGCGAAGGTCGGCGACAGGCTGAAGACCACCGCCACCTTCCCGCCCTTCTCGTGGGCGATCGTCTGGGCCTGGAGGAGCGCCCAGTTGTCGTGGACCCGCTGGTCCCGCTGGACGTAGTAGACGACCAAGCCCTCCTCGATCGGCTTGTCGTTCAGGTTTCGGCTTCGGTCGGGATATCGCATGGAGGGAGCGGCTGATTCTACGGGGCTTTCCCGGTCGAAGTTGGAGGATAGGCTCCCTTTTAGGGGTCTTCTCCTTCGGGCGAGGCGGCACGCCGACGTTCCCTGAGGAAAGTCGTCGAAGCGCCGACATGCAAAGGGAGGGTCCGTTGGGGAAAGATCACGTCACCTTGGAACCGCTCGTCCGCCGTTCGACCATGCCAAAGTCTGCCGCCTTGATCGCGCTCGTTCTCGTCCTCGTCCTCGTGGGCTGTGGCGGCTCGGGTCCCGGTTCGTCCTCCGGCTCGCCGACCCTCACCAAGAGTCGGCTCCGGAAACTTCTGAGCCAGGGCGTCCTCGGGATCGGCGACCTCCACCAGGGAGGCGGCGGCACGGGCCGCGGCGTCCGCCAGGTTCGCCCGCTCGTTCCCCCGGCCCTCCGGAAGAAAACGGCGTCCCGGGCGGCGGGCCGGGGCGCCGATCCTCCCTTCTTCGATGAGAGCGTCGGTCTCTGGGCTTCGGAGTTCATGGAAGGCGACCCGCAGGGCGCGCACACCTGGGGCCGCCGGTTCTACGAGGACGAGGCGACGACGAAGCCGGCGGGCGGCGACGTCTGGGAGTCGCACTGGGAAGCGTCGCCCGTGACCGACGACGAGGACTTCTCGGTGACGGCGGGGCCCCGCAAGGGCTGGTGGTACAAAGACCACGAGGTCTCCAACGGCGACGGCTCCGGCAGCAGCGCCGGCAACGGCTTCGATCCGGAATCGGGCGGCTTCGCGTGGACCCAGACCTGGGACGAGACGGGACTCGCGACCACCACGGAGCGGTTCACCCGTCTGGACGGAAGCTGGATCCAGTACCAGGGCGGCGCCACGCAGGAGAGCGGGAGCGCGTTCGTCCTGAGCACGTCGGAAGGGATCGAGATCGCGCTGAGCTTCACGCCGATGGGCGCGGGCTCCGGCACGATGAAAGGGCCGAGCCCGCTGCTCCCGGCGACGCTGGCGTGGGGCGACGACCAGGTCGGAACGATCACCTGGGCGGACGGATCGACGTCGAGCTTCGACGACTGGGGCTTCTGAACGGTGGCCCGTTGATCGCCGCCTCGGTAAGCCTGCCGAGCCCCGTCGTCGGCAGGCTTCTTGAGTACGGCGCCTACGTGAAGAAAGGGCGCGCGGCCTCGTCGGCCTGGGCCCGGTAGGTCGCGCCCTGCGCCGGGTCGGCCTGGGCCAACGCCGTTTCAAGTCCCGCCCGGTCGAGATCCTGACAGTAGGCCGGAGAGCCGGGCTGCTGTCGCCAGGATTCGGCGAGAGAACCCGCGTCGACGCCGTCGAAGCCGAGCTCGTCGAGCAGACCGAGCACGACCCCCTTTTCCCGCGCGTCGTCGCCCGCGACGGAGAGGGCGATCCGTCCCGGCGTTCCCGCCGGAAGCCCGCGCGTGTCCAGGCTCTGGGCGTAGACGTTGTTGAACGCCTTGACCACCGGTCGTCCGAGCGCCTCCGCCACCCACTCGCTCTCGACCTGGCCCGCTTCGATCGCCTCGATGCGCCCGTCGCGCGTCGGATAGTAGTTGCCCGTGTCGACGACGACCGCCGACGATCCCGCGAAGAGCCCCGGCGGCAGGTGCGGTACCGCTTTCTGGGGGATGGTCACGACGACGACGTCCGTCGCGCGGGCGGCCTCCTCCACCGTCGCGGCGGTCGCGCCCGTCTCGGCGGCGAGGTCGGCGAGCGAGGCGGGACCGCGCGAGTTGGCGATCGACACCTGGTGTCCGAGCTTGGTGAGATGACGCGCGAGCGCGCCGCCGATGTGGCCCGATCCGATGATTCCGATGTTCATGGTTTTCCCTGTCCCCTTCTAGATACGAGATCTCCGGGCCTCTCCGCGAAGTCGTCCGTTCAGAGGCCGCGAGAACCCCGCTTCTGGCGGTTCTCGAACGGCCTGCCGCAGATCGTGGATCTTCGTCTCCTTCGGCTTGCGCCCCCTTCGTTCTACACGTACCTTGAAGGGAAGCCCTGGCCGTCCGGGCACGGCTCCCGCCGACCGATCTCGTACCGAAGGAACGCTGGTTCGAATCCGGTCCCGCCCCGCGACACGAGGGCGGGACGCCTTGGCGTCGAGCCTCCCGAATCAGCGCCTGCGTCGGCGCAGGAGGGCGAGGCCGCCGAGGCCCAGGGCGGCGAGGGAGGCGGGCTCGGGCACGGCCTGCACGGAGAGGGCGCCGTTCGTGTAGAGGTCCGAGGTGTTCCAGACGAGGCCGTTCGAGAGGGTCGGCAGGCTCAGGGAGGCGAAGGTCCCGCTCGCGCGCTTGAAGTCGAACAGGTCGAAGCTCTGGCCCGCGCTCGCGACGAACCCGTTCAGGTACGCGACGTCCAGCGCGCCGCCCAGGAACGCGGTCCCGTTCACCGTCAGGTGGTCGTAGCCCGTTCCGAGGACCGCGCCCCCCAGCTCCATCCGGAGGGCGTTCGCGCTCCCGAGTTTGAGGTCGCCGTCGAACCGCACCGACGCTAGGCCGTTGCCGGGACGGTAGCCGCCCTCGAAGTTCACCGTGCCCTGGTTCGTGAAGCCGCCCACGCCGGAGACGAGGCCGGTGAAGACGGTCGTGGCGCCGCCGTCGGTTCTCACGACGCCCTGGAGCCGGCTCACGCCTCGGACGCTCAGGAGGCCGTCCGAGGCGTTCTCGAGCGTCGCGCCGGAGTCGACGGTCAGCCCGCCGCCGAACGCGCCCGCGCCGTCGATCTCCAGGGTTCCGCGCGACACCCGCACGCCGCCCGCGTTGGTGGGGGCGTTCGCCAGCGCGAACGTTCCGCCGCCCGACTTGAGCAGGGCGCCCGCCCCCGAGAACGCGCCCGGGGCGTTCCCCGAGCCGTCGAGCTGGAGCGTCGTGCCCGCCGCGCCCGTCACGTCGCCGCGCAGGTCCCCGCCGACGACCTTGAGCGTGCCGCCCGCGATCTGCGTCTTCACGTCCCCCTTGATCGAGCCGGTGAACGTCAGCGTCCCCGCGCCGCCCTTCACGAACGTCCCCGTGCCGTCGATCGTGCGATCGTAGGCGGCGTCCGTCGCCGTCTTGAACTCCAGGGTGCCTCCGTCGTTCGTCGTGTAGTCGCCGTGGGGGTTCAGGTCGACGAGGCGGCCCGCGGCGATCCGGGTGCCGCCGGTGTAGGTGTTCGCCCCGGTGCGGATCAGCGTGCCCAGGCCGCCCTTGACGAAGATGCCCGCGCCGGAGATCGTGCCGTCGAAGGTCGAATTGCCGTTGTTGACGCCCGCGTAGAGCGCGCCGCTCGTTCCTCCTAGCGTGACGCTTCCCGGGCCGCTCAGGTTGCGGACGGTCTGGATGAAGCCGTTCAGGTCGAGGGTAGCGCCCTGCTTCACCTCGACGTCGGAGCTGGGCTGCAGGGCGTAGCTCCTGCCTTCGCGCAGGGTGCCCTCCGCGACGGTGGTGCCGCCGGCGTACGTGTTCTGGCCGGTGAAGGTAAGGACACCCGCGCCGCTCTTGGTGAACGAGCCCGTGCCGGTGATCGCGTTGGCGTAGGTCAGGTCGTTCGCGTTGCGGAACTCCAGGGCGGCGTTGGTGACGTAGCTCCCGTGGGGGTCGAGGTCGATCAGGCGGCCGCCGTTCACGGTCGTGCCGCCGGTGAAGGCCGGGTAGGCCGCGGCGTACTTGGCGGAGAGGGTGAGGGTTCCGGCCCCGCTCTTCGTTAGGGTGCCTTTGCCGAAGACGCCGCCCGCGTAGGTCTGGTCGGTCGCGGTCTGGAACTCCAGGGCGCTATCGTTGAAGTAGGTGCCGTGGGGGTGCTGGTCGATCAGGCGACCGCCCGTGACGTAGGTGTTGCCCGTGTAGGTGTTGAGGCCCGACAGGGTCAGGGCACCCGCGCCGGACTTGATGAAGGTCCCCAAGCCGGAGATGACGCCCCCGTACACCTGGGAGGCGCCGTTCTCGCCCGCGAACAGCGTGGTCTGGTTGCCGAGCGCGTAGTTGCCGTGAAGGTTGTAGTCGGACAGAACGCCGCCGAGCACCTCGGTGCCCCAGGTGTAGTCGTTCTGGCCGGAGAGGGTCATGCGCCCCGCGCCGCTCTTCACGTAGGTGCCCTCGCCGGTGATCTTGCCCGCGTAGGTGGCCGTTTGCGTCGGCTGGAGCATCCGAGTTTCGAAGACGGTGCCCCACGACATGCTAATCGTGCTGGTTTTGGGAACCTGCACGATGAGGCGACCTTCCCAGATTTTGGTCGCTCCGGTGTAGCCGAGCGACCCGGTCAGGTCGAGGGTCCCGTAGCCGCTCTTGGTGAAGCCGCCGCCTCCCGCGATGCTTCCGCCGAAGGTCAGATCGCCTGCCGTTTGAAACTCAAGTTCGGCGTTGGTGTCGTAGTTGCCGTTCGGGTGGTAGTCGACCAGGCGCCCCGCGTCCACGTGGGTGCCTTCGGTATAGGTGTGGAGCCCGTGGAGCACGGCCGTCCCGTAATCGGACTTGTAGAGGGATCCGGCGCCGTCGATATTCCCGTTGATCGTGAGCGTGGAGTCTGGCGACGCCTCGAGGCTCAGGTGCGGCTTGTTCCCGAAGAAGCCGTCCAACTTGATGGAGGCGTTCACCGTGACCGAGATGTTGGAGGACTTGGCGCCGATGAAATTCTCGAAATCGATCATCTTCAGGGACTTCCCGTCGAGGATCCAGTCGTGGTTGTAGAAGCCCAGGCCCACCATGGGCAGGTCGTACCTCTCGTCGTTGTAGACGGTACCGCCGGAAACGCTGTTTCCATGCGCATCCTTGCCGAAGTAGAGGGTGGTCCAACCCCAGTCGGGCGAAACGTACTGGCCGGTGAAGTCCTTCCAGCTTCCGCTGAAATTGCCCGAGCCGCCGGCCCAGTAGTAGTCCTTGTAGTTCGGCAACCCTTGGGCCTGCGCCTTGGGGGCGGCGGCGAGGGCGACGGCGACGGTCGCGAGGGCGAGGAGACTCGAGCGGTAGCGAGGGGGCGCGGGGCGCGGGCGGGCCATGCGGGAGTATCTTTCGGTCTCGCACGGGAAGGCGAACTTATAAGCGGAACGCAGACGATGTGGGGCGAAATTGCGGTCTCGGCCGCTATCCAGGGCTCTCGGCCCGCACCGCCGCCCAGAGCCGGTCCTCGTCCTCGGGGCCGATGGGGACCGGACCGCCCGCCTCCGGGGAGATCCCCGTCAGCCGCGTCTGGCGGCGCTCGATCCCCGCGATCGCCGCGAGTCCCCGGGCCCAGCCGCCTTTGAGCGTCCAGCGGCGCAGCCACGCCATCTCGGCTCCCGTCACCGCCCGGCCGTTGGCGTGCTCGATCCGCACGTACAGGTGCGCCGGGAAGCATCGTTCCCGGCGCCCGCCCACGACGGCCGCCGCCGCCCGCGGGTCGCCCGCCTCCAGGTAGGCGTCGGCGAGCATCTCGGCGCGGTGGCTCCACGGCTCGGGGTGGTCCGGCCGCGCGCCCAGCTCTACGTCGGACGAGCGCTCGATCCACCGGACGCCCTCGGCGACCCTTCCCCGGCGCACGAGGCCCAGGCCGCGCTGGCGCAGCATCCAGGCCCGGTTCGGCGAGTCGGGCAGGGTCTCGGACCAGGCGCCTGCCATCTCGGCCGTGGCGCCGTCGTCCCTTCCCCGGCGGCGCTCGGCGTGGTCCAGGGCCCCGAGGGCGGGGACCGCCTGAAGGCGGCCCTCCGGCGTCGCGGCGAGACCCAGGGCCCGCCGCGCGACGGGAGCGATCTCCCCGTTGCGGCTTTCGCCCACGAGGAGGCAGGCGTGGGCGGAGAGGACGGCGGCGAGGCCGGGGTCCCAGCGGGCGTCCCGCGCCGCCCGCCGCGCCAGCTCCGCCTCCCAGCCCAGGAGGAGCGTCTCGCGCAAGGGGTGGAAGTCGGGACCCGCCCAGACGTGGGCGGCGGCGGCCTCCGGGTCGTCGGGGAGGCCGCCGCCGCCCCTTCCGGCGGCGCTGGCGAGGGCCAGGGTCTCCTCGACGCTCGCCCCCAAGGCGAAGCCGAGGGCGTGGAGCGTCTCGGGCGAGGGGACGTCGTCGCCCGACTCCCACTGGGAGACCGCCGACTGCGACACGCCGAGCCGGCGCGCGAGGTCGGCCTGGGCGACGCCTCGGCGCTCGCGCACGACGCGCAGGACCGCGCCCACGTCCACGGGGGCGAAGGGGGAGTCGGCCAGGGCGATGCGGGCGTGCCGGGGGGCGGCGACGGTGAGAAGCCGCGCCTTGGTCCGGTCGTCGGCTCCGAGGGCGTCGAGAAGGCGGGCGAGGGCGGGGCCGCGCGGGCGGCGGCTCCCGGTCTCCCAGGCGGAGAGGGCGGCCTTGGAGGTTCCGCTCCGTTGGGCCGCCTGGTCCAGACTAAGGCCCCGCGCAAGCCGGAGGCGGCGCAGGGCAACTCCCAGGTTCGGCTCGTCGGCGTGGTCCACAAAGGGATTTTGCCACGGATCGTGACGGTTTCCAGAGGGATCAGGCCGGTTTCGACGACCGGAGAGGCCAGCGCCCACCCGAGAGGCTTGCGCCCGGTCGTGGCCGGCCACACGCCCCACTCGCCCGGCCTTCCTCGACCGTGGTCCCTTGACGCTCGATCGGCGATCAGGGCGGGAAGGGCGTCCGAGGGCGGTGGGGCTCCCAGACCGTCATGGAGAACACGAGGTCGGCCTCCCCGTCGTTGGCATACCGGTGCGGCGCGTCCGTTCGGGCGACGGCGGAAGAGCCTTCGGGGACGCTCATCCGCGCGTCGTTCACCCGCAGGCTGAGCGCGCCTCGCTCGACGTGCAGCAACTCGACGGTGCCCGAGGGATGGCCGGACGACTCGTAGGCCTCGCCCGGACGCATCGTCCAGCGCCAGAGCTCGATCATGTCGGGACCGCTGGTTTCCGCGAGCAGTTCGGCCCGGCCCCCGGCGGGGCCTTCCCACAGCGTCGGGATCGCTTCGGGCGGGATCAGCCGGACCGAAGAAGCCTCCGCGACGCTCACGACGTCCGCGACGGAGACGCCGAACGCCGCCGCCACCTTGCAGAGGATGGCGATGCTGGGGTTCGCCGTCCCCTTCTCGATCTCGACGAGCATCCCTTTGCTCACCCCCGAGCGCCGGGAAAGCTCGTCCAGACTCAGGGAACGCGCCTTGCGCATCGTCTTGATCTTGGACGAGACCGCCTCGCTCACCCGGTCGACGTCGGAGCCGTTTTCGGTCGATATATTGACTTTCTTGGTCATTGGTCGGTAGAGTGGACGAACTCGGTCACCGGAGTATCCCCGCCCGCCCATGCTACCGTCCATCCCCTTCCTTCTCGCCGCGACCCTCCTTGCCGCCACCCCCGGACCGGGAATCGCCTACGTCGTCGCCCGAACGATGGCGGGCGGGAAGTCCGAGGGCTTCGCGTCGAGCCTCGGCACGGGCCTCGGGGGCACGGTCCACGTCGTGGCGGCGGCCTTCGGGCTGTCGCTCCTGGTCCTTCGGTCGGCTCTCGCCTACTCGGTCCTGAAGTACCTCGGGGCGGCCTACCTGATCCTCCTCGGCGTCCGCATCCTCCTCTCGAAGGCCGCCGCCTCGGAACTTCCCGCCGTCTCTCGCGCCGGAACCCGGAAGGCGTTCCGCGACGGCGTCGTCGTGGAGGCCCTCAACGTGAAGACGGCGATGTTCTTCCTCGCCTTCATTCCCCAGTTCGTCGCCACGAACCGTCCGGTGGCGCCTCAGTTCCTTCTGCTCGGGGGCGTCTGCGTCGCGCTCAACACGACCGCCGACCTGCTCGCCGTCGTAGCCGCGAACCGCTTCGTCGCGTCGGGCCGGGTTCGGGCCGCGCGCGAGCGGGCGCTGTCCCGCGTGTCAGGCGTCACCATGCTCGGCCTCGGCGCGTTCGTCGCGCTTTCGAAGACGGGCCGATAGACTGTGACCATGGACCTTCAACCGACCCTCCTGAGCGAAACGCTCGAGCTTCGACCCTTGCGGGAGGCGGACTTCGAGGCGCTCTACGCCGTGGCGTCCGATCCGAAGATCTGGGAGCAGCACCCCAATCCCGACCGGTGGCGACGGGACGTGTTCCGGGGCTTCTTCGACGGCGCCATGGCGAGCGGCGGCGCGTTCAAGGTCGTGGACCGGGCCACGGGCGGGGTCCTCGGCGGCACCCGGTTCTACGACCATGACCCGGAGGACGAGAGCGTCTTCGTCGGCTACACGTTCTACGCCACGTCCTGCTGGGGAAGCGGGGTGAACCCCGAGGTCAAGGCGCTGATGCTGGACCACGCCTTTCGCTTCGTGCGGACCGTGCGCTTCCACATCGGGGCGGGCAACGTCCGCTCGCAGATCGCCATCGGGCGTCTCGGCGCGGTCAAGTCGGGCGAGGTCGATGTGGCCTACTTCGGGGAGCCACCCCGCCAGAACTTCGTGTACGAGATCGCGCGGGACGACTGGGCTCGACGACGCGGCCTCTCGCGAGGCTAGCCCGCGCCGTGGCCCTTCCGGCAGGCGGCCTCCCGTCTTAGGGCCGGGATGCCGTAGGTCTCGACGTACAGCCAGAGGTCGTCGATGGTCCGCCGGTAGCCCTGGTAGACCTCGTCGTCCAGCGCGACGCCGATGCGAAGGGAACGCATCTGCGCCTCGACTTCCCGGCACTGACGGACGATCTGGCCCACCAGGGCGATCCCGCTGGGATTAAGGACCGCGTCGAACGGGTCGACCGCTCCCACCCGATAGACGTCGCAGGCTCCCTTCTCGACCAGATAGTTCAGAACGGCGAGAAGCACGGCGTCTGAAGAGGTGTCGCACGCGTGAGGCACAGAACAGACTACGTCCCTTTTAGTGTCTGCCGGTATCGTCCCTTCCGTGTACCGTAAACCAACGACGGCTCTGGCGAACCTCCCGTAGATCGTGCTTGCCGAGGGTAGCGCGTCCGTTCTCAAACCCGTGGCCTTCCGCATTCTACGTGGGTCCAGAGCCTGTGCCGCGGTGGCGGCGTAGAAGAGGGAAGGGGCAAAGCCCCCGCCTTCCCCTGGACGACCTCGGGCGGGCTATCGCCTACGCTGGGACGGCTCGGCGCCGATCGAAACTCGGAGCCTGAAACCATGTCTTGGATCTTTCTCGTCGTCGCGGGCCTTCTCGAAGTGGGCTGGGCCTTCGCCCTCAAGGGCTCGGCGGGGTTCACCCGCCTCGCACCTTCGCTCGTCACCCTCGCCCTGATGGCCGCGAGCTTCGGCTTTCTGTCGCTCGCGCTGAGGACGCTCCCGATGGGCGTCGCCTACGCCGTCTGGACCGGGATCGGGGCGATCGGGACGGTCGCCGTCGGCATCCTCTTCCTCGGCGAGTCGCGCGACCTTCCGAAACTCGCCTGCGTCACCCTCATCGCCCTCGGCATCGTCGGCCTGAAGCTGTTCACGAAGGGTTAGGCCCTAAGCCGGACCGGTCTCGTTGAGGATGGCGAGGGCGGCGGCCTCGGCGTCGTCGGGATCGCCGATCGCGACCGCCTGGGCGAGCCGCTCGTGCGAGCGGGCGCTCAGCTCGGATTCGCAGCTCTGGATCTCGGCGGCGATCAGCCGGGCGAGCACGCGCGCGAAGGCGTCGAATAGGTCGCTCAGCACGGGGTTGTTCGTGGCCGTCGCGAGCGCCCGGTGGAACGCCACGTCGGCCTCGACCTGCCCCGCGAGGTCGTCCGCCTCGCCGCAGCGGCGGCGAACCTCCGCCAGCCGCAGGATCTCGCGGGCCTGGTCGGGAGTCCGCCGCCCCGCCGCGATCCGGGCGATGGTCGGCTCCATGACCCTCCGGACCTCCACGATGTGCGCGGACTCCGCAAGGCCGAGGGCCGCCGCCAAAAGGCCCGATCGGTCGGGGCGGTCCACGTACGTTCCCGAGCCTTGACGCACCCGGACGAGGCCTTCGCGCTCGAGGATACGCACCGCCTCCCGCAGCGTCGAGCGCCCGACGCCCAGCTCCGCCATCAGCTTCGTCTCCGTCGGCAGCCGCTCGCCGGAGGCGAGGCTGCCGGAGACGATACGCCGCCGCAGGGTCTCGGCGGTGCGGACGGGAAGCGGAAGGGGAGGCGACACCCTAGCCTTCTACCCCGACGCGCGCCCGCTTCGGGATCGCCGCCGCGAGGGCGACCGCGAGCAGCGGGGCGAAGGCGAGCACGGAGAGGACGGTGGGCAGTCCCCTCGTGTCGCCGAGGTGGCCCAGCAGGCCGCTGCCGATGCCGCCGACGCCCACGCCGAAGCCGAGGGTGAGCGACGCGGCCAGGGCCTTGCGGTTCGGCAGGGTCTCCTGGCCGATCATCGTGGTGGCGAGCATCGGGACCGAGAGGGCCACGCCCGCGAGGAACAGGGCGGCGATCGTCGCCGGTCCCGACACCCGCCAGTAGAGCAGGAGCAGGGGGCAGGCCACGATCATGGGATACAGGATCGCGTTGCGGTAGCCCCACCGCTCGCCGACGAGCCCCGAGGAGAGGGTGCCCGCGTCGCCGCCGAGCTGGAGCGCGAAGATCAGCCCGCTCGCGAGGGCGGCGCTCGTCTTCAGGTCGTGGGTGTAGTAGAGGGGAAGGAAGGTCATCGTGCCCGCGATCGCCCACTGCCGCAGGGCGACCACGCCGACGATCAGCCCCATCGGCAACCATGCGGAGCGGCTGACCCGCTGGACGTCGGCCATCGTCTGACCGGTCGCGACGGCCCGACGCACCCCCCGCCCGATGAGGACGGTGAGGAGGAGGCCGGGAACGAGCATCAGCCACACCGTCGGCAGGCCGCCCCACGCGATCAGCGGACCGAAGAACAGCGCGCCGAGGCTGAAGCCCATGCTGCCGCTCAGGGCGAACGTCGACATGCCGCGCCCCTTGCGCACGGTGCCCGAGGCGGCGTTCGCGCGGGCGACCGCCTCCGGGTGGTACATCGCGATCCCGAGGCTGCTCAGGACCACGCAGAGCAGGACGAGCGGGTAGCTCGGCGCCTGCGCCGCGAGGGCGAGGAAAAGGCAGGCGAGGGCCGGTCCCGCGACGAGCGCCGTCCGCAGCACGGCCAGATTGCGGACGCACCCGAAGAGGGGCTGGACGATGGACGACGTCAGGTACATCGTCGTCACGATCAGGGCGGTCGCGGTGTAGTCGAGGCCCAGCCGCAGGAGAAGGCTGGGCAGGGTGAGCGGCAGCACCCCCTGGCACATATCGACCGTGAAGTGGCCGCCCGAGAGCAGGAGGAGCGTCCGGCGATCCGCCGGAACCTCGACGGCGCTTTCCAGAGGACGCGCCGTCGTTTCATCAGATGAATAGGATGAGCCTTGTGGCTTTTGAGGTGTGAGAATAGGCATACGGCGCGAGTCGCCGCCTTATTCTACACGAATTCATCAGACCTATTGGACGTACGCCGCGTCGCCGATCCTCAGTTTCGGGCGACGCGGTTGTCGACGCCCTGGACGGAGGCCCTTGGCCGGTGGCCGTTCGGCCCTTTCTTCCACCGCACGACGTTCCCGACCCCGCCGATCGACACGCGCGTGAGATGGTCGACCTGGACCCGGTTGTCGGCGCCGTTTATCTTCAGGCCCGCGACCGCGCCCCGGGCGGTCACTCGGTTCGAATTGCCGCCCATGGTCAGCGTCGGCGTCCCGTCGATCGTGACGACGTGGTCGTTGCCGTTGATCTCGACCCGCTTCGCGCCGCCTCGGATCGTGACGCGCGATCCGTTACCCTGGATGAGGACCACCCGCCCGCGCGCCTCGAAGCTTTCCGTCCGGTCGTTGCCCGAAACGACGATCGTATCGGAAGTCTCGGTGAGTTGGCCGCTCTGGACCGGGCCGCCGTGAGCCAGGGCGGCGGTGGCGAGAAGGCCGATGATCGGAACCATAGACCCTTGGACCTCTCTCGTCCCGAGGGGGTTCGCCGCCCCGCCCTCGCCGCTGGCCCTGACGGGCTCCTTCGGCGTCCGGCGAGACCGGCTTGGACGATAGCCGACGAAGCGTCGGAACGGCTGTCGTCGTATTTGAGACCACTAAGACGATCGTTCGAGAATCCCTGCCCGGATCGCGTCGTCCGGGCAGGAACTCTCGATCAGCGCGTCCGCGCCGAAGGGGGCGCGTTCTGCTTGATCATCCGGTCCATGTCGGCCGAGGACACCTTGCTCGTGTCCGGCGGCTTCTGATCGGGAGCGAGCGGCACCGACGGCGCGGGGTCGCATCCGGCGACGAGTCCCGACGCGAGGACGAGGAGGGGCCACAGGACGCGCCGCATCGTCCTAGTAGGAGGCATCGAACCAGCGCCCCCACGCTCGGGTCAGCTCGTTGTCCACGTCGTCGGACGTGCCGAACTGGTGGTCGGGACCCGCGAAGTTGGTGTACTCGCACGCGTTCGAGGCGGCGAAGGTCGGCTGGCTGACCGACAGCTTCTTGTACGGCACCTTCTTCGCGTGCCCGTCGGAGTAGGCCGAGATCAGTCCGTCGCCGTGGTACTTCACCGCGGCGCGCGCGCACTGGTTGTACCAGTCCTCGCCTTTCGAGTTCGGCGTGTTCGCCAGCGAAGGACACGAGCACCGCTCGCCGTCGAACACGTGCTGGGTAAGGAGGTTCGAGTCGCCGGAGGTGGGCAGGAACTGGTCCTCGCCGTAGGTCCAGCCGATCCGCTCCGCAGGCGACGGGAAGGAGGTCTGGCTCCGGTTCGCGTAGCCGTACCAGTTCATCGCCATGTGGGTCTGCCAACCCCAGTCGGTCTGGGGCCGGTCGTCCCACGGCTGGGGGCGACCTTGACGTTCCTCTGCCGACCCGGATCCCACACGATGTCCGTGTTCTTCGTGTACGGATAGATGAGGATCCCCCAGGCGGCGTAGTTGCCGCCGTTGTTCTGGATGGGGATGACCGTATCGTCGTAGTCGCCCGAGTACATGACGCCCGCTGTGGCGACCTGCTTGACGTTGGAGAGGGCGGCGGAGTCCTTGGCGGCGCGCTTCGCCTGGGCGAAGACGGGGAAGAGGATGGCGGCGAGGATCGCGACGATGGCGATCACGACGAGGAGTTCGATAAGGGTGAAGGCTTTGCGTCGCATGAGGGTCTCTTCTCTGAGGAGGGAAAGGCGAGCCGGTTTAAGGCCGTGTGGATTCGCGGACGACGAGTTCGGGTTGGAGGAGGGTCTGTCCGAGGGGAGCCGAAGGGTCGGCGTACTGGGCCCGCAGATACGCGACCGCGAGCGAGCACATCGCCTCGATCGGCTGGCGCACGGTCGTGATGGGACACAGGGCGTGGGCGGTCTCCCGGATTCCGTCGAACCCGACGATCCCGACGTCGTGTCCCGGTCGGACCCCCTTCTTGAACAGCGCGGTGGCGGCGGAGATCGCGAGGCCGTCGTTCATGCACAGGAGCGCGTCGAAGCCCTTGGCGTCGCCGAGGGCCTCGCTCATGTCCGGAACGTCCTCGCTCCGGGTGAGGAGGGTGTGGGTCGCCAGGCCGGCCTCGGCCATGGCGTCGCGGTACGCCTCGAAGCGGGGGCCGTAGTCGTTGAAGTTGGAGTTGTACGGAACGACGTAGGCGATGCGCCGTCGGCCCGACTCGAGGAGGTGGCGCATCGCGAGGTCGGCTCCGAACCGGAGGTCGACCCCGACGAAGCTCAGCCGCTCGGACCAGAAGGCCCCCATGCTCACGAACGGGGTGGCGGGGGCGAGCCGGTCGCGCTGGGCGGCGAAGGTCTCGACGGAGATCGAGGTGTCGAAGGCGATGATCCCGTCGACGGGCGCGCGAAGGGCCCGCGAGAAGTTGCGGTCCCACTGGTACTCCTCGTCCACGTCCGTCACGGCGAGCGACATCTCGGACGGAGCGAGCAGGGACCGCATCTGGTCGAGCACCTGGCTTCGGTAGCGCGAGTAGTGGAGGCTCATCCAAAAGCCCACCAGTCCGCTCGGCACGTTGTTCAGGGCGCGGGCGGCGGGGTTCGGCAGGTAACCGAGCTTCTGGGCCGCCTCGATCACCTTCGCGCGGGTCTCGGGCGCGATGGCGATGTCGGACCTTCCGCTGAGGACGCGCGACACCGTCGCGCCCGACACGTTGACGAGCTTCGCGACCGTCTCCCGCGTCGGCTTTCCGTGGCTACGCCCTTGTTGCACCCGGGTGCTGTACACGGGTACATCGTAGCACAGAAAGGAGCGACGACGACGGACGAAACGAATTCCAGCTCTTCTAGGGGCGCGATCCCGCGCTCGGAAGGAGGGCCGGCGCCTTTCTTTTCGACGTGGGGCTGGGTCCGGTCCCGCCAGATCGCCTCCGACGAGTCCTTCCGACCGATAATCGATGGGGCGGGTTAGACTTAGGGAAACCGAGATTTCCGATGAGTAACCTTTCGCGTCTGATCCTCGCTCTTGCCTTCGCCACCGTGCTCGGAGGGTGTGGCGGGGGCGGCGATACCTCCCCCGTGCCTGCCGGACGGTATGTGGGAACTTGGACCGGCGAGGGGAACGACACCGGCACGGCCGACATCACCATCGGCGAGAACCGGATCCTCACCGGCACCTTGGACGCCAATCTGTCTTCGCAGTATGGCCCCGGGGGCGTCGTCGACGGTCGGATCCGCGCGTCCGGCGGAAGCGACTTCTACGCTGTCTGGAAGACGAATAACCCGGAGATCAACTGGAGCATCGGATACAAGGGAAAGCTCCACTACGATCCCAAAACGGGGACGTTGAGGGGAACGCTCGATCGAGGCGGCGGGGAGATCCCGCTCCTGAGCGTCTGGACCCTGACCCGCCAACCGTGATGGCTGATCGGGGTCTCAGGCGGCGAACAGCGAGCGCACCGTCCGCACGTACTCCTCTTCTGGGAGATCTCGGCGCATCCCGACGAGGGCCTCCGCGCCCGCCGTGACGAGGTAGCGTAGGCGGTCGGTCCCGTCCGTCGCCGCCTCGAAGATGCGTTGGGCGACCGCCGGGGCCTCGTCCATGGACGTTTCGGGCGCGTCGCCGCCCGCGATCATCGCCTCGTAGTGGGCGACGGTCGCCGCCACGTAGTCCGCGTAGTCGGCGATGGGCTCGGTGGCGGCGAGCGAGCCCAGCCAGCCGACGGTCATGTTCGTGCGGACGAGGCCGGGCTCGACGAGCTTGACGACGATGTTCTGCGCGAGCAGCTCGAAGGCGAGCGACTCGGAGAAGCCCTCCAGCGCGAACTTGGTCGCGGTGTAGAGCGAGTTGAGGGGCAGGCCGACGATGCCGGCGGGCGAACTCACGTTGACGATCGTGCCGCCCTTGCGCGCCCGGAAGTGGGGCAGGATCGCTCGGGTCACGTCCATCACGCCCAGCACGTTGACCTCGAAGATGTCGCGCGTCCGCTCGGCGGGGATCTCCTCGAACGCGCCGGGAACGTTGCTCCCTGCGTTGTTGAGCAGGGTGTCGATACCCCCGAACCGCTCGATGCCCGCCTCGACGGCGGCGGCGATCGTCTCGGGCCGCCGCACGTCGAGGGCGGCCACGAGCACGCGGTCCCGCCGGGCGAGGTCGGCCCCCGCCGCCGGGTCGCGCATCGTCGCGACCACGTTCCAGCCCCGGTCCGCGAAGGTCTCCGCGCTCGCTTTGCCGATGCCGGAGGAGGCTCCGGTGATAAGAATCGTCTTCACGCTACAGAGTCTGTAGCGTTTTGCACTCCGAATGGAAGAAGGCACCGAAAAGTTCTATACTCACCAAATGGTAACCGAGCCTCAAACGGTAGTGGAGCGTTGCGGACCCTACATCTGCGGGAAGCTGGGCGATCCTCAGGAGGTGATCGTCCGCGAGATCGTCGGGCGCGTGGCCGCGAAGTGGCACCTCTGGACGCTCCACGTCCTTTGGCAGAGCGACGACCCGCTCCGGTTCGCCCGCCTGCTGGAGCGCGTTCCGGGGATCAGCCAGAAGATGCTCACCCAAACCCTGCGGGACCTGGAGCGGGACGGCCTCGTGACCCGCACCGTCTTCGCCGAGGTCCCGCCGCGCGTGGAGTACGCGACGACCGACGACGGGCGCGAGATCATGGAGCGCTTCGCGCCGTTCTGGCAATGGATCGCGTGCAAGGCCCCGAACGTCGAGCGGGCGCGCGTCCGGTACGACGCGAAGTCGAAGCCCCCGCCGAGCCCCGGCGCGGCGTAGCGGGACCCGTACCGTGGCATCGCGCGATCCAGAGGGTCAGTCCGTCACGATCGCCCCGCGCAGCCGCTCGACGTCGCGCCGCGGGGCGTCGCCGAAGTGGCTTTTGTAGTCGCGGCTGAAGTGGGAGGCGTCGTCGTAGCCCACCCGGTAGCCCGCCGTCGCCGCGTCGAGCCCTTCGCCCAGCATGAGCCGCCGCGCCTCCGTGAGCCGGAGCTGCTTCTGGTACTGCAGGGGGCTGAGGTTCGTGACCGCCTTGAAGCGCTGGTGGAAGCCCGAAAGGCTCATGCCGAGTTCCTTGGCGATCGCGTCGCTCCGTAAGGGGCGGTCGAACTCCGCGCGCATGCGCTCGATCGCCCGGGCGATACGGTGGGTGGGTTCGCCGAGCTCGGGAAGGTGCCGAAGCCGCCCGCCCTCCTCGCCGACGAGCAGCCGGTACACGATCTCCCGGCGGGCGAGCGGCGCCAGGGCCCGCTCCTCCGGAGGGGCGTCGAGCAGCCGGAGCAGGCGCGTCGTCGCGTCGAGCAGTTCGGGGTCGAGCCGGCTGACCGCCATCGCCTTCGCGTCCGTCTGGTTTCGCGGGGCGGGCATCCGGTGCTCGAGCATCACCGAGGCGACGAGGGCCGGATCGAGCTCGATGCGCAGGGAAAGGTAGGGCCGGTCGCCCGGCCCGCCGAAGATCAGGCTCGTGATGGGCAGCTCGACCGTCATGAGCAGGTAGTTCTCGACGTCGTACCGGTAGCTCCGGTCGCCCAGGTAGACCTCCTTCGAGCCCTGCACCGCGACGCAGAACGCCGGGTAGGAGCTGCCGTGGAAAAGCCCGATCGGCTGCGTCACCCGCACGAGGTGCACCCCCGGCGCGGGGGAGACCGTCCCGTCTTCCGGCAGCCGCGCCCCGATCCGCTCGGCCAGCTCCGCCCGATTGTCGGCGGTCCGCCGCCGGTCGCGTTCCTGCTTGGGATCCATGCTCGCCTTCCGTCCGCGCGAGACGGGTCGTTCTGGAATATTCTACAAGAAGTCTGGAAGGGCGTCCAATCGAACGCGGACGAAAATCCCTAGAACGAGTCTGGAAACGGGTTTCCGCCCTGTGACGCACGATCGGCCGCTTAGAAGTGGGGTCTATCGGAGAAACGCGCCGCAGGGCGGAGACTCGCCCTCCCGAACAGACCACCATGACCCCTCAAGACAAACCCGTCGCCCTCGTCACCGGGGCCAACAAAGGCATCGGACTCCAGATCGCGAAAGAGCTCGTGGGCCACGGCCTCACCGTGCTCGTCGGTTCCCGCGACCTCGCGAACGGCGAGGCGGCGGCCCAGGGCATCGGCCCGGACGCCGTCGCCCTCCAACTCGACGTGACCAGCCCAACGTCCGTCGCCGCCGCCGCCGCGCGGATCCGCAACGAGTTCGGTCGCCTCGACGTCCTCGTCAACAACGCGGGCATCGCCTACGCGGGAAGGTCGGGCGCCCCGTTCGACGAGATCGTCCAGTCGGGCTACCTCGCCACCGCCGCCCTCGACGACGTGCGCGCCCTGTTCGAGACGAACGTGTTCGGCGTCCTCGCGGTCACCCAGGCGATGCTCCCGCTGCTGCGCGAGGCGCCCGCCGGGCGGATCGTCAACGTGTCCAGCTCCCTCGGCTCGCTCGGGCTGACCGCCGACCCCGCCAACCCGGCCCGCGCGCTCTTCGGGGCCTACGCCGCGACCAAGACGGCGCTCAACGCGGTCACCCTCAAGCTCGCCCTGGAACTCGGCTCGACGCCCATCAAGGTCAACGCCGCCTGTCCCGGCTACACCGCCACCGACCTGAACGAGTTCCAGGGAACGCGCACCGTCGAGGAGGCGGCCCGGGAGCCGGTGCGCCTCGCGCTGCTCGGCGCCGACGGCCCGACGGGCGCGTTCTCCGACGAGAACGGCCCCATCGTCTGGTAGAGCCGGACGCCGCTTGGGTCCGGCGAAGAGGGGCGGAACCGCCCCTCGCCCCTCCTTACTGCGAGGCGGGCATCGACTTCATGGCCGTCAGCTCGATCACCCGATCGCCGTTCGCCATCGTCTTGACCGTCATCGTCTGCGGGTAGCGGCCCGCGAGGGCGACCTTCTCCGGGAGCTTCAGCGCCTGGGTGGCGTTCGGCGCGGACTGGAGGTACGCCTGGGTCATCATCGGCTCGTAGAAGGCGATCGTGCCGTCGTAGTAGCCGTAGATGTAGGTCTTGTCGAACGTCTTGCCGTTGAACTCGCCGGAGGTCGTGTCCTCCGCGTGGGTACCCATCGCGGGAACGGACGTCGGGTCGAGCACGTAGTCGGCCGCCAGGAAGCCCGCCGCCGGGGCCTTCGTGGCCACCGGGTCGGGGCCGCCCGGAATGGCCTCCCGCGTCGCGTCGTCGATCAGGTAGAAGTGCACGTCGAAGTGCGGCAGCGTGTAGATCCCGGCGGGCGGATGGCCGTTGGGATTCCAATCGACGATCACGTACTTCACGAGCCCGTCGGTCGCGGGCAGCGGCACCATCGTCTCGCCCTCCGCGCCCGGAGCGTCGAGCGCCGCGCTCGAGATCCGAACCCCGTAGGCCACCGGCTGGCCGCTCGAATCGACCTTCGTGTAGGCCGTGGCGGCGCCGGAGCCGAGGGTCGCGGGCGTTCCGCTGAGGGTGCGGGAGCTGGGACCGTTCGAGTCGTCGCCGCCACAGCCGGCGAGCAGGAGGGTGGCGCCGAGACCGGCGATGACGAGAGAGGAACGGAAGTTCGTAGAGCGGTTCATGGCGATTCGCGTCTTTAGCATAGTTCTCCTTTCGCCTCTCTTTCGCGAAGCCGCGAATTATTACGGAATCGTCTCCCTTCCGCCTCCAGGGCAGCCCGAATCGGGAACGCCTGGAGTCTGATCCGAACGAGGTTCGGATCAGACTCCGGTTTCTTCTTCGCAAGGCGGGAGAGAAGTCCCCATCGCCCTCTCGGACGCGTAGAACCGCTATGGACCCGAACCGACCGACTCCGGCGTGGACCCCGGACGACATCGACCGGGCGCTCGCGATCCTGCCCGTCGTCGAGGCGGAAGGGTTCGTGTCGCATACCTGGGACGGCGATGGGCGGTCCGTCGTCGACGGGCGGACGGTGACCTCGATGGCGTACCCGGTCTACCACCCCGTCGTCCGGACGCTTTGGGACCTCGGCTACGACAGCTCCGCCTTCATCGACCCCTACGCCGTTCTCCCCGAGGATCCCGAAGGCACGGAGCCCGGCACGGGGATGCTCCGCGTCCTCCCCGGTCCCGAGAGCATGGCGGCGGCGACCCTCGATCAGATCCGTCGCTACCTCGTCCTCTGTCTCCGCGCCGAGCGGTTCAACGAGGGCTACATAGGGGCCGAGCTCAAGGAGGGAGGACGGATGCGAGCCGCCCTCCATCGCCTCCGGGAGCTGCGGGCCGCGATGCCCGCGCCCTAAAGGGCGCGTTCCGTGCGCAGACGGGCGACGTACGAGACCGCGAGCAGGGCGAAAGCGACGAGCGGCGCCGCCGCCTTCGCCGGACCGTCCACCGTCGAGTGGGCCACGACCGCCGAGACGAGCGTGATCCCGAAACCCGCGTACGCCCATTCCGTCACCCGCGCCGGAACCGGGGCGAGCAGCGCGACCACGCCGAGCAGCTTCGCGACGCCCAGCTCCACCCGGAAGTAGGGCGGAAATCCGAGGTGCGCGAACGCCGCCGCCATCGTCGGCTGCGTGAGGTACATCGTCGCCGACATCGCCATCATGGCGGCGAACAGGAAGGTCGAGACCCAGTAGGCGATCGCCGCGCCGCGCGAGGCGGCGCGGCGGGGAAGGGCGTCAGCCGACAACGGCGAGCTCCCGCACCTGCGTCGCCGCTCCGGCCAGGGCGAGCTCGGCGGCTTCCGGCCCGTAGGCGACGCCCTCGATCCGCACCGTCTCGACGTCGGTGAGGCCGAGCCAGCCGAGGACGCCGCGCAGGGCGGGCTCCAGGTGGTCCATGGCCGCCATCGGGCCCGAGGAGTAGACGCCGCCGTAGGCGAGGACGAGGACGAGCCGCTTGCCCGTGAGCAGACCCACGGGACCGGCCTCGCCGTAGTTGAAGGTCTCGCCCTTGCGCGCCACGTGGTCGATCCACGTCTTCAGGGCGGGGGGCATCCCGAAGTTGATCATGCCCGCCCCGACAACGATGGTGTCCGCCGCCTTGAGCTCGGCGATCAGCTCGTCCGAGAGGGCGAGGGCGGCGCGCTGCTCGGCGGTCCGGGCCTCCGCGGGCGTGTAGGCGGCGTGGACGAAGTCGGGGCCGATCGCGGGCGGCGGGTTGCGCCACAGCTCGCGTACGGTCAGCGCGCCGCCCAGCGAATGGGCGAGGTCGGTGGCGACCTGGGTGGAGTGGGACATCTCGCCGCGGGGACTCGAGGTGACGAGCAGGACGTTCTTCATGGTCTTCCGTTTCGCATCGCGCGTCGTTTAGACGACGCTTGTCGTATACTTCCATCGAGGGGTGGGAGCGTTCAAGGGTCAAATCGCCCGTTTCGTCGCTTAGCCGACAGACCGCCCCGTTTGTCGAGGAAAAAGTGTCCATCGCCGATTGCCCCCACTCGCCCAAGCTCGATCCCCGCGTTCGCCGCACGCGCGGCCTGCTCGAAGACGCCCTGCGCGCCCTGATGACGGAGAAGGCGTACGACGAGATCTCCGTGGGCGACATCGCGGAACGGGCGACCGTCAACCGCGCCACGTTCTACGCGCACTTCGAGGACAAGCGAGACCTCGCCGCCACCCTGATCCGCGAGGATCTGCACGCCGCCCTCGTCGCCGCCTGGCCCAAGGGCGCGCCGCCCGAGGCGACCCTCCAGGCGTTCGCCGTCGCCGTGTTCGAGTTCGTGGCCCGCACCTTCCGGGCTTGCCCCTCGAAGCCCGACGACTTCGCCCCTCACGTCGGACCGACCCTCCAGGAGACGCTCCAGACCTTTCTGCGCCACTGGCTCGACTACGATCCGGACGCGATGCGCCCTTTCGCGGGCTCCCCGAAGGACGCCGTCGCCTCCGTCCTCGCCTGGAGCCTCTACGGCTCCGCGTTCCGCTGGGGCCACAACGCCCGCCGCCCCCCGGCCGACAAGGCCGCCCGCGAGGTCGTGACGCTGCTCGTCCGGTAGGACGCCTATACTGAACGGCGTATGGTGGTCACCGCCGCGACGTTCCTCTTGCTCCTTCGAGGCCCGAAGGCGACGGCGGAGACCCTCGCGGGCGAGCTGCGCGCGCACCCGGTCCCGAACGCGCTCGTCGTCGCGCCCGAGACGGTGCGGCGAGCGGGGAAGGGAAGCGGGCTCGCCGCCTTCGGGCGCAAGGTCGTGCGGCTCGGCGCCCTGAACGCCGTCGTCCCCACCACCGTCGTGGCGTTCGACGACGCCTTGGCGCAACCGCCCAACCTCTACGACGGGCTTCCGCGCGACGCGAAGGCCCTCTACCTGCTCACCCTCCTCACCCCCGGGCAGCGCCGCCTCGCGGCCGGTCGGGGCCTGAGCCTCGACGATCTCCAGGGCGAGCCGCGCGCCGTGCTCGACTCGCTCCTCCCGCAGCGGCTCGCCTGGAGCAAGCGCCGCACCGGACGCGAGGGCGAGATCGATACGAACCTCGGTTCGGGGACCGTCGAAGGCGAGGCGCGACGGGGCATCCGCCTGCGGTTCGTCCAGGCGATAGGCTTCGACTTCGCGATGGTCGACGAGCCGAACGCGTCGAGCTCGACGACGACGGTCGACGACCGGGGCGAGCCCGGCCACGTCTGGGCGGAGCGGGACTTCAAGGCCGACGAGGATCGGCAGGGCGATGTGCTCTACGGGCTGCGGCTCCGACAGACCGTAGAGAACCGTCCGAAGAAGGGCGCCCTCGACCTCCGGCGCCTCGACGTCGTCGTGACCCTGAAGGCCGGAGGGACCGTCGGCGACGCCCTCGCCGCCATCGGCGCGAAGACGACCCGGGAACTCCTCGCCGACCTGCGCGTGCGCGACCTGAAGGTCGCCGCCGACCCCGGTCCGATCCGCACGGGCGATCTCCTGGGCGCGCTGGCCCTCGCCGTCGGCGGAACCTACCGAAAGGTCGGCGGCGCTTTCCTGCTCACCGCCGACGAGATGGGCATGGGCGTGCGCGAGGCCCGGATGAAGGCCTGGGAGGAGGGCGTGGGCCGCCTGATCCGGCGCAAGGAGCGGGAGTGGAAGGAAAGCATCCGCACCACGAAGGCGCTGGAGGAGATCGGCTTCGCTCCGGGCGACGCCCTCAAGCCGGACGACGCGCTGACGCCCTACCTCGATCACACGGCGGACACGAAGGAACGTTACGCCGTGTCCGAGTCGATGCTGTCGCCCGCGCAGAGGGGTTTCCTCCGGCGGTTCCAAGGGATGTACCGGACGCAGAAGTTCGCGCTGGACCGCGTCGGCGTCGACCGCTTCTACACCTTCGGGTTCGTCCTGCCCGACGGCACGCCGCTGAACCCGGAACGGATGGGGCTCGGCTTCGGGGCCGAGTTCCGCCAGTATCCCTCCGCAGACTCGGAGACTCCGCCCCCCACGCCGCCGATCGCGCTCGCCCCCGGCGCCCCGACCCCGCCCCTGATGGTCGCGACGGAGCTTCCCGGCGAGGCGGCGCGGGCCGTCGCCGAGGCGAAGGCCCACGGCCTGCGCGAGGTGTGGCTGGAGACCCGAAGCGCGACCGCGCTGGCCGAGGCCCTAAAGGGCGGCGTCGCGTTGCGGCTCGTCTCCCGCCCCTGGCGCGCCCCGCAGGGCACGCCCACCGGAGACCTCGACCGGACGCTCACGGGCGACGATGGCGCGACCTTCGCAGGGCGGGTCGCCAAGGAGCCGCAGTGGCTCGACGAGGAGGGCAAGCCGTTCCGCCCCGCCTCACCCCTCGTCGAGATCTTCCGGCCCGAATCCCCATCCTGGACGCGGGCGGCGGCGGGGATCGCCGAGCTGGCGCGGACGCCGGGGCTGGCGGGCGTGGTCCTGTTGGAGACCCAGCCGCACGGTTACGAAGGGCGGCGTACCAACGCCATGAGCCCGAGCTTCCCCTCGCCGTTCGCCGCCCTCTCCGCCTTCGGCTGGGCGGAGTCGGCCCGGCTCGCCTTTCTTCGCCGACACGGCGTCGATCCCATCGACCTCGGCTGGACCGAGCTGCGGGGCACGATCGACGCGCGCCCGAGCTTCTTCGCCGACCGGAACCTGAGCCACTGGGCGAGCGACAACGACCTGTCCACCGAGCCCCCGGCCCTCGGCGCCCTGCTCGCCGCCTGGGACCTCGACCGCGCCGCTGCGAACGTCGCCGCCGTCCGGGGCCTCTTGGCGAAATTTCCCGCCCTGCCGATCGAGATCGAGGAGCGGGCCATCGAGTTCAACCTCTCTCGGTGGGGCATTCCGATGTTCCGGCCCTGGGCGCCGGGCGCGGACCTGCCCGTCCGATCGAGCGACGGCGCGCGGGTCGAAGACGGACGCTTCCGGCTCACCGTCGAGCCGGATGGCTCCGCCATCTTCCTGCCGCTCCTCCTCGCGCGGTTGCTCAAAGAGCCCGTGTCGGTAAGGCCGGTTCCGACGCTCGACCTTTCCGGTCTTCCGCCCGCCGAGTGGGCGCCCGCCCTCGACCGGCTGTTCCGGCGGGCCGCGCCTTAGGAAACGATGTTCGAAACCGCCCCTGATTCACGAGGTCGAAGCGGGTCGCGTTTCTCCTGGCCCTCTTCCTGGGCCCGCTCGGCGCCCACCGCTTCTATCTGGGCCACGTCGATTCGGGTCTCATTCTTTTGGGGCTGAGCGTCGCCGGGATCTGCACGTTCGGGCTGACCTTGCCCCTGGTCGCCCTCTGGCTTCTCGCCGACCTCGCCGCCATCGCGACGGGCGCCCTGAGCGACGCGGACGGCTATCCGTTGGTCTAAGAGCGGTCACGTATTCTCATCGAAGGCAACGAACCTCGTGAACCGCTTTCGCCTCCAGGCGTAGGGTGGTCGGCGGACTTGGCGTAACCCGTTCCTGGTACGCCCTTCGGTCGCAAAGAACAAGCCCCGGCTTCTCCTGAGAGGAAGCGGGGCCTTTCGCCATTTAGGGTGCCTGACGCGTGAGGCTCAGCGTGTAGACGAACGTGAATCCCCCGTCGCTTGCGCGGGTTTTGAACGTGATCGTCGCCGTGGTGTTCGACGCGGATCCTGTGGCCGTCCCCGTGCCGCCGGTGAGAGTCCCGAACTCCGGAGTCGTCTTCCCGTCGAGGCTCCGGCGAGTGCGGGTGACGAAGTCGATCTTGCCGGAGTCGGCGATCCGCCCCTCGAAAGTGTCGGTGAAGACGCTGCCGGTTTCGTAGGTCGTCGTGAGAACGAAGAACCCCTTCCGATCGACGCTGCCGGAGGTCGGGGCCTGAGCGTAGCCTTGGATCGGGGCTCCGGTCGGTTCGATCTGCGTCGAAGCCGAGCCTTCGTAGAGGCCGGAGAAGGCGGAACGCGGCGACGAGTCGCTTCCTCCGCCACAGCCGACGAGGGCCGAGAGCACGAGAGGAAAGGCGAGAAGACTCTTCACGGCTGCGATTCTAGCGCTTTTCCAAGCTCTACCCGTACCCGCTCGCCGTGGTGACCACCGCCTTCCACGGCCCCGCCGCGACCATCTCTTATCCCTCCGGCCCCTCTCCCCAGCGGGAAAGGAGCGGGGGCCATTCGTCGTTTCGCGGACGTTAGAATCTTCGAGAAGAATGTCTCGTCGCCATGAGGAACTCTCTTTTAGAGCCGATCATTGAGGCAGGCCGCACGATAGAGGCGGCGAGAAGAGAAGCAGACGCATTTGGGCCGGACTCCGAGCATGGGGATCCGGCCTCTTTTTCGTGAGGCTCAGGCGCGCTTGCGTCGGCGCAGGGCCATGAGGGCGAAGGGCAGGGCGGCCATGGGGCCGGGGACGGTCGGGACGGTCGGGGCGGCGGGGACCACGCTCTCCACGGTCAGGGTACTGTCGCCACTCCCCTGGTGGGTTCCGAAGCTCTCGAAGTCGTACGCGCCGAAGAAGAAGAGGTCGGAGTAGTCGTTGCCGAAGTAGGTGCTGTTCACGTTGAGGACTGAACCGAACCCGAACCCGCCGGCGTTGGGCGTGAAGGTCACCGAGTTGAGCGTACCGAGGGGTACGCCAAAAAAGTCGACGCCAAAGCCGTACCTCGAGGAGTCGAAGGCGCTCCTCGGAATGGTCGTCGTGGTCGTGATCAGCGAACCCGTGGTGAGCGTGAAGGCGGCCTGTCCACCGAGGAACGTGCCGACGAACGTGTAGCGCACGGCGGCTTGGGACGCCACGGCGGCGGAGGCAAGGGCGAGGAGGAAGGCGGGACGAAGGTGTCGCATGGTGGATGGCAAGGCCGCGACCATTGTGCGGGCCTCTTAGGACCGCCCCCGTCTACGTTCCGCTTATATTTCCCGACCGGCCTGCTTTTGTCACCGACGCCGCAGGAACCCACCACACCGCCCCCGACAAAGGCGAGGGAGGCGGGCATCGACCCATACCCGCTCGCCGTGGTGGCGACCGCCGTCCGCTGCCCCGCCGCGACCATCGCCTGGTCCTCCGGCTCGCTCGCCTCGATCCGCACGCTCGCGTTCGCCGTCACGAGCGCGACCCAGGCGGACGATGGGAAGAACGGCGGCTCGATCGACGCGTACGCCCGATCGACGACCTCGTGGAACTCGGCGCGGCTCGGCAGGTCGTCCCCTTCCCGCTCGACGCACACGACCTTCGCGGGCTCCTCCTCGCCTCGCCGCTTTCCCATCTCGAGGACGAGGTGGTGGATGGGGTCGCGCGCCTCACGAGCTTAGCGCCAGACTCAACGCCTCTCCTTCAGCCCTCTCCCGCATCGTCGAGCTGACCGATCGGAGGTACATCGAGGGCAACGAGAAGTGGCTCCGCTGGTCCAGAACGAAGAGCCGGGGAGCAGGGCGCTCTGGAAAGGGACACGAGCCCAACGGCAAGGGGCCGTTGAGAACCGTGTTCCGCGAAGATCGCGGATGGAAGTCCTGAAATCGGCCTCGCGGACGGCATCCTTGTCGAACTGGTTCGGAACCGATCGCGAGCCGCCGCCTACTCGGCGAGCGGAACCATCGTCGCCTCGTCGGCCTTGAGCTCCATGATCGTCTTGCCGCCCTGGGTGATCTGAAGCGCGACGTTCCCCTTGTACGTCGTGCCCCGCTGTCCCTGGTTACCGATCGTGACCCGTCCGGTCCGGATGGTGAACTCGATGGGCTGGCCCTCGCCATTGACCTCGATCTCCCGGGCCTGCACGGACACGGTTCGCTGGACGCCCTTCGGCAGCGTGACGACCCCCACGACCTCCCCCTTGTTCTTGAGCGTGATCGCAAAGCCGAATTCGACGGGCGTCTTGAACGTGGCGCCCCCCTTCAGGTTGATGGGCTCTTGAGCCAGGGCCTTTCCGGCGAACGGCAAGGCGACGAGGGCGACGGCGAGAAGCGGGAGGCGCAGCACGATGGGTAGACGGGGCGAGGGAGCGAGGCGTTTCGGCCTTTCGGTCTGCAAAAGCAAGCCTTCTCGCCTGGAGGGATCCGCCGATACGGTCTTCAAAGCCGCTCGATGATAGGGACAACGCGAAGACGCTGTTCGCGAGTACAGGTAGGGGCGTCAGAAGAGACCATCCCGTCCACCGCGAAGCTGAAGGTTCCCATGGATCTTAGACCCCGCAAAGCGCGCGCGTTTCCGAGGCTAAGGGACGGGGCTCAGAAGAGGCTCCAGGGGCCGACGGGCTCGCCCGCGTTGATGCGGCGGGCCGTCCGGCAGGCGTCGATGCACGCTACGACCCAGATGCCGATTCCCGGCCCTTCCACCACGAAGCCGATCGCGAGGCTGGCGAAGAGGAAGACGAAACCCTTCGCGAACTGTCGGTTGTACATCTGACCCGTGCCGCAGAGCAGGACCGTCAGCAGCCCCGCGACCCACACCTTGCGGCGCGGCGCGAACGGGGCTGAGACCATCGTGGGCCGGGGATACTCGACGCCGTCGATCACCGTCGAATCCGGGTGGGGCCAGGGGAACTCCCGCAGCACCGAGGCGGCGCGGCGGCGAACGCCGGTCTCCGTGTCCTCGAGCTCGGTCTCCGGTCGGAGCCGCCCCTCGCCCGCCCAGAGGGCGAGCTCCGCCTCGTCCCCCGGCCCGTAGCGCGTTCCGTCGGTCGTGATCACGTAGAACGCCATCTTCCGAGAATCTACCTCCCCCACCCCGCGTCGATACCGGACGCCATCGTCCCTAGAGAGACCCCAGCCGCCCTTCGAGCGGGCGGTCCGAGACGCCGACGGTCTGGAGCGCAGGGGTTATAATAGGCCGTGCTCGCTGCGATGTTAACGTCAACAACGCTTCCGTTCCAAGGGACGCTTCCGCCGATGGACACCCCCGCCCCCGCCTCGCTCGCCCCCATCGCCCTCGGACCCTTCCGGGGCTCCCTCGACTCCCTGAAGGGCAACCGCTATCCCGAGTGGTTTACCGACGGCAAGCTCGGGATCTGGGCCCACTGGGGGCCGCAGGCGGTGCCGATGGAGGGCGACTGGTACGCGCGGCAGATGTACGAGGAGGGCTCGAAGGACTACAGCGACCACCTTGCGCGCTTCGGCCACCCGAGCCAACGGGGCTACAAGGACCTGATCCCCCTCTGGAAGGCCGAGCGATGGGACCCCGAGCGGCTGATGGCCCTCTACAGGAAGGCGGGCGCGCGGTACTTCGTGTCGATGGGGGCGCACCACGACAACTTCGACCTCTGGAACTCGACGTACCACCGCTGGAACGCGGTCAAGATGGGGCCGCACCGCGACGTCGTCGGCGAGTGGGCGAAGGCGGCCCGCCGCCAGGGCCTGCGCTTCGGCGTCTCGGAGCACCTCGGCGCGAGCTGGACCTGGTTCCAGCCGAGCCGGGGCGCGGACAAGTCGGGCCCGCTGGCGGGCGTGCCGTACGACGGCAACGACCCGCTCTACGAAGACCTCTACCACCCCAAGGCCCTCCCCGGCGACGACGGCTGGTACACCACCGACCCGCGCTGGCGCCGCGAATGGTATCGACGCGTGAAGGACCTGATCGACGGCTACAAGCCCGACCTGCTCTACACCGACGGTCCCCTCCCCTTCGGCCCGGTGGGCGAGTCGCTCGTCGCGCACCTCTACAACGCGACCATGCGGGGCGGCGTCCAGCAGGCCGTCTACGCCTGCAAGCAGCCCAGCGAGGGGAGGTGGGCGCAGGACGTCGAGCGCGGCGTCCTCGGCGGCATCCAGCCGTTCCCCTGGCAGACCGACACCTCGATCGGCGACTGGTACTACAACAAAGGCTGGAAGGTCCGGGGCGCCGACTGGGTGATCCAGACCCTCGTCGACGTCGTGAGCAAGAACGGCAACCTGCTCATCAACGTCGTCCAGCGGCCCGACGGCGCGCTCGATCCCGAGGCGGAAAGGGTCCTCGCCGACATGGCGGACTGGATGGCGACGAACGGCGAGGCGATCTACGGCACGAAGCCCTGGCTCGTCTACGGCGAGGGGCCGACCCGCGCCAAGGGCGGCGCCTTCAAGGAGGACTTCGGCTTCACCGCCCAGGACGTGCGCTACGTGCAAAAAGGGGCGGGCACGGTCTACGCGACCCTGATGGGCCGCCCGGCCGCGCGCACGGTGACCCTCGTCTCCCTCGGCAAGCACGCGGGCGACGAGGCCACCGTCACCCATGTCTCCGTGCTGGGGGTGCGCGGACGGGCCGTCTGGTCCCAGGACGCGAACGGCCTGCACGTCACCCTGCCCCAAGGCGCCGGTTCGGACCTCGCGACGGTGATCAAGGTGAAGGGCCGCAACCTGCGCGGCTTCCGCTCGATCCCCGTTCCCATCGCCCCGCCCGCGCCGGTCGTCCTCGGCGCGGCGGGCCTCTACCGCCTGAACGCCGACCTCGCGAGCCTGCCCGAGGACGGCGTCCACACCGAGACGCGCGGCGGCGTCGCGAACCTCGGCTTCTGGGACCGTCCCCAGGACGCGGCGTCGTGGACCGTCGACTTCGCGGCGCCGGGCGACTACGAGGCCGTCGCGACCGTCGCCTCGGCAGAGATCACTTCGCTCGCCGTCGAGGCGGCGGGCACGACGCGGACCCTGAAGGTCGCCCCGACGGGCGGCTGGGACCGGTTCGTGGAGCTTCCCGTCGGAACGTTCCGGGTCGACGCGACGGGGAAGGCGAAGGTCGTCGCCCGCCCGAGCGATCCCGCCACCTGGCGCCCGCTGAACCTGCGTGGCCTGACCTTCCGCAAGGTGGGCTAAGGCCCCCGTTCCGTCCGCAGGAGCTTCCTGCGGACGGAAAGCGGCTCGGGGCGAGGCTCAGGACTTTTTGCGCGCGAGCCGGTCCGAGAGGATGAAGAAGGTGGGAGCCCAGAGGCCGACGAAAATCCCGAACCGCTCGCCGTGGGCCTTGTCGCCCTCCTTGGCCTTCGCCCACACCGCGATGCTCGCGGCGATCGAGAGGAAGCCCAGGGCGAAGAACGCGTCGCTCAGCTCCTTGGAGCCGGAGTCGAGCTCGGACGACGAAAGGGAGAACTTGTCGGCGGTCATGGTTTCACCGGGGTCCCACCGGCGGACCCGCTCCCTCGTCCTACGCGACCCTAAAAGGGAGCGGCGGCAGGAATCTCCCTTTTAGGGATTCCTGCCGCCGTCGGGGCGAGCCGAGACCGACGAACGAGTCTCGTCGGTCTCGGCGCAATCCCCAGACCGGCGGCGTCGCTTCGCCTTAAGGCGAAAGAGGGATCTTCCCGTCGAGCTGCTTTTTGATGTAGGCCATGATCCGGGCCAGCTCTTCCTTGTTGGCCGTGTCCCGTGGAAACCGTCGGTCGTAGACTCCGTTCCATTCGATCGCCGCCAAGCCGTCCGCTCGTCGGTGAAGACGGAACCAAGCCGTCTCGTGGACCGTGCCTTTCAGGGCGACGTAGGAGGCGCGGTTGGGATCGCTCTTGAGAAGATCGTCGGCGATCTTGATCGCCTCGTCGAAGTCGGGCGCAGCCTGGGAGTTGATGAGCATTCGGGCGGTCGAAAGCTTGATCGACCGGTCGTTGGGCCAACGCGCCGCCAACCGGCGCGCCAAAACGCGTCCTTGGTCGGGCGAGAGCCGCGAGGCTTCGAGAGAGAAGCGGAGGCGCGCGTACTCCGCGACGCGCGGATCGGGAGCGAGGGCGAGCGCCCACCGCATACGCCCCGCTTCGTCGAAGTCGATCGTTCCGCTCGTATCGCCCGTACCGAAAAGCCTGTTCGAGACGAGATTGGCCGCGAGAACCCACTTGAACTGGGCGAGGGCGCTTTGGGGCGACGCCTGTGCCGCTTTTCTGAGAAGCTGAACATCGCCTGCCGCACCGGCGCTCGAACGCCCAAGGACCTTCTCGGCGTTCCGGCGGGCCTGTTCATAACCTTGGACGTCGCCGGTCCAGGGTGCGAGGCACCAAGCGTTGCCAAGTTTCTGCGTGGGAGCCAGCGCTAAGTAGCCCGGGCCGTACTTGCCCGCCATCCGCATCTCCCGTGCGAGATCGGTTTCTTCCTTCGGCATGGATGAAGTCTGAGAGAGACCGGCTCCAGCAGCGCACACGGTTAATCCTACGAGAACGTAGGAAGGAACCTTCATGGCGTTACCGTACCGTCATCGTTCAGCCGCGTGACCCTGTAGAAATCGCCACTCATGTATTCCTTAAAGATCTTGGCTGCGATCCGCTCCCCTTTTCCTTCATACCCGTGATATCCATACCGGTCGCACTGGTAGTACTTGGGCAGGAACTCGTACATGTAGCGTGGCTTCATGCCGTAGAGTAGTTTACTATCGCTCCATGAGCCGCCCGTGATCGTTGCTCCGACTAATGTATGGTTGTTCCAAACGTCATCAAAATCGGCGTTCGCATCTTTTGCCTCTGCGGAAAGGTCTGGTAGAAAGATCTCCGCGATCTTGAAGAACGCCTTCCATCGCGGATCCGAGAGCTGAGTGCCAGCGACCTTAGTCACCCATGTTGCGTAGTCCCAGATCGGCACCGGCTTCGACCAAACCACATGGCAATTTGCCCCTAAGGTCGAGTACTTCTTAGCTCCGGTCACGGTTAGGTCGTTCGCTGCTAACGGTGCGATCGTGACGACTAGGCTTGGAGAGGGATTGATCCGCCAGTTTTCTTGTTCATGGTGAACTCGTAACGTGTAGGTCGCGTTCAGGGCGGCGCCGCTACCTCCTTCGTTCGTGACCTTAAGGGTAACGACCTTCGGATCTCCACCCACTTTGTTGCTTAACTCAGCGTATGCGTCGGGCGTATAACGAATCTTGCTCGATACGGTCGACCACTCGCTTACCAAGCTGTCCACAAAAAGGTGAAGGCGCGACGTGCGTCGTGGTCGTGTTGACCTCATCTTTCATACCATCGTCTGCCAGCGCGAACGGCCCCGTCACACCCTCGATGCTTGAGCCCGTTGCGCTGCAGGTCTCGATCACGTACACCCCGCCGGGCGGGGTAGAAGTGTCGCCAGATCCGTCAGGTACCCAGGTGAATTTTGCTTTGAGAGGTCCGTAGGCGGTTCGATTTGCCCCACCTTCGTAGTTTCTGGTCGTGGAGTTAACGTAGAAGTCCATCGTCCCGGAGGACTCCGTAGTGAACTTTCCACCAGAGTAGACGGGGCCGGACCAGTGACCTGCTTTGGCGAGCGAGGCGAGGGCGAGAAGGGAAACCGGCATGAGCCGCCTCAACAGTGAGGTCTTCATGATTCTTGTCACAGTCGTCACACGATCTTCGTAGATCGACAGACAGCATATCAAGAAAGCCTACTGAAATCAAGTGGAAAATATAATTCCAAAAAAGTAAACAAAAATAGTGGATCTCGCTGAACCGAGGCGCAGGATCGCGGTATTGCACCGGAATAAGAAGATGTATCGACGAAAGCCTCTCGTTGAAACCCAACGAGAGGCGTCGGTGTGTATCTCCCGGTCGGCTTGTTATTTGCCGCCGTCGACCGGGCCGCTCGGCGCGGCTCCCGGAGTCGCCCCGGCAGGCATCGTTCGTTGCGGATTGCGGAAAGTCTGCTCCTCGGCCTTGGTCGGCTCGGAGCTTGAGCCGCAGCCTGCCGCGACGAAGGTC
>CAZEWR010000021.1:0-42702 GCA_964516175.1 uncultured Fimbriimonas sp. | reverse complement strand
CGAAGGTCAGAACGACGAGACCGAGCGTGAGCTTGACGTTCATGCGCTTAGCGAACCGCCTTCCACATGTTGCTTTCGGGCTTGTTGTAGGGGTCCGGGTTGGTGCGAACGGGGTTCATCGTCTTGGCGTGGCCGTCCACGAAGGAGAAGATGCCCTGGTCGCCGTAGGTCGAGACGCCGCCCCAACGGTTGTCCTTGTTGAACGTCACGGTCGGCGCGTCCGGCGAGACGTACGGCTGGCCGTTGCGCGTGCCGTCGGGGATCAGGGTGCCGACGCCGCCCGCGTCGCGCTTGTCCCAGTCGCCGCCGATGTTGTTGAACACGCCGCCCGTCCAGGAGATCGACGCGCCGTTGTAGCGGCTGCCGAAGGCGATCGTGTCGGCGGGGTTGGTGGTGGTGGTGCCGGTCGCGCTCGTGCCGCCGACCCATCCGTAGTTGGCCTTGAACACGCCCATGTTCACGTTGTTCGAGCCGTCCCAGCCGACCAGACCGTTTGCAGCGAACGAGATCGGAACGCATCCGTAGCTCGGGTTGTCGACCTGGATCTGCGGCCAGCGCGCCTTGCTCTTAGGGTCGCTCGAGTCGATCAGCAACCCGTAGCTCTTGATGTAGGGCTGCGAGTCGTAAACCCAGCCGCCCTGGTTCGGGTCCGCCGGCCAGTAGCTGGAGCCTATAGCGAACACGTCGTCCTGATCGGACGCGTACATGAGCTGGCCGGTCATGAGCTGCTTGATGTTGCTCAGCGCGGCCGTCTTCTTGGCGGCGGCCTTCGCCTGGGCGAAGACGGGGAAGAGGATGGCGGCGAGGATGGCGATGATGGCGATGACCACCAGGAGTTCGATCAGCGTAAAGGCTTTTTTCATTGGAGTCCTTCTTTGGCTCGGGAAGTCGAGGCTCGAACGTCGAGCCCACAGGGAAACACGTTTTCAAAGGGCGTGGGGCGCCCGCCGTCGATCGTCTCGGAGAGCATCTGGACGGCGCGACGGCCGAGGGACGAGAGGGGTTGGGAGATCGCGGTGAGCCGGGGGCTCACGAGATCGCAGAAGTCGGTCGAGTCGAACCCGACCACGGAAACCTCGGTGGGAACCGCGACGCCGTGCGCCTGGAGGCCGCGCACGATGGACGCGGCGAGATCCTCGTTCTGGGCGACGATCGCGGAATGGGCGGGCGGAAGGGCGAGGTAGTCGCGCAGGCCCGACCGGTCGCCGCGCACGTCGATCAGAGACGGAAGCATCCCGAGGGTAGGGGCGATCTCGAGAAAGGCGTCCCGGCGCAGCCGGGCCTCGCCGAAAAGGAACTCGGCGTCGTAGGCGTAGGCGACCCGGCGGTGGCCGAGCTCCGCGAGGTGCTCCAGGGCGAGGCGGATGCCCCCCGCGTTGTCGCAGATCGCGGTGGGGAAGCGGCCGTCGAAGTCCCGAGCGTGGCTGTGGACGATCGCGATCGGTACCGAGCAGCTTCGAAGCCGCGCGATGTTCGCCTCGGAAGGCCACGTGCTGTACCAGACGAGGCCGTCGAACCGACCGTCCGCCATCGCGTCCTCCGGGGTCTGGCTGAAAAGCTGGGGGCAGAGACCCACCGTGTAGCCCAGCTCGAACGCCCCCTCGACGATGCCGTCCATCAGGGCGGCGAAGTAGCGCGGCCCCCCGTTCAGCCGCATGCGGGGAAAGCCGTCGCCGTGGAGGACCCCGATCATCCCGGTGCGGCGGCGCTTGAGGTTTCGGGCGCTGACGTTCGGGTGGTAGCCCAGCTCTTGAGCGGCGGCGCGGACCCGCGCGGCGGTCGCCTCGCCCACCCGGACGGTGCTGGCGCCGCCGTGCAGCACGCGGGACACGACCGCGCGGGTCACTCCGGCCTTCGCCGCCACGTCCTTCTGGGTTGGCCTCATCATCGATGCTCGCCTCTATGATATCCCGAGTTATCCCGGAAATAACTCGATTTATCACTGGGATCGTTTTTTGTCCCTAAAATCGCGCCTCGCCTTGCCGCAACCTCAGACGCGGCGCCTGCGTCCTGGGAAGGGTGGGGATGCGAACGAACGGACCGAAGCGCGGACGGCGCTGGATCGCCTGGGGCGCCTTCGGCTTCCTCGCCCTCGGCGTGGCCGGCGTCTGGGGCCTGAGCCCGAGGCCCCGCTTCTCCTGGGAGGGGCGTTTGCCGAGCGGCTACCGGCTCTGGGCCAAGACTGAGCCGGGGCTTCTCTTCGCGGCGAGAACGGGACAGCCTGCCGACCGCCTCTGGATCTACGATGCGCCCGACGACCTTCCGCATACCCTCGCCGAGCTTCGAAGGCTCTTTCCACGGGCTCGGGTGAGGGCGGCGGCCGACCAGACGGTCTTCACGTTCGACGGCGACGAAGGCCCGGCCCTCTACATCCGGAAGGCCCGCGTCGGATCGGATCCCGTCGCCGTCTTCGCCCGAAGCGAGAAGGTCCATCCGGGCCCGCTTCTCTCGCTCCTCGGCCACATCGTTCCGGTGCGTGAGCCCAAACTCGAAATGGTCTCGCGTTGACCGACGAACGCGTCCGCTTCCTCGCCTGGCTGGCGACGGTCCGCACGGGCGGGCGGGGGCTCCGCCGCTTTCTGAAGAGCCGGTCTTGGGCCGTGCTCCTCACCCTGTTACCCCTCGTCCTGTGCGGCGGCTGCTTCTACACGGTGGAGTCGTTCCTGGCGAGCGAGGAACGGCAGATCCTGTTCCGGTTCGTGCCAAGGCAGGTGACGTTCGACGGCCAGACGCGCGGGCTCGACGACGGATGGCTGCGGTTCCCGCCCGGCGACGCGGTCCACCTTCTGGAGTACGAGCGGCCCGACGGGAGCCTGGTCCGCGTGGAGCTGGATTCGCGGCGCGACGACGACACCGACGTCCAGATGGAGGTGGAACCGGGCCGCGTCACCGGGGTTCCGAGGCACCGCGTTCTGTCCGTCACTCCGCCCCGAAAGATCCCGCCCTCCGCAGAGGGCGGGACGGGGAAGGGCTAGGGCGCGAACACCGCCCGGACGCACCCCTCCGCCTTGCTCCGGAACATCTCGTACCCCTTGGGCGAATCCTCCAGGGAGAAGCGGTGCGTCACGAGGAACGAGGGATCGAGTTCGCCCTTCGCCGCGTGCTCGAGCAGGCGGGGAACGTACTTCTGCCCGTGCTGCTGCGCGCTCCGGACGGTCAGCCCCTTGTTCATGATCACCCCCATGGGGAACTTGTCCATCACGCCGTACACGCCGAGGACGGAGAGGATGCCGCCCTTGCGGCACGCCATGATGGCCGAACGCAGGGCCTGGCCCCGGTCCGAGACGACCCGCAGCTCCTGCTTGATGCGGTCCGCGAGGTACCCCGGCCCGGTGCCGTGCGCCTCCATGCCCACCGCGTCGATGCAGGCGTCCGGCCCACGACCGCCCGTCAGCTCCTTCAGGGCGCCGAGCACGTCGGGCTCCCGTTCGTAGTTGATCGTCGTCGCCCCGCACATCTCCTGGGCGAGCTTCAGCCTTTCGGGGAAGCGGTCGATCACGACCACCCGCTCCGCCCCCAGGAGGGCCGCGCTCTTGGCCGCCATGAGCCCGACGCCGCCCGCGCCCCAGACGGCGATCGTGTCGCCGGGCTTGATGTCGCAGAAGTCGGCTCCCATGTAGCCCGTCGGACCCGCGTCCGACAGGAACAGGGCGGTCTCGTCGCTCACCCCGTCGGGCACGAGGAAGCAGTCGTGGTCGGCGTACGGCACCCGGATGTACTGGGCGTGCGACCCGGCGTAGCCCCCGAAGGCGTGCGAGTAGGCGTATACCGCGCCCGTCGGGTAGCCCAGCAGGGGCTCCTGCAAGGCGCCGTTCGGGTTGGAGTTGTCGCAGAGCGACCAGAGGTCGCTCTTGCAGTAGAAGCACTCGCCGCAGCCGATAAACGACGGCACCACCACCCGGTCGCCCTTCTTGACCTTCGTCACCGCGGGCCCGGCCTCGACCACGACCCCCATGAACTCGTGGCCCAGCACGTCGCCCGGCTTCATCGTCGGGATGTAGCCGTCGATCAGGTGGAGGTCGGAGCCGCACGTCGTGGTCAGCGAGACCTGCAGGATCACGTCCTGCGGATTGACGATCTGGGGGTCCGGCACCGTCTCCACGCGCAGGTCGTTGATGCCGTTCCAGCAGAGCGCCCTCATCGTAGGCTCCCTTGCGGCTCGCGCCCCAGGAAGGTCCTGCCCAGGAGGGTCCGTCCATGCGGCTGGGGATCGAGGGTCGGCATCTCGCCCGTCTCCACGAAGCTCTTGAACCGACGCAGGCCCTGGGCGATCATCGCCTTGGGCAGGGCCTGCGCCAGGTCGAACAGCTTGTCGCCCAGGAGGCCGCCGGGTGGGTCCATCCGCACCGTGTAGTGGATCTCCGTGCCGCGCCCCGCCGGGGCCTCCCGGAAGGCGACGCTCGCCTCGTTCGGGATGTCGGCCCCCGGCTCGGTGGTCCAGCGCGTAAGGCGGCTCGGCTCCTCCTCGACCACGCGGGCGTCCCACGCGAACGCCCGCCCGACGGGCGTCCTCACCTCCCAGTGGGCGCGGTCGGGATCGCTCGCGCTCACCACCGCGAAGTGCGCCATCGACTGGGCGAAGATCGCCGGGTCGCGCCACTTGCGGTAGGCCTCCTCCAACGGCAGCCCGACGGTGATGGACTGGGTGAACTCCTTGGCGTCGTCGGACGCCCCTTCCGACGCGGGCGCGTCGGGCTCGGCGTGGTCGACGCCGAGAAGCTGGTAGGCGAGGCTGTGCCCGGTGAGCGCCTCGCGCACGAGCCAAGCGCCCGCCGCGATCTCCACCAAACCCTTCAGGCCGCCTTTCCGCAACCCCACGATCAGGAGCAGCCCGCCGACCGCCCCGCAGGCGATCCGCTCGCCCTGGCTCTCGTTCCGATCCCGCGTCGAGATCGGAACGACCGACCGTCCCTCGATGTTCTGTACGCTCTGGTCTGCCATAGAATCCTTCCTTCCGCTTCCCTTAGACCCGGCGGCGGGGAAGGCGGTTTGCGGCCATTTCGTCGCGCAACGGGTGGACTACATCCCGACGAGACCGTCTAGGAACCCGGGCGCGGGCAACCCGTGGGGCGGGCCGTCCAGGTCCACCCCGATCCTTTCCAGCGCCGAGCGGGCGGGGCTGGCGACGCGGGGATAGGGCGAGTCCGCCAGCTCGATAAGCTGCGCGATCGCCGCCGCGTCGCCGTTCGCAGCCAGGACGTAGGCCATTCCGGAGAGGGCGAGCTCGTCGTCCTCCACCGCGTACGCCTTCTGCACCAACGGCAGGGCCTCCGCCCCGAGGGCGTCGTGGAGGGCGACCGCCGCGTAGCGGCGCGCGAAAGGGTCCTCGTCCGCCAGGAGGACGAGCAGATCCCGCCGCGCCCGCCTTCCGAGCAGCTGTCCGAGGGACGAGACCGCCGACAGGCGCACCATCAACTCCGCGTCGTCCAGACGGTCCCGCAGGGCGAGCGCGTCGGCGGCGAGGCCGAAGTTGCCGATCTCCTCGGTCGCGAGGGTCCGGGCCAAGGCGTCGCGATCGGCGAGGCCGATCCGCAGGATCGCCCGCAGCCGCGTCCGGCCCGTCCGGGACGGCGCCGCCTCGTAGGCGTGGACCGCCTCCTGGATCGCCGCCTCCCGATCCTGCGAGTCGCGTCCGAGGGCGCGGCGGGTCAGGTCCTCCCAGTCGACGTTCGCCATGTCGTGGAAGAGGGTACACGAAGCGAACGCCGGGCGCTCGGCCGAACGACGGAAGCGGCCGCCCTTCGTGGCGACCGCTGCGAGTCCGTCCTAGAAGTAGGCGTACACGGCGGCGAGGTTGGAGGTCTTGCCGCCGAAGACGGCGTCGACGTAGGTCGCGCTCTCCTCCCCGCCGCCGCCGGGGGCGTACTCGAGGCGTCCGGACGCGCCGATCGTCGCCGCCCTTCCGGTCGAGATCGGCAGAACGCTCCAGGCGACGGCGTCGGTCACGTCCCGCATGGTGCCGTCCTCGAAGACCGCGATCGCGGTGAACTGGACGGGGGCGTGGCCCGGATTGGGACGGCTGACGGGCGAGATCTCGAGCGAGGCGAGGCCCGTGATGGGGGCCGCCACCGTGACGGTCCCCTGGGCGGAGATCGTCCGGCCCGCGTCGTCGACCTGGAAGCTCGCACTCACCGTCGCCGTGCCCGGCGCGACGCCCCGGACCTCGACGTCCTCGCCCGATCCCGCGACGGAGGCCACGCCCTCCGCGTCGGAACTCCAGACCAGCCGGTCGCCCGCCGCGCCGACGCGCAGCGGCACGAGCGCGCCCTGCGCGTCGCGGGCGGTGGCGGTCAGCGTTCCGGTCTCGCCTTGGGCGACGGTGAGCGGCGTCGGCCCGATCGCCAACGTCGTCGCCGTGGAGGCCAGCGCGGCGCGTCCATGGGTCTGCTGGCTCGGCAGGAGGATCGGCGTCTCCGTGCCCCTCGCGAGGACGGTCCCGCCGCCGTTGGGCTGGGAATAGGCGGCGACGGTCACCGTCACCGGCCCCGCCGGGAGGCCCGCGAAAAGGAAGCCGTCCGCCGAGGCCCCGTCGGCGCCCGCCGGGCGGTTGAACGTTCGGGTCGCGACGACCTGATCGCCGACGGCCACCGTCACGACCGCGCTGTTGGCGGTGAGGGGCATGGCGCGCGTGCGGTCGGGCCACTCCACGGTGTACTGGAGCGTCGCCGTGCGGACGATCGGAGCGGTAGGCCCGGTGGGCGTGGAGGGACCGGCAGGCGTGGTGGGAACGCCGGGAGCGACGGAGGCTCTGCCCCCGCCGCCCCCGCCCCCGCCGCAGCCCGCCACGGTTCCGAGGAGGAGGCCGAGCAGGGCGAGGAGCGGAAGCGCGTTCCGGTAGAAAGGCGAGGTCATGCCCTCATTGTCGGCAGGGGCCGGGCCCGCCCTCAGCGCTTTTCCCTTTTAAGGCCGGGGGAACGGTTCAGGCGCGCTTGCGGCGGCGCAGGAACAGCAGCGCGAACGGGACGGCGGCGGCGGGGCCGGGGGTGATCGGCGCCTCGTCGACCCGCACGTTGTCGAACTGGTGCAGGGCGGGCGTCTGGTTCCAGCGCACGGAGACGAGGTTGGAGAAGCCCCAGAACGCGATCGACTGCAGACCGTCGTCGTCGCGCAGGGCGTAGCGCCGGGTCACCTCGGCGCCGTTCGCCTTGACGCCCACGAACGTGACGACCTCGTCCGGCCCGCCCGGCCCCGGGAAGACGTGGGCGAGGTCCATCCGCGCCAGCGTGAACGTGCCGCCGTCGACCCGCTCCATCGTCAGGAAGGCGCCCGCGTCCTGCGAGAAGATCGCGGTCGAGCCGGTATCGTTCCCCCCGATGTAGAGGGGCGCCGAGGGCTCCCAGGACGTCAGTTCGTCTCCCGAGAACACGAAGCCCCCCGACTCCAACGAGCCGCCGTAGGTTCGGCAGTAGCCGTAGTCGTCGACGGGAACCACGTCCTCGAAGTCGATGAGGGCTCCGTGCGCGGCGCCCGCGAGGGCGGTCAGGACGGCGAGCGAGGCGAGGCGGGGAAGGAGGGGAGTCATGCGGGTCCAGGACAGGGCGACGATGGCCGCGAAGAGTCTACAATCCTGGCGAAGGTACCAGCGTCGCCGAATCCTTTAGCTTGCGCCAATAAGAACAATCTCACACGTCCTGCACGGCCTAAAGGAGTCGCACCGACTCGTCGAAGCCTCGTTTCGGACTAGAAATCCATCAGCTTCATTCAATCTGGACGCAAAGGTCGAGTTTCCGGGCGTACTCTTAACCGCGTTCGGAAAATCCTATGGCTCTCTCCCTCTCCGCGCCGCGCCACCCAGGTCTGAAGCTCGCCGCCCTGGCAGGCGGACTCCTCGTGCTCCTCGTGATGGTCTGGCAGGCCGTCGCGATGGCGGGCGCGCCCGATCCTGGCGCTCACGGCCTGAGCCGCAGCGCCGTCGCCCTCAGCAGCGGCGTCCTCGTCTTTCGCGAGGGGTTGGAGGCGGTGCTCGTGCTCGCCGCCTTGACCGCCGGGCTCGCGCGCGACAAGAAAGGTTATGGGACGCCTGTGGCCGCCGGAGTCGGAACCGCCCTCGCCGCGACCGTCGTCACCTGGTTCGTGGCGGTCGCCTTGATCGCCCGCGTCAACGCCCCGGAGTACGCGGTCCAAGCGGGGACCGGTCTTCTCGCCATCGTGGTCCTGCTCGTAGTGATGAACTGGTTTTTCCACAAGCTCTACTGGACGGGCTGGATCGGCCACCACACCAAGCGTCGCAAGGAGCTCTTCGCGCAGTCCGACGCCTCGCCGGCGCGCGTCTTCTGGGGCCTCGCGCTCCTGGGTTTCACCGCCGTGTACCGTGAGGGCTTCGAGATCGTGCTGTTCCTCCAGGACCTGAGGCTGAAGGCGGGCGCGCCCGTCGTGCTCGGCGGCGTGTCGGTCGGCCTGATCCTCACCGCCATCGTCGCCGCCCTGACTTTCGCCGCCCATCGCAAACTTCCCTACAAGCGGATGCTCGTCGCTACCGGCGGCCTTCTCGCCGTCGTCTTGGTCGTGATGGTAGGCGAGAGCGCGCAGGAGATGCAGCAGGCGGGCTGGATCGGCGCCCACGCCGTCCCCCTCGCGATCCCCGACTGGATGGGCGTCTGGCTCGCCGCTTTCCCGAACGTCGAGGGCCTCGCCGCCCAGGCCCTCGCGCTCGCGGTCGTCGTCGGCTCCTACGCCTGGGTGCGTGGCCGCGTCCCGAAGGGCGGCGGGGCGGCCCGCGCCGTGTAGGACGGGCCCTCTCTCCGCTCTGAGAGAGGGCCCGGGGTGAGGGATGGGCGAAGCCCGCGCGAGGACGGGAACACATTGACGAACCACGCCGAAGGCTCCGAAGAAAGGACGTGCGAAGCCACGGAAGAGGCTGCGTTCCGCGTTACGATGGCTTACCGAAGGGCCCTTTGGACCGTCGTCCTTCTGAACGCGGGTTTCGGAGCGGTCGAGATCGGAGCGGGATTCCTGGCGCGCTCACAATCGCTCAAGGCCGATGCCCTGGACTTCGTAGGCGACGGCGTGATCACGGGCATCGGGCTGTTGGTCGCGAACTCGGGAGCGAAGATCCGTGCAAGGTCCGCGCTAGGCCAGGGTCTCTTCCTTGGAACCCTCGGCTTCGGCGTTCTCGCCTCGACGCTGTATCGACTCCTGTTCATCGCGCGACCGGAGGCGGATGTCATGGGGGCGGTGGGGTTGGTCGCCCTTCTCGTCAATCTCGCGGCAGCGGCGGTTCTCATTCCGCATCGGAACGGAGACGCCGGCGTAAGGGCCGTGTGGCTGTTCTCTCGAAACGACGCGATCGGCAATCTCGTCGTGGTCGTCGCGGCTGGACTCGTGTCCCTTACAAAGGCGCCTTGGCCCGATTTGGCGGCGGCGGGTGTGGTCGCCTCCCTCTTCCTGTCTTCGTCTTGGGGCATCGTGAAGGATGCTCGGAAAGAGTTGAGGCGACTCTAGAACGATACGCGATTCGCCGAGCGTATCGCTGCCTTCGCGAGTGCGTCGCGCTTGCGGCTTAAGTGACGCCGACCAATCACGACTTTTTGGTCAATATCGTCCGTTCGTCAGGCCCTGCCCCTGAGCTTCGAGGGACGCGCGCTAACCTCTCTTCTGGTCCGGTCGAAAGCCATGAACCACGAAGCCCAGGAAACCCTCGCCCACACCGCAGCGGCCACGTCAAGATGTGCCTTACCGGCTGCGTCCACGTCACCTTCGGCCAGGCCACGCTCCACTTCGCGAGCGCGGACGAGTTCGAGGCGATCGCCCATGCGGTCGCCCTGGTGGCGGACGCGCGGGCGGAGGACGAGGCGTTCGACCTCCACCACGGCTGGCTCTCCATGAGCCTGACGCTCCACGGGTCGAGCGAGTTCACCGCCCTGGTGTTCGAGGCGATCGCGAACCTCGCCAGGGCTCGGGGCGGCGGCGAGCCTACCGACGAGCTCGCGCAGTCCCGGACTCGTCGTGCGAGCGAGGCGTCGGGACCGTCAGCGCCCGCCCGAGGGCCGCTTTCCACGCGTCCGAGGGGAGCCCGGAAAGATCGAGGATCCACGGCCCGCGCGCGGGGCTCGGCGCCGCCAGCGCCTGGCGGAAAAGGAAGAGGAGCTGCGGCACGACGTCCGGGCTCGTCGACCCTAGGGGCATGGTCTGCCGGTAGGGGGCGTTCTCCGGGAGGCCCCCCGAAGGGAGCGGCCCCGCCCCTCCCCACGGCGTGAAGACGGTGGTGGGAAGGGGATTGGAGGGGTCGTAAGGGTGCGGGACCTCGACCTCGGTCGAAACCTCGCGGGGAAGGGCGTCGAGCAGCCGGCGCAGGGCCGCGACGTTCGTCTTCCGGCGCGCCTCGTCCCAGCGGGGAAGCGTCGTCTTCGCGCGGGCGAAGAGTTCCGGCGAGACGCCCGGCGAGGAGCGGGCCTGCAGGTTCGGGTCGGGGAAGAAGCTGGGCCGAAGATCGACCGATCCCATCAGCGCGCTCCAGCCCAGATCGATCGGGTCCACGCCCTCCCGCCGAAGGTGCGCGAGACGCTGGCCTTCGGTGTAGCCGAACGCGGTGGCGGCGACGCGGCGCGGGGGAAAGGTCGAGGGGAATCCGTCCGGGCGCGGCCCGTCGTAGCCCGGCGGCGCGGTCTCCACCAGCACGACCCCCTTGAGGCCGGGAGTGCGGGCGAGCTTCGCGAGGCGGGCGACGTGGGCGGGCCACTCGGGCGCGTCGGGGGCGATCGTCTCCTCGATGACGCGCCTCGGAAAGAGCGGGCGTCCCAGGTAGTCCATCGTCTGCGCCGAGCGCTTGAGGCGCCGTTCGAAGTCGACGGCCCGGTCGCCCAGGATCGTCCGGTCGGCCCCGCCCGGCGGAACGGCGCTCCGCCACGCCCAAGGCCGGAGGACCAGCCGCACCGCCAGCCCGGACGCCAGGGCCGGGGCCAGCGCTTCCGGGCTCTGGGTCTCCAGCCAGATCTCGCGGAACCCGTACGACCGGGCCAAGGCGGCGGCGGCGGACGCCTCCGGGGCGGCGTCGGCGCGGAACAGGATCGGCCCGTCGGGATTCTCCCGCTCACGGTCGAAAGGCGCGGACCCCTCCTTCAGGCCCGGAAACTCGAAAGGCGGGGCCTCGCGGTCGAAACCCGCCGCGTCGCCGAGGCCGCCGTATTCCGGCTCTAACCGCCGCCCGTCGGGCAGGACGAACCGGTAGGTGAACGAGCTGCCGACGGTGACCGCGTCGGGACGGATCCCGCGCGAAGGATCCGCCTTCGCGAAGGCGGCGACGAACGCCCGCAGGTTCGGCGTGAGGGCTCCGATCGGAAGGGTCGAGGCCCGCCAGACGTTCGGGTGGGCCGCCATCCCGCCGCGCATCCGTTCGTCGGGCGCGGCGGGGTCGTCCGCCGCGTAGCCCAGGCCGCTCAAGGCCCCGCGCGTCTTGAGGGCCTCCCGCCACGCCTCCTGACGGCGTTCGATCCCGCCGCGCACCCCCTCCTCCCAGGCGTTCACCAGGAGCTGGCGGGCGCCCCGCCCCAGCGTGTCGGAGGTCAGCAGGTACGCGGAGCCGACCCGGCGGTAGGTTCCGCCGACGGCGAGCGCGAGGGCGTCGAGCAGGTCGCCCCCGTTCGCCGTGCCCGCCCCGTAAAGGACGGGCAGGTCTCGGACGGCCGCGTCGGCGAGGATCTCGGTCCCCCCACCGCGTCCGACCGCCGCGAGGATCGAGCCGATCGTCGCCTTCGGCCCGACCGCGACGGGGGCGGCGAAGCGCCGCGTGTCGAGCGCGCCGCGCTTGGGCCGGTTCTCCGCCGTCCGCCGGATCGCCGCGCCGAACGCGGCGTCGGACTTCTGGTCGTCGTCGCCGCGTCGAACCCGCTCGAGGTCCGTTCCGGGAGTGAAGCGGGCGTAGAGGCTCGTCGGCAGGGTTTCCGAGGAGTTCGGGTCGTTGGGATCGATCAGGCCCAGGTCCAGCTTGCGCACGACCTGGACGCGCACCTTGCGAAGATCGTCGCCCTCCACCGTGCCCTCGTCAGCGGAACTTAGGCCCTCCGCCGCGACCCGCACCGCGCGCCAGCGCAACGGCTTCGGAAGGAGGGAGGCGAACACCTTGCGCGACTCGCCCTCCAGGTCGTCGATCGTGAGTCCCGGCGAGGCCGCCCGCCGGATCTGGGCCGGGGTCAGCGTCGTGAGGAGGTAGAGCAGCTTCGCCTCGCGCGGCAGGCCGTCGTAGAGGTCGGGCGGCTGCGCCAGATCGTCGTCGAAGGCCGCGATCGTCGCGGGCACGACCGCGCGGAGGCTTCCCACCTGGACCGCCTTGCGGTTGAAGGCGGCGAGCCCGTTCGCCCCCTTCGCGGCGAGGACGCGCTCAGGATCGACCACGAGGGCCGCCCGCTCGGGCGACGTCCGGAGAAGCGCCGCGAGGGTCGGCGCGTCCGACGAGGCTTGAAACGCGAGCAACGATCCCAACGCGGCGGCGATCACGCGGCCATTGTATACGGTTTTGTCGAGCCACCCCTCCTTTCGGGTGGAGGGGAAGAGGTGGGGTGGAGCGCCGTCGTCGTGAACCTCTCGCTCGATGACGGCGCTCGGAAGCTCTCTAAGATTCGGGCCATGGGTCGGTTTGGATCAGCGCTCTGGATGGGGATGACTGATCGTGTACCTTCCCGCTTCGAGCCATGCGCTCGGCCCGTATCCTAGCCGCGCCGACTCCTCCGCCACGATCGGCAGGAAGCCGGGCTTGGCCTCCGACGGATCGGGAGCGACGTCGGTGAACTCCGAGCGCGTTCCGTCGCGGCGCACCAGGCAGGCGCTCAACGCGCCCCCCAAGGGGTCTTTGTGGTAGTCCGCGAACTCGACCCGCGCGTCGAGGGCGGATCGTTGCGCCGGGGTGAGGCGGCGAGCCCGAATCCTTGCGCCGTTCGTCCCGAGGAAGAGCCGCAGCGTCCCCGCCCCACGCGTGGGCGCCTTCAGGCTCTCGGGTTGGTCCAGGGGGAGAAACCAGACGTTTTCCGCTCGTGCGCCGATCATGCGCTGGAAGACGAGGAAGCAAGGCCCTCCCGCGCTCGGGTGCGCGAAGACGTAGCGGCGCGAGGAGACGCCTAAGGGATAGAGGGCTTCGCAGAACTGAGCCTCCAGCATCGAGAAGAGGCGGTCGTACCCTTTGAACCGAGGCGACTGGACGAGCCGCGAGTCCAGGGAGGCGCGCTCGCGCGCCAGTCTTCCAAGTCGGACGTCCCGGTCCGGTCTCCCCACCCCGCCTTTGAGCGAGCCGAGCGGAGCCGTCAGCAGAGAGAGGAGGAGGGCGGACACACCATGATGACGTTCGATCGCGGGCAGGGTTGCGCACGACTCGAAGCCAGCCTGTCTCGAATGGGTAGCGGGTGAAACCAGACTGACCGAGTACAGAGATTCGTCGTCTAGAACCTGTGTGGACCGATGGATGAGATGCGATTTACGCGGCGCTCGGCGTCCCTTCCGAAGCCAGGGTGAAGAAGAAGGTCGACCCGTCGTCCGGTTCGCTCTCGGCCCACACGCGCCCGCCGTGGGTCTCGACGATCCGCTTGACGTTCGCGAGCCCGATGCCCGTGCCGGGGAGCTCGTCGGATTAACGACGGCGCGATATTACGGCGAAAAAGGCGATGTTCAGAGCCCCCGCCGACCGGGTGAGGGAAGCCGCAAGAATGGCCTATCCTCTTCTCATGACTCCCGCGCCGATGCCGACCCTCACGACGCCCCGGCTCCGCCTGCGGGCGTGGCGCGCAGGCGACCTGGAGCCGTTCGCCCGGCTGAACGCCGACCCGACGGTGATGGAGCTCATGGGGAGAACGATGGACCGGGCGGCGAGCGACGCGGTGGCGGCGCGCATCCAGGACCGCTTCCGGGAGGATGGCCACGGCCTCTGGGCGGTCGAGGTTCCAGGCGAGGAGCCGTTCGTCGGGGCGGTCGGCCTCGCCACCCCGCGCTTCGAGGCGCCGTTCCTGCCCGCCGTCGAGATCGGCTGGCGCCTCGCGGCGGCGCACTGGGGCAAAGGCTACGCGACGGAAGCGGCGCGGGCGGCCCTCGCGTACGGCTTCGACGTTCTCGGACTGAGGGAGATCGTCTCGTTCACCGTCCCCGCGAACGTCCGCTCGCGCGCCGTCATGGCCCGCCTCGGCATGGCCCACGACCCGGACGGCGACTTCGACCATCCGCTCCTCCCCGAGGGCCATCCTCTCCGGCGCCACGTCCTCTATCGCCGGTCGATCTAAGGCTTGTCGCCCACATGGGCGACTCACCGATACGCCTCGCTAAGCGTAGGGAAAAGGGCGACGGCGGTGTGCGCGACTCCCAAGGGGGAAGCCCGACCGCCCAAAGCACGGTTCCGGCTAAGGAACCGGAACGAGGCCCGCCGCCAGAGCGGGAGAAACGGATACACGGATCGATGCCCGAGCCTGCGAGGACCAGTCTCGGGCCTTTTTGCGCCTTTCGCGAGGCGGAAAAAGGCCCGTCCGCGTGCTTCGCGCGGACGGGCGATGCAGCGCCACTTGGGTTTCTTCGAACCCACGGCGATCCCATTCGAGGACGCCTTATGATACGACAAGCGCCGACAGGCGCCGAAGAAAAGCGCCCCTGCATGTCGGTCTTGGCGCCAAACCGGCAATTGCTGTATAGGAGAGATTCGGAATAACTCCGATTCGTACCAAGCGCGGCCTGCGCCGCGCCCGGATCGATCGGGGAGGGCGCGGCCTCGCCGACGGCGCCGACGAGGATGCGGTCGATCGGGATCCGCGTAAAACGCGAAGCGTTTGGAGTCGGAGCGAAGCCTTCGGAGAGCGTCACGCCTTCCGAACGCTTCGCCTGCGGCGTTGGGGGGTCTGCGTCTAGACGATCTTCTTGACGAAGAACGTCCCGGCCAGGAACATCACCAGCGCGACGACGAGGAACAGCACGAACAGGATCTGCGCCACGCCGACCGCCGCGCCCGCGACCCCGGTGAACCCGACGGCGCCCGCCACGAGTCCGACGACGAGAAAGATCAAGGCCCACTTCAGCATGGGTCTACGACAGACGGACCGAGGGAAAGGTTTCGGGAAGCTCTGAAGGCGATGCGCTCACCCTCGGTCTCATCCCGACGCCCCGGCTGCCGGTCGGACTCATGCCTGCCGATCGCATGAACGGCGGATCGGGAGGAAGGTGAGGCGGAAACCGCTCAGATCTGCGCGAGCCGGTCGAGATAGGCGCGCAGAACGTCCCGCTCGAGCACGACGCGCATCGTCTTGCCCTCGCGGAGGATCGCCACCAAGCCCGCCGTCTCAAGCTCCTTGATGTGGTGCGACATCGTGCCCGCCGAGATCGGATGGGCCTCTTGGATGACGCTGCAGGGGCAGGGTTCGGGATAGGCGCCGACGTCCCGGAGGATCTGGACGCGTCGCGGCTCGGCGAGAGCGCGTCCGATCCGCTCGAACTGCCGGTCGGTCAGTCCGTCGCCCTTCTGCTCGCCCATAGCGTTAAAGGTACGTCGTGCGAGGCCCGAATGTCCAGTCGTCCCGGCGGGCTTGACAAGAACGGTTCGACGATTCTATAATTATCAAAACGTCGAAGTGAAAAGGCTTCGCGTTGAGGATTCCAGATGAACCGATTCAGAGGAAAGGTCGCCGTGGTCACCGGCGGAAGCACGGGCATTGGGCTCGCGATCGCCAAGGCGATCGCCGGGGAAGGGGGCCACGTCTATATCACCGGGCGCCGCCAGGCGGAACTCGACAAGGCGAAGGCCGAGATCGGCGAGGGCGTCTCGGTCGTGCGGGGCGACGTCGCGAGCCTGGAGGACCTTGATCGCCTGTTCGCCACCGTCGGGGAGGCGAAGGGGCGCGTGGACGTGCTCGTCGCGAACGCGGGCGTGGTCGAGCACGCCTCGGTCGACGAGGCCACGCCCGAGCGCTACGACCGGATGTTCGACGTGAACGCGCGGGGCGTGTTCTTCACCGTCCAGAAGGCGCTCGCGCTCATGGGCGAGGGAGGCTCGATCGTGGTCGTCTCCTCGGCCCTGCACAGCATGGCCGTGCCCGGCGACAGCGTCTACTGTGCGACCAAGGCCGCGGTGCGATCGTTCACCAAGACCTGGGCGATGGAGCTGAAAGGCCGTGGCATCCGCGTGAACACGCTCAGCCCCGGCGCCACCGACACGCCCATCATCGACCTGCAGTTCCCGGTCGAAGCGGAGGCGGAGAAGGCGAGGGTCGCCATGGCGGCGCTGACGCCGATCGGGCGGTTGGGACGTCCCGAGGAGCTCGCCGCCGCCGCTTTGTACCTCGCCTCCGACGACAGCCGCTTCACCACCGGAGCCGATCTGGTCGTCGACGGCGGTCTCCAGCTCAAGTAGGAAGGGGCCGGAATCGGGCGGCGCCGATCTAGACTTGGGGGCGAGGTCGGTCGGTCAGGATGGCGCTCGCGACCAGCCCGAGAAGACGCGCCTCCCGGGGCGCGAACGCGGGCTGGCCGACCATCCAGGCGAGCCCCGACATCAGGGCGAAAAGGTCTTCCCCGTCCATATCGGGGCGCGCCGTCCCTTCGGTCTGGGCGCGGAGCAACAGCCGCGCCCCCGAGGCGTGGACCGCGAGGCACGGCGCGTAGAGCGCCGACTCCGGGTCGTCGTGGGCGCTCGCCATCAGGGCGACGACGCCCCGGTAGCTGTGGGTGAACGCGACCCCCTCGCGAAACCAGGCGGCGAGCGCCTCGCCGGGCGGACGCGACGCCTCGAGCTCGCCCGCCCGGCGCGTCAGCTCCTCCAGCTTCGGACGCAGCAGGGCCTCGAACAGGGCTTCCTGGGTAGGGAAGTGGCGGAACAGCGTGGCGAGGCCGACGTCGGCCCGGCGGGCGATCTCCCGCATCGAGGTGTCGACCCCGTGCTCGGTGACGACCTCGCGCGCGACCGCGAGAAGGTGATCGTAGTTTTTTCGGGCGTCGGCTCGCATCCCCTTGACAAACGGATCACTGATCCACATATACTGGAACCGTAAGCGGATCAGTGCTCCACAAGAGTACCACCCCGCCCGAAAGGAACACCGACATGAACCGACTCCATGGAAAGACCGCCGTCGTCACGGGCGGCGCGACGGGCATCGGACTCGCGGCGGCGAAGCGCTTCGTCGAGGAAGGCGCCGTCGTCTTCGTCTTCGGCCGCCGGCAGGAGGCGCTGGACGCCGCCCTCGCCGAACTCGGCCCCAACGCCCGCGCGGTGCGGGGCTCCGTCTCCGACGAGGCCGACCTCGACCGGCTCTACGCGGCGGTCGAGACCGAGCGCGGAAGCCTCGACGTCGTCTTCGCCAACGCCGGGGCGGGAAGCCCGCTCCCCCTGGGCGGGATCACCGCCGCGCACATCGACGAGACCTTCGACACCAACGTGAAAGGAACGATCTTCACCGTCCAGAAGGCCCTGCCGCTGATGCGCGAGGGCGGCTCGATCATCCTGACCGGCTCGAGCGCCGGAACCACGGGCGCCCCGGCGTTCAGCGCCTACGGCGCGAGCAAGGCGGCGGTGCGCAACCTCGCGAAGACCTGGGCGGAGGAGCTGAAGGGAACCGGCATCCGGGTCAACGTGCTCTCGCCCGGACCGACCGCGACCGAGCTCGCGAAGGCGGCGCTGGGCGAGGAGGGCCAGAAGGCCTTCGCCGCGATGAACCCGCTCCAGCGCATGGCCGATCCGGCGGAGATCGGGGCGGTCGCCGCCTTCCTCGCGTCGTCCGACAGCAGCTTCATGACCGCCAGCGAGGTCGCCGTCGACGGCGGCCTCGCGCAGATCTGACCCCTGTTCCTTCTCGTCCGGGCGGGAACGGCCGGACGAGAAGACGGATCAGTCGTTGTTCACCTCGTAGGTCTTGCTCACGCCGAACAGGCTGCCGGTCACGGTGGAGATCTGGGGACCGTTCCCCTGGAAGCTGAAGAGGCCGCCGGCGGTGATCGTGCCCGGCGCGGTCGCGGACCACGCGGTGAGGCCCGTCACGTCGCGGGTCTGGCCGTTGGCGTAGATCCCGGTCGCGACGAACTGTCCGCCCGTGCTGGAACTCTCGGCCGCGAGGAGGAGGGACTGGAGGGCGGCCACGGAGACCGATGTGGTCGCGGTCTTCGTCGTGCCCGCGTCGTCCACGACCATGCTGACCGTCAGGTTGGCGGTTCCGGGGGCGACGGCGGTCAAGGAGCCGTACGGGCTGACGGCGACCTTGTCCGAAGCGTCGGAGATCCAGCGCAGCTTCTCGCGGTACACCGTGTCGAGCAGGACGACCGCGCCCGCGGCGTCGCGCGCCGTGACGTCCGACACGTAAGAGGTGTCGCCCGGCGTGAAGTCGCTCGCGATCGGGGCGATCGAGAGCGTCGCCACCGTCGAGGCCATCGTGGCGTGGTCCTCGACGATCTGGCCCTTGACCAGCGTCTCGGTCGAGACGCCCTTGGCCTGGGCGACGCCCGTGCCGTCCGTCTCGGGATACGCGGTCAGGGACACCGTCGCCTCGCCCGCCGGCAGGCGCTGGAAGAGGATCTCGCTCGATCCGCCGCTCGGAAGGGGCGACCGGGCTCCCAGCCGGCTGAACAGGGCGCGGGCGACCTCCTTGCCCTTCACCGTCACGATCGCGACGACGCTGTTCGACGCGTTCGGCACCATCCGGCCGGGAGCGGGCCAAGCCATCTTCATCCGCAGGGCGGCCGTGTTCGACGGGGAAGAGCCGCCGTCGCCGCCGCAGCCCGCGAGGGCTCCCAGAACGGCGACGCACGAGAGGAGGCCGAAACGGCCTTTGAGCGTAAGCATCGAAGGGGTTCTCGGAGAACCCCGTACGATTCTCCAGGGGCTTTCCCAACCGAGGCGGCTCCCGCCGGAAGTAAGCTTTCCGCGTGGCCAAGCTGTCGCTCTGCATGATCGTCCGCGACGAGGGCGAACTCCTCGGGCGGGCGATCCGCTCGTTCGAGGGCGTCGCGGACGAGGTCGTGGTCGTGGACACGGGATCGAAGGACGACACGGTCGCCGTCGCGCGGGACCACGGGGCGCGCGTCGTCCACCATCCGTGGGCGGACGACTTCAGCGCGGCGCGCAACGCGGGCTTCGACGCCTGCGCGAGCGAATGGATCTTCGCCCTCGACGCGGACGAGTTTCTCCTTCCGGAAAGCCGCGCGGAGGTCCGAAAGCGGGTCGAGACGGGCGGGGCGCAGGGCTACACGGTCTTCCGGCGCGACGTCACGCCGGGCGGCGTCTCCGAGATGCGGTTCTTCCGGCTCGGTCGGCGCGACTCGGGACGGCGGCTGGTGGGCCGCATCCACGAGCGCTTCGAGCCGCCGTGGAGCCACGTCGAGAACAGCGAGATCCGCATCCAGCACGAAGGCTACGTGGCCAGGCGGAACGAGGCGCGCCTGCGCCGCAACGTCCGCCTTCTCGAGATGGAGCTTGGCGATCGTCCGGGCCAGGCGTACTATCTCGCCGATCTCGCGCACGCCTACTGGCTGCTCGGAGATCCCCGCTGGCCCGACGTCCTCGGCGCGGCGGTCGGCGCGCTCGACCTCGACGCCCCGCGCGCGCCGGTCTCGCTCGCCCTCGCCCTCATCGAGATCGTCCTCTCCGCGCCCGAAGGCGCGCTTCCGCCCGGCATCGACTCCGCGCGGGCCGAGGCGCTGGCCGAGCGCTGGTATCCCCGGTCGGTGCCCCTTCTCGCGCACCGGGCCCGGCTCGCCTTCGGGCGCGGCGACCTGGCGGGGGCGGTCGAGCTCGGCGAGCGGGCGCTGCGCCTCTGGGAAACGGCGGCGTACGACCGGACGATCAGCTTCGACCCTTCGGTGGTCGGCGCCGAGTTCCGGCTCAATCTGGGCGTCGCCCTGGCGAACGTCGGTCGGCTGCGCGAATCGCTCGCCCGCTTCGAGGAGGCGGCGCAGGACCCCCGCTTCGCCGAGGTCGCGCGCGCGAACGCGGCGGCGATCCAAGGGATGATGGAGTAGAGCGCCCTCTCGTGGCGCGCGGACCGGATCGCTCCGGACCGCCGGACGACCGTTGCCCTTCCGGCCGCGATACGCTTCCGAAAAGGGTTTCGCCCCGCGCGCGACAAGCCGCGCGGCGACTCGTCGCGCCTGATACGTACCAAAATGAGAAAAAGGTGAATTCTTGCGGTTCAGCGCGCAATAGTCATGGGGCGGGTCGCACACTGGACCGTCCCATGAACTCTATCGATGCGAAAATCGGCGCCGTCGCCGTCGTCCTCGTCTCCACCTGGAGCACCGCCCACGCCGACGACTTTCGGGTGACGATCCAGACCACGACCGCCCTCTCGAACGTCCAGGTCTACAACGATCGCCTTCCGAGCATTCTCCAGCCCAAGGACACGCCGTCGCTCTCCGCCAATCTCGGGAGCGTCGCGGCAGGCGGCGTCCTGACGACCCTGGTCTCCACCTCCTACGGCACCAGCACGGCGGCCAGCAACGGCGGGAACATCGCCGACTTCAGCGTGCTCGCGACGACCTCGACCTCCGGCGTGGTGGTCGGCGGGGCGACCACCACCTCGAACGTGGACTACGCGTTCCACTTCGGAGGGAGCGGGGTGAGCCAGAGCGCCGCCCGCGACGCGATCGTGGCCGGAAGCCTTCCGGGGGTGCGCCCGCTCTTCGGCAGCAGCGGGCAGTTCGGCAACCGCCTGTTCGCGAGCCAGCAGAACGGAACGGTGACGGGGACGCTGTTCGACTTCGACGCGAACGGCGCCCAAACCCGCATCGGCACCTACACGGTCACGTTCGTGCCCACCGCCGCCGCCGTCCCTGGCCCCGCCGCCGCCCTGCCCTTCGCGCTGATGGCCCTGCGCCGACGAAAGCGGTCCTGACGCGCGGGTGGAGAGGAGGGGCGTCGTGAAGACGCCCCTCCGGCTCTGACGCTTCCACTCTGGACGAAAAGGGTGGAAGCAACCTTGATTCTGATCCTTTCGTCCCTACCGTCGTGGATGAGTTTCAGGTTGCGCGAAAGACGGAGGAGGAGATGAAGGAGACCGTCCGGGAGATGCAGGAAGAGGAGAACCGATTCCGGGACGACGCGCTCCATATCCTGAAGAACATGGAGACCGCGCGGGACCACGCCGCGTCGTTGGACCAAGCGGCCTAGACTCCCCCGGCCCCCGCCGCCTATCGACTCGTTGCGGCATGAAGAGGGGGCGAACTTGAGCGATCGCTCGCTTGACGGATCACGCTCTACAATGGAGCGTCGCCCGAACCGGCGCGCCGATCCCCCATGAGCGACCTTACCGTTCGATTCTTGTCGGTTCCTGAGCTGCGAGAAGTTCGGACGCGGATCGTAAGGGAGCTGGAGCGGTTCCGGGAGCCGATGCTCCACGATCACGTTCGCGTGTACGAACTCCGCGACGGACGGGTTCTCTGGACCCGCGAGAAGCCGGAGATCTATGGCCATTACGGTTCCGTGTGGCCGTCCGAGGACGCGCTCTGGCGGCACATCCACAAGCCTCCCACCGTTCCTGGGCGCAAGAAGGCCCCCACCCTCGCGGCTCTCATCGGGCTCGACGAAGCGGACCTACAGCCCGGTTCGCTCGAGGCGACGCGGGTCGCCCTCGCGGAGGCCCTGAGCGTCCCCGCCGCGTCGCTGGACTACTCTAGAGCCTCGTTCCGTCGGCTCAACGGGGCGACGCGAAGGGAACCGATCGAGGTGTGGTACGAGCCGGAGTGGTTCCGGCCCCTGATCGCGTACTTCGGGGAGGCGGTGCGCCGGGCGGTGGACGGCCGGTGGGCGTTCCAACGGGAACCCCACGGCTTACGGGTCGAGATCGAATCGTCTTCCGCACATCGGATCGACTTCATCGATCGGGCCTATTGGCTGGTCGACGAAGCCCAGTACCCGGACTGGGTCTCGACCTTTGACGAGTGTCTGTCCCACGATCGGCAGGGCATCGATGAGTCTCCGGGCTAGCGATCGAACGACCTCTCGACGGATCTCCAAGCTTTATAGCTTTAACACGTAAAGACATCCATGCTTATGCGCGGTGCGTTCGCGATGGTCGTCTTCTACGATTCGCAAAGCATGGGGTTGCCCAAGGTCTCCCCTTGCTTAAAGCGAGGGGAGACCTTCACTCGGGCAAAGGCAAGGGCGGAACGTGGGGAGTGGTGACGTAGAGCCGCCGACTCTCGGCGTCGCGTCGGACGCGGCAGCCGTGCGCGCGAAGCGCTTCGGTCGCATCGTCCATTTCGGAGTCCTTTTCGAACTCGGCCTCCAGGATCGTGCCCGGCTGGCACCCTTCGATAAAGTCTTTGGCGTACTCGGCGAATCGGTGTTTCAAAGGGACCTCTCCTCTCCCCCTCTACGCCGCTTTACGGCGATTTCCCTCGTGTTCAGAAAAACCGTTCTACCGAAGGACCCTCATCTCCCTTTCGGACGCCGAACGCGGCAGGCCCCGCCCTCGAAGGGGCGCCGACGGCCTTGATCCCGACCCTAGTCCTTCCAGAACTCCATGCAGCGCGTGATGCGCCACTTGCCCGTCTCCCGCGACCACTCGGTCCGGACCGTCCGCTCGTTGGGTCGCGAGGTCTCCGTCTCGAGCATCTCCATGAGGGGAGCCTCCTTCATGATGGCGCGGACCTGATCCTTCGCCTCTTCCTTCTCCTCGTCCGTCAGTGTGGTGATGCGCTTGCCCATGCTTCTCCTTAAGACGATACCGGACGCCCGAGAGATTCCTCCGGCTCGGGGCGGGTTGGAGGGCGGCGAACGCGAAACCGGTCAAAGGTGCGAGGAGGGTTAGGACTCTTTTGCGCCATGTGCCATGTTCGACTCTCAAGCGTGGATCAAGCGTGTAACTTGAGGTCGTTCGAGCCGATGGCATCTTCGGCTCGACAAGGTCCTCGCCCTCATGAAGCTCGTCCGCCACGCCTCGCTCCTCGCCCTCTTCGCCTGCGCCGCCGCCTCCCAGGCCCTGATCGACCAGAGCCAGACGTCGGCGGCGGTCTACATGACCGCGTTCGCCCAGACCGGCCTCGCGCAGTCGTTCCGGCCTTCCGTCGGCACGATCTCGGGGGCCGGGATCCTCCTGTTCACGTCCGGCGACCCGGCCTCGGTGACGATCAGCCTCTACACGGGCCTGCCGAGCGCGGGCGGCGTCCTGCTCGGATCGGGCTCCAGCGGCCCGGCCCTGGGCGGCTCTTGGGTCGACGTCTCGTTCGGCAAGGACGTCTCGCTCGTGCCCGAGTCCACCTACTTCCTCGTGCTCACCTCAGCGGACAACGTCGGCGGGGTCGCGGGCGACACGAGCGACCTCTACAAGCGGGGCGAGACCTACGCGAACGGCGGCTACCAGGAGTATCCGAACTTCGACTACACCTTCCGCACCTTCTATAACCCGAGCGCCGCCGCCGCCGCCGTCCCCGGCCCGATCGCCGCCCTGCCCTTCGCGCTGATGGCCCTGCGCCGACGAAAAGCGGGGAAGTAGCCCGGTTCGCGGTTTGTCGGGGCATGGATCGCCGGTTCGAAAGGGTCGATCGGAGTTAGGGCGGCCCCGACGAGCGAAATCGCCTATCGCCCGGGCGGGCGCGCCCGCTCGACGGCGTCGAGCTGGTTGAGGTAGTACGGGGTGCCGTCCTGCGCCGCGAAGCCCCGCAGGGCCGCCATCAGTTCGGGCTCCGGCTCGCGCCCGAGGGCGATCAGGGCGTGGGCCCGCGTCGCGAGTCCGAAGGGGGCGGCCCCGGAGGCGTAGGCGGGGTAGGCGAAGCGCAGGTGCTCGTCGCCCAGGGCGTCGAGCGCGCTCTCCGCGTCGCCCAGCCTCAGGTGGACCTCCGCGAGGTCGATCCGCCGGAAGTACGCCTCGCCCGGCAGGTCGTCGAGGAGGGTCGCCTCCTCCAAGGCCCGCTCCGCCAGATCGATCCCCCGCGTCTCACCCGCCGTCGCGAGGGCCACCGCGCGGGTGCCCATCGTCCAGGCCCGTTCGGGGGAGCGGGCGAGCGTGGCCGTCTCGTCGGCGAGGGCCCGGAAAAGCCCGAGGGGCGCGGCGTTGGGCCGGAACCGCACGTCCGCCAACACGATGTTGGCGCCGACCGAGCGCGAGTCGGCGTTGGGGTCCGGGGCCATGCGCCGGATGCGGCGCAGCAGGGCGTCGACCTCCCCGAAGCGACGGTGGAAGGCGTACCAGACCGCCCGCTGCACCGTCGCCCGGAGCAGAGCCCGGTCGAGGTCGGGGTCGCGCATCGCGCGCCACCACAGCGAACGCTCGTTCGCGAGCATCGCCGCCTCCCGCAACGGGCCGGGGATGCGCTCGATGTCGTCGTGCACCTTCAGGGGGTCGTCGCCCGCCGCCGACGCGTGCGGGTGGGCGAGCAGGGCCAGGGCCTCCTCGCCCGTCGCCCCGAGGGCGAAGAGGGCGGCGTGCAGGGCCGCCCCCTCGGGAATCCGGCTGCCCGCCTCCCACTGCGCGACCGCGCTCTGCGACACGCCGGTCCGCCGCGCCGCCTCCGCCTGGGTCCAGCCGCCGCGCAGGCGGAACGCCCGCAGGAGCGCGCCGTGGTCGACGGGCGGGCCGTGGGGAGTGTCCATCAGGGCGACCCGGGCGTACGCCTCGTCGTTCCGGGCGAGCAGATCCGCCCGCTCGCGCGGCGTCGCCTCCAAGGATAGGAGCAGCCGGTCGAGGGCGGGGCCGCGCGGCGCGCGGCGTCCGCTTTCCCAGCCTTTGAGCGTCTCGGTCGACGTCTCGCCGCCTGCCGCCGCCGCGTCGCGGGAAAGGCCCCGCGCCTGACGCAGGGCCTTCAGGCGAGCGCCGAGGGCGGGGGCGGGGGCGACGGAGGTCGTCAAAACCGTGATCTTTGTACCCGCGTTTAGAAACCGGTTGGGACGTGGCCGCCGTTTTCACGTTGCCGGGCGTCTCACATGAATCGATATTCATCCGACGCCTTCTGGACGCGGAAAAAGGCCCGGCCGCGTGCTTCGCGAGACCGGGCGGATCGGAGTCGAACGGGTCTCTGACGGACCCAGGAGACGTTCCCGAAGGAGCGCTGTCTCTAGGCGGGGCAAGAGCCGTGCCGATCGCGCCACCCCGCCGGGCAAGGAGGCGACTTACACGAGAAACAGGGTCAATCCTGTAATAAATTCGGGCCTCGGCGAAAATCGGGAACCTTGCCTGTACTCTCTAAAAGGCCGGGGCGAGCGACGGAGCCCCTCCGGCCAAGAGTCCTCGAATGCCCCTCAAATCCTCCATGCTCCGCTCCGTCTCGCTCCTCGGCTTCGCTTCGTGCGCCCTCTCGGCCCACGCAGGCTTCCTCGACGTCACCTCGATCACCGCCGGCGCGAACGGCTCGTTCGCCGGAACCCTGAACGGGATCGGCGTGACCGGGGGCATCGTCGTTCCCGACGCGACCGGGAACGTCACGCTGAACGACGCCGACAACGGCTCGTACGAAGGCTCGACCCTCGACGGCACGTCGCCCCAGTACAGCTACTCGAGCGTGTACGCCGACACCGCGGCGGGCGCCGACCGCCTGGGCTACACCGTCTTCACGAACGGTTTCCGCCTCGCCACGTTCACGATCACCTTCGACCGGGCCGTCGTGAACCCCATCTTCCACGTCGCGAACCTCGACAACGCGGTCTTCGACTTCTCGGCCACCACCGCCGCCCCCAACCTTTCGATCCTGAAGGGGAACGGCGGCGACGGCGACGGCCTGAGCTTGGTGGGCGCCGTCCTGCAGGACGCGAACCCGTCGACCTAATTCGGCGTCGATCCGACGACCGCGCCGCTCACGACCGGCGACCGCTCGGCCTACGGTTCGCTTCTCATTTCGGGCGCCTACACCTCGCTGACCTTCGTGGTGCGCACGAATCCGAACGCGCTCAGTGGCGACGGCGGAAGCTTCAGCCTGAGCGCGGCCCCCGCCGCCTCCCCCGTCCCCGGTCCCGTGGCCGCCCTGCCCTTCGCCCTGATGGCGCTCAAGCGGCGCAAGCGCGCTTAGGCGGACGGATCGCCCCTTCGGTTCCCGCCGCAGGGGTGTCAATTCCGTAATAAATTCGACTCCCGCTGAAAAGCGGGAACCTTGCCTGTACTCTCCTAGCGCCGGGGCGAGCGACATGGCCCGTCCGGCAAGGTCTTCGAACCATGCGAACCTCCATACTCCGCTCCGTCTCGCTCCTCGCCCTCCTGGCAGGCGCCTTCTCCGCCCACGCCGTCGTGGCCTTCTCGCCCACGGGCGTGTTCTCGGGCAACAACGGGGGCTCCTTCTCGTTCGGCTACTCGTTCTCGGTCGCCGGACCGAGCCTGCTCGTCACGTCGCTCGGGTACTTCGATGCCGGACAGGATGGCCTCGTCGACTCACACGACGTGGGAATCTTCACCTCGACCGGGACGCTCCTCGTTCGCGGAACCGTGTCGGCCGGCGTGTCCGACCCGCTCCTCGGATCGTTCCGCTACACCTCCACCCTCTCCGGATCGCGCCTGCTCGCCGCCGGGGACTACGTGATCGCCGGGGTCTCGCCCGGGAGCGGGGACGACTACGGGCTTTTCAGCGGTTCGCAGGGAGCCGCCGCAGGCCTGACCTACGGTAGCCCGCAGTTCACGGGGTCGACGGTCCTCGCGTTCCCGGACCAGGGCGACGGCGGCTCCTTTGGCGGCTACTTCGGCCCGAACTTCACCTTCGAGAGCGCGCCTGCCGTCCCCGGCCCCGTGGCCGCCCTGCCGTTCGCGCTCATGGCCCTGCGCCGCCGCAAGAAGGCGTAACCTCCCACTTTAGACCCTACGAGGGCCGCGCTTCCCGAGAGGAGGCGCGGTCCTCTTCGTTTCCAAGCCCCCTCCCTCCTCCCTCGCATTCGTCGGGGTCGGTGTAGCGGGTTCCTGCGGGTTCCTCGTCAAGATCGGAACGGTCACGAGATATACGCGGAATGTGAACAGGCACGGCCCGAAGAGGTCCGCACAATAGGCGCGGCATTGCCGACTACCATGCGTATCCTTCGCTCCGTCTCGCTCCTCCTCCTCGCCTCGTGCGCCCTCGCGTCCGAGGCCGCCGTGCGCTACACGTTCGCCAGCCCCGCCTCCGCTTTCTCGCTCACCACGGGTTCGCCGATCACGACCACGACGACCTTTGCGGCGAGCGCCCTCGACTCCTCGACCGGCCTCGGTACGCTCGGCTCGGTGACCTTCAATCCCGACGTCCTCGGTCTGGGGTTCGTTGCGTCCCTCCAGGTGCACAGCAACTCCTTCGGCGCTCCCGCCAGCGATATCTACTTCTTCAACGTGGGCACCTTCACGACCTACGGAACCTACTCTCCGCGCGGGAGCGTTGACGCCGTCCTGACCGTGACGAACCTCGCCCCGAACGTGACCTCCGCCGTCCCTGGCCCCATGGCCGCCCTGCCGTTCGCCCTCATGGCGATCAAGCGGCGCAAGCGGGCTTAGGCGGTCGGATCGCCCCTTCGGTTCCCACCATAGGGGTGTCAATTCCGTAATAATTTCGGCCCTTCGCGAAAACCGGAGGGAAGGGCTGTACTCTTCTCTTTGTCGGAGCGCGCGATGTGGCCCGCCCGCCGAGTCCTCGAACCATGCGAATTTCCATGCTCCGCTCCGTCTCGCTCCTCGCCCTCGCATCGTGCGCTTTGTCCGCCCACGCCGTCGTTATCGACTTCGAGTCGACCGCGAACGGTACCGCGACGGCCTTCTCGTCCACCGTGGACGGACTCACCGCGTCCTTCTCGGCCGCGACGCCCGGCGGCGTGCCGTCCGACGGGTTCTCCGTCCAGAATTCCTTCTTCTCCACGCTCACCGGACACGTCCTAGCCTCGGGCTCGGGCTCTGACCTGACGCTGACGATCGGCTTTAGCCAAGCTCTCGACGGCGTGTCGCTCACGTTCGCGACGCAGGCTTCCGGTCCCCTCTCGCTGATCGCGTACCTGGGCGGGACGCAGGTGGGAACCGCGTCCGCCACCGGAGCCATCCCCTCGGGGAGAAGCTTTCCCGAAGGAACGCTCTCGTTCTCCAGAATCGCTTTCGACCGCGTCGTGCTGAAGACGACCCAGGACGCCTTCGCGATCGACAACGTCGACGCCAGCCCGATCGCGACCGCCGTCCCCGGTCCCGTGGCCGCCCTCCCGTTCGCCCTCCTCGCCCTTAAGCGGCGCAAGCGGGCGTAAAGACCAACCGATTTTCCGGCCCGTGGCCGGGAAACAGTCCCACCGCCAGAGTGGGAACGACAGAAGCAAAGGATCTCTGATTCCCGGACGCGCTCAGTGTTTGCGCGGCCGGGACTTTTTTCGTCCGAAGGCCACCTTCGTAGCGTTGGCTGCTTCGAATTGTCCAAGAATCAGCCGCGCCGCATCGCGTCGAGCTCCCGCTCGACGCTCGCCAGGCGGTCCTGGTAGTAGGGGGTGCCGTCGGTCGCGGTGAAGCTCCGGATGGCGGCGAGCAGATCGGGATCGGGCTCGCGGCCCAGGGCGATCGTCGCCCGCGCGCGGACGGCGAGCCCCTGCGGGTTTCGACCGCCCTGCCAGAGAAGGCGGTCCACGCCGTCGGGACCGTCGCCCAGAGCCTCAAGGGCCCGGTCGGGCTCGCCGAGGCGCAGGTGGACCTCCGCCAGATCGACCGTCCGGTTCTGCGATTCGATCATCGGGTTGGCGGTTCGGAGGCTCTCCTCCAGCGCCTGCCGGGCGATCGCCACCGACCGTCGCTCCCCCATCGCCGCGAGTCCGACGGCCTGGCTGCCCTGCGCCCAAGCCCGGAACTCCGTCTCGTTCAGCTCGGACTGGAGGCCGTCGAGCCGACGGGCGAGCCCCGAGGGCGAGGCGTGCGGACGGTAGCGCACGTCGGCGAACACGATCGCAAGCCCGCTCGGACGCCCGTTCTTGCGGATGTCGGGGGCCATCGCGCGAATGCGGCGCCCCAGGGCCACGACCTCGTCGAACCGGCGCATAAAGACGTACCAGGTCCCCCGCTGGACCATCGCCTCAAGCAGGGGGACCTCCCAACCGGGTTCCCGCGCCGCGCGCCACCAGAGATCGCGCTCGTTCGCCAGGAGGAAGGGCTCGCGCAGGACGCCCGGGATCTGCTGGATCGAGTTTCGGACGAGGTGCGGATCCTCTTGGACGGCTTCCGGACGGTGCGGGCTGGCGAGCGCCGCCGCGACCTCCTCGGCGTTCGCCCCGAGAGCGAAGAGCGCCTGGTGGAGCGAGGGCCCCTCCAGGCTTCGCAGCCCCGATTCCCAGTGGGCGACCGCCCCCTGGGTGACGTCGAGCGCGCGCGCCGCCTCGGTCTGCGTCCAGCCCCGGCGCAGCCGGAAGGCCCGCAGCACGGCGCCGAGTTCCAGGGGCGGCCCGGCGGGATGGTCCGCCAGCGCGAGGCGCGCGTGGGCGGGATCGGCGAGGGCGATCAGCTCCGCCCGCTGGCGATCGCTCGCCTCGAGGGCGTCGAGGAGGCGGACCAGGGCGGGGCCGCGCGGCGTCCGGCTTCCCGTTTCCCACGCCTTGATCGTCCCCGCGCCGACGCCCGCGAGTCGCTCCGTCGCGGCGCGCGGCAGGCCCCTCGACTCGCGAAGTTCGCGCAACCGGAGGCCGAGGGCGGGTTCGAGGGCGGGGCGCATACCGAGAGGGAAGCCGGACCGGCGTCCAGTCGAGTGTAGTACTTTTCTATCACCGGAAGGGTTGGCGAGGCGTTAAGGATTTCGCAAGGGAGACAGATTCGTAATATTTTTCGGTTCGGCGGAAAACCGGGAACCCGGCGTGTAGCCTTCTCTTCGCCGGGGCGCGCGACGTGGCCCGCCCCGACGAAGGTTCTCGAATGAAGACTTCCATGCTCCGCGCCGTCTCGCTCCTCGCCCTCGCCTCGTGCGCCCTCGCCGCCCACGCGACGCTCCTAGACTTCGAGGAGCTGACCGGTTCCTCCAACGGCTCCATCAACACCTACGGGTCGCCCCTGACGACGCAAGGCTACGTTCTGTCGGCCCTGAACTCTGGATTCTTCTCGTTTAAGCCCTCGAACAACGGGGTCGACAACTACACGGGATCGATCGCCCTCTACAGCGGTCCGACGACGCTGACGCGCTCCGGCGGCGGGCTCTTCGACGTCCAGTCGATCGACCTCGCGAATTTCTACCAGCAGGGCATCGTTTCGGGCGGGTCTACGGCGGTCTTCGTGGGCGTCCGGCCCGACGGCACGACGATCGCTCAGAGCTTTGCGCTTCAGGGGGTCGACGCCCTTCAGACGTTCGCCTTCGCCGGCTTCACCGGCCTGACCGCGCTCAGGTTCGGGGTACCGAGCCGTCCCACCTACCAGTTCGACAACGTCGTTCTGACGCCATCCGTCACGTCCCCCGTGCCCGGCCCCCTCGCCGCCCTGCCGTTCGCCCTCATGGTCTTCAAGCGCCGCAAGCGGGCCTGACTCCGTTTCTCGAGTCCTCGAAGAGGGCCGCGCCTCCCAAAACGGAGGCGCGGCCCTTTCCCGTACCGGAGCCCGCCTCCCTCGCCTTTGTCGGGGGCGGTATAGGGGGTTCCTGCGGCCTCGCCGTCAAGATCGGGACGGTCGGAAAATATACGCGGAATGTAGACGGGGGCGGTCCTAAAAGGCCCGCACACTGCTCTTGGCATTGCCACCTACCATGCGTACTCTCCGGTCCGTCTCCCTCCTCGCCATCGCCTCCTGCGCCCTCTCGGCTCACGCGGCCGTCATCGACTTCGACGACCTTGACGGAAGCGGCTATACGTTCGTGAACGACTACCAGGGCTACACGTTCGCCGGGCTCTACAGCTACTCCCAAGGCAACAACGCCGCAGACTACGCCAACACCTACGCGTTCCCCTCGCAGGCGAACGCGATCGCCAACGCGTACGGGCACAATCCCACGAGCTTCTCCTCGGGCACGGCGTTCAGCTTCGCGGGCGGCTACTTCGGGTCGTACGGATATGCCAACGATTACGCCGGGTACTCCGCGACCGGGCTCCTGATCGAAGGGCTTCGGAACGGCGCGGTCGTGGGCTCGGTGACCACATCCCTGGGCGCGAACGGCCTGAGCTACGTCGCGACGGGCTTCAGCAACGTGGACGAAGTCCGCTTCACGGGATTGGGCGCGCAAGACCCTCAGTTCAGCTACTACTTTATCGATTCGCTGAACGTCGGGGCCGCGTCCGCCGTTCCCGGCCCCATGGCCGCCCTGCCTTTCGCCCTCATGGCCCTGAAGCGCCGCAAGCGGGCGTAACCGCCGCACCCTGAACTCCAAGAGGGCCGCGCTTCCCGGTAGGGAGGCGCGGCCTTCTTCATCGACGCCCGCCCTCGCCCTTATCGGGGGCGGTGTAGGGGGTTCCTGCGGCTTCGTCGTCAAGATCGGGACGATCGTAGAATATACGCGGAATGTGAACAGGGGTGGCTCTAAAAGGCCCGCACAATAGGCGCGGCATTGCCACCCACCATGCGAACTCTCCGCTCCGTCTCGCTCCTCGCGCTCCTCGGAACCGTCGCCGCCGCGAACGCCGCCGTCCGCTACTCGTTCGATTTCGGCGGCTCCGGCGCCTCCGCGAGCAACGTGACGGTGACGACCGCCACCTTCCTCACCGCCGCCCAGAGCTTCGGCCCGACGCAGGTCGATTCGGCGAACATCTTCCTCTCCGACTTCGACGTCATCCGGTTCGACCCGTCGGGAAGCGGCCCGGACGCCGTCACCGTCGACTTCAGCTTCCTCGGCTTCCTCCCCGGTTCCTTGACCGACACGTTCGACGACGGCGCCTTCCAGACGTACGGGACCTACACGAGCGTGTCCGGCTCGAGCCTCACCGTCTCGAACGTCGCCTCCGCCGTGCCCGGTCCCCTCGCCGCCCTGCCGTTCGCCCTCATGGCCCTTAAGCGCCGCAAGCGCGCCTGACCCCGTTTCTCGAGTCCTCGAAGAGGGCCGCGCTTCCCGGTAGGGAGGCGCGGCCCTCTTCATCGACGCCCGTCCTCGCCCTTGTCGGGGGCGGTGTAGGGGGTTCCTGCGGCTCGGTCGACAAGATCGGAACGGTCGCGAGATATACGCGGAATGTAGACGGGGCGGTCCTAAAAGGCCCGCACACTGCTCTTGGCATTTGCCACCCACCATGCGAATCCTCCGCTCCGCCCTTCTCCTCGCCCTCGCCTCGTGCGCCCTCGCCGCCCAGGCGGCCGTCATCGACTTCGAGAACCTCGCCGGAACCGGGCAGGGCGACGACTCCGCCATGTTCTACGGCCCGTCCGTGGTCTCCGGCGGATTCCGGTTCGACGCCGGGAGTTTGGCGTCGGCCGGCCCGGCCGGCCCTTCCTTCGGGCTCAACTACACCGGATCGATCGCGCTGCTTGAGGACAGCCCTTTTGGCACGATCACGATGACGCAGGTGGGCGGCGGGGCCTTCTCGCTCGATGGGATCGACCTCGCCAACCTCTACACCGACGTCCTCCCTCAGGGTTCGACGGTCACGTTCACGGGGAGCCTCGTGGGCGGCGGCGCCGTGTTCCAGTCGTTCACCCTCGCCCAGGGCAACGGGCTCCAGACGTTCGCCTTCACGGGCTTCTCCGGCGTGACCTCCGTCAGTTGGACGCAGGATTTCCCCTTCCACCAGTTCGACAACGTCGTGGTGAGCGCCGCCGCCGTCCCCGGTCCCTTGGCCGCCCTGCCGTTCGCGCTGATCGCCCTGCGCCGCCGCAAGCGGGTCTGAGCTTCCGCACCCGAGACCCCAAGAGGGCCGCGCTTTCCGAGAGGAGGCGGGGCCCTCGCCTTTGTCGGGGGCGGTGTGGGGGGTTCCTGCGACATCGTCGTCAAGATCGGAACGGTCGCGAAATATAAGCGGAACGTGGACGGGGCGGTCTTGAAAAGCTCCGCACACTGTTCCTGGCTTTGCCAACTCCCATGCGACTCCTCCGCTCCGTCTCGCTCCTCGCCCTGGTTTCCGGCGCGCTCTCGGCCTCCGCCCAGGTCACCTCCGTCGGAGAGTTCTCGGGCTCCCGATCCGAGGGCTTCGAGGGTTTCCCCAACTACGACGACGTTCCGAACTCCTTCGTCCAAGAACCCGTGTCGATCATGGGCGGCTTCGCGACGCTCACCTCGGCCCACGCGGACCTGCTCGTCTACGAGACCGGTACCGACGCGACTTTCGGTCTCGGCCTGGGCGACGCCGACGTCCACTCGGGAAGCAAGGGAATCGGGTTCAACAGCTACGCCGACACGGGAACGATCGCCTTCTCGTCCGGCGTCGCCCGCTTCGGCGGCTACTTCAACGCTACCTACAACGGCCCCATCGCGTTCACGTTCTTCGGCCAGGACGGGGTCCAGCTCGGATCCACGCTCGTCGGCGTCCCTCCAAGCGGAACGAGCCTCGGCTTTATCGGCTTCGAGTCCACGCAGGCGATCTACAGCGTGTCGATCACGGGCGACTTTCTCGTCGCCGACGACCTCCAGGCGTCTCCCTTCGCCAGCCCCGCCGTCCCCGGCCCGATGGCCGCTCTGCCCTTCGCCCTGATGGCCCTCAAGCGCCGCAAGCGGGCCTGAGACAACGACTAGACGACCCCCGATGGCCGCGCTTCCCGAAGGGGTGGCGCGACCGTTCGCCGTCGTACGTCTCTCGGGCTTGCGGCGTCGGCAGAGCGGATCCCTGGATGATAACGGTCGAAAGGGCGGCCTTCTCGCCGCTTGTGGCAACCCTCTCGAAGCTCCGCCCGTAAGAACCGCCGGATGCGGCTTCGATCCTCCTTATGGCGTGCCACGACCGCTCTGCTCGCGGGAGGTTGCGCGAGACCCTCGGAGCCCCCGTACGATCCCTATGCCACGCAGAAGGAAGCGGATGTTAAGACCTCGAAATCGGTGAAGGCCGGCCCGTACCGGCTGGACCTCGCCGACGAGCGGACCGTTCTGACGTACCGCGAATACGATCCCCAGCCGCGGATCGATCAGATCTCGTGGGACGCGAACTTCCGGCTCTCTCGCCCACCCGGGCCGTGGAAGGAGGTTCGCCTCGTTCTGAACAGGCCGAGCCTTAAAGCCGGGATGGGTTCTGGGACGATCTTCTCCCCCCTAAGCGACCCTAAGCCGAACGAACTCGACGTGATCTCCTACCAGAACGCCGTGCCGGTGGGTTGGCGCGCCGAGAGGCTCGATCTCACCGGGGAGACGCAGGAAGTGGAGGGGCGGTCGTTCGAAGCCGTCTTCCGGCGCGTCGAGGTCGTTCCGCAACCGTTCGAGGCGAGGCGACGCTCGGATTACTTCCTGAGGGTTCCCGAGGAGGAGACCGTGACGCTCGCGGACGGGGTAGAGGTGACGTTCGCGGCGCAGCCGGAGGCGACGAGCCGTCTTCCCCTGACGATCCGGTACGATCCTCGGCGGCTTTTGCCGCACGTCCCGACCCGCGCCGTCGAACTCTGGGGTCTTACGACCAACGTGGGTTCGACCACGGGATCGGTCGGCTCGGTCGACGCGAACGGCGAGATCGCGGTGGACTTCTGGCTGGACCGCGACGCGCGGCAGGAGAAGGACGCGAAGGAGCTTCGCGTCCGGTTCAGGCTGCAGAAGGTCGCGCGGCGGTTCCCGTTCAAGCTGCCGCTCGACTTGAAGTGGCCGCCGACCGTCGCTAAGCCGAGGTCCTAGCGACGGTCGCGCGACCCTGAAAAAGGCGCGGCCCTCTCCACGGCGCTCCCTCGCCGAACGGGGCGTGGCGATCGTCGATCTTAGTCGTAGAGGATACGAACCGCTAGCGTACCGTTCGGCACGGTTCGCCGAGCGGCGTGCCGAGGGGAGCCAGGATCGCGTCGAGCCGGTCGAGGCTCCGCGTCCTGAAGTCGCCCGACGAGCCGCCGGCCAGCTCGCGCATGAGCTTTCGCGTCTCCAGGATCACGCCGACCTTCGTGGCCAGGCGCTCGAGGCCGTAGATCTCCCGGAACGTCGCCGGTCGGGGCTTCATGTCGAGGACGCACACGCTCCCGATCGGCAGACCGCCCGCGTCGACGACCGACGCCCCGAAGTAGGCGCGCAGGAACGGGGCCTCGGTCACGATCGGAAGACGCGCGAACCGCGGGTCTTCGCGGACGTCCTCCACGATCAGGGGACCGTCCTGGAGGATGGTGTGCGCGCAGATGGAATCCTCGCGCGACGTGCTCTCGAAGTCGGCGCCCGAGAGCCCGCCGAAGCGCTGCTCCCACTCGTCGATAAAGGTCACGAGGCCGATCGGGGCGTCGAACAGGGCGGCGGCGCTCTCCGCGACGCGGTCGAGCAGCGCGTCCCGCCCCCGCTCGGGGTCGCAGAGGCCGCAGACGGCGGCGAGCCGCTCGGACTCGCGGGGATGGAGAGGGACGCGGGACGCGGAGGAGGCCCCGAAGCGGAGAAGCACGGATGGGATTGTCGGTCTGAAAGGCTTGAAACCTTATCGAAGGTCTCGGCGCCGTGCTCCTCACGGCGCGCGGCATGGGAAAGGCGGTAAAACGCGCCCTCGATGCTTGACTTTCTCGATTCCTGTCCTCGCGCCCCGTTCGTTCTTCTCGGCCTCGGCGTTCTCCTCGCCGGTTGCGCCGGGCTTCACGCCGGCGTCGGCGAGCGTTTCGAGGTGACGCCGCGCCGGGCTTTCCTCGCCCCTGGCGGGAGCGTCCCGATCCGCGTCGATGCGATCGAGATCCCCTACGATCGGTTCAGCTTCGAGGTGGAGGAGGGGGCGGCGGGCGGTACGGTCGTCCCGAACGAGACCGACCGGGGAACCGCGACGTACACCGCCCCCGCGACGCCGGGCACCTACCACGTGCGCGCGGGGATCGTCCAGTTGCCCGCGTCCTCTCGGCTGAGGACGGTCACCCTCGTCGTGCGCTGACGAGGACCGCCTCCGGGTCGATCGCGGCCCTCGTGCGAATGATCTCAGGCGCGCTTGCGTCGCTTGAGGGCGATCAGGGCGAAGGGCAGGGCGGCCATCGGAGCGGGAGCGGGGTTCACCCGAAGCTCGCCGAGCAATCCCGAGCAATCCCGAGTGATCCCGGTCGGTTCCAAGCCTCGTGAACGCCCCGTCCTCGAACTCGAACTCGAACACGAAATCGCAGATCCCGCCGCCTCCGGTGGTCAGCGTCGTCGTGTCCCGAGCCACCCCGCCGGCTCCCACGGCGAACGGATCGAAGAACAGGCTTCCCGTCGGATAGAACTCGCCCGGGGCGGACACGAACCGGAAAGCCGGGTCCTGCATTTACGGGCAGCCCGCCACGAACGTCGTCCGCGTGGTGATCGGGTCCGGCAGATCGAGGATGAACGATCCCACCCGCGACGTGAACGAGTACACGACCGGGGCCGCCTGAGAGGACGAGGCGACACAAAGAAGCGCGACGGGCGCGAAGAGACGCGGTTTCACGCACCGCAGCCTATAGCGTCTTTGGCGACTCTCGCGGGGCGAAGGCCATCACGCACGAGGGCCGTAGGCACGTCCTTTCGGACGTGCCTACGGTCCGCTCTCCTGGGTAAACAGACCACAAAGCGGGGTGAAAAGGCACGCGTTCTGCCCTTTATCGCGCCCCGCTCCGTTATAAGGGTTACCCGGCTACTTTCGTACCGCGCGGCGTCGCTTGATCGCCATGAGGGCGAAGGGCAGAGCGGCCACGGGGCCGGGGGTGGAGACGGTCACGTTGTCGACGATGCCCCCGAGGGTGTCGCTTCTGCCCACGGCGGCGAAGCCGATCGTGTTGGTTCCGGCCAGGCCGACGCCGGTGAACGAGTACGTCCGCATCTGCGTGTCGGTCAGGTCGCGCAGCGAGGCGACCACGACGCCGTTCAGGAGCACATCGAAGTCGTTCGTCGAGCCCTCGTAGTACTGACGCGCGGCGTAGAGGAACGACACGTTGAGCGCGGTCGCGGTCTTCAGGCTGAACGTCTGCTGGATCGTCGAGTTGCCTTCCGCGTCGAGCTCGAGGACCTTGGCCCCGTCCTGTCCGGTGACGCCGTAGTTGCTGGCGTCGCTCGCCTCGACGCCTCCGACGACGGCCGTCCAGCCCGGGATGGAGGGGACCGAGAAGACGCCCTCTTCCGGCTGCTCGAACGAGCCGTTGACGAGGATGTTGGCCTGCGCGGCGAAGGGGCCGGAAACCAGGGCGAGGAGCGAGACGGAGCGGAGGAGTCGCATGGGAGTTGGCAAAGCCAGGAACAGTGTGCGGAGCTTTTCAAGACCGCCCCGTCCACGTTCCGCTTATATTTCGCGACCGTTCCGATCTTGACGACGATGTCGCAGGAACCCCCCACACCGCCCCCGACAAAGGCGAGGGAGGCGGGCTCGCACACGAACGGACGTCGCGACGAGAGTGGCGTTGTGGTCTCTGAAACGAAGAGGGCCGCGCCTCCTCTTCGGGAAGCGCGGCCCTCGTGGGGTCTGTGGGTGCGGAAGGCTCAGGCCCGCTTGCGGCGCCTGATCGCCATCAGGGCGAAGGGGAGGGCGGCCACGGGGCCGGGGACGGCGGAGGCCGACGTGAACGTGATGTCGTCGTATCCGGCGGTGCCGAATCCGGTGGTGAAGACCACGGAGTGCGCCTCGCCCGCGAAGGACAGGGACGTCGACAGGAATTGGGTGAACGGGTTGGGCGTCCTGCCGAGCGCGAGCGACCCCAGGAGGCTCCCCGTCCCCGCCAGCCCGCTGTACACGGAGACGGTCGCGCCCGTGCTGGAGGCGTAGTAGAAGCCGACGCTGCCGGTCAGGGCGTTCACGCTGCTCATCGTGAACGCGCTCGTGGCGGTCGCGACGCCGGTGCCCGAGGGAGGGTTGGAGAAGGTGCCGAGGTCCGTGTTGAGGACCAGCGCGCCGTCGAACGCCACGCCGTCGGAGGCGAGGTAGGCGGAGCCGACGGGGGCGAAGCTGGCGAAGCCCTCGAAGTCGATGAGGTGCGGGGCGGCGTGGGCGGCGAGGGCGCACGAGGCGAGGGCGAGGAGCGAGACGGAGCGGAGGATTCGCATGGTGGGTGGCAAACGCCGCGCCCATTGTGCGGGACTTTCAGAGCCGCCTCTGTTCACATTCCGCTTATATTTCGCTACCGTTCCTTTCTTGCCGACGAATCCGCAGGAACCCCTACGCCGCCCCCGACAAAGGCGAGGGACGCGGACGAACGGACGTCGCGACGAGAGTGGCGTTGTGGTCTCTGAAACGAAGAGGGCCGCGCCTCCTCTTGAAAAGCGCGGCCCTCTTGGGGTCGGCGGGGCTTTTGAGTTTAGGCGCGCTTGCGGCGCTTGAGGGCCATCAGGGCGAAGGGCAGGGCGGCCATGGGGCCGGGGACGGCGGCGGTCGAGAGCGGCGTCACGTCGATGTTGTCGAACTGGTGGGGGTTCCCGAAGTCCGCGCCCTGAACCCAGCTGACCGTCAGGAGGTCCGTGAAGCCGACGAACGTGTCGGTCTGGAGGGCGTCGCTGCCGTCGAACGTGAACTCGTTCGTGACCGTACCCCCTCCCACCTTCGTTCCGGTGAACGTCAGGGGCATGCTCGTGGTCCCGGTGAACAGGTTCGCGAGCTGCATGCTGCTCAGCGTGAACGCGCCGCCGCCCACCCGCGACATGGTGATCGTGGAATTCGGCCCGTCGGCGAAGAGGGCCGTCGACCCGGTGTAGTTCTGTCCGCCGTCGCTCGCGTTCCACGCGGCGAAACGCTGTCCCTCGGAGGCGAACGCGAATCCTCCCGAGAACACGACGTTGGAGTACGGCGTGAAGCCGTTCGGCCCGTCGTTGACGAGGTTCTCGAAGTCGATGACGGTGGCCTGGGACGCCACGGCGGCGCAGGCGAGGGCGAGGAGCGAGACGGAGCGGAGAATTCGCATGGTAGGTGGCAAACGCCGCGCCCATTGTGCGGGCCTTTTAGAGCCACCCCTGTCTACATTCCGCGTATATTCCGCGACGGCTCCGATCTTGCCGACGAAGCCGCAGGAACCCGCTGCACGGGCCCCGACAAAGACGAGGAAGGGCGTCGATGAAGGGGGCCGCGCCTCCGTTTGGGAAGCGCGGCCCTTCGTGGGCTCGTTCCGTCAGGCGCGCTTGCGGCGCTTCAGGGCCATCAGGGCGAAGGGCAGGGCGGCCACGGGGCCGGGGACGGCGGAGACGTTCACGGCGTCGACGATGCCTCCGACGGTGTCGCTTCGGCCCACGGCGGCGAAGCCGATCGTGTTCGTTCCGGCGACGCCCATCCCGTAGAGCGTGTACGTTCGCATCCGGTTGTCCGTCAGGTCGCGCAGCGAGGCTACGACGACGCCGTTCAGGAGCACGTCGAAGTCGTTCGTCGAGCCCCCGCTGAACCGGCGCGCGGCGTAGAGGAACGACACGTTGAGCGCGGTCGCGGTCCCCAGGCTGAACGTCTGCTGGATCGTCGAGTTGCCCTCCGCGTCGAGCTCGACCACGTGCGTGCCGTCCTGCCCCGTGACGCCGTAGGCGCCGGGGGTTCCCACCTCGATCAGTCCGGCGGTCGCCGTCCAGCCGGGGATCGAGGTGGTCTCGGTCGCGTAGCCGGGTTGCTCGAAGCTGCCGTTGACGAGGATGTTGGCCTGGGACGCCGAAGCGGCGGCGAGGAGGACGAGAAGCGATATAGGTCGGAGCGCGAGGTGTTGCATGGTTTCGTGATAGTTCGCGAAGGTCAATGTACACCCCTTGTGACCGGTTCTCGACCTGCCGCCGTCTACGTTCCGCTGATATTTTCGTATTCTTGTTTCTTAGTGAAATTAAAGGTCGGTGCGTGGGCGGCCTCGACCTTCCTCTGCCGCTCCGAAGACCAGGGCCGCCGCGCGCCGAAGAGCCAGGAAGGGAGGCGCAGAACACCGACCGCCCCTCGACCGGCTTCCTCTCGGGCGAGGGCTCTCAGCCGGCGAGAGGCCAGAGGACGGTGGAAGCGCCGAAAAAAAGCCCCACCTGCGGATCCGCAGGAAGGGGGAGAGATCCATTCGCTTCGTGCCCGCTCTGGCGGCGGGCTCCGACGCCTATCGTACATGACCGTAAAGTCAGGAATGAACGGAGCGACCCGGTTTCCAGAAACCGAGCCTCGATATGCGTAAAGGTCGAACGGTGGATCCACGCATCGCGTTCTCGGTGGGCTCTCGATCGCCTTCTGCCCCGTCTTGTACGCGTCGAGCATGATCTCGAAAGGAGTGCCGTGAGCCCTCGCGGCGGTCTCGATCTCCGCCCGGACGCACCCCCTCCTGGGGAAGCGCGGCCCTCGGGATCTTCCGACGTCGGCGACGGCAGGGGCGCTGTAGAATGGCTTTAGCGTAAACGCAGAGGTTTCCCCATGAAGATCGTCCTCCTCAAGCCGCTCTCGCTCGTCTTGCTCGTCTCCGCCTCCTTGGTGGCGCGGGCCGGATCTTTCGACTTTTCCGGCGAGCTCACCTCGTCCAGTCCGACCTTCAACCGGCCCGTCGCCAACGTCGTCGTGGCGCCGGGCGCGCTGTCCAACGAAGGGACGAGCGTCTTCTACTCCGAGTTCTTCTTCCAGGTCGACGTCTCGGGCCGCTACGACTTCGTCAACGACTCGTCGTTTGACGACTTCGCCGCTCTGTACCGGGGCGCCCTGAACCCCTACGATCCGCTCGCGAACGTCCTGATCGCGAACGACGACCGACGCTTCAGCAAGAACGCCTACTTCAGCTACGATCTCGTCGCGGGCAGGACCTACGACTTCGTGTTCACCACGTCCGTCAACGGGGTGACGGGAAGCTTTACGAGCTCGATCGGCGGTCCGGGCAACATCGTCGCGGCGTCCGCCGTCCCGGGCCCCGTGGCCGCCCTGCCCTTCGCCCTTCTCGCCCTGAAGCGGCGGCGCGCGGCCCGGTCGCGGCGGGATCGCTAAAAGGCCGCCGAGAAAGGATGACGCCCTCTCCGCCTGGAGGTTTCGCCCGACGTGAAGGGAGAGGGTTCCTGAAAAGATAACGCTTTAAACTTGACTATCGAATCCACATTCGTTCAACATAGAACCAAGCCCGCCGCTTAGAGTGGGATACCATTCGAGGACTCGGCCTCGGCTTCACGAAAGAGGCCGGGCCGTTTTTTCGTCAGGAGACGAAAAAAAGGCCCGGCCGCGTGCTTCGCGAGGCCGGGCGGAGGATCGCCTGACGGGTCTCTGACGGACCCAATGATCGTCCCATTCGAGGACGTTTCAAAGCGTACGGCACGAACCGCGCCGGTCGCCACGTCCCTCGGACGAGAGGGCGGAGATCGGCGCCAACCCCGCAATTCTACGAAGGGTGGACGCGGCGCGGGTCGCGCGACCGCCCGATCGCCGTCCGCGGCTCGGCGTGGAAGGAGCCGATCGGCGGACTCGGCCCTCGGTCAAAGTAAGGCTAGTCGGCGGGCTTCTTGAAGATAAAGGTGTAGGTGTCCTTCGCGGCGAACCCCCACCCGTCCCTCGACGCGAGATCGAGCACGGTCCGGAAGAACTCTTCCGGCTTTTCGAGCGTCGTCTCCCGGTCGCCCTCCTTGGTGTCCCACCACTTGACGAGGCGCTCCTTCTCGACTTCCTTGCCCTTCGGGCGGGCTCGGCCGTCCCCGTCCTTCGGGCGGACGTCGTAGACGGCGTACGCGTGGCGCCAACGCATCGTCGCATTCTAACCCGGCCTGAACGGACCCGGTCGAGCGCGAGAGGCCCAAAACCCCTCGGGACGTGCGAAGGGGACTTTCGACCCTTTCGGAGGAAGCCCCGTGGTTCTACGGATAGCGTGCGGGGGCTCGGCGTAGATATGCTTTCCCGGCGGGATAGCCCCGTCTCCCAACATGTCGAACGAGCCTAACCCCTTTTGCGTCCTCGTCGTCGAGGACAACTCCGACGACGAGGCGGTCACCCTGCGCGCGCTACGACGCTGCGACCTCGCGGTGGACGTGCGCGTGGCGCGCGACGGGGAAGAGGCGCGTCGCGCGCTGGGTCTCGAGGGCGGCGACCCCTGGACGCCCGACCTCGTGCTCTCCGACCTGAAGATGCCGCGCGTGCGGGGCGACGAGCTCCTGCGGCAGGCGCGCGCCGACGCGCGGCTCGCGGCGGTGCCGTTCGTGGTGCTGAGCTCGTCCACCGAGCCCGAGGACGCCCGCCGCTGCCTCGCCCTGGGGGCGTCCGAGTACGCGGTGAAGCCGATCGATTTCAAGGCCTACGGCGAGCAGGTCTGCGGCTTGGCGCACCGCTGGCTCGGCGCCGCGTAAACCCTCGCGCCGCGTCCCTTTTTGAAAGGGCTTTTCACTTTTGGGACGAACGGGTCGCGGGCGGGTCTCGTCTCACGTCCGATGTCCGAGAGTCGTTTTCGCGCGCTCGTCGTCGAGGATGCCCCCGACGACGAGGCGGCCACTCTGCGGGCTTTGCGCGCGTGGGGAAAACCGTTGGAGACGGTGGTGGTCCGCACCCTTCCCGACGCCCTCGCCGCGCTGGGCCTGCTCTCGCCGCCTCCCCCGCCCCCCGCCTTCCATCTCGTCCTGTGCGACCTGCGGGGAACCGAACCCGAGGAGCTGGTGAGGCGCACGCGCGCGGAGCCGCGCCACGCCGACCTTCCGCTCGTGGTGTTCGCGAACTCCGCGTGGAAGGCCCACGAGGCGGCGTGCCTCGCGGCGGGAGCCTCGGCGTACGCGGTGAAGCCCATCGACTACGTCGCGTACAAGCGGGCCGTCGTCGGGCTCGCGGAACGGTGGATCGATCGCGCGAACGGCCTCCCTTAAAGCGCCGTACAATAGGGTCAGTGCCCGAAGCGAGCCCTCAACGCGAACAGGACCGTCCCTTTCCGATCGGGCAGATCACGCAGGACTTCTTCCGCTTCGCGGTCGCGAACGTGAACGACGCGGTGATTGTGACGACGGCGGGCCTGGACGCGCCGGGTCCGACGATGGTGTACGTGAACGCGG